>NZ_CP038437.2:0-611908 GCF_008329985.2 Halomonas binhaiensis
CCATCAAAGAGGCTGAGATTCGTGTGCGCGAGGCGGAGCTTATCCAGAAATTTGTCGAGCGTGCCCGCGTACTGGAACCCAGTGGACGCTTGGTGGTGGCCTCTGATCAGGAAATAAGAGATATCCGGTTGCAGGATGGAGATGTCGTCACCCTGCCAGAAGTGACCGACTCCATACTGATCAGTGGCGAAATAACCGTTCCCCAGGCGGCAGTATTCCGGCCCGGTTCGCGTGTTCGTGACTATATCGACGGTGCAGGAGGCCTGACCCAGCGTGCCGACGACGACAATATTCTGGTGGTACGCCAGAGTGGTGAGGTGCGTGATGCGGACGATGTTGTCTTGCGCCCGGGTGATGAGATTCTGGTGATGCCGAAAGTACCCACCAAGAACATTCAGCTAGCCACCAGCATCAGCCAGATTCTGTATCAAATCGCTGTTGCTACCAAAGTTGCGATCGATCTCTGATGTCTCTGCAGCAAGCTCAGTCCGAGGTGATGCATGATGGCAAGGGAAGCTTGAAGGGAGGTGCGCGCCCTTCCTTCGCTGTGACGTGCAGTGTGTGGTACGCCATGTTCATGCGAGAGGCCATCTCCCGCACCATGGCGGATCGCATGGGCTGGTTCTGGATGCTTGCTGAACCCATGGCCTTCACCTTGATCATGGTGGAGATACGTAGCTTCATCGCTAGTGGTCGCTTGGTTCCCGGCGCCCCTTTCATTCCCTGGATGATCGTCGGCTTGATGGGCTTCTTTCTCGTAAGAGAAGGCATGATGCGAAGCCTGGGAGCGATCAATGCCAATCAGGCTCTGTTTGCCTATCGGCAGGTACAGCCCATTGACCCGGTACTGGTGCGCAACTTTCTGGAAGGCATGCTGCGTACCCTAGTTTTCATGCTGTTCATTGTTGGCGCCATGATGCTGGATGTGGAGCTGTTTCCCGACCATGTGCTGTGGGCCATATTCGGCTGGCTATCGCTGTGGGCCATGGGCCTGGGGTTGGGGTTGGTAGTGTCGGTACTCGGTACTCTCGTGTCCGAGGTGGCCATTCTCATAAGAATGATCAATCTGCCGTTGCTGATTCTCTCCGGCGTGGTCTTTCCATTGAATCATCTGCCGCACTGGATGCTGGAATACTTGATGCTCAACCCCATTGTTCACGGGCTTGAGATGCTACGCCATGCCTTCTTTGACACCTATCGGGTAGTGCACGGCACCAGCATGACTTACTTCTGGTTATGGACTCTGGCCAGTATGGCACTAGGGCTGATCCTACATGTACGTTTCCGTGATCGGTTGAAGGCGCAATGATCGAGATTCGCCACCTCTACAAGCGCTATCACAATCACCACGGCAGCGATTGGGTGTTGCGGGATGTCGACCTGACCATTCCTGCCGGGGTCAGTGTAGGGCTGATCGGCCGAAATGGAGCCGGCAAGTCGACTTTGCTTCGCTTGATAGCGGGCATGGACAGCCCCGAACGAGGTGAAATTCGGCGCCACTCCGCCGTATCGTGGCCGATTGGCTTGAGCGGGGGCTTCCAAGGCTCGATGACGGGGCGCCAAAACGTCAAATTTGTTGCCCGGGTGCATGGTGGGCGCCGGAATGTGCGTCAGATCATTGAGAGTGTCGAGGCATTCGCTGAGTTGGGGCCCGCCTTCGATGAACCGATCAAGACGTATTCTTCCGGCATGCGTGCGCGCCTGAATTTCGGGTTGTCATTAGCCTTCGACTTTGATGTGTATCTATCCGATGAAGCTACATCCGTTGGTGATCGCATCTTTCGCAGCAAGGCCATCAAGGCATTCAAGGACAAAGTAGGGCAATCCAGCCTGATCATGGTGTCCCATGGGGAAGGTATCCTGCGCGAATTGTGCCAGGCGGGTATCTATCTCAAGGATGGGCATGCCCAATGGTTCGATGACATCAACGATGCCATCAAGACCTACCACGCTGAGACCGGTGGTGAATCGACGCAAGACCTGGCCGACCTGACACTGGAAGAGCTTGATGCATTGCGCCGTCAGCGCAGGAAAGCATTTGAACGCCTGCAAAGCGAAGCAAAGGCAGCGGCGCAGGAAGTACTGTCTGATGAAGAATACAAGTCGCGTAACGCAGCGCTTCATCAAGCCCGGCAACAATGGCACGACGTGATTCGGGCAACCGAGCTACGTCGCACCGATAACAACGATTCCTCTTATTGAGATTTGGCGACCAAGTCTGTCGTCCGTCATGGAAGACCTTCATATGATGCCGATAGTAAAACGCTACCCCCACTGGGCGGTGGCCTGTGTGGCAATTGCACTGGTGAGTTTCTACTGGTTGGTATGGGCTGATGATCGCTATGTTTCTCGCGCTGTCGTGGTTATCGAAAGTCCACAAATAGCCCCTCCTGAGTTGACGTTCTCTTCCTTGCTGACAGGAGCCCAAAGTGACAGTGATCTCTTGCTGTTGCGTGAGTATCTGCTGTCTGTGGATATGCTCAAGCAAGCACAGGAAAAGCTCGATTTCCGCAAGCACTATAGTCAGTACGGTGATCTTTTCTCTTCTCTCTGGGATGCTGATGCACCCATCGAGGAGCTGCACGACTACTATCTCAAGCGTGTCAGCATAGAGCTGGATGAATACTCCGGTGTACTGGATATCGAAGTACAGGCATATACCCCGGAATTCGCCCATGCCATGACTCAATTGCTGCTGGAAGCAGGCGAGCAGCATATGAATGAGATGGGCCAGCGCCTGGCTCAGGAGCAAGTTGCCTTTCTTGAAGTACAGGTCGATCGCTTGAGCGAACGTCTGGATGGCGTCAGGGCCGATCTCCTTGCTTATCAGAATGAACATGGCCTGGTGTCTCCTACCGCGACGGTGGAAAGTCTGAACCAGGTAGTGGCCAGCCTGGAAGCCGAACTGGCGAGCCTTCAGGCTCGACGTAGTGCCTTGGGGAGTTTTTCAAGCCAGCGCTCGACGGACGTCATTCGGGTTGATAGCGAAATCGCGGCCTTGCGTAACCAGATCGAAAAAGAACGCAATCGCTTGGCACAAGCAGCAGGAAATTCATTGAACCGTACTGCCTCGGAATACCAGACGTTGGAGTTGAAAGCTCAGTTTGCCCAGGACACCTATTCAAATGCCTTGGGTGCGCTGGAAAGCACTCGTATCGAAGCTGCTCGCAAGCTCAAGCAGGTCAGTGTGCTACAGAGTCCGCTGATGCCGGAATATTCGACCAGTCCTGAGCGACTATATAACGCAACAGTATTCGCCATTGTGGTGATCTTCCTTACCTTCATTGCCAATATGCTCATCCTGATCGTTCGCGATCATAGAGATTAATTTGGCAACTATCGTGACTTTCAGGAATAGAAATGAAAGATTTGACTATCTTCGTGACGGGCGGTGCCGGTTTTATCGGTTCTGCTGTTGTACGCGAACTCGTACGCCGTACAGAAATACGAGTCGTTAATATTGATAAACTCACCTATGCAGGCAATCTTGAATCACTTGCGGAAATTGATAGGAACTCCAATTACCATTTTATCCAAGCAGATATCGGCGATGGTGCACGTATGGCACAGATATTTGCCGAGTTCCAGCCAGATATCGTGATGCACTTGGCAGCAGAAAGCCATGTAGACCGCTCTATTGATGGCCCTTCAACTTTTATTGAAACCAACATCGTTGGCACCTACCAGCTTCTTGAGGCCGCACGCCACTATTGGAGTCAGTTAACAACCTCCGACCCAGAAAAGGCCACAGGCTTTCGCTTTCATCATATCTCTACCGATGAAGTCTATGGTGACCTGGAAGGGCCAGACGACCTGTTCACCGAAACGACCCCATATGCACCCAGCTCACCCTACTCAGCATCAAAGGCCAGTTCGGACCACTTGGTTCGTGCCTGGGGACGTACCTATGGCCTACCCGTTCAGGTGACGAACTGCTCCAACAATTACGGCCCGTATCATTTTCCGGAAAAACTGATCCCGTTGATGATCCTGAATGCTTTGGCGGGCAAACCCCTGCCAGTATACGGCGATGGCAAACAAATTCGGGACTGGCTCTATGTAGAAGATCATGCCCGTGCACTGATCAAGGTTGCCATGGAAGGGAGAGTAGGCGAGACCTACAACATTGGTGGCCATAATGAAAAGCAGAATATTGAAGTGGTGCGTACCGTATGTGCTCTACTTGAAGAACTGGCGCCAGGCAAGCCACAGGGACTGAAAAAATATGTGGATCTCATTACCTATGTAAAGGACCGCCCAGGCCATGATGTGCGCTATGCCATTGATGCCACCAAGATTCAGCGAGAACTAGGGTGGATGCCAGAAGAGACCTTCGAGACAGGTCTTCGCAAGACGGTGAAGTGGTATCTTGATAATGAAGATTGGTGGCGCCGTGTCCTCGACGGTAGTTACCAAGGGGAAAGGCTAGGCACCAAATAAACTCTGGATCAATATGAGGGCTAGATAAATGGCCTGGATGAAACGTGTATAAATAGTTTTTAATTGAATCACGCATTAAAAAACAAGATTTATTCAAAAGCCTCTGGTTACATAACCCGATAAGCTTCTTTTCCCTTCCTAGAATGTTTTATAGCCCTGTTTTTCAGGCAAAAAATTATTTAAAAGAGATAAAAGATATGAGCCGCAAAGGCATTATCCTGGCGGGTGGTTCTGGCACACGCCTGCATCCCATTACTCGTGGTGTATCCAAACAGCTTCTTCCGGTTTATGACAAGCCGATGATTTACTATCCGCTTTCAGTGCTAATGC
Source organism: Halomonas binhaiensis (assembly GCF_008329985.2). Classification (NCBI taxonomy): domain Bacteria; kingdom Pseudomonadati; phylum Pseudomonadota; class Gammaproteobacteria; order Oceanospirillales; family Halomonadaceae; genus Halomonas; species Halomonas binhaiensis. The sequence continues at coordinate 4,771 of NZ_CP038437.2, forward strand.
TGTCGGGTATCCGGGATATATTGATCATTTCAACACCAGATGATTTACCCCAGTATCAGAAATTACTGAGCGATGGAAGCCAGTTCGGCATACGCCTGGAATATTCCGTACAGGCCAAGCCTGATGGGCTGGCTCAAGCATTCTTGATCGGCGAGGCGTTCATAGGAAGTGACCCTGTTTGCCTAGTGCTTGGGGATAACATTTTCCACGGACAACATTTTTCCGAGCAACTCAAACGCGCTGCCCAGCAGGCAAGCGGAGCCACAGTTTTTGGCTATCGGGTGCAAGACCCTGAGCGCTTTGGAGTCGTGGAGTTCGATGAAAGCGGCAGGGCCATTTCCATTGAAGAAAAGCCTGTAACGCCCAGGTCGTCCTTTGCCGTAACTGGGTTGTATTTCTATGACAATGATGTCGTGGAAATAGCCAAAGCCGTAAAGCCATCTGAACGGGGCGAACTGGAAATTACCTGTGTCAATAATGCCTATCTAGAGCGCGGTGATCTAAGAGTCGAACGCCTCGGGCGTGGTTTCGCCTGGCTGGATACTGGTACCCACGAAAGCCTGTTGGAAGCTGCCCAGTACGTGCAGACCATCGAGCATCGCCAGGGAATGAAGATCGCATGCCTGGAAGAGATTGCCTGGGGGCAAGGGTGGATCAGTGATGACATGTTGCTTGAACAGGCCTGCGCCATGAAGAAAACCAGCTATGGAAGATATCTCAAACGCCTGGTGGGTTATAAACATGCGGTTTATTGAGTCGGATTTAAATTAATTTTCATGATCATAAAGTGTTATAAAAAAATATTGTAATAATATCCAGTGGATTGGCGCATAGAAGATCCTTTTAATAAATAAAGTAGTGATAACAAGTTATATCGATCATTCCCCCATGCGCCATGAATGGAAATAAGTTCCAGTTTTTATTTTTCTAATCAACGCATATTCAGAATGTGAAATTATGTTTTGTTTGTTTCTGAGTGGCATCAAGTAATAGTTGTTGAAATTTATTTCAATGGATACTCATGTAGAAAAATATAGTTTTTTTCAGGTTCATATATGGATGCCTCGTAGTATTTAGAGGCTCCCGGAGATATCAATGAGCAAGGCTGGGAAACTACTAGGCATATGGAAGCGCCGAGAACATGAAAATCAAAAAAATACGATATGCGAAGACTCTCGATTAAAGGCGTCTGATAGTATCGTTCTTGATCTTGAATATTATCGGAAAACATACCCTGATCTCGCAAAATTGAATGATAAACAACTTGAGCAGCATTGGTATCGTCATGGGTTTGTTGAAAAAAGATTCGCTTCAGAAAGTCATGCTCTTCAATGTATTCAGGAGGCTAGAAAATTGTCAGAGAAAGCTATAGTCCCAGCTGAAAATATGGGAGACGAGTTGATTAACGAGATGCAAGAGCATGTACATGGAAGTGAAGTGGATCTAGACTTTTATCTGACGCTTTATCCGGATATATATGAGAATGGTGTCCGAACCGAAGAGGCAGCAAGAGCTCACTATATATTTCATGGAAAAGAGGAAGAAAGATATCCATCATTGAGAGAATGGGCCGCACGTAATCTATTGCCTTATGAGATTTTATCTCATGACTTTTCATTAAAAGAAATAATAGATAGAAGTAGTTCATATGGCATAGAAATTGAGCCTGGAGAAATACTTGATTCATTGTTAGGAACAAATGTTTCTGCTATACCTTTGGGACCCACGCCAGAAGACACTCATTCGGATTATCTCCGGCTAGGTCAGCATTTTCTTGGAATACAAAAGCGGCAAGAAGGGCGGGCACTACTGGAAGCAAGCTTATTATTTTTTCAGAGCTCAAAAGCACTTGAATTACTGGGAAATAGTTATCTAGATGAAGGGCATCATGGCATCGCGCTTACATATTATAATGCCGCATTAGATCTACCTAACCCTCCTAAATGGCTTTTCTTTAACCGTGCGAACTGTCTTCTTGCTCTGCAACAAAACACTGCGGCACTCCTCTCTCTATCGGAAGGCATTGCAGCTAATCCAACTTTTCGACAACAATACGATAAGCTGGACGAGGTTGCTGAGCTATGCTGGCAATCCATCCAGGCATCCTTGATGGGGTGGGTCGATGCTAATGAGCGTGGGCGGTTATTAGATTCGGCAAGGCAGTTTGCTACGACACTGTACCGCGCGTATCTTCCTATGTTCGGAGGGCCTTTCCCTGGGAGAAATCTGCGCGGGATCGGAAATCCTGAACTAATAGAGCTACCACCGCTAGGGAATATAAATACGGATAATATTCTTATCGTTGGTGATTTCCATGTGGCACAGTGTGAACGCTATAGAATAAATCAAAAAATAGAACAACTAGAATCTGTTGGAAAGCGTGCTACCGCTATCGATTGGATGGAGTTGGAAAAATACTCTAATGCATTGGCATTACATGATATTGTTATTTTTTATCGCGTCCCTGCGGTACCTAAAGTTATCAAGGCTATTGCTCAAGTAAATTCGGTGGGAAAACTCGGCCTGTATGAAATTGATGACCTAATATTTGACCCTATTTATCCACCTGCTATAGAGACATATGGTGGGTACGTTGCGTTAGAAACATATCGTGGTTTAACGCGTGGTATGGCGCTCTTCAATGCGGCTGCTTGTTTATGTCGTGGGGGAATAGTTTCCACCGAGCCTCTACGCAAGCATTTATCCAAGTTAGTAAGAGAGCATACTTGTCTGGTACACCGAAACGGTTTCGATCATCTCAATCAGTTTCGCCCCCAGACCGAGCGGCAGAAGGCTACCATCGACATTTTTTATGGCAGTGGTACACAGGCTCATAACAGCGACTTTATTGATCTCGCCTTACCTGCTATCGAGCGGATTCTTGAGCAGAATTTAGCGGCGCGCCTTGTGGTCGTTGGATATCTACGTCTTCCCAAAGCATTCCATACTCGCTTTAGTGATCAGTTCAAACAACTACCCCCGGTCAAGAGCGTGCAGAGTTACTGGTCCTTATTGGAGCAGGCTGATATTAACATTGCCGTATTGCATGATGACGAGATCAATGCCTGTAAGAGTGAGCTGAAATGGTTTGAGGCGGCATGCTTCGCCATTCCTTCCGTGGTAAGTGACACCGCCAATTATCGTGATGTCATTCGGCATGGCGAAGATGCCTATATTGCGGCCACGACCTCGGATTGGTATACCGCACTCAACGAGTTGGTCGAGCATCCGGAAAAGCGTCGTGCTATCGGCCAGACTGCGATGCAACGAGTGAAGGAGGAATATAGCCTGGAAACTCTGGGTAGCCATTTGGTTAGTCAGTTGGAAGCTAGCTTTATGCGAGATAACGCCCCTCTTTCTGTAGTGAGCCAGGCCCGGGCCAAGAAAAAGATAGCCTTGGTCAATGTATTCTTTCCTCCTCAATCCATTGGAGGGGCAACTCGCGTATTGGCGGATAACTTCAAAGCTTTTCGCAAACATTACAGTGCTGATCTTGATATCTGCGTATTTACTGCAGATGCTGAATGTCGAGCGCCTCATGAGATGATGGTATACGACTATGAGGGCACGCGGGTTTATCGCACCACTACTCTTTGGCGAGAGCATATGGACTGGCATCCCAAGGATCCAGAGATGTATCGCCTCTTCCGTGAGTTTCTCGACCTAGAAAAGCCGGATCTGATCCACTTTCATTGTGTCCAGCGCCTTACATCATCTGTGGTTGAGGCGGCTAGGGATCATGGAGTGCCGTATATGGTGACAGCGCATGATGCCTGGTGGATTTCAGACTTCCAATTCCTGGTTGACCACAATGGTAAAGTCTATCCTGAAGGGCATCCCGACCCTTATCAGAGTTTGGAGTTACCACCCAATATTGATCTTGCAGCCTCTATCGAGCGCCGCCGAGATCTGAAGTCTTTACTGGACAGTGCCCAAGAGGTACTGACAGTGTCGGAAGCGTTTGCGGATATTTACCGTAAGAATGGCATCCATAATATTCGTGTGATACGCAATGGAATTTCCGATGACGTACCTTGGGCACCCAAGGACACTTCCTATACTGACAGAGTCGTTGGTGGTCATATCGGTGGTATGTCAGAGCACAAAGGTTATCAGTTGTTGCAACAAACTATTATGACAGTTCAACCCGATAACATGGAATTCTTGATCGTCGACCACTCCAAAGAAGAAGGTTATGAGTCAATCGAGTATTGGGGGAAGGTTCCTGTCACCTTTATCGGTCGAGTGAGTCAAGAAAAAATTGTAGACCTTTATCGTCGCATTGATGTGCTATTTGCTCCTTCTACCTGGCCTGAAAGTTATGGACTAGTAACCCGGGAAGCTGCAGCATGTGGTTGCTGGGTTGTAGCCTCCGATATGGGTGGAATAGGTGAGGATGTACAAGAGGGGGTTAATGGACATGTGATTGAACCGAATCAATTAGCACTGGAAGGAGTTCTTAGAAAAATCGACTCCTCGATCACAACTTATAAATCTCCGTCTGAATCACGAGATATATCTTTCGCCAAAGATCAGACAGATGCTCTTGCCAGCGAGTACCTATCCTAATGTCAAAGTTTGTAATCGGAATTGGCTCCCAGAGAGCTGGATCAACGCTACTTCACCGTATTCTGGATGAATGCACATCTGTCTACATGAATCCTGTCAAGGAACTACATTACTTTGATACTTTATATGGGGTTCGACATCAGAATGTTCTTACAGAGTTCTCTAGAGCACAGTTTGACCGAGACTTGAAAAAGATTGTTGATTCAGATGATTTTGGCTTCATAGACCAGAAATTTAAGAATCATTTACGTACCAATCATATTCTAAGCACACGTCCAGTGACTCAGGTCGATTATCTCGATCTCTTTCGCCCCTGTTTGATGGGGAATCCTTTGTTGGGTGAAATCACTCCAGAGTATATGATCCTTCCTGAGGAAGGCGTCAAGCATATGCGCAAGGTGGTGGGTGCAGACGCTAAAATTATTCTGCTGGCTCGAAATCCTGTCTCTCGGCTTATTTCTTCCTATAAACTTACTAAGGTTTATGGTGATAGAGCCACAGGTATAAAAAAGGACGAATTTAATGATGAGCTAATGACTATCGTTGAGGGTGAATCTAACTGGTTGTATTGTCAGGATGAGTTAAATGGGTACGAGGCTGCATTAAATAAGTATGAAAAGCACTTTAATGATGTGCTTTTTCTATATTATAAAGATCTGTTCACACATCCTGATAAGATTCATGTTGTACTACAGGATTTTCTTGAAATTGATGTGGATATTAATAGGTATAAAAAATTAATAAAGAGAAAGGTTAACAGTCTAGAAGATACTGTTAGAATAGATAATCATTTAAAGGACAAACTTGAAAAGCGATATTCAAATGAAATAGAGTTCATAAAAAAATATTTTAAAATTTCTGAAATATGATTATTATAAAATTTCTTGTGATACGTTAAATATTTATAATGAGATTTTCTATGATTGATAATTTATTTCTTAGCGTCGGGGCAATGAAGGCCGGTACTACATGGTTGTACCACCAGCTTAGAGAACATCCAGATATATACTTCACGCCACAAAAAGAAATCCATTATTTTGCTAACAAAGCAGGAGTTGGTGGGCAACTAAACTATAGAAATCGTATATTAAAAATGCAAGATGAGATTAAGAGGAGAATTGATTGGTCTCCAAAAGCAATATCAGAGAATATATGTGATATTTCATGGTATGTACAATATGCTAATGCGAAAGATATTGATAATAAATGGTATGAAAGTCTTTTTTCTATGAGAGAAAAAAAGAGTATGTTTTGTGCCGACTTTTCTAATCTATATTGCCACATGGGAATAGATGGGTGGAAGTATGCTCATGAAGTTTCTAAGAACATAAAAGTCGTATATACTCTTAGAGATCCAGTAAGTAGGCTTTGGTCTCATTATAAATTTCATATGAAATGGATGAATAATGAAAACAATGAAATAAGTGTGGGTTATAAGTATTTTAAAAATCTTCTTGAGCGACCTTCTTTTTGGGCAAATGCTGAATACGCAAAAAACTATAATTCATTATGTGAGTCTCTTTTGCCTGACAATGTAATGATACTTTATTTTGAAGATTTTCGTAATGACCCTATAAGTAATCTTAAAAAAGTTCAGGAATTTATTGGTGTAGATGAGCATATTCCAAAAAATGAAAATATTAACAGAAAAGTAAATAAGACAAGAGAGATCTCTCTCCCTGAAGAATGGAAACATCATATGTTTGATAAGCTATATGATGAATGTGAAAGGATGAGAAAAATAGGAATTTGGCATCCTTCATGGAGCCTGGATTAAACTCATTTAGACAGACTGTATTCTGGTTTACATATATTGCGACAACTGTTTAATCAATTTAAAAAATTAAAATTGTGCTGGGGTTATTTGTGTCTATATTTCTGTATAAATAGTATGTCGAGAGTTCTCGGCAGAGTGTTTATCACACTTGGTAATCGGATTTGGATGTCCGATATAAAACCACTTCCACACATCAAATGCACCTCATGTAACCCGAAGCCGATCTTATTCACATCTCCGTAATGGGATCTTCGATCTTCGCAATTTTCTTATGACCGGCTCTCCGGTAAAGGCGTCTCAGCCGGGCTACATCCTGTCCGCAATCTTTCATTCTGGGGCACATAATTTCTGTCATTAGAAGGCCCACGAAGTCAAAATGGATGACTTCACCGGTTTCAACAGCTCTGATGAAGTGCCAAGGTAGTGGAGGCAGTGCCCAAAACCACCGAATACGCTCAGCCGAAGTTGGTCAGTCAGTTGTTGAAGGAGATACTGTAGCGGTGTTCAATCAGTCTTTTCTGGGGGAAGTATTGGCTGCCCTCGGTATATCTTGAGTAGGTAGTAATGTCCCCTCTGTTTTTTGTTCATATTCCCAAAACGGCAGGTACCAGCTTTCGCCTTGGTGCTGAAAGGCTTTTTGGCAAGGAGAAGGTCGTTTATGACTACGGTAAGGATTCTGATGCCACTAGCCCAGTGACAAGGGATTTTTTATATGGCGAGACCGTCGATGCGTGGGGGTTCGCCAAGGCCTGTCATCGGCATTCTGTTGCCATGATGGCTGGGCATGTCCCCATTGCGCGCTTTGTCTCGTTGGCTGGGGTAGGCAATAGCGTCACTTTTCTGCGTGATCCTCTTCAGCGTATTGCCTCGGACTACGCACACTTCGTACGTCACTATGGCTATCAGGGCACTTTCCGGGAGTTTTATTCCCTTCCCGTCATGCATAATCGGCAGAGCAGCTTCCTTACAGGTATGAATCTGGAAGCGGTGGGCATGGTGGGGATGACGGAATGCTATGCGGAAAGCCTGAAGCTGATCAACGCCCGTTATGACATCGAGATTCCCCAGCGGGAAGATAACCGTGGCAAGGTGCATCTAGGGGATGTTCACGATATCAGTGAAAAAGACAGGGTCGAGCTGACTCGTTTGAACCGTCGTGACATCGCGCTTTACAACAATGCCAGGCACCTGTTCGATCAACGCTTGTCGCTGTTTCATAAAGGGCAGCCCTATAGCCATGCATGTCTTATCGAAGTCAATTCAAGACAGGTCGCGGGATGGGCATGGTGGGAAGGCGATGACGACAGCCCTGTCGAGGTGGAAGTCTGGATCAACAACCATCATGTGGGGAATGCCGTAGCAGTGGAGCACCGTCCTGGGCTGTGCCGGCTACGGGTACCGAGAGGTGGATACATCGGATTTTCCCGACCGGTTGATTTGAAACCGGGGGATCAGGTGCAATGCCGGATAGCCAAGACTGGACAGTGGTTCCCGACACAGCCACGCCAAGTACCTTCGCCAGGCAAGTAGCCTCTGGGGGATGGGTATGGCGTAGTTATATAGTGTGTAGTTATGGCGTAGCAATGAAAGGCGGCTCTTTGAGTCGCCTTTTTGCTTTCTGGAGCTGGCTGTTTCCACATATGCCATACAGCGCCATAATGAAGGTTTTCTCCTTCGGGATGCTCTTTTATGTCTGATTCTCCTCGCCGCGACAGATCGACGGGTCGCCCGGCGTCTTCTGGTCCACGCTCTTCGACCCATGCTTCACCAAAGGCCCATGTCGGTGAAGTTGCCGATCTGCGTGTGGTTCAGATCACAGACTTTGGGGCTTTTCTCGATTGGGGGCAGCCGCGGGATCTGCTGTTGCCGTTGAGTGAACAACGCCTCAAGCCTGCCGTGGGGCGCCGGGTGCTGGTGATGATCAGCAAGGATCACGAAGGGCGACCGGTAGCATCCCAGCGGCTGGAACGCTATCTCAGTGACTCCAGTGATGACCATCGCGTTGGTGATGAAGTGGTGCTGGTGATAGGCGAAGCCACGGATCTTGGTATCAAGGCGGTGGTGGATCATCGTTGCTGGGGCCTGCTCTATCACGATGACCTGACTCGGCCGGTGCGCCGCGGCCAGAAGCTCAAAGGCTACGTGAAGCGGGTGCGTGAAGACGGACGCCTGGACATTTCCCTGCTGCCACCTGGCGAAGCGCGTCTCGATGTTGTTGGCGATCAGGTCATGAAAGCCCTACGGGAAAGTGGTGGTTATCTGGGTTTGTCCGACAAGAGTCCTGCCCCAGAAATCAAGGCCCGCCTGGGTGTCAGCAAGAATGCCTACAAACAGGCCATTGGCCGCTTGTACAAGCGCCGCCTGATCGTGATTGAAGACCACGGTATCCGCCTTGCGCCTAAAGCGGCGGAGTAAACGACGGTATGTTCATGTGACGGCAGTATCCAGGGCTGTCTTGGTGGTGCTGCCTGCCTCGGGCATACTGCTGTCATCTATCTTATTGACCTTCTGACTGCGGAATTTACCCGATGACAAATCGTCCCCTGCGTGTCGGCGTGGTGATGGACCCCATCGCCGAGCTGACCTACAAGAAGGACTCCAGCCTCGCCATGCTCTGGGCAGCCCAGGATCGCGGCTGGCAACTGACTTACATGGAACAGGAAGACCTGTTCCTGAAGGATGGCCGAGCCTATGCGCGCCAGCGTCCACTGACGGTATATCGTGACCCGCAGCATTGGTTTGATCTGGGAGAAGAGGAAAGCCGGCCCCTGGCGGATCTGGATGTGATCCTGATGCGCAAGGACCCCCCGGTTGATGGTCATTTCCTCAACTGCGTGCATCTATTGGCCTTTGCCGAGCGTGAGGGTGTGTTGGTACTCAATCCGACCCGCGCATTGTTCGAGTGCAACGAAAAACTGTTTGCCCAGCAGTTCCCTCAGTGCTGTGCGCCTACGCTGGTTTCATGTCGTGATGCCGAGATTCGTGCCTTCCAGGCCGAACATGGCGATGTCATTCTCAAGCCTCTGGATGGCATGGGCGGTAGCGGTATCTTCCATATCGGCTCCGATGGCCGCAACCTGGGGGCCGTCATCGAAACGCTGACCGAGCGCGGCAAGCGCCAGATCATGGCGCAGCGTTATCTCCCGGAGATCAAACACGGTGATACTCGTATCCTGCTGGTAGATGGCGAACCGGTGCCCTTTGGCCTGGCACGCATCCCCTCCGCTGGTGAAACGCGTGGCAACCTGGCTGCCGGTGGCACCGGTGTCAGCCGCGAACTCACAGATCGTGACTACTGGTTGATCGAGCAGGTGCAGCCGATGATTCGCGAGAAGGGCCTGATGTTCGTTGGCCTTGATGTCATCGGTGACTACATCACCGAGATCAATGTCACCAGCCCGACCTGTGTGCGCGAAATCGATGACCAGCGTGGGACCGATATTGCAGGGGACTTGATGGACGCTATAGAGCGCCGCCTGACCTGAACCTGTACAGGCAATTCTGAGGCAACCTTACTGCGGTGGTACAATAGTACTATTACCGTGCTAGGGGTGAACCCACGGCCCGGATACGAAACAAGACGGCGTCCGAGGGTGCTGATGGAGACTGCCATCAGGCATGCTTGGCCGCCCAGGAGTCTTATGGATAGTTTAAAAAACCATTTCCTGATGGCGATGCCTCATCTTGAGGACCCGAATTTTGCCGGGACCCTCAGCTACCTGTGTGACCATGATGCCAAGGGCACCATGGGCGTTATCGTCAATAAGCCGACTGACCTGACGCTTGAGGCTTTGTTCGAGCAGCTTGAGCTTGAGTCCGTAGATGGTCCGAACCGGCATGCACCGGTGTATTTTGGTGGGCCAGTACATAAGGATCGTGGCTTTATCCTGCACAAGGGTAATGCCGAAGAGTGGGATTCCAGCATTCAGGTCACCGATGAGATTGCTCTGACGACCTCCATGGATATGCTTCAGGCCTTGGCCAAAGGGGAAGGTCCATGCGAATTCCTGGTCTGCCTGGGGTGTGCTGGCTGGGAGTCAGGACAGCTTGAACAGGAACTGATGGATAACGCCTGGCTGACCGTGGAAGGGCGACCTGAGGTACTGTTCGAGGTGCCGCCGGAACAACGCTTGCATACGGGAGCCGGCCTGCTGGGCGTGGACCTCAATCTGATGACCCGCGAAGCCGGGCACGGTTAATGGCCGAGTGTGGAAGCAGGCTGATCCTGGCCTTCGATTTTGGTACTCGGCGCATTGGTGTCTCGGTGGGCAATGAGCTGCTGCGCAGCGCCCGGGAGCTTACGCCCTTGCCGGCACGCGATGGCATTCCCAACTGGGAGACCATATCGGTATTGGTCGATGAATGGCAGCCGGACCTGTTCGTGGTTGGTCTACCGCTCAACATGGACGGTAGCGAAAGCACGATGAGCACCCGAGCACGCAAGTTCGGAAAGCGCCTGTATGGGCGCTATGGTAAGCCCTGCGAGATGTTCGATGAGCGAGGCACCACACGTGAAGCCAAGGCCATTGCCCGAGAGCAGGGGCATGGCGGCAACTACCGCAAGGAAAGTGTCGACGGCATTGCCGCCGTGCTGATTCTAGAAGGCTGGTTCGCACAGCAGGAAGGTTTGCCTGCGCGCTGAGCAACGATGATGCAGTGTTCTGTAATGTCCCGGTAGTTCCTCAAACGACAATGCCCGAACCTTGGTTCGGGCATTGTCGTTATGAAGGTCGCCAAGAGGTGCGTTAGTACTTGGCGTCGTCTACACCAACTGTCTCGGGAACAAACCACTTCACGTCGCGCAGGTCCTTCTCTATCTGATCTTCGACCTTGAGCAGGGTGGCGAAGATTGCCATGCGTACCGGAATGCCGTTGTCGGTCTGGCGGAAGATCGCCAGGCGTGGGTCACCGTTGAGATCGACATCGAGATCATTGGCATCCGGGCGACTGTCGCGGGGAAGGGGGTGCATGACAATGGTGGACTGGTTGCAGTGCTGGTCGAGGAAGGCCTTGTGTACGGTGTAGTCGCGCGACAGGTTGAAGCCTTCGCTCATTTCCGCAGTGAAGCGCTCCTTCTGGATGCGGGTGGTATAGACCACATCCACATCAGAGAAATCGTTATTGAGATTGGCGCAAACCTCCACATCGAGGCCTTGCTTGCTGACCCTGTCAATCAGATGCTGGGGCATTTCCAGTCCCGGAGGGGCCACCAGGGTGATACGCATGGGGGCATACAGGGACAGTAGCTTGATCAGAGAGTGAACGGTACGCCCGTACTTGAGGTCGCCGGTCATCAGCACATGGGCGCCCTTGAGAGCCTTTCCCTGACGGGCGAATTCCTTTTCGATGGTATAGAAGTCGAGCAATGCCTGGCTGGGGTGTTCACCCGGGCCATCTCCGGCGTTGATCACCGGCACATGGGTGGCACTGGCAAACTCCGCCACAGAGCCCTGGTCCGGGTGGCGCATGACGATGGCATCACAGTAGCCGGCCATGACTCGGCTGGTGTCGTAGAGCGACTCACCCTTGGCCATGGATGAGAAGGTAAAGCCTGTGGTGTCGCATACACTGCCGCCAAGGCGTGAGAACGCGGTATGGAAGCTGACCCGGGTGCGAGTACTGGCTTCAAAGAACAGGTTGCCGAGCACAGCCCCCTCCAGTACCCGAGTGACCTTGCGACGTTGGGCGACAGGCTCCATCTTCGCAGCGACACGCATCAGGTGGTCGATGTCATCTCGGGACAGGGAGTCGATAGAAAGCAGGTGGGACATCACGGCGGCCTCGACAATGGGAACGGGCGCTAGTGTAACGCTGTGGCCGTCTCAGATCAGCCCTGGTGTGCGCGATACCCAAACTTGGTCATATCTATTCCGCATGAATCGCATGATGGTTCTACACCTTGCGGGTCAGCTGACTACGAGTAGTTGGGCACGAGCACAGTCCCCGATAAGGCGGATCGCGGCATGTGTATCATCATTCAGCGGGCTGGCAAAATTCAGCCTTAGGCACCGCTGATACTTACCACTGGCAGAAAACAGCGGGCCTGGCGCAATTTCCAATCGATGTTCGGCGAGATGCTGATTGAGTGCAATGCTATCGAAGCCCTCAGGCAACTCCAGCCACAGCATGAACCCCCCTGATGGTGCGCTGACACGGGTGCCTTGCGGGAAGTACTGGTGGACCCAGGTGCGCATCTGATCCCGCTGCAGACGGTATTGGTTGCGCATGGCAGAGAGGTGCCGGGCGTGATGCCCCCTGGCCATGAATTCTGCCACGCTACCCTGGGCGAGAGTGGCGCTGGAACCGGTGGAGACGTACTTCTCATGCAGCGCTCTGTCACGGTAGCGGCCGGGGGCCAACCAGCCTAGGCGCAGCCCCGGTAACAACGTCTTGGATACGCTACTGCATAGCAGCACCCGCCCATCCTCGTCGAAGGCCGCTAGGCTGCGTGGTCGCGGTGCAGCGTAGGCGAGGTCGCCGTAGACATCGTCCTCGATGATGGCCACATCATGACGGCGGGCCAACTCGACGAGGGCACGCTTGCGCTCATCATCCATCGAATAGCCGAGCGGGTTGTTGCAGGTCGGCGTGACCATGATGGCTTTGATTGGCCACTGCTCCAATGCCAGTTCCAGGGCGCCGAGGCTGATGCCGTGTTCGGCGTCGGTAGGAATTTCCAGTGCCTTGAGGCCGCGCGCCTCGAGCATCTGCATGGCTCCGTAGAAGGCGGGCGAGTCGACTGCCACCACATCGCCGGGTTGGGTCAACAGGCGCAGAGCAATCGCCAGGGCTTCCTGGCACCCGGTGGTGACGATCACATCGTCGATGTGACGCATACACCCCGAGTGGCTCATCAAGTGGGTGATCTGGCGCCTGAGCTCAGCATCCCCGGCCAGGCTGTCGTAGGCAAACTGGGTCAGCGAGGCCTGGCGCTGGGACTGAGTGAGCAGGCGTTGAAGAGGCAGCAGGGTTTTCGCTCGCAGGTCCGGCATGCCGTTGGCCAGCGCATGGCGAGGTTGATGTGGAGCAGACCCCACGACCAGGGCTTGCACCTGTTTCCAGCGCGAAACGAGGACCGGCCGCTGCTCTGGTCGTGAGCGCTGTGGCAGCGGCGTGTTGTTGGTCGGAGTGGTGACGAAATAGCCGGACCGAGGGCGTGCTTCAATAACGCCTTCGGCTTCGAGGGCGGCAAAACAGGCCTGAGCGGTGGTCATGCTTACGCCCTGTTCCCGACACCATTGACGTACCGAGGGGAGCCTGTCACCACAGCGGTAAACCCCCCGGTGAATACGCTCGGCCAGTAGATCGCGTAGCTGCTCGTAGCGCTTGGCGCGTGACACGATGGCAACTCCTGAAGGCAAGTGGAACAGTTTGCGCCCGACAAGCGATACAGAGGCGCCGCTATGCATAACTGTACCGCATTTTTTTTCATTCCTTGAATCTGTATCGATTTCTTCTTTGGCGTGATGCTATGCACAGCGCTGAATGGTATTGCCACCGGCGCCATTGGAGGAAAGACAAGATACCTATTGCCGAGGATGGAGGTCAGTCATGCGCTTTCTGAAAAGGTTATACGAACGACTGTCATGGCATGCCTGCAGGCGCCGTCGCTATCGGAGACACTGGGACCATCTTAGCCAGTTGGATGACCATCTGCTGCGTGACATTGGCTTGGACAGGCAACAGATACAGCGCGGGTGGCGAGCGCTCGAGCTCCCCCAGAGTGAAGAGACTTTGCCGAACAGGAAGCCTCGCTGTCACGATATGGCATAAAGTTACCGTTCCTCTCTATGCTGAAGAGCATTGTGTCTTGTTTTTCGACAAAGCGAAGTAAAGCAATAGCAACACGAATTTGATCTCTCAACAGGAGCCAGACCATGCCGTTGTCACTCACGCGTTACTACCTGCTTGATGTGTTTACCGCCAAACCTTTTACCGGCAACCAGCTGGCGGTATTCCTTGATGCCGACGGCATCGAGGCGGAACAGATGCAGGCCATCGCGAACGAGCTGAACCTGGCGGAAACCGTATTTGTTGGCAAAGCCAGCAGCGAACGGCATTTTCCTGTGCGCATCTTTACCCCTTACCGTGAGCTTCCCTTTGCCGGACATCCCACGGTGGGCACGGCACATCTGCTGGCAGCCCATGGCTTGATCAGTAAAGACAACATCAGTGCAGAAACACCGCTGGTATTGGAAATGGGGGCTGGCCCCGTGGAAATCACCTTCGAGGGAGAGTTGGCCAGGTTCAAGGTGACCCGGCCGGCAGAGATCGCGGCCAGTTCCCTGGGGCAGGCCAGTGCCGCTGAAGTGGCCGGTCTTGAACTCAGTGATATCCATGCCGACCCGGTATTGGCCTCCTGCGGCCTGCCATTCCATCTCGTTCCCTTGGCTTCAGTGGATGCGCTCGAACGACTTAACCTCGACCCTGAAGCCTGGGGGACCCACATCACCCCCAGTGGTGTGGCTCAGGCGTATTTTTTCGTCGACCAGGGCCATACCATCGAAGCGCGCATGTTTTCCTTCGAGAGTGGAAACTTCATCGAAGATCCAGCGACAGGCAGTGCTGCCGCGGCCCTGGCGGGATATCTGGGCAATGCCCTGAAGGAGCCTTCTGCCAAGAGCAAGCGCTACAAGCACTCCCGTGCAGACCGCAATGAGTGGCGCATCACCCAAGGCGAAGCCATGGGGCGTATCAGCGAAATTCGTGCTCGGGCCAGCCTCGATGATGCTGAAGATGTCGTGGTGGAGATTGCCGGTGAAGCGGTACTGATGGGTGAGGGAGGGCTATATCCTCGATATAGCTGAGGGAACTCTCTTCAGTCGCCACATCCGTGGCGCGGCATCCTCTGCGGCCTGCTGGCGCCAGATTGGTCTCGCACACATCACGAAGCAGCACAAGTTGGCAAGCCTTGTGCTGCTTCGTGTAAGCCTTCCAGCTTCAGCCAATCACTGAAGCTGGAGACCCGATGGGAGGCTATCCAGCCACTGCTGGCTGGGCTGCACGCTTCCTACGCGCAGGCCTCCGACATTGATCAGGGTCTTGCGCGTCCAGGCGGCGACCATGTCGGCGTGTTCAGGCGCAACAGCCTTGAGCGCTTCGAGTACCGCTCCGGCGGCAACCTGACCGGCGCGTTCGGCACCATCGTCCACCTTGATGGCGATCCCCAGCCCCAGGTGGCGCAGCGAGATGCCGTAGAAGCCTTCGGCTCCCATCTTGACCACAGTGTCCGGGCAGGCGGTAATGAAGTCGGTACACGAACGATGGGTGCCCGCGACATGCCAGGGGTGAGCACGCATGGCGGTGAAGATGCGCTCCACTGCCTGCTGACGAGTGGCAGAAATGCGAGAGGGATCAGCCAGCTGGGCAAAGGCACGGGCGGCCGCGGCGAGAGGCATGGCGAAGGTTGGTGCAGAGCAGCCATCGATGGCCGTGCGGGGCAGGCTGTTTTCCCCGGACAATTCACCGAGTGCGTTAGCAATATGCCGCTGCAGAGGGTGATCAAGCTCTTGATAACCCTCGACGGGCCAGCCCATCTGCCGGCAGGCCGACAGCATGCCGGTATGCTTGCCGGAGCAATTGTTGTGTAGCGGTGTCTCCTGTGCGCCGCTGAGGAAAAGAGCCTTGGCGACTGGCGTGTCATAGGGCACCTGAGCCCCGCAGGCGAGGTGCTGTGCATTCATCCCGAGTCGCTGCAGCCAGCGGCTCACCGTGTTGATATGCCCGGGTTCTGCGGAATGAGAGGCACAGCTCAGAGCCAACTCCTCATTGCTGATGCTCAGTGCATCGACGGCACCGGTTTCCACCTGGGCCAGTGCTTGAAACGGTTTCAGGCCTGAGCGCGGAAACACTTCCCGATAGGGGTCGCCAAGTGCGAATACCACGCGGCCATCTGCCCTGCAGGCTACGGCCGTTGCGCGGTGCAGGCTTTCCAGAATCTCGCCGCGGAAGACTTCCACGGCGGGCAGCGATATCGGTTGTTCTCTGTCCTTGAGCATGATCGGTTGATTCCCCTGGTGGACGATTTGATGTTGGTACCGGCAGTGTCCCGGCTATTGCTTGATCTCGACGGATACGGGGCTGATATCGAGACGGACATTGACGTAGGAGTAGCTGTCGGCCTGACCATCCAATGCCTTCCAGTAGCCACGAGTGGCAGTACCCTGCTGAAAGTCGAGTCTGAAGCCGGTGTCTGTCTCTGGGTTCAGAAGATAGGACGCCACCGAGGTGGCCGCCTCATTGTCGATCAAGTCATAGCCGATGAAGTCCCGTAAGCTGCCATTACGGCTGAAGACGCCCGTCTGTATGGGCGTTGGAGTGTGGTAGTACTCATTGCCGCCGGTTTCGTGCTTGTCTGATGCATTGACGTAGCCTTCACCAAAACGCCACTGATCGCCTGGCTGGAAATAACTCAGGCGCACATTGGAGAAGCTGCCATCATCGCCATGCTGGGCCTGCGACGTATCGATCACATGAACACCACCATCACCCAGCACCTCGGCGATACCCTCTGCCACGACCAGAGCTGTGTTCTCCTCGATACCGAAGCCCATCGGGTACTGCTCACGGTGGAGAAAGCTGGTGGTGATCAGGCGGCCATAACGCGCCTTGCGATCAAAGTGCTGGTCGATGATGCCATAGGGAAACAGGCCCAGGCCCTTGTCGAGGTAGACAGGCCCAAACTCCTGTTCGTCCATGCTGCCGTAGCTGTCGGTAAAGCCCTCACTGAGTGCGCCATAGCTGTCCCCGGAAGCGATCATGATGTCGCTCATGATCGCAGCGCCGGCGCTGGTGCCGCCAATCACTCCGCCCGACTGGAATACTTCCGAGATGGCCTGTGCTGCAGGCGTTGGTGAGCCTTCTGTATCCATGAGTGTCTGGCGCAGGCGCATCTGGTCGCCACCGATCATCCAGATGGC
This sequence comes from Halomonas binhaiensis, assembly GCF_008329985.2. Taxonomy (NCBI): domain Bacteria; kingdom Pseudomonadati; phylum Pseudomonadota; class Gammaproteobacteria; order Oceanospirillales; family Halomonadaceae; genus Halomonas; species Halomonas binhaiensis. Next base: position 22,036 of record NZ_CP038437.2, read on the forward strand.
CGTCTGCTGTGCGATGGTTTCGGCGACTTTCGGATCATCGCCATTGTCCGCCCACTGGCTCTCATCGATGTCCTCGGTACTGCTGTCGTCGATGACCGCAATGGACATCAGGGTGAGGTGATCCGCCGGAACTCCCATTGCGATCATGTCGTCGATGAACTTCTGTCCATTACGCGAAGGCTTGCCGGAGGCAGCCGGAATCACGCCGATCAGGGCGCTGTCACGTCCCCCGGCCATGTCGATGAACCGCTCGTACACGGCGGTGTTGGAGGCGCGTAGCGCGCCACCAACGATCACCAGCCCGCCCTGACTGGCTGCCTGAGCAGTGGGTGCGAACAGCATGGGTAGCGTCATTAATCCTGCCAGCAAGGTAATGATGTGCCGCTTATGTCCGCGCTCGAATGTGCTCAACATGGTAATCCGCTCCTTGCCACATGAATCGGTAGAGAGTTGTGAAGGTTATCCATCCGCTGTTTCCCTAGACGTAACCGATCATGACGGCCCCGATGACGGCGACAGACGACATGACGAAGAAGATCAGTGCGAGCTTCCAGATGTGTACGACCCACAAGACCCAGTCGATGCGAGCCACTCCCAGAGTGCCGATCAGGGCCGAGGAGGTGGGAATCAGCATATTGGTCATGCCATCCCCCAACTGGAAGGCGAGTACCGCGACCTGGCGTGTCACACCGGCAAGGTCGGCCAGTGGCGCCATCAGCGGCATGGTCAGTGCCGCCTGGCCGGAACCGGAGGAGACAAGGAAGTTGAACATGGACTGGAAACTCAGCATCACCCAGGCAGAACCCCAGTCAGGCAGATGATCGAAGAGCCCGGCAATCGCATGCAGTATGGTGTTGAGCACCGAAGGGGAGGTCGGGTCATCGCCGCCCAGCAGCAACACGATGCCCTTGGCCATACCGACAATCACGGCAGCAGGAACCAGGTCCTTGACACCCTGGCGAAAGGACACGGCAACCTCGTTCACCCCCATGCCGCGCAGGCGGAATGCCACGCCAATGGCGCCTGCAGCGAGTCCAATGATGAAGAACTGTGTGGCGATTTCAGGAATGTAGTAGCCCCAGGCCATGACGCCCCACACCACCCAGACGATCCCCAGTGCGAAGGTCACGATAACCAGCCAGCTACCGATACCGAATTCTGTACGTTCCTGCTCGACTTCGCTGAGGTGAGCGCGCCAGTATTCATCGGCCTTGTGGCTGAGAGAGCGTGCTGGATCCGCCTTGACCCTTGCGGCATAGCGCATGGTGAAAAATATGCCGACGAGTACGAAACAGGCCCACATGGCCATGCGGAACCCCGCGCCGGACAACAATGGAACATCGGCAATCCCCTGGGCAACGGCGACTGAAAAAGGGTTCATCCAGGAGGTGGCGAAGCCAATCTGCGAGGCCATGTAAGTGATCATCACCGCGGTCATGGCGTTATAGCCCATCATCACCACGATCGGTGTGAGGATCATGGCGAAGGCGATACATTCCTCGCCAAGACCGTAGACCGCCCCACCCAATGCAAACAGAGTGAAGATCACTGGAATGAACAGGGACTGACGATGCCCCATTCTCTCGATGGCACGCTTGAGCCCCTGCTCGATGGCGCCAGTGCGGATAATGACGCCGAAGGCTCCACCGACAATCAGAATGAAGGCCATGACGCCAATCGCAGAGCCCCACTTCGAGCCTGCGGTCAGGCCTTCGAACATGAAGTTGAAGAAGCCAAGGCCGCCACCACCCTCGAACAGCGTGACGCCTGTGTCGGTGTCTTCAGACAGACGGTAACTGTCCGCCACCAGCACGGTTCGTGTCTTCTCTGCGCCGTCCTGTAGATAGCTGATATCTTGGGTGTCGAAGGTGCCGGCGGGGACAAGATGCGTCGCCAGTGCTGCGAGGATGGCGACGAAAAATACGATGACAAAGGTGTCGGGGATCTGTTCGCCTAGCCTGAAAAGCGGCGTACTGTCTCCGCCGGGAGAGGCGCGCAATGCTGATTTTCTTGTCATTGTTCTGCTCCATTGTTTGAAGTCACCGCCTGAGAGGCCTATCTCGTAGACTGGGCGGTCAGATATGAGGTACCGCTTCTTCATCTCGATCGAGGCAGTCAACTGCGGTTGACAGGTATGACAAGGTTCATGCTACATGATTTTTTTCAGAGAAATAAATAATGAAAGAAAAAATGTCAAAAAGTCACTGGTCCACTACCGCAGATCAGCAATTTGCTGACTCGCCGGTGGGGCAGCAGGTACTGCATTTACTTCAGCAAGGGTCTCGGTCGCAGCGTCAGCTTTCCGGGCATATCCTGCGTGACCCGGTCTATGCCGCGACTCATGGCATTGAGGATCTGGCTGCCTCGACGGGTATCTCGGCCTCGACCATCAGCCGCTATGTCAAGGATCTGGGCTTCAGCGGATTTGCGGATTTTCGCGCTCATCTGGCCGATGCAGTGCATGCCTTGATTGGTCCTGTCTCGAAGATTGGTGAGCACTTTGAATCAGCAGATACGGGAGGGAGTACCACAGCTGAAAGCCTTGCCGCTGCCGTTGAGCAGTTGCAGGCGTTGCGCGACCCAGGGTTTGCCACTGCAGTCGCAGAGGTACGACAACATATTGCTGAAGCCAGGCAGGTGTGGGTCATGGGGTTTGGCCTCAGTGCGCACCTGGCTGCGATGCTGGCCATGGGGCTGCAGCCCTATCGCGACGCGGTCAACACGGTGGTGGATATGGGGGGAAGCGAAGTGGCTGCTGCGCGGTTGGCCAATATTGGTGCTGATGACCTGGTCATTGCCATCACCTTTCCGCGTTACTCCGCCGACCTGGCGCGCTTGGCTGAGTATGCTGGCCAGCGCAGTGCGAGAGTCGTCGGCATTACCGACTCGCGAGCGGCACCGATCAGCGTCCATTGCGATCACCTGCTGTTGGCCTCGGCAGGTCACCCGGTATTGTCGGCATCCTGCCTCCCTGGGCTAGCTGTCATCGAGGCGTTGGTCAGTGACTACATTCTTTCCGATCCAGCGAATGTCGAGCGTTCAGCACGACTGGCGACGGTGATGGCGCATTATCTTTCGGCGCCACGTTAGCGAATGCTGTGCGAGCAAACAGTATGCTGAAACTGGTGAGGTTACAGGTAGTGGCGTCATTTGTTGCCTACGCTAGTGATCGAGCTGAGAGGTTTGACAGCTATCCATGGACAACAAGGTCGAGATCAGGAGCGCAGGGAGCATGAATCGATATCTATTGGGCTTTAGTGCGGGCTTTCTCGCGGTGCTGTGTTTTCACCAGCCGGTGGTGGGGCTATTGCATGCCTATGGGGTGGTCCCTTTCGCTCCATACTCAACACAGGCCGCGGCGCCATTGGGAGTGCCGGCCTGGTTCTCGGCCAGCTTCTGGGGAGGAGTCTGGGGGCTGGTCATGATTGCCATCTGTTCTGCACGGAAGGTGGATGTGCTCAGTTGGTGGCAGTCCGGGCTGTTCGGTGGCATTGCCCTGACACTGGTCGCCATGCTGGTGGTGTTCCCACTCAAGGGGCGCGGGATCAACCTGGCCATCTTCCCTATCGGGTTTCTGGTCAATGGTGCCTGGGGGATGGGCACCTGGGTATTGTTGCGTGCCTGGCAACCTGCCGGGAAATAATGTATTTCAAAGTATTGTTTAATGTGATGCTGTCGCGATAAGCCAGGGCAGAAGGTTCTGGCGGTCGGGGTAGTGTCTTTTCCATGGAATCTGGTCGTGTGAGAAAGGTCGGCGGATGACCACTGACGCTTTTCGTACAGGATCTAGCTTTTTGCAGCAAAAGGAGGTTGTTGTGCAGCGTTCATTCACGCGGCGGGAATTCATGCAGATATCGGGTGCGCTGGTGGCGGCCGGTGCGCTAATGGCAACGGGTGTACCTTTGGCGTGGGCTGAAGATGATGAGCTGTCTCGGGCTCTGGAGGATACCGAAGCGCGGCTTGGTGCTCGGTTGGGCGTTTCGATCCTTGATACGGAAACAGGAAAACTCTGGCAGCACCGCAACGATGAACGTTTTCCGTTGAACAGCACTTTCAAGGCGCTGGCCAGTGCGGCGGTGTTGGCGCGAGTCGATGCAGGAGAAGAAGACCTGGATCGGCGGATCACCTTTACCGAGAGTGACCTTGTGGATTGGTCTCCCGTGACAGAAAAGCATGTTGGTGACGAGGGCATGACCCTGGGCGAACTGTGTCAGGCGGCGTTGCAATGGAGTGACAACAGCGCGGCAAACCTGGTGCTGGATGCCATCGGTGGTCCTCAAGGCTTGACCGAATACATGCGTACTCTTGGTGATGACGTGACGCGTCTCGATCGCTGGGAAACCGAGCTCAACGAGGGCACGCCGGGCGATCCGCGAGACACGTCGACACCAGAGGCCATGCGCCAGAGCCTGCAGAAGGTATTGCTGGGAGAGGCACTATCAGCTGAGTCCCGCCAGCAACTGGAAGACTGGATGCTGGGCGATAAGGTGGCGGATGACCTGCTGCGCGCAGCGATCCCTCAGGACTGGCGCATTGCCGACAAAACCGGCGCGGGAGGCTACGGTTCCCGCAACATCGTCGCAGTGATATGGCCACCGCAGCGCCAGCCTGTTATCGCGGCCATCTATATCACCGAGACCGAAGCCAGCATGGACGAGAGCAATGTCGCTATTGCCGATATTGGTCGGGCGTTAGTGCAAGTCATGACGAAGTAAGGCCGATGTTCGGCCAGGGTTGAAAATCCAGGGTACGGATAGCCCGTACCCCAGGATTCATGTCTGCGACTGAAAGCATTCAGTTGGCGTCAGCTTGAGCTTCCGGCGCTGCCTTGGCAAAGGCGGGCAGTGCTCGGGCACGTTCGGTAATGGCTTGAATGCTAGGGTAAGGGCTCAGGTCGCACTTGAAACGCTCGGCGTTGAACACTTGAGGTACCAGGCAGGCGTCGGCCAGCGTCGGGCTGTTCCCATGACAGAAATCTCCACTATGGCCATCGTTCAGCATGGCTTCCAGTGCGTCGAAGCCGGTAGCGACCCAGTGGCGATACCAAGCCAGTTTCGCCTCTTCGGACACACCCAGCTCACCGGTCAGGTGCTTGAGCACCCGCAGGTTATTGAGTGGGTGAATCTCACAGGCAATGACCTGGGCCAGGGCCCGCACTCGGGCGCGTCCTTCCAGATCGGTCGGCAGGATGGCCGGAGTCGGGTAGCGCTCTTCCAGGTATTCGCAAATCGCCAGCGACTGGTTCAGGGCATGCCCTTCATCTGTCACCAATGTTGGCACCAGGCCTTGGGGGTTGCGCGCCAGATTGGCATTCGTGCGCTGCTCCCCCTTGACCAGATTGACGGGAAGCTGATCAAGCTCCAGCCCCTTGAGGTTGGCGACGATGCGTACGCGATAAGCCGCTGATGAGCGGAAGTAGCCGTACAGTTGCATGGAGTGTGGCTCCCTCTGAATGAAGCATACCGCCCCGGACAAGATGAAGGGGCGGCCATATGCCATCAGGCCTTGTACTCGACCACTTTCTGGTCGATCGCACCAAAGATGCTGTTGCCGTTGGGGTCAAACATCTCGATGCGAACTCGGTCGCCAAAGTGCATGAAGGGCGTTTTCACCTGACCATGCAGGATCTGTTCGACCATACGCACTTCTGCCAGACAACTGTAGCCGACACCGCCATCGATAATGGGCTTGCCAGGGCCGCCGCCTGCATCCGGGTTGGATACGGTACCGGAGCCGATAATGGCACCCGCGCCGAGGTGGCGAGTCCTTGCAGCATGGGCCACCAGTTGCGGGAAGTTGAAGATCATGTCGGGTCCAGCCTCGGGCTCACCGAACTTCTCGCCATTGAGATGCACGGTCAGCGGCAGGTGCACGCGACCGTCCTTCCAGGCATCTCCTAGCTCGTCCGGTGTCACGCAGATAGGAGAAAAGCTGGAGGCAGGCTTGGCCTGGAAGAAGCCGAAGCCCTTGGCCAGCTCGCCAGGGATCAAACCGCGCAGACTGACGTCATTGACCAGCATGATCAGCTTGATGTGACCTGCAGCCTGCTCCGGGGTGACGGCCATGGGCACGTCATCGGTGATCACGGCGATTTCGCCTTCGAAGTCGATGCCATGTTCCTCGCTGACAGCTTCGATATCGTCCTGGGGAGCCAGAAAGCGATCGCCTCCACCCTGATACATCAAAGGGTCGGTCCAGAACGTTTCCGGCATCTGAGCATTACGTGCCTGGCGTACCAGCTTTACATGGTTGAGGTAAGCCGATCCATCGGCCCAGTGATGAGTGCGTGGCAGCGGCGAATGCAGAACGCTCTGGTCGAGAGCAAAGGCCCCTTCGGCACTGCCGCTGTTCAGCGCTTGATAGACTTCGTCCAGGCGCGGCGCCAGCTTGTCCCAGTTCTCGATGGCCTGTTGCAGGGTGGTCGCGATCTGCGGCACGCGTACAGCCTGGCTCAGGTCGCGAGATACGATGATGAGTTCGCCATCACGGCCACTCTTCAGAGATGCGAGCTTCATACGGAAATCCTTGTTCAGGGAAGTTTGTTCAGAGAAGTTGTTATGTAGTGGTTAACGTTGGCCAGGATTGAAGTGGGACTTCAGGCCCTGCCATACATCGACGTAATTGCGCTGACGGAAATCGGCTTCCAGTGCCTGTTCAGTAGGGTGGAAGACATAACGACTCTCGAACATGAAGGCCAGGGTAGCCTCTTGATATTGTGGTGCCAGTTTCGCTTCGCTGGCCTTCTCGAAGGTGCTGGCATCAGGGCCATGAGGTGACATGCAGTTGTGCAGGCTGGCACCTCCGGGGGTGAAGCCTTCGGCCTTGGCATCATATTCGCCGTGGATCAGCCCCATGAACTCGCTCATCAGATTGCGATGGAAGTAGGGCGGGCGAAAGGTCTTTTCGGCCACCATCCAGCGCGGCGGGAAGATGACGAAGTCGACGTTGGCCATGCCTTCAGTGTCGGACGCAGAAGTCAGCACGGTGAAGATCGATGGATCCGGGTGATCGAAGCTCACCGTGTTGATGGTATTGAAGTTGGCCAGGTCGTATTTATAAGGCGCGTAATTTCCGTGCCAGGCGACGACATCCAGGGGCGAGTGGTCGAGGCTGGTCGTCCACAGACGACCAGAGAACTTGGCGACCAGTTCGAAGTTACCGTGAAGGTCTTCATAGGCGGCGACCGGGCTCAGGAAATCGCGCGGGTTGGCCAGACCGTTGGCGCCGATAGGCCCCAGACCGGGCAATTCCAGGGGGCTGCCATAGTTTTCGCAGATATAGCCGCGGGCGCTGTCGTGACCGTCAACCAGGCGCACCTGGAATTTGATGCCGCGCGGTATGACGACGATCTCGCCATTGCCGGCCTCCAGGGTGCCTAACTCAGTACGGAAGAGCAGCGTGCCCAGTTGTGGCACGATCAGAAACTCACCATCGGCATTGTAGAAGAAGCGTTCGGTCATGCTTTTGTTGCAAGCATAGACATGCACGCCGCAGCCGGTCTGGGTAGCGGCATCACCATTGACAGCAATCGTGGTGAGACCATTGATGAAATCGGTAGGTGCCTGTGGTAGCGGAGCAGGATCCCAGCGCATCTGGTTAGGGTCGGCAGCGGGTTTTACCAGTGGTGAGGTGGCCAGTCCGCCGCTGTTAAGTGGGCGATAGGCGCTTTGGGCTACGGATGGGCGGATGCGATACAGCCAACTGCGCAGATTATGGTGGCGTGGTGCTGTGAAGGCCGACCCTGTTAGTTGCTCTGCATAAAGGCCGTAGGCACAACGCTGAGGAGAATTCTGTCCCTCAGGCAAAGCTCCGGGTAATGCCTCGCTGGCGAAGTGATTGCGAAAGCCGGATTGGTATTCGAGTTCAGGCATGATGGATTCCTCAGCAGAGAGCTGATCGGCATGTGGTGCAGACGGTTTGATCAAGAAGCCTCCAGAAGCAGTGTGAGGCTATATCACTATCATCAGGATAGTTGCTTGTGAAACTAATTGTCTAGTCGAGCATGAAGAAGAGCGATGGAGTTCTGATAAAAGAGGATGGTTATATATATTTATCAAACAGTTAGAGAGTGGTTAGACATAGGTCTAGCAAGGCAGAGGGGAATATTTTTATGACAAGATTAAGCTTTTGATAAATATGCTTTTATCGTGTGGATGAATAAGGTGCTTATGTAGAAGAGTGATAGGAAAACAGCAGAGGAAACAAAAAGCCAGGCTTGATACCTCCACCTTTCTTGTCATGAAAAAGGTTTCAATAGAGACTAATGTGCTGGTGGGTCCAGGCTGGTCCAGTAGTGGCCGGCAGTTACGGCCTTTGTCGCAATATCAGTGATCATCTGGTCATCAATGCTGCTGTTTCCCCCAGATTTATAGAGGGGCACTGAGCGTTGCTGGTGTTGATGTTCCCCGGTATCGTGCTGTTTTTACCGCATTTGCTCCATTGCTGTCGGAGCATGTACTCGGAGTTTCCCCATGGCCAGGAAAGAGCCGTCGTCGAATGCCAAGCCAGAGTTGAATCTGGAGCAGTTTCTACCCTATCGGCTCAACAGCCTGGCCGACCGTGCCAGCCAGGCATTGGCACGGGAGTATGCCGAGCGGCATCAACTCAATGTTGCCCAATGGCGAGTGCTGGCCTGGTTATCTTATCTCGATGAGTTGACGGCTAAGCAGATCTGTCAGGCTACGCGCATGGACAAGGCGCGGATTTCCCGGGCGGTACAGTCATTGGAAGACCGAGGCTTGATTCGTCGGACGCCATCATCACGAGATCAGCGAGTTCATGACCTGTGCCTGACGGAGGCGGGGAAGGTATTGCTGGCCACGCTGATCCCCGAAGCCCGCCAGTGGGAGTCCGATCTGGTGGCCACCCTCAGCGTTGGTGAATATCGCGATTTGCTCAATCTGATGGACAAGCTGGAGCGCCAGCTCGACCGTCTGGAACAGGCAGATGGACCTCGGCCACAGGATCGTTCCGATGATCGGATAGAGATGTCCGAGAGCGATAATCCAGAGGAGTAGTCGCTCGGGGAGTCAGGGAGGATCTGGCTAGTGCCCTTTCCAAAAGACCCCGTTTCACAAAAAACCGATTCATCATGTGAACCGGTTCTTGCGCTTGTGAATGTGCCATCGCTGGAGCATGGCGCCTCATTCCCCGATCAATAACCAGCCTTCATCATCCTCGACGACTGGTACGGGATCCAGAGCTTCACCTGTTGAAGGCCCGGAGATACATTCGCCGCTATGTACCTGAAACGTCGCCTGATGGGCTGTACAGATCAGCAGGGAGGCATCCTGGCTCAGCACCTTGTCACCTCGGCTATCCAGTGGCAGATATTGATGGGGACAGGCATTCACGTAGCTGTATAGCTTGCCTTCGCTACTGCGCACCATGAGCAACGGGAAACGGCCATTCTCGCTTTCGACACTGACACAACGGCTTTCACCTGCGTTGATCTCGCATGCCTTCAGGACCCTGGTGCCAGAGGGCGGTGCACTGCGGTAGCTGCGCCAGGCATGATTCGCCACCGGACTCATGACGCAGCCCTCACGGCCGGAAGTTGCTGGCATCAGGGACGCGCCCACCCAATAGAGCGGTGATCTCGGCGGCTGTTTCGCGGATCAGTTCTCCAAGCCCGGCCAGGCGAGTATCGGGGATACGCGCCACCGGGCCAGAGACAGAAATGGCTGCCAGTGGAATGCCGTGTTCATCATGAATGCAGGCAGCAACACAGTGCAGGCCAATAGCATGTTCTTCACGGTCGCAGGCGTAACCATGCTGACGGATTTCTGCCATGGCCTGGCGCAGGGTGGCAGGGGTGCTCAGCGTATTGGGGGTTACCTGGTCGAGGCCGCGTTCGGCCAGCACTCTTTCCAGCTCATCGTCAGGCAGCCAGGCCATCAGCGCCTTGCCGACGCCGGAGGCGTGCAGAGGCGCTCGAGAGCCCAGGCGCGTGATCATGCGCATCATCTGGGGTGACTCGCTCTGGGCCAGGAACACCGCTGTTGCACCATCACGTACGCCGAGGTTGGCGGTTTCTCCCGTGAGGTGGGTGAGCCGACGCAGAAAAGGACGGCTGGCACCGACAAAGTCCCGCGCTTCCAGGAAGCTATTGCCTATGCGGAAGGTCTTCACGTCGATGCGCCACAAGCCAAGGGCTTCGTCCTGGGTGATGAAACCTTGGCTTTGCAGGGCTTGCAGCAGCCGGTGAGTCGTTGAAGGAGCCAGGTCCGCCTGTTCAGCGACATCCGACAGTGCCAGGCCTCCGGGGTGTGCAGCGAGAAGTTCAAGCAGGTTGAGTCCGCGTACCAGCGATTGACTGTGCCCTGCATTGGACTTGCCTGATGCCGGGCGTCCGGCCGTTCTGCGTTTGCCTTCCGTCACCTCATGCTCTCCGTAATACGGCTGGATATATCAGCGTTTAAGCATACCTGCTGAGGGTGCAGCTGTCGCGTTTTCGGAAAAGTATTCCACGAAAGTTGATAGTGGCAGTAAAACGGCCTGTTCATAGAGCAGGCCGCTTGTGTCACGCATGCATAGTGTAGCGCTCAGACGCTATCGCGGAATTCGCGGTCACGCTGGGGCAGTATCAGGTTGAGGACGATAGCGGCGATGGCGCCAGGGATCAGGCCAGACTCGATGATGGCTTTGACATTGTCACTGAATCCGGCGTAAAGCCCTTCTTGCGCTGGCAGGCCAATTGCCATGGACAAGGCGACACCAATGATCACCATGTTGCGCTTGTTGAATTCGATATGAGACAGCATCTTGATGCCAGCACTGGCAATCATGCCAAACATGATGACTACGGCACCGCCAAGCACCGCATTGGGAATGCTGGAAATGATGGCGCCGAGCTTGGGCACCAGGCCGGCCAGTAGCAGGAAGAGGCCGCCAATGGCCACGACATAACGACTGACCACCCCGGTCAGGGCCACCATACCGACATTCTGGCTGAAGCTGATCTGGGGAAATGCGTTGAAGATAGCGGCGAACACGCTGGCCAGGCCATCGGCCATGACTCCGCCGGACAGCTCCTTGGCAGTAGGCTCTCGGTCGAGGCCGCCGGCCGTGGTACCGACGATATCGCCGATGGATTCGGCACAGGTAACGATGGCCAGCAATACGACCGGAATGATGGCGGCAAGGTGAAACTCCAGGCCAATGTACATTGGTACTGGCAGGGATAACCAACTGGCATCGCCGATGCGATCGAAGCTGATGTAACCGAAGGCGCTGGCAGCAGCATAGCCAGCAACCAGACCAATCAATGGTGCGGTTTCCGACCAGATACCACGCCCGAACTGGTGCAGGCCAAGGGTGACGACCAGGACCAGTGCACCGAGCAGGAGATTATGTGTCGCTCCGAAGTCTGCTGCACCGAAGCCTCCTCCCCAATAGGCCAGACCTACTGGCATCAACAGAACACCGAGCATGACGACGAAGGTGCCGGTGACCACCGGGGGGAACAGGAAGCGGAAGATAGGCAAGAACAAGCCAACCAGGGCCATGGCAATGCCGCCGCATAGTGCTGCACCAAGTGCAGCGGGCAAGCCCATGCCGACGGCGATGGGGATCAATACTGGTACAAAGCCGAAGCTGGTGCCCATGACGATAGGCAGGCGCGCACCAATGGGGCCAAGCCCAAGGGACTGTACCAGGGTGGCGACACCCGCCACGAACATGGCCGCTTGAATCATGAAGGCGGTTTGGTCTGGAGGGAGGTCGGCGGCGCCAGCGATGATGATGGGAACGGTGACGTTACCCACGAACATCGCCAGCACGTGCTGCAGACCAAGAGGAATGGCCCGGGTAAGCGGCGGCATGGCATTGACGTCACGGGTACTGCGTACCCGGCGTTCTTCTGCGCTTTCAGTGGTCGATTCATTAGTTGGCATGAAAGGGTTCTCCTGTTGTCGTTATAGAAACCCCGGAGACCGTGTGCTGTGTTCGCCCGGTCCTTCCGGTGCGAACTCCAGTGGTCACGGTGACCGTATGAAATGTTTTATGTGCCGCTCTACCGTCTTGCCTGATGGCGTTGCTTTATTATCGACGTTCTAGATCAACACCTTAGGCTGACCTCTCAAACCTGCTTACGTAGCTCCCGGGCAGCGGCATCGTGACGTGCCAGCAACACTTCCAGATCGACATCCAGGGGCATGCCACCGGCCACGCGCCACTGGCCAGCGACCATCACTCGATCGGCACGATGGGCACCACATAGCAGCAGGGCCGCCAGTGGGTTTTCTGCTCCGGAAAAACGCGCTTCATCCAGCTTGAACATGGCTAGATCAGCCTGCTGTCCGGGCTTGAGACCACCAATGTCGGTGCGTCCCAGGCAGCCGGCAGAGCCCTGCGTGGCCCAGCGAATCACATCCTGATGGCGGACCTGACTTGGTGAGTAGCGCAGGCGCCCGATCAACAGGGCCTGGCGCATTTCCTCGGCCAGGTTGGAATGGTCGGCGGAGGCTGAACCATCCACGGCCAGGCCAACAGGGCAACCTGCCGCCTCCAGCTCCAGCGTTCGGCACATGCCGGAGCCGAGCACCATGTTGGAAGATGGGCAGTGAGCAATGCCGGTACCAGCCTGGCCCAGGCGCTGCACTTCCTCGTCATTGAAATGAATGCCATGTGCCAGCCAGGTACGGTTGGTTAGCCAGCCAGTAGCGTCCAGGTAATCCAGCGGGCGCATGCCAAACAGTTTCTGACAGTAATTGGTCTCGTCTTCAGTCTCGGCCAGGTGGGTATGCAGCCGGACGTCCTTCTCTTCGGCCAGGCGAGCACTTTCCTGCATCAATTCACGGCTGACCGAGAAGGGTGAGCAGGGAGCCAGGGCCAGGGTGATCATGGCGCCTTCACCACGCTCATGGTAGGCATCGATCAGGCGAGTGCTTTCGGCAAGGATGGTGGCTTCATCCTGCACCACCGACTGCGGCGGAAGGCCGCCGTCTTCTCTGCCAACACTCATGGAACCTCGGGTCAGGGCGGCACGCACCTTGAGTCTTCTGGCTGTCTCGACCTGAATGTCGATAGCACTCTGCAGTGCCCCGGAGAATACATAGTGATGGTCTGCCACTGTCGTGCAGCCACTCATCAACAACTCGACCATAGCCAGCTCACTAGCCAGGGCCAATTGATCCTCGGTGAGATTGGCCCAGACGTCATATAGCGTTGTCAGCCAAGGGAACAGCTCCTTGTTGAGCGCCGGCGAATAGGCCCGGGTCAGCGTCTGGTAAAAATGATGATGAGTATTGACCAGGCCTGGCAGCAGTACATGAGAGGAAGCGTCAAAGACCTGATCGACAGGAGTGGTTGGCGTCGCGCCTTGAGGCACGGCTTCGACAATACATTGGCCCTGAATCACTACGCCACCAGCTGCCTCCGGATCGCTGACGGCAAGAGGGTGGCGGATCCACAGGGTGTTCTGGGCGGTATCAAGGGAAGATGCAGTGGTCTGGATCATGTTGTCCTCCTGGGTGACTTCGCTAGGCGAAGGGTTACCCAAGCATCTTGGCCCGCCACGAGGCTCGCTCTCGGTGGGATACCTGGTTCAGGTGCCTTCGCTGGGACCTGCTCGGCAAGGCAGAAGAGAAAGGGCTCTCTTCCTTGTGGTGCATGAATGCCGAGTGTGTACCAGTTTGGTGCGCAATGTTGTGCTGTTATTGTGTACAAAATGAAAGGACGGAACAGGGATGTCAAGCATCCCTGGAAAGGCCGGCTTATTTCGGCTTATACGAATGTAAGGTGTTATTGGGACAAGGAGTACGATGGCCGAAGGGGAAGCACTGAATGCATCAGTGCTTCTCTATAGGATGTCCATCCGATGGCGCATCGTCTTGCTGGCTGCTGAGCCGTTGAGCCGAGCGCTTGGCCAGTCGATCACCAAACAGGTAGGCACCCAGGGCAACCAGGATCAATACGGCACCCAACAGCATGGAAAGTGATGGTGACTCCTGATTCAGCAGCATGCCGAGCGTCATGGCCAGTATTGGTGTGATCAGTGTGACCAGTGCCACGGTGGCGGCATGCAGGCGTGACAGGATCAAGTAATAGCAGAGGAAGCCGATCAGTGAACCAAACAGGGCCAGGTACAGGACGGCCCACAGGCCTCGATGTGTCAGAGGTACCCACAATGGTTCTCCACTGGCCAGCCATATCACCAGAAAGCAGGGCATCGACATGGCCAGCGCTCCCACTGTCTGGGTAAGCGGTTGCAGGCCCGCGGCGACACGTTGCACGGCAATCCCGCTGGCGCTGAACAGGGTCACTGCTGCGAGCATCATGATCAGTGCCGTCAACTGCTGGTGTCCTCCCAGTGTCAGGCTATCGGCAAAGACCACGGCAAGGCCGGCGACCCCCAGGGCACAGCCGATCCAGTGCCAACGCTTGAGTCGGGTGGCGCCGGGAAGTGCCTGAAGAATCAGGCCCGAAATCAGTGGTGCCATGCCGAACATCACCGAGAGCATGCCGGAAGGCAGGAACTGAGAGGCGTGATAGCTCAGCGCCATGGCGCCGAATACCCCCGGGACGGCTGCCGCATAGCTGGTCAGCGCCTTGCGGTCGAGGCGAGGAGCACGACGTAACAGCAGAAGAATCAAGGCGCCGGCCGCTAATGCCAGCCCCATGCGCAGCATGACGCTGCCGACGGGAGCGCCCGCTTCAGCGCTCCATTTGATGGCGAGCGGTGTCGAGGCCCATACCAGTACCACGATAAGATAAGCCAGTCCGGTTGGCATTCGGGGTGTCCTTTCTCAAGGCTGAGAATCACAAGGCTGGAAGAACGTAAATCGCCACCCCGGAGGATGGCGATTCTGCACAACTAGAGACTAGCGCGGGATGCCTCGGGAGGAAACCCGTTTTAGGCAAGCAGGCTTTTAGCCTGCATGCTTGTTAACCTGCGTGGTTTTAACCTGCACGGTCTTAACCTGCGTAGTTGGCTTCGGAATACAGCACGCGTACACGCAGGGTGTGCTTGACCTCACGCAGCGCTTCCAGGGCCTTCGGGCCATAGGCCTTGTCCACATCGATGACCACGTAGCCGACCTTTTCGTTGGTCTGCAGGTACTGGCCGGAGATGTTGATGTCGTTCTCGGACAGCACCTTGTTGATTTCGGACAGCACACCTGGAACGTTGTCGTGAATGTGCAGCAGGCGATGCTTGTCCGGGTGCGCCGGCAGTGCGACTTCGGGGAAGTTGACTGAAGTGATGGTCGTTCCATTGTCGGAGAAGGTGACCAGCTTTTCGGAGACTTCGACGCCGATGTTTTCCTGGGCTTCCAGAGTGGAGCCGCCAATGTGCGGGGTCAGAATGACATTGTTCAGGCCGCGCAGAGGGCTGACGAATTCTTCGTTGTTACCCTTGGGTTCAACGGGGAAGACATCGATGGCAGCGCCATTCAGGCGGCCTTCCTTGATAGCTTCGGCCAGTGCTTCGATCACCACCACGCTGCCGCGGGCGGCATTGATCAGAATGGCACCGGGTTTCATCAGAGCGATTTGTGCTTCGCCGATCAACCAGCGGGTAGATGGCAGGTCAGGTACATGCAGGCTGACAACGTCGGAGCGAGCCAGCAACTCTTCCATGCTGGCGACCTGACGGGCGTTGCCCATGCCCAGCTTGGTGACGACATCATAATAGAGAACGTCGAAGCCAAGGGATTCAGCCAGCACGGAGAGCTGTGAGCCAATGCTGCCATAGCCGACGATGCCCAGTGTCTTGCCTCGTGCCTCGTGGCTGTTCTTGGCATTCTTCATCCAGCCGCCCTGATGGGCAACGATGTTCTTCTCGGGGATGCCACGCAACAGCATGATGGACTCAGCCAATACCAGCTCGGCTACCGAACGGGTATTGGAGTAAGGCGCATTGAAGACTGGAATACCACGCACCAGGGCAGCGGTCAGGTCGACCTGGTTGGTGCCGATGCAGAAACAGCCTACCGCAACCAATTTTTCTGCTGCCGCGAACACTCGCTCGTTGAGTTGGGTACGAGAGCGGATGCCGATAAAATGGACGTCACGGATCTTTTCGATCAGTGATTCTTCGTCCAGTGACGTCGGAATATGTTCGATATTGGTGTAACCGGCGTTGAGAAAATTGTCCACTGCACTCTGGTGGACGCCCTCGAGCAGCAGGATCTTGATCTTGCTCTTGTCCAGGGACGTTTTGGCCATGGTCGAATCAACCCCTTGGTTGCGGTAGCCGATGGTGGCTAGGTGGTGAGAACCCCGACTGGCGGGGCTCGAAATCAGGGCACACAGATTACCACATGCACGTCTTCTGACGTTGAAAATGCATGCAGCACAATATGAAAGCGCTGCAAGTCCGTACTGGCTGAACTTGCATTGCCAATGCAACTGGGCAGAGGCATCCATAAGGTGGACGTGTATACTATTGCTCTTTGATAGCGCGCTTTTGTGCGCACCCTTTTAGACAACCCCGTGAACCCTGAATATGGCCAAGCAGGACACTCGACAACAGGATGCCGATGCGGAGCCTCGGCCTCGCGATGAAGAGCCTCAGGATTTCGCTGCTTCCATGGAGCGACTCGAGACGCTGGTCGAGCAACTGGAATCTGGAGAGCTGTCCTTGGAAGCTTCTCTCGAGGCCTTTGAGCGCGGTGTGGTTCTGGCTCGCGATGCTCAGCGGCGCCTGAACACAGCAGAACTCAAGGTTCGCAGCCTGACCGAAAGCCAGGATGGCGGCATGCAGTTGACGCCTTTCAGCACCGGTGAGGAAAACCCGGTGGAGAGCGATGGTGAAGGCTGATGTACTGACCACCCGGTTGGCGGAGGACCGCGCCCGGGTAGATCGTTACCTTGAAACTCTGTTCTCGCAACGACAGCCTGTTGATGTGCGTCTGGATGATGCCATGCGCCATGGCCTGCTGGTCGGTGGCAAGCGCCTGCGCCCGATACTGGTGTATACCGCTGGCCGTGCCCTGGGCGCAGAAGAGTTGGAACTTGATGCCCCGGCCGCTGCCATAGAGCTGATCCATGCCTACTCTCTGGTCCATGATGACCTGCCGGCGATGGATGACGACGACCTCCGGCGTGGTCAGCCGACGGTGCATCGTGCCTTCGATGAAGCAACCGCTATTCTGGCAGGTGACGCCTTGCAGACGCTGGCCTTCGAAGTGCTGGCGACATCGTCTTCGACACGGCTTGCATCGCTGGTTGGCACGTTGGCCCAAGCCTCTGGCCGTGATGGCATGGTTGCTGGTCAAGCACTGGACCTGGCGGCAGTGGGGAGTTTTCCCGACCTGCAAGCCCTGGAAACCATGCATCGTCACAAGACGGGGGCATTGATTCGTGCTGCGGTGCGCCTGGGCGGGTTGGTCGCGGTGGATGAAAATGACCCGCGTCTTGCTGCCCTGGATGCCTATGCGGCGGCGATAGGCTTGGCCTTCCAGGTTCACGATGATGTCCTTGATGTGACTGGCGATACCCAGACCCTGGGCAAGACGTCCGGGGCTGACGCAGCACGTGATAAACCCACCTATCCCGCCCTGCTCGGGCTCGATGGCGCCAAGGCCAAGGCCAATGCGTTGATCGATGAAGCGCTGCAAGCGCTTGCCCCCTTGGGGGATAGCGCCCAGACACTGGCCGGGCTTGCTCGTTACATGATCGAGCGCGACCATTAAGGATCACAGGGCTACCATGAAGTTGTTTGACACTATTCCGACCAAGCGGCCAACCACCCCGTTGCTCGACACTCTGGATACTCCAGATGCGCTACGGGCCATGTCCCAGGAACAGCTGCGTGCTGTTGCCGATGAGCTGCGTGCCTATCTTCTCTACAGTGTGGGGGTGTCTGGAGGCCACTTCGGGGCTGGATTAGGCGTGGTCGAATTGACCGTGGCACTGCACCATGCCTTTGCCACTCCCCATGATCGCCTGGTGTGGGATGTCGGACATCAAGCGTATCCACACAAGATTCTTACCGGTCGGCGCGAGGCCATGACCGGTATCCGCCGCTATGGTGGCCTGGCCGCTTTCCCGCGTCGCGCGGAATCCGAATATGACACCTTTGGTGTCGGCCATTCCAGCACTTCGATCTCGGCTGCACTGGGCATGGCCCTGGCATCGCGTGCCAGCGGCGAGAAGCGACGTGTCTGCGCGATCATCGGTGATGGTGCCCTGACCGCAGGGATGGCCTTCGAGGCCTTGGCCCATGCGGGGCACCTGGATGCCAACCTGCTGGTGGTGCTCAACGACAATGAGATGTCGATCTCGGAGAATGTCGGCGGCATGGCCAGCTATCTGGCGCGTATTCTGGTCAGCAAGCCGTATTTGAGCATGCGCGAGAACAGCAAGAAGGTGTTGTCGCACTTGCCTGGTGCGCTGGAACTGGCTCGGCGCACCGAGGGGCACATGAAGGGCATGGTCAGCCCCGCGACCCTGTTCGAGGAGATGGGCTTCAATTATGTCGGTCCCATCGATGGCCATGATCTTGAGGCCCTGACCCTGGCGCTGCGCAGCATGCGTGATCTGGATGGCCCGCAGTTCCTGCACGTGAAGACGCGCAAGGGGCGCGGTTTCCTGCCTGCAGAGTCCGACCCCATCGGTTATCACGCCATCACCAAACTGGAACGTCCCGACGAGGCGAACAAGAGTGATGACGCCAAGCCGGCTGATCAGGGAAAGCCCAAGAAAAAGAAGTATTGCAGTGTCTTCGGTGATTGGATCTGTGACATGGCAGCAGGCGACTCGCGCCTGATTGGCGTCACACCTGCCATGCGCGAAGGCTCTGATCTGGTGCGCTTTTCCAAGGAATATGCCGATCGTTACTACGATGTCGCTATCGCCGAGCAGCATGCTGTGACCCTGGCGGCAGGCATGGCCTGTGAAGGCATGAAGCCTGTGGTGGCGATCTATTCCACCTTTCTCCAGCGCGGTTATGACCAGCTGATTCACGATGTGGCGGTGCAGAATCTGGATGTCACCTTCGCCATCGATCGTGCGGGTCTGGTGGGCGAAGACGGTCCCACTCACCACGGTTCGCTGGACCTGAGCTACCTGCGCTGCGTTCCCGACATGGTCGTGCTGGCCCCGGCAGATGAAGCCGAGTGTCGTGCCATGCTGAGTGCCGCTTATCAACATCCCGGACCTGCGGCAGTGCGCTATCCGAGAGGTACCGGCCCTGGAGTGCAAATCCCCGCAGGGCTTGAACCCATGCCGATCGGCGTGGCCGAGCAGAGGCGTCAGGGTAGCAAGGTAGCGCTGTTGGCCTTTGGTAGCCTCAACACTCCGGCTGCCGAGGTGGCCGAGCGTCTGGATGCCACGCACATCAACATGCGTAGTGTGAAGCCGCTGGATCGCCAGGCTGTGCTGGATGCAGCGCGGGAGCATGAGTTGCTCGTAACCTTGGAAGAGAATGTGGTCGCTGGTGGTGCAGGAAGCGGTATCAACGAACTGCTGTTTGCAGAGGGTGTCCAAGTGGCGGTGCTCAACCTGGGCTTGCCGGATGCCTTCGTCGAGCATGGCACTCCAGCGGAACTGCTGCGTGACTGCGGCCTTGATGTTGAGGGCATCGAGGCATCGATTCGCAAGAGGATTTCATTTTGACCCTGATTCTGATTGGTGCTCTTCTCGGTTTCTTTGTGGGCGGCCCCTTTGGTCTGCTCATCGGTGGTGGCCTGGGCTGGTGGCTGAGTGGACGGCTGAGTGGTGGCCTGAAGATGGGCCGAGGACTGCTGGAAATGCAGCGCCAGTTCCTGGATTCCACTTTTGCCGTCATGGGAGCCTTGTGTCAGGCCGATGGCCAGATCAGCGGCAATGAGCGCCAAGTGCTAGAACAGCTGTTCCTGCGCCTGCGCCTGCCTGAAGCTGCCAAGGCGGATGCACGTGCGGCATTCGAACGTGGCACATCCGCGGACTTTGATCTGGATGGCGAACTGGCCAGGGTGGCACGCCTGACTCGCAGTCAGCCGGCCCTGCGACAGGTTTTTCTCCAGGTTCAGCTGTCCGCCATTGCTGCCGATGGGGTGCTGCATCCTGCTGAAGAGCAGATGATCATGCGTGTGGCGCGTGGTCTCGGCTGCTCTGCGGCGGAGATTGCCCAGATCGAGGCCATGCTGCGAGGCGCCACTCAGCAAGGGGCGGGCACTGCCGAGAGCCAGAGCTCCCTGGATGACGCCTACAAGGTGCTGGGCCTTGGGCCTGATGCCAGTGATAGTGAGCTCAAGCGCGCCTATCGCAAGCTGATGAGCGAGAATCATCCAGACAAGCTGGCCAGTCGTGGTCTACCGGAGAGCATGCGAGAGGTAGCCGAGGCCCGCACAGTGGAGATCGGCAACGCTTATCAGCGGATTCGCCAGGCGCGTGGCCAGGCCTGAGAAAGCCTCTTCAGCGTTCATACCGTTCCTTCCCTTCATGTGGTTTCTGCACCATCGAACTGGGCCAGCAGACGTCGGGCCAGGTGTTGCGCCTCGGTGTCGTCCTTGCGCCAGGCCAGGGCGACATTCAGGTCGAGGGCGGCCCAGTCTTCGGTAAGGGGCCGCATCATCACGCCTTCTCGCCGCGTGGTCAGAAAACTTTCTGGGATCAATGCGACCCCCTCGCCAGCGGCAACGGCGGCCAGCAGGTGGTGATGATCCGTGGGCTCTTCCCGACGGGGCGGATGGTAGCCCGCCAGCCGGAATACCTGGTCACAATGATCGAAGTAGGCTGGATTTCCCCGCCGTGCAAACCACAGCAGCGGCGTATCGTTCAGTTGCTTGAGATCGACCTTTTCGGTCTTTGCCAGTGGATGAGAAGTGGGTAGTGCCACCCACTGGGGTTCGCATTTTATCACCCTTACCACCACGCCCTCAGGTACTTCATTCGGCAGTCCAATGAAGGCCAGTTGCAGGCGCCGCTCCATTTCCCAGTCCAGCAGTCTGGCGAGTAATTCTCGAGACGACTCCCGAATGACCGTCACCTGAGAGTCCAGCAACGTGGTCAGTGTCTGCTGAGTAGGGAAGGCCAATGGGTCCAGTGCTGATGTCATGCCAAGTGTGACGGCAGACGTATCGTGGCTGCCCAGTTGGCGAGCCTCATTGCAGGCGGCCTCGATTTCACTGAAGCAGGGTCGCAGGCGTGCCGCCAGGCGCTCGCCGGCAGGTGTCAAGGTGACGCGCCGGGTAGTGCGCTCGAACAGCTTGACGCCTAGCTCGGCTTCCAGCGCCTGGATACGCCGGGTAAGGGGAGGCTGGGAAAGATTCAGCTTGGCTGCCGCCTGACGGTAATGCCCCGTGTCGGCGACAGCAAGGAAACTGAGTAAGCGTTCGCAATGGATTCGATAGGTCATGAGGGCAACTGATGCTCTGTGGGTATCAAAGTATCGGCAATTCTCTTTGCTATCTCCAGCAGGCAGGATGAGTGACGTTCCCGGCCGGAATGTCCTTGATCCATCGGTGGTTTGAACAAAGTCTCATCAGAGGTGATTCATGACACATTCTTCTTCTCTCAATGCTGTTCGCGCCCTGGGCAACTCACTGCGTGTTTCTCCCATGGGGCTAGGCTGCATGGGGATGTCGGAGTTCTATGGACCGAGCGATGATGCTGCTTCTATCGATTTGATTCATGCGGCTCAGGACGCGGGCATCAGCCTGTTTGACAGCGCGGATACCTACGGCCTCGGCCACAATGAAAGCCTGCTTGGCAAGGCGTTGGGGGCACGGCGAGCAGAGGTTGTGGTGGCGACCAAGTTCGGGATCGTGCGCAAGCCAGGGCATTATGAACGTTCGCTCAGGTCGGATCCGGCCTACGTGCGCAGTGCCTGTGAAGCATCGCTCAAGCGTCTCGGCACCGAGACCATTGACCTCTATTACGCGCATCGCCTGAACCCCCAGGTGCCGGTGGAAGAAACCGTCGGTGCCATGGCAGACCTGGTCAAGGAGGGCAAGGTGAGAGCCCTGGGGCTGTGCGAGGTCTCGGTAGCGACCCTGGAACGAGCCTGTGCTGTACATCCGATTGCTGCACTGCAGAGTGAATATTCATTATGGACGCGGGATGTGGAAGCCGAGATTCTGCCAGCCTGCCGTCGCCTGGGTGTCTCCCTGGTGGCCTATTCTCCACTGGGGAGAGGTTTTCTCAGTGGCGCTATCCATTCACGCGAGCAACTGGCCGAGGATGATTTCCGTCGCCATGCTCCTCGTTTTTCCGAAGACAATCTGGCTGGCAACCGGTGCCTGCTTGCCCGTCTTGAGGCGTTCGCCCAACAGCGCGATGCCACTCCGGCCCAGATCGCCCTTGCCTGGCTGCTGGCTCAGGGAGACGATATCGTGCCGATTCCCGGGACGCGTCGTGTCGCGCGGTTGAACGAGAATATCGCGGCGGCTTCGGTAGCTCTCAGCAGCGAGGAGGTCGCTCAATTATCACAGTGGTTCCAGCCAGAGGCTGTCCGTGGAGAGCGCTACACCAAAGAAGGCATGAAGGGGATAGAGGTCGATACCCGGTTGCCTGATTAAAAGAAGAAGCATGTCCGGGAAGTCTCTTCCCGGACACCTGTTTCCAAGGATGTGACATCGAGGTTGCCGTTTGTGTCGGTAACACCTAGGATGCCCCGCTGTTCCCCACCTTGGCTTGTGCCAGGTGTCACGAAATGCAGGCATTCAGGCTGCTTTATTCGCGAATATCGACAAGAACCCTGGAGACTTCCGATGTCCTTCGGACTCTTTTCCCTGCTGCCACCGTTGCTGGCCATTGTGCTGGCATTGGCAACGCGTAATGTGATTCCCGCATTGTTCTGCGGCGTCTGGCTCGGTGCCACCATGCTGGCGGATTACAATCCGGCTGCTGGCTTCTATAACAGTTTTTCCGACTTCATCGTGCCGAGCATCGGTGACGAGTGGAATGCCACGGTATTGATCTACTGTGGCTTGTTCGGGGTGTTGATCAGTGTCCTGCAGCGTACAGGTGGCGCGCATGCCATTGCCCAGGCCATCTCACGCAAGGTCAACACCGCTCGTGGTGCCCAGGGCGCCTCGTTGGGGCTGGGCATGCTGATCTTCTTCGAGGACTACTTCAATGCACTGACAGTAGGCAGTGTCATGCGGCCGATTTCCGACCGCATGAAAGTGTCTCGCGAGAAGCTGGCCTATATCGTCGATTCGACATCGGCTCCCATGTGCCTGCTGGGTCCGGTATCCACCTGGGTGGTGTTCGTCATGGGGTTGATCGGAACCCAGATGACGCAGATGGATATCAGTGGTTCCGAATATTTACTCTACCTGTCGACGATTCCGCTGAATTTCTATGCTTGGCTGGCGCTGGGCATGATTGTGCTGATTGTTGTCACACAGTGGGATTTTGGTCCTATGGCGCATGCCGAGCGTCGTGCCCGGGAAACCGGCAAGCTGATGGAGGATGGCGCCAAGCCTCCGTCCGATACCGAAGCCATGGCGCTGCATGCACCCAAAGAGACGGCCAAGAAGCGCAACATGCTGGTGCCGATAGCGGTATTGCTGGTGATGATTCCACCTCTGTTTCTATGGACAGGCGACTATGGCAACAGTGACCTGGTCACTGCTGTAGGTAATGCCGATGGGGGCCAGTCGATCCTGATTGCTACCATGCTTGCCGTGATGGTTGGCCTGGGCATGGGGATGCAACAGCGGCTCTTCGGATTTCGTGAGGCCATGGACATCCTTGTCGATGGCATCAAGAGCATGACGCTGGTTTACATCATTCTGGCACTGGCCTGGTCCATCGGCAGTGTGACCTCTGAGCTGGGAACCGCGGATTACCTGGTGACACTGGCACAAGCCAACATTTCGCCAAGTCTGGTGCCGGTCCTGCTGTTCGCGATTGGCGCCGTGGTGGCATTCACCACGGGCACTTCGTATGGCACCTTCGCGATCATGATACCCATCGCGATGCCGGTAGCTGCTGCCATGGATCTGCCGATGGCCCTGGCTATCGCTGCTGTGCTCAGTGGAGGCATCTTCGGCGACCATTGTTCACCGATTTCCGATACCACCATCCTGTCCTCGGCAGGGTCCAGCTGTGACCACATCGATCATGTGCGCACCCAGTTGCCTTATGCGGCGACGGCAGGAGTATCGGGCATGCTGGCCTTCTTTGTGGCTGGCCTCTTCGGCACCTTGATCGGAGCCCTTGTCGGTGTGGCATCTCTGGTGAGTATTGCGCTGCTGCTGAGAGCCCTCTGGCAGCCTGGTATGGCAGGGAAGGCACGGCTCAACTGAGCGGCCGAAGACCGATAACGACGCCACCAACATCCGGTACCTGTCATGCAGGTGCCGGATGTTTGTTTATATACCGCTGGCAGGTTGTCGCTGTCATTTGCTCTTTCTGCGCGGCATGGCCCGAAGCTTATGCCGTTGCGCTAGTACGAGGCGGAGTGTAAAGGGGCTGATCCATGAGCATGGTAGTCTTGCGGTAAGTCTTTGGAGGAAGATGTGCCATGTCCCTTGATAATCTCCAGCTCAACCTGCGCAACCTGACACCAGAAGATTACCCGCAGCTCAAGCGGCTCATGGATCAGGTCTACCACGACATTGGTGGCGCATGGCCACAGCGCACCATAGAAAAGCTGATCAGTGAATTCCCGGATGGACAGATCGTCATAGAAGATGACGAGAAGCTGGTGGGTGTTGCCCTGACGGCACTGGTGAAGTACGACAAGTTTTCCAACCCGCATCGCTATGATGACCTCATCGGACAGCGTGACACCATTCAGAATGATGCCGATGGTGATGCCATGTACGGCATGGATGTGCTGATTGATCCCGCCTATCGTGGCTATCGTCTTGGCCGGCGGCTGTATGAGGCACGCAAGGAGGTATGTCGACAGCTCAATCTCAGGGCTGTGTTAGCGGGCGGCCGTATCCCCGAGTATCACAACGTTTCCGATGAAATGTCTCCGCGTGAATACATTGACAAGGTGGCACGCAGAGAACTGCACGATCCCATTCTATCCTTCCAGCTGGCCAATGATTTCCAGGTCAAGCGCCTGATGCGCAAGTATTTGCCTGAAGATGAGAAGTCACAGGGGTACGCCACTCTGCTGGAGTGGAACAACATTCTTTATGAGCCGGCTGAACTGATGCTCGAGAGCCGCCCCACACAAGTGCGTGTAGGTGCGGTGCAATGGCAGATGCGAGAGTTCGTTTCGGTCGATGCCGTCCTGCAGCAAGTGGAGTATTTCGTTGATGCACTGTCCGGTTATCAAAGTGATTTCGCTGTATTCCCGGAACTGTTCAATGCTCCGTTGATGGGCCTGCAGGATCGTGCGGCCCAGCAGGATCAAATGGCAGCAATCCGCTTTCTGGCCGGGTTTACCGAACATTTCAAGACTGAAATGTCCCGCATGGCGGTGGCGTACAATATCAATATCGTTGCCGGGTCGATGATCGAGGAAGGAGAGGACGGACGTCTCTATAACGTTGCCTACCTGTGCCACCGTGATGGCACGCTGGAGAGCCAGAGCAAGCTGCATGTCACGCCTCAGGAGCGCCGGGACTGGGTGATTGAAGGGGGAAGCAACCTGCAGGTATTCAACACTGATGCCGGTCGGGTTGGCATTCTGATCTGCTATGACGTGGAATTTCCTGAGCTGGGGCGACTTCTGGCTGATCAGGACATGGATGTTCTGTTCGTGCCGTTCTGGACGGACACCAAGAATGGCTATCTGCGTGTGCGCCATTGTGCCCAGGCAAGGGCTATTGAAAACGAGTGCTACGTGGTCTTGTGTGGCAGCGTAGGCAATGTACCGTCCATCGAGAACCTGGATATTCAGTATGCCCAGTCATCGGTTTTCTCACCGTCGGATTTCGCCTTCCCACATGATGCAGTGATGGCCGAGACAACGCCGAATACCGAGATGATCATGTTCTCGGATCTTGATTTGTCTCGCTTGATGGTGGTGCGTAATGAGGGGTCTGTGACCAACCTCAAGGATCGTCGCAAGGACCTGTTTGATTTACGTCTGAGGCACAAGTCCTGAAATTACCGGGGAGTCCCATAAGAATGGGAACTCCCCGTACGGAAAGGACTTCTTGATAGAAGTAACCAATCAGCTGTTTGTAGCTTCGCGAGCCAGGCTCAGTTCACCAACAGTGAACTCGGTGGCGTGGTTCTGCTCTTCGATCAGTTTCTGACGTGCCTTGACCATGGCAGCACTGCCGGAAAGATGAGTGGGCTCGAAATTGCCTTGTGCAGTGGACTGTTCAGCGCTGGGCTGGCCCTGGTTCAGGGACAGAGCACGTTCTGTGGCAGGGTCGGCCTGAGCCACCAGGGGCAGAGCAGCGATAAGCAGGGCGGAAAGTGCGATCTTGGTTTTCATGTTTGTCTCTCCAATCAGAGAAGTGGGCTGATGGAGGCCATTATGCGGCTCTTTTTGTTAGTTAACTAACTATCTATTTTAATCGAGCTGATTAGATATGTCTATTGCTGTCCCAGCAGCAAAAAACGCCGCCAGGATCAGCTCTCGGCAGCGTTTTTTACTGATCAGCTACTTTTTGTGATAACTCTTTACGAAGAGGTCAGCTTACGAAGAGGCCAGCGCAATTGAAGAGGGGCTGGTCAACTGTTGGGGTAGTTTCAGCAGGAGTTTGGGAATAGCTATCTTGAAAATAGCCATCAG
Source organism: Halomonas binhaiensis (assembly GCF_008329985.2). Lineage (NCBI taxonomy): Bacteria > Pseudomonadati > Pseudomonadota > Gammaproteobacteria > Oceanospirillales > Halomonadaceae > Halomonas > Halomonas binhaiensis. The sequence continues at coordinate 48,617 of NZ_CP038437.2, forward strand.
GGCTTGCGTTCGATATCCACATCATCTGCCAGCTGGAAGTCATCCAGTGCCATCATGTGGCCAAGCTTGCCTGCCTTGGTGGAAAGATAATGTTCATTATGCGGATTGAGGCCCGTCGTCAGAGAGACGCGCTCCACCACATCCACGCCGGCTTGTGTCAGGGCATCGACCTTGCGTGGGTTATTGGTCATCAGACGTAATCCATTGACCCCCAGATGTTCGAGCATCGGGATACACAGGTCATAACGGCGCAGGTCGGCAGCGAAGCCAAGGCGCTCGTTAGCTTCCACGGTATCTGCACCCTGATCCTGTAGGTGGTAGGCCCGGATCTTGTTCAGCAGGCCAATACCACGGCCTTCCTGGCGCAGATAGAGAATGACGCCACGTCCCTCGTCTGCGATACGCTTCATGGCTTCCTGGAGTTGATAGCCACAGTCACAGCGCATGGAGAACAACGCATCCCCCGTCAGGCACTCGGAATGCACCCGACCAAGCACTGGCTGGCCGTCATCCAGCTTGCCGAGTGTCAAGGCAACGTGATCCTTGCCAGTGGCTTCATCTTCGAAGCCATGCATGGTGAAAGTGGCCCAAGGAGTGGGCAGGCGAGAGGCGGCGATGAAACGGATCGTCACGGGGTACCTCGAAATCTAGACCACGGCTAAGCCGACAGGTGGGCGATCATTCTATCAGGATAAGACGTAACCCTCACGAATCGTCATCATGATGGTTGTTCATAAGGTACAATCGAGCGACATTCTTGTCCGCGGATGACGTCAGCATGGAACTCAAGAACGATCGCTTTCTGCGCGCTCTGGCGCGCCAGCCGGTAGACCGTACTCCGGTGTGGATGATGCGCCAGGCCGGCCGTTATCTGCCTGAGTACCGTGAAGTACGTGGTCAAGCCGGTAGCTTCATGGACCTGTGTCGTGATACGGCGCGAGCCTGTGAAGTCACCTTGCAGCCACTGGAACGTTACCCACTGGATGCCGCGATCCTGTTCTCGGACATTCTGACCATTCCCGATGCCATGGGGCTCGGACTGTACTTCGAAGCGGGCGAAGGGCCAAAGTTCCATAAACCGGTACGTACCCCCGAAGACGTGGCGGCGCTGACAATACCGGATATGGGACGCGATCTCGATTATGTCATGCGCGCGGTTACCACCATCCGCCGTGAGCTGAATGGACGAGTCCCGCTGATTGGCTTCTCTGGCAGCCCCTGGACACTGGCGACTTATATGGTCGAGGGTGGTTCGAGCAAGGATTTCAGGCACGTCAAGTCCATGCTCTACAGCAACCCGGATGCCATGCACCAGCTGCTTAATGTGCTTGCCCAGGCCGTCACCGAATATCTCAATGCCCAGATTCGTGCAGGAGCCCAGGCAGTACAGATTTTCGATACCTGGGGAGGGGCGCTTTCCACTCCGGCCTATCACGAGTTTTCCTTGAGCTACATGGAGCAGATCATCGCCGGCTTGATCAAGGAGCACGATGGACGCCCGGTGCCTGTGATCATGTTCACCAAGAACGGTGGGCAATGGCTGGAGGATATGGCGCGGACCGGTGCCACCTGCCTTGGTCTGGACTGGAGCACGGAACTGTCCAGTGCGCGCGCGCGGGTCGGTCACAAGGTCGCGTTGCAGGGCAACATGGATCCTAATGTGTTGTTTGCCAGCCCCGCTGCCATTCGTGCCGAAGTTGGGCGTATTCTCGATAGCTTTGGGCACGGTCCTGGCCATGTGTTCAACCTGGGACATGGTATCAACCAGTTCACTGATCCTGACAATGTCCTGGCCTTCATGGACGCATTGCATGAGCTGAGCCCGAACTACCATCGGCAGATTGCTGTCGGCTGAGACGCAGGCGGTGTGTGACATGTGGATATTGCGTCGTAGTCAGATAGCCTGGATGCTGCTGGCGCTGCTTGTGGCAGCGCTGATCGGCTGGGGTAGCCTGATGCCAGGCGATGACCTGCCTGAACAAATGCCCTGGGATAAGGTCAATCACTTCGTTGGCTATGCGGCCCTGTCATTTCTGGTCTGGTGCACCATACGTCGCCATTGGCGTGCCTGGTGGCTTGCCTTTGCCTATGGCGTATTGATTGAGCTGGCTCAGATGTTTGTGCCTGGTCGCCTGGGAGGAGATCTCGGAGATATTCTGGCCAATGCGCTAGGAGCGGGGGCGGGTGTCATGCTGGCTCTGGCCCTCGCTGGCATGCGAAAAGTCTTTTTGCCAAGGAATAGCTGATTTCATGACGTTACCGCTGAGCTGTGTCCACCATGTTGCCTTGATCACTGCCGATTACGATAAATCCAGGCGCTTTTATATCGATGTGCTCGGTGCCCAGGTATTGAACGAGGTCTATCGCGAAGCGCGCGACAGCTACAAGCTTGATCTCATGCTACCTGGCGGCATACAGCTGGAACTGTTCTCTTTTCCCTCGCCGCCACCCAGGCCCAGCTATCCAGAGGCCTGTGGCCTGCGTCATCTGGCTCTGGCTACCACGGATATTGATACCTGCGTGGTGCAGCTCGAACAGCGCGGCGTTGTGCCTGAGCCCATTCGCATTGACGAATATACAGGCGCACGCTTCACCTTCTTCTGTGATCCGGATGGTACGCCCATCGAGCTGTATGAAGTGGCGTCTTCCTGACCTTTTTCAGCCGCCTCATCCTCGCTTCAGCATCCGGTCCAATTGGCGGTAGCCGATAGCTTCGATCAGTTGTTCGCGGCCCGGATACTTGAGCTCGGAAAGGTCTGCCAGGGTCAGGGCAACACGCAATATTCGATGGTAAGCACGGGCCGAGAGCTTCAGGCGTTCCAGGCTTTCGGCCAGCCATGCACGATCTTCGGCTTTCAGGCCGCAGGCATCATCTAGCGCTCGGCCGGAGAGCTGAGCATTGAGCCCTCCGCGTTCCTGTTGTCGCTCTCGGGCCGCTTGCACACGCTGGCGCACTGTATGCGATGACTCTCCTTGCTGTGTCGATGTCAGTTGTGCTGCAGGAATGGCGGGCACCTCTACCTGCAGGTCAATACGGTCCAGCAAGGGAGCCGAAAGGCGTGACTGGTAACGCTGGATTTGTGCGGCGGTGCAGACACATGACTGGCGCGGATCGCCAAGATGCCCACAAGGGCAGGGGTTCATCGCGGCTACCAGCTGGAAACGTGCTGGATAGCGACGCTCATGGCTGGCGCGGGCAATATGAATTTCGCCGGACTCCATCGGCTCGCGCATGACTTCCAGCACATGGCGGCTGAACTCCGGCAGCTCATCTAGAAACAGCACGCCCAAATGGGCCAGGGAAATCTCCCCTGGACGGGGCTTTCCACCGCCCCCTACCAGCGCCACGGCGCTGGCTGTATGGTGCGGAGCACGAAAGGGGCGCCGTCCCCAGTCCTGTTCCAGAGGCAATCCTGTCACAGAGCGAACGGCAGCCACTTCCAGGGCCTCGTCCTTGCTCAGGGGCGGAAGAATGCCTGGCAAGCGGCTGGCCAGCAGGGTCTTGCCAGTACCGGGGGGGCCGGCAAACAACAGGTTATGGCCTCCTGCTGCCGCTATTTCCAGTGCTCGACGAGCCTGGTGCTGGCCGCGGACATCGGCCAGGTCTAGTGTTTCGGCCTGGGGCGTTCCTGCACCGTGAAAAACATGCGAAGGAATGAGGGACTGGCCATTGAGATGTGCCACGACCTCCAGCAGGTGTCGGGCTGGCAGTATCTCCAATCCATCGACGAGGGAGGCTTCGTCAGCGTTATCCACTGGAACAATCAAGCGTTTGCCGGCTCGGCGGGTGGCAAGTGCAAAAGGAAGAATGCCTGTAACAGGACGCAGGTGGCCATCCAGGGCCAACTCACCAACACATTCCAGGCCATTTAGCGCTTCATTGGGGAGCTGGCCGGAGGCTACCAGTAGACCCAGGGCGATGGGTAAATCAAAACGTCCCCCTTCCTTGGGCAGATCCGCGGGCGCCAGGTTGAGAGTGATTCGGCGCAATGGAAAATCGAAACCAGAAGTAGTCAGCGCGCTGCGTACTCTTTCCCGGCTTTCCTTTACTGCTGTTTCGGGCAGTCCTACCAAGGTCATACCGGGTAGTCCGTTGGCCAGATGTACTTCCACCTGTACTTCAGGGGCATCCAGCCCCAAGCCCGCCCGCGTCGAGATAACGGCTAGCGTCATGGGCGTTCCCTCGCCAGATCACTGTCCGAATGATAATGACGCGAGTATGGTGCGCTGTATGTCAGGCGTTTCCTATATCATCAGGATTCTTTATATCAGGATTCTTGTTCGCCAATTTGTGTCGTGCCTTTTTCCTTGGCGCCATCGGTGGATGCTGAGTTGGCGCCCTGCTCGATCAAGGTCTCAAGCGCGGCGACCTGCTTTTCCAGTGCCTCCACTCGGCTGCGCGTGCGTTGCAGCACATCCATCAGAATGTCGAAGTCTTCGCGAGAAACCAGTTCAAGACGGTCGAAGGCGCCTTTTACCACCTGCTGTACACCCTTCTGGATGTCTTCCGGGGCCTGAGACGCACCCTGCAGACGCTCTCCAATTTGTTGTGCCAAGCGGCTGATGCGCTCGTGGGTGACCATGATGCTTCTCCTCAATGTAAACAGCTGTTGTCGTACAGGATACGCAACCCCAGACCCCCACGCATGTTTTCGTATTAACTCGAGTGCTGCATGCGTCATGCCGAGCTCGGACACGCTCATGTATTGGCGTGCATTTCACCAAAAGGGCTTATTTTGATGACGGGCATGCTGCACTGCCAAAAGAATTGCCCCTTCGTGGAGCGCGTTCGTTTATGCAAAGCACTATCTTGGTGCGTGGCGTTCGGGCCTTTTCACTTCTGCATCTGAAATCATGTCGAGGATTGGCGATAACTATCTAAAAATAATGGGGTTCTTGTGTTGTTGGCACACTTTGCGCTTAACCAATGCATAACATGCACTGTACGGCATCATGCCGCTAACCCCCTGTAAGAGGGAGCATCGCCATCATGAAGTTGATCACTGCCATCATCAAACCCTTCAAGCTGGACGACGTGCGCGAGGCACTTGCAGACAACGGCGTCCAGGGGATTACCGTTACTGAGGTCAAGGGCTTCGGCCGCCAGAAGGGCCACACCGAGCTGTATCGTGGTGCCGAGTATGTGGTCGATTTTTTACCCAAGGTGAAAGTGGAAGTCGCCATCGACGAGTCGCGTCTGGATACGGTCCTGGAAGCTATCTGCAATGCCGCCAACAGTGGAAAGATCGGTGACGGGAAGGTTTTTGTCACCGCTCTGGAAGATGTCATTCGCATACGAACCGGTGAACGCGGTTCTGACGCTGTTTGATTTGCGGCTCTTTTTGCTCCGTACCGACCCGACATTACAGAGAGAATATCAATGGTCGACATCAGTGAACTGAGCTACGCGCTCGATACGTTCTACTTCCTTGTCTGTGGCGCGCTTGTCATGTGGATGGCCGCAGGCTTCGCCATGCTCGAGGCCGGCCTTGTCCGAGCCAAGAACACCGCCGAAATCCTGACCAAGAACATCGTGCTGTTTGCCATTGCCTGCACCATGTACCTGCTGATTGGTTACTACATCATGTATTCGTCCGATGCTGGCGGCTTCCTGCCCAGCCTGGGCTTCCTGCTGGGGGATGAGAATACCGTCGATGCAGTGCTTGCAGGCGGTGAAGATGCCCCCTACTACTCTGCTCGTGCAGACTTCTTCTTCCAGGTCGTGTTCGTCGCAACGGCCATGTCGATCGTCTCAGGCGCCGTGGCTGAACGCATGAAACTGTGGGCTTTCCTGGCCTTCGCCGTGGTCATGACCGCTTTCATCTACCCGGTTTCCGGTTACTGGACCTGGGGTGGCGGCTGGCTGTCCGAGCTGGGCTTCTCGGACTACGCAGGCTCTGGCATCGTGCACCTGGCGGGTGCTGCCGCGGCGTTGTCCGGTGTGCTGATCCTTGGCCCGCGTCGTGGCAAGTACGGCAAGGACGGTGCCATCTACGCAATTCCTGGTGCCAATCTGCCGCTGGCTACGCTGGGTACCTTCATCCTGTGGCTGGGTTGGTTCGGCTTCAATGGTGGCTCGGAGCTGAAGGTGTCTGATGTGACTTCAGCCAACCACATGGCTCAGGTGCTGGTGAATACCAACGCTGCAGCGGCTGGAGGTGTGCTTGCTGCCCTGGTGCTGGCCAAAGTGCTGTTCCGCAAGGCTGACCTGACCATGGCGTTGAATGGTGCCATTGCTGGCCTGGTTTCCATCACTGCCGACCCTCTTTCACCGAGTGCCCTGAGCGCTACTCTGATCGGTGGACTTGGCGGCCTGCTGGTCGTGCTATCCATTATCTCTCTCGACAAGCTGCGCCTTGATGACCCGGTTGGTGCGATTTCTGCCCATGGTGTGGCGGGGATCTGGGGCGTCCTGGCGGTACCTCTGAACAATGCTGACGCTACCTTCGGTGCTCAGTTGATCGGTATCGCAGGAATCTTTGTCTGGGTATTCGTGGCCAGTGCGATCGTGTGGCTGATCATCAAGGCTGTCATGGGTGTCCGTGTCAGCGAAGAAGAAGAATATGAAGGCGTCGATCTGGCCGAATGTGGTCTCGAAGCCTATCCCGAGTTTAACGTCGCCAAGAAGTAACCTTGAGGTTACCAGCGACACCAGTGAGCTGGCGTGCTCCACCTGGCCCCTTCGGGGGCCTTTTTTATTTCTGCCCGGCAGGGGTATGCTTGGTCTCAGAATCCGTCAGGTGTGCTGTTGTATATTGCAAGCCACCTTCATTACGGAAAGCCTTGGACCGCATGAAGCGGTGACAGGCCTTCCCCAGAGAACAGGAAGAGGAAGACACCATGAAGCTGGTGACCGCGATTATCAAGCCATTCAAGCTCGACGACGTGCGCGAGTCGCTCTCGGAAATCGGCGTCCAGGGTATCACCGTGACGGAAGTCAAAGGCTTCGGCCGTCAGAAAGGCCACACCGAACTGTATCGTGGTGCTGAGTATGTGGTGGACTTTCTGCCCAAGGTGAAGCTCGAGGTCGCTGTGGACGATGGGATGGTCGACCAGGTCATCGATGCGATTACCTCTGTTGCGAATACCGGCAAGATTGGCGATGGCAAGATCTTCGTCACTGCGCTGGAGAAAGTGATCCGTATTCGTACAGGTGAAGTCGACAAGGACGCCGTGTAAGCATCACGCTGATCCGAACCATCATGCAGGGCTGTTGGCCGCGTTCACGATACGCTCAGGTACCATGAACGCGACCAGGGCAGGCATATCACATCTTCTATAGCGCTGGCGCGTGGGCAGCAGTCTCCATCAAGAGTGCGTGGTTATGCCGGCTGTCCGGCGCAACGGCTCCAGCAGGTAGCTCAGGCCGTTGTGGTCAATTTCGTGCATGATGGCGAGCAGGCGGCCAATCTCACCTTGGGGAAATCCCTCGCGGGCAAACCAGTTGAGATAGGGGCCAGGCAGGTCCGCGATCAATGTGCCCTCGTATTTTCCGAAAGGCATACGCAGTGCCACCAACCGTTCCAGGTCCTCGGGTTTCATTTTACCTCCAGGGCAAGATCTCTACGCAAGACGCCGGTATTCCATAATGCTGCGCTGAGTTGCGAGTAGCCATTTGTCATCAGCGCTGATGCAGCGTTCCCTTACCGTTCTGGGTTCAAGGCCAGGACATCCGCGCGTGTCACGCTCTGGGAATCGATCAAGGGCGTCACTATCTGGCGGGATGCCCGATAGTGCGGTGTTTCCTTGTGGGCCGCCAGTGCCTGCTCATCCTGATAGACTTCATACAGGTGGAAGCAGTCAGGTGTCTCGCGATCCTCGATGACGTCAAACACCAGGCAGCCGGGTTCCTCGCGTACCGACGCCTGGGCATTTTCCAGCATGGCAGCAAGGAAGCTTTCCCGGTTGCCGGGCTTCAATTGTGTTCTGACAATAATACAGTACATCTTGGCTCCTGATGGGGTGGGTTGCGTGGTTGCATCATTCCGCGCAGACTGCGGTATTTGGAAAATATTTCCACACAAACAGTATCCAACCTATCAGGAGCTCGCAACATGTCTCGTCCCGCCCCTCTGAATGGCATTCGCCACATTGCGCTACAGGTCCAGGATCTCGAGGCTTGTGAGCGTTTTTATGTCGACTTTCTGGGAATGCGCATCCTGCGTCGTGCCCATGCGGACCTGGTCTATCTGACGCTGGGCAACGACAATTTTTCCCTCAGTCGTGCAAAGGAACCGACCGGGGGAGATCCGCAACGTCTCGACCATTTTGGCTTTGTCGTCGACCAGCGAGAGGATGTCGATGCCTGGCATGACTACCTGGCTGCTGCTGGCGTTCATATCACCCGTGGTCCACATGATCATGCGGATGGCGGGCGCAGCTTTTATTGCCTGGATCCTGATGGCAACAGTGTTCAGCCGTTGTTTCATCCGAGTGTATCGGGGCAGCGGCTGGTTTGACGCTTGCCGAAAACACGAAAACCCCGAGCTGACGCTCGGGGTTTTCGTGATGAATCGCTGAGTGCGACGGCGGTTGGTGCCGACTTATTTCTCGACGAAAGCGCGCTCGATCACATAGTCGCCGGGCTCACCCATGCGCGGAGAGATGTTGAAGCCGAGTTCGTCGAGCAGGGCACTGGTCTCGTCGAGCATGGCCGGGCTGCCGCAGATCATGGCACGATCCTGCTTGGGATCGATGGCCGGAAGGCCTGCGTCAGTGGTCAGCTTGCCGCTGCGGATATGATCCGTCAGGCGTCCCATGGTGTGGAAGTCTTCGCGGGTCACCGTGGGGTAATAGACCAGTTTCTCGGCGATTTCCTCACCCAGGTACTCGTGGGCAGGCAGTTCCTTGGTAATGAAGTCGGCGTAGGCCAGCTCACTGACGGTACGCACGCCGTGCACCAGTACCACTTTCTCGAAGCGCTCGTAGACTTCCGGGTCCTGAATCAGGCTCATGAAGGGAGCGAGGCCGGTACCAGTGGACAACATGTACAGGTTACGGCCCGGCAGCAGGTCGTCACATACCAGGGTACCGGTAGGCTTGCGGCTGACCATGATCTGGTCGCCTACCTTGAGGTGCTGCAGGCGAGATGTCAGGGGGCCGTCCGGGACCTTGATGCTGAAGAATTCAAGGTGGTCTTCGTAGTTCGGGCTGGCGATGGAATAAGCGCGCATCAGCGGCTTGCCTGCCACTTCGAGGCCGATCATGACGAACTGACCATTCTTGAATCGCAGGCTGCGATCGCGAGTGGTGCGGAAGGTAAACAGGCTGTCGTTCCAGTGATGCACACTGAGAACTTCTTCCAGGGCAAACTTGCTCATGCCAGCTCCTTGAGAATGGTGCTCTATATATTCCAGTGAGGAATATAAGGTTGTCTATAGGCTTGCTGGTGATTCTAAGGCGTGGGGCGTTATCTGTTAAATGGATTGTATGGATATCACTTATCTATAATATGGATGATAGGTTTCCTTTCTCGACTTCATGAGCGATCCCACAAGGTGTCCTTATGCGTTATACCCTGCGTCAGCTTGAAGTCTTCGTAGCTATCGCCCAGCACGAAAACGTGTCTCAGGCAGCACGAGCGCTATCTCTTTCGCAGTCTGCTGCCAGTACTGCCCTGGCTGAGCTGGAGCGGCAGTTCGACTGCCAGTTGCTAGATCGCATTGGCAAGCGACTCAAGCTCAATGCTTTGGGGTTCCAGCTGTTGCCCAAGGCCGTGGCTCTGCTTGACCGGGCCGAGGAAGTGGAAGAGCTGCTGCGAGGCCAGCAGGGCATCGGGAATCTTGAGGTTGGAGCGACGTTGACCATAGGCAACTACCTGGCGACGTTGCTGATCAGTGATTTCATGCAGCAGCATCCAGGTAGCCGAGTACGCCTGGAAGTGCGTAACACCAGAGCCATCATCGATCGCGTTCGTCATCACCAGTTGGACCTAGGGCTAATCGAAGGCCAGTGCGAAGAAGATGACGTGATTGCGCAACCATGGGTAGAGGACGACCTGGTGGTGTTCTGCGCTCCCAATCATCCGCTGGCTGGTCAAGGACCCATCGAGCTGGACCGACTGCTGCGAGAGGCGTGGATCATGCGCGAAGAAGGGTCTGGCACACGCATGACCCTTGAGCAGGCGGCTCGCCATCGTCGAGGCCGCTTCAATACTCTGCTGGAGCTGGAGCATACAGAGGGCATCAAGCGAGCAGTGGAGTCCGGATTAGGTATTGGCTGTGTTTCACGCCTGGCACTGCGTGATGCCTTTCGGCGCGGCAGCCTGGTGCCGATTCCCACGCCAGAGCTGGATTTGTGCCGACAGTTCACCTTTATCTGGCATCGCCATAAGTACCTCACTGCCGGTATGCGTGAATTTCTGCGCCAATGTCGGCAGATGACGGAAGGCGTACGCCGGAGCGATGAAATCGACCTACCTCAGATGCCATAGGCCATGTACTTGAAAGCATGTCATGAAAACATGTCGTTGACTGGGTAGTGTTTGAAAGCACAAGAGTGGCATTAATTGCTTGAAAACAAGAAGTTTTGTTGGACATTGATAGCAATTGGCGACACCAGCGTCGCCTTCGTGGCACAGTGACGACACCTACCTCCTTTGCGGTAGCATAGCCCTTCCGTAACCGAGGATCTTAGTCATGCGCCAGTTTTTCTTTCCGCGCGCACCCTTGCCCCGTAGGGTTTTGCTGTTTTGCCATTTTTTGCTGCAGCTCAGCACGATGGCTGCAGGCCTGTACTGGCTGCTGCCGCGCACTCCCTGGATGAGCGAGATGAGCTGGGCTGATGCCTGGCCTCCGTTGGCGATAGGTGCGGGGGTGATGTTTCTTGCCATGGTGGGTATCCGCCTGGTGGCGGAGTTGTGGATGTTGCCGTACTACCTGGCTGACTCCCGCCAGGGCTTCTCGCCTGCCGACGTTGTGACCCGCTCCTATGAGCGCCGTCCTGCGGTACACAACACCGAGCAGAGTTGGACCGCGCCATCGCGCATCATCGAAGATGATGGTGCCTGTGTCAGCGATGCCCGTGTCACTCGTCCGGCCGAGTCGCTAGTCAGCCGACGTGATAAGGAGCCTGAGCTCGACCTGAACAAGGCAGCAGAAACCATCGCCGAAGATGGTCCAGGCACGCCACGTGGCCCCGATACCAATGGTGGTCCGGGCGCTAAAGGCGACCTCAATGCCAGCGGCGGCCCAGGCGCTAAAGGCGGCCCCAATGCCAGTGGCGGCCCGAGTGCTAAAGGTGGCCCCAATGCCAGCGGTGGCCCGGGTGCTAAAGGTGGCCCCAATGCCAGCGGTGTTCCAGGCGCTAAAGGCCCTAATGCCAACGCTGGTCCAGGTGCCAAAGGTGGTCCTGGCGTCAAGAGTGGTCCAGGTGCCAGGCGTGGCCCGCGTCAGGAGCCTAGCTTGTAACCATGCATGCCCAGGATATGTTATCCAGGGCATGCATCAGCAGAGCGACACTCGCCGAACAGTACTTCGTCAGCATAGCCGCACCAGCATAACCACAGAGTCGCTTCGGCGGCTCTTTTCTATGCCTGTTTCTATGCCTGTTCCTATTCTTGGTTGACTGTTATCAGCGGCACAGTTCCGACAGCACTTCGATCAGGCTATCCATTTCATCGTCAGTACCGATGGTAATGCGTAGCCAGTCGCGTAGTGTCGCCGTGTTGAAGTGGCGCACCAGGACACCACGCTCCCGTAGACCGAGAAAGAGCTGGGCGGCATCCTGTTCAGGATGCGAGGCAAGCACGAAGTTGGTCTGGGAGGGTAGGACCTTGAAGCCGAGCTTGCTCAATTGCTGGGAAGTGCGCTCGCGGGTGGTGATGACGGCCTGCTGGGTGGCTTCGAAGTGGTCGACATCTTCCAGGGCAGCGATGCCGATGGCGCTGGCCAGGGCATCTACCGGATAGGAGTTGAAGGAATCCTTCACCCGGGTCAGGCCTTCGACCAGCTCTGGTGATCCCACGGCATAACCCAGGCGCATGCCGGCCAGGCTGCGCGACTTGGAGAAGGTACCGGTGACCAGCAGGTTGGGGTACTTGTCCACCAAGGGCACTGCGCTTTCGCCACCAAAGTCCACATACGCCTCATCGACCAGCACGACTCGGTCCTGAACTTTCTGCAACAGGGCCTCGATGGCAGCACGGCCATGGCCGTGGCCGGTCGGTGCATTGGGGTTGGCGAAGATGATGCCCCCATTGTCGGAAGCTGCGAGGGCATCCAAGTCCACGCGCCATTCATCGTCCAGCGGGAAGGACTGACTTTCGATCGCGTACATGCGGCAGTACACCGGATAAAAGCTGTACGAAATATCCGGCATGGCCAATGGCTTGTCCTGGCGGAAAAAGGCCTGGAACGCGAGGGCCAGCACTTCATCCGAACCATTGCCGACGAAGACATGGGCGACGTCTGTACCAAGTGCCTTGGCCAGTGCTGCACGTAGAGCATTGGACGTCGGGTCCGGGTAGCGGCGCAGATGGTCGGCAGAAAATTCACGCAGCACCTTCTCCACGCCAGGAGCGGGAGGGTAAGGATTTTCGTTGGTATTCAGCTTGATCAACCGCTCCCGGGGCTGCTCGCCGGGTATGTAAGGCGTCAGCTCCCGCACGGCGGGGCTCCACAATTGGCTCATGGGTACTCGCTTGGCAGGAAGTTAAAGAGGGGTAAGCACGGGCCTAGGGAAATGCTGAGTAATATGCAGTGTTTCCCTAACACTTTGGTCATGGTGACCCGAGAGCCCGCACCACGCAAGAGGTATGCATGATACGCTGAACGGCACTGTTTTGTTCGCAGACTAATATCCAAGGGACTACATGACTGCCAGCATTCTCGCGACTCTGCTTCCGGTATTTCTGATATCCGGAGCAGGAACTCTGTATGGACGCTTCCGTTCGCCTGATATTCGAGTACTGAACACGCTGAACATGGAACTATTCGTTCCGATGCTGGCTTTCGTGGTGCTGGCCGACCGCCAGGCCCCCTTGGCGGAGTATACCGGCCTGGCGATTTCCGGGGTGATCGTGGTGCTGGGGTCGGGGCTTGTGGTGTGGCCGGTGGTCAAGCTGCTCAAGCTGGAACCGAAGACCTTCATTCCGCCGATGATGTTCAACAATTCCGGCAACATGGGAATTCCACTGCTGATCCTGGCGTTTGGTGATAAGGCATTGCCGGCCGCTGTGGTGCTGTTCATTGTCGAGATGCTGCTGCATTTTTCTGTGGGTTTGTACATGCTTAGCCCCCATACCCCTCTGTGGCGCTTGCTGCGTATGCCCATCGTGCTGGCCAGTATCGCGGGGCTGGTGTGCAACTTGAGTGGCGTTGAGTTGCCCAGCTGGCTACTCGAGGCCCTGCACATGCTGGGTGGGGTATGTGTGCCGTTACTGCTGTTTGCCTTGGGGGTGCGCATGCTGGAGATTGATTTCAGTGACTGGCGCAGCGGGCTGCTGGGCGCGGTGTTATGCCCGCTATCGGGCTTGGTGCTGGCCTGGCCATTGATTGTGCTGTTCGAGCTCAGTGGCTTGCAGGCTGCATCGTTATGGGTGTTTGCAGCACTGCCTCCTGCCGTTCTCAACTACCTGGTTTCGGAGCAGTATCGCCAGGAGCCACACAAGGTGGCATCTCTGGTGCTGATTGGTAATCTAGGCAGCTTGGTGGTGATGCCTATCGTTCTGGGGCTGGTCTTTACTCATGTCATGCCTCCTGCAGGATAAGCAAAGGGGGTGGGCGAGGACGTCCTGGGAGGTTATGCTGTCGACCAGGAGACCGTCATCACGACACGGTTCCATATGCTCAAAGGTTAGGAGGACTCATATGCGACTCAGGACATTGCTGGTTGGATCGGCCATGCTTGCCCTTTTGGCCGGTTGTGCCAGCAGCGGTTCCGATGACACGGAATCCAAGGACGCCATGCAGGCGCAAACAGCGACTTACCAAGGTACTCTGCCGTGCCGTAACTGCGATGGCATCGACCTGACCGTCGACCTGAAGGGTACAGAGGCGAGCGCTCCGACAGAGCGTACCTTTGACCTGACTGCCTCCTATCGCAACCATCCCCAGAATCCTGCGGATGAGACTTACAACGGTAACTGGGAAGTGCTGAGTGGCACAGCCGACGACCCCAGCGCGACCGTCTATGAACTGACCCCGAATGGCGAAGGTCAGACTTACTATTTCATGCGTGTAGATCCGCGCACGCTGGAACTGATCGACCCCGACCGTCGTCGCTTCCAGAACAACAGCATGTTGCAACTGACCCGCAAGTGATCGCGAGTCCTGTTGCCATGAGGGGCGGCCTACAAGGCCGCCCCTTGCTGTTTCTGGCAGATGTTCTGCAACTGCGTATTTCTTTTGTGATGCCGAGTGAGCACAGGGATCATGGCCAAGTCCAAGAGCGCCTTCGTTTGCACTGAATGCGGTGCTGAATATCGAAAGTGGCAGGGGCAATGCTCCAGCTGCATGGAGTGGAATACCCTCAGTGAGGTGCGCCTGTCGCCTCCTGGGCGCGGTGGCTCCAGTGCCTCTGCGACGCGTAGCGGCTACAGTGGCAATCTATCCCGTGAAGTTGTGGATCTGGCCAATGTGGATCTCTCCGAGGTGCCTCGCCTGTCATCCACTTTCGCTGAGTTCGATCGTGTGCTGGGTGGCGGCTTGGTGCCTGGATCGGCGGTGCTGCTCGGTGGCCATCCTGGCGCAGGCAAGTCGACCTTGCTGTTGCAGACTGCCTGCAAGCTGGCCCAGCAATGCAATGTGTTGTACGTGACCGGTGAGGAATCGTTGTCTCAGGTGGCCATGCGCGCTCATCGGCTGCAACTGCCGACTCAGGGGCTCAAGATGCTGGCAGAGACCAGTGTCGAGACGATTCTGGCAGTGGCAGAGCGGGAGCGTCCGGAAATCCTGGTCATTGACTCGATCCAGACGATGCATCTGGAAGATATTTCTTCTGCACCGGGAGGCGTGGCCCAGGTGCGCGAATCGGCTGCGGTCCTGACCCGCTTCGCCAAGCAGAGCAATACTGTGTTGCTGCTGGTGGTGCTGGTCAATGCTTGAGCACATGATTGATGCATCACTGTTGCTGGATCTCGCCATGCTGGAACATGGTATGAAGGAAGTGAAGAACCCCAGCGCCATCTTCCTTTCCCGTCAGCAGGAGCAGGCACCTGGCAGCGTAGTGATGGTGGTCTGGGAAGGTACGCGCCCAATCCTGGTCGAGGTCCAGGCACTGCTGGATGAATCGGCCATGGGCAATCCGCGCCGAGTGGCGGTCGGCCTGGATGGTAACCGTCTGTCCATGCTGTTGGCGGTGCTCCATCGCCATGGCGGCCTGTTTACCGGCGATCAGGATGTCTTCCTCAATGTTGTCGGCGGGGTCAAGGTACTCGAAACCAGTGCTGATCTGGCGGTGCTGGTGGCCGTGGTTTCCAGTTTACAGACCCGAGCCCTGCCGCGTGAACTGGTGGTATTTGGCGAAGTGGGGCTGTCTGGAGAAATCCGTCCGGTACCCAGCGGCCAGGAGAGAATCGTCGAGGCCGCCAAGCACGGTTTCACCAAGGCCATCGTGCCGCGTGGCAATGTGCCCAAGACCATTCCTCCTGGAATGGAGGTCGTGGCGGTGGACAAGTTGTCCGAGGCCCTGGAAGTCCTGTAGCTCCCGATCGGTTGTAGCTCCTGATCGGTGTGCCAGATAGGCAGTACCTGATAGGAGGAAGAGGAAGGTTCCCGGGGAGTGACCGTGGCACGCCCGCTCTGGTGTAGAATGGCGGCAATATTCGCTTGTCTAGCGCTTTCAGTTTTCAGGAGATTGCAATGAGCGCCATCCGCTTGACCCAGTACAGTCACGGCGCCGGCTGTGGCTGCAAGATCGCCCCCGACGTGCTTGACGGTATCCTGGCCCAGGCTGGCCCCGGTGCGGGCCATGCGCAGATGATCGTGGGTAACCAGGGGCGAGAGGACGCCGCGGTGTTCGATCTTGGTGATGGGCGCGGAATGATTGCCACCACTGACTTCTTCATGCCCATCGTCGATGATCCCTTCGATTTTGGGCGTATCGCCGCTACCAATGCCATCAGTGATGTCTACGCAATGGGTGGGACACCGGTCATGGCATTGGGCATTCTTGGCTGGCCGCTGGACAAGCTAAGTGCAGAGATTGCCGGCGATGTGATGGCGGGCGCCCAGGCGGTGTGTCGTGAACTGGGCTTGGCCCTGGCAGGGGGGCACTCCATTGATTCTCCGGAACCTATCTTTGGCCTGTCAGTGAATGGTCTGGTCGATCTTCAGCATCTCAAGCTCAACAAAGGCGCTCAGATTGGCGACCTGCTGTATCTGACCAAGCCGCTGGGTGTCGGGCTGCTGACGACGGCAGAGAAGCGCGGTCTGCTGGAGAATGGCCATCAGAACCTGGCGCGGGAAACCATGCTGAAGTCCAATCGCATAGGGGCTGAGCTGGCCCGGATCAAGGGCGTGAATGCGATGACCGATGTCACGGGATTCGGTCTGGCTGGACATCTTTCCGAGGTGTGTGCTGCCAGCGGTGTCGCGGCGAGGATTGATTTCCGTCGCCTACCGCGCCTGGCTGAAGCGGAGAGCTATCGCCGCCAGGGAGCGGTACCTGGCGGCACTGGGCGTAATCGCACAGCCCTCGGCGCGGCCTTGCCTGATATGGATGAGGCCCATTGGCAGTGGCTGTGTGATCCACAGACTTCCGGTGGTCTGCTTATCACGGTGCATCCTTCCTGGCAGGACGATGTCGAGCGTGTTGGTCGTGATCATGGCATTGAGCTTGTGCCTTTCGGTGAGATCATCAAGGCCAAGGGTGAGGCGCTGATCGAGGTGCTCGGATGAAGCTGCCGCTGGTTCCAGCTGATCTGGACCTGCTGCGTGAAGGGCGCACCTTGATTGATGTGCGTGCGCCAGTGGAATTTGCCCAGGGCAGCCTGCCTGGCGCAGTCAACCTGCCACTGATGGACAATGAGGAACGGCGTCTTGTCGGTATTGCCTACAAGGAACATGGTCAGGATGCTGCTATTGCGCTGGGGAATCAGCTGGTCGCCGGGGCCATCAAGGAAGCGCGTGTCGAGGCCTGGCGAAGCCAGCTGGAGAAGACGCCGGACGCCATCATCTACTGCTTCCGTGGCGGTCTGCGCTCTCAGATTTCTCAGCAGTGGCTGCATGAGGCCGGCATCCTGCGCCCGCGTATCGAAGGGGGCTGGAAGGCCATGCGCCAAGGCCTGCTCGAGCGGGTCGATGCCGCGGCCGGACAGCCATTGCTGGTGGTAGGTGGCTTGACTGGCTGTGCCAAGACCGCTCTGGTACAGGCACTTGACGAAGGTCTGGACCTGGAAGGTTGCGCCCGCCACAAGGGCTCTGCTTTTGGCCGCCATCCGCTGATTGCACCCTCCCAGATCGACTTCGAGCATGCCATGGGGCTGCGGCTATTGTCGCTGTCTGGCCCGCTGGTTGTGGAGGATGAATCACGCCATATCGGGACAGCCAATATTCCGCTGGAGTTCTGGCATAGCATGGAAGCTGCACCGCGGGTGCGGGTGGAAATGCCGCTGGACTGGCGCCTGCGCCAGATCCACAAGGACTATATCGATGATCTGTGGGCTATCTATCGCCAGCAGTTCGGCGAGTGGCTGGGCTGGGCGCTGATGCGCAAGCAGCTATCATCCGCCCTGGGGCGCTTGAAGAAACGGCTTGGCAGTGCTCGGCTGGCGCGTTTCCAGCGGCTACAGCAACTGGCCTTCCGTGAGCATGAACGAGGCAATCGCCAGGCCCATGAAGCCTGGCTGGCGCCATTGCTGACGGAATATTACGATCCCATGTACCGTTACCAGCTGGAGAAACATGCTGAGCAGCATTTTCTCCACGTAGGGGACTGGGACAGCTGTCTTGACGCTGCTCGGCAGTGGTGTGAGGAAAACCGCTAGGCCAACCTCAAGGCATCAGGTGGATTTTTCTCGACTGCCCCGGGAGCAGATTGAGCTCGGGGCATGCTGTGTCTGGGTCAGTGGGCATTGTCCAGCCACTGGGTCAGTACTCTATCGAGAAGGGAGGCCTGATCGTTCAGGATCCTGGTTTCGGCGAGTATCGCGCCTGGTGACTGCACCGCGCTACTGGTGTCATGCCCTTCTGGCAGGGGCGTGTTATCCAGGTACTCGCTGAGACTGCTGCCATGCAGATGCAACAGGCAGCACAGACCAACCACCCGTCCCGCATCCCAGGAGTAGCCCAGCACTGGGCTGGATTCGCTACCTCCCAGTGGCAGTGCATCATCGGGCAGGCCGAAAACCTGGCGGTGCCAGAGCAGGGTAGTGAAGTCATCAGGCAGGTCGAAGGGACTGTCATCGGCCAGGTGAATCTTGTACCAGCCCGCTTCGGCTCGGCTACCGTTACCTACTGGCGCACCCAGTGCCGCGGCGATCCGCAGAGCACCGGTGCCGAGTCCCAGCAATGGCTTTTGTCCGTCGAGCATCTGGTCGATCAGCTTGTTTTCGGCGCGTGACCACGGCTGTTCCTGGCTGTTTTCATGGTCGTCGAGAATGATCAGCGCATCGCAGTCGGCTGGCCTTGGTGGCAGCTCGCCATCGTAAAGGTGGAAGATAGTGAAACTGTGGCCCATGCTTGTCAGCCAGTCGGCAATACGTGCGGGGCCCTGGTGTGGTTGATGCTGCAGCAGATGAAAATGCATATTGGCCTCGCGTGAATAAGCAAATCAGACATCAGTGTTAATGGTCACATGAATCCTTTGGTTCGAGAACAGATTCTCACTATCATCGCTTCGATTCCTGAAGGGCGAGTTACCAGTTATGGGCGCATTGCCAAGATGACCGATGGCGCCACTGCGCGTATGGTTGCCAGGGCGTTGCGTGATCTGCCTTCGGGGCACGAGTTGCCATGGTTTCGCGTGGTGACTTCCTCACGCAAGCTGGCTGACCATAGTGGTGCCGATGAACAGCGTCGTCGCTTGATCGATGAAGGTATCGCCTTCGATGTGCGCGGACGAATCTCCGTTGAGCGTTTCTGGCCATGAGCGCTGGGAACGTACAGGTAAAAAAGGAACTGAAACTGCATGGCTAAGCTTGGTTTCCACCAGCGTCTTGTGGGGCTTTCTCTACCCCAGCAGCAGGCTTTCATGGCTGCTTTGACCGAGCGTCTGTTACCCAACTATGCGCTCTATGCCGAGACTACAGGGCATGGGGATCTCTCCGGCATACGTGCGGTTCTCGATCTGGTGTGGGAACAGCTGGCGGTGAAGAACGCCAAGATCGATTTCGATAAGCAGGCGGAGAAGCTCGCCGAGCTGGAGCCTCCAGTACAGGATGACAGCTTTGGGCGATGCAGATCGGCCATCCTTGACACGAGTGGCGAGGCTTCTGGAGGTCAAGTCCAAGGCTGGAGTACGAGCATTCATCGAGCTGACCGAAGGCGAGGAAGATGCCCAGGTGCTTTCACAGTTGCTTAAGGAGCATCCGCTAATGGAAGACGAAAACGACTTCCAGGATGCCGTCCTGGAAGAGGTTGAAGGGGCGATCGACAAAGAGGCGCTCAAATCTCTGCGTAAGCTGGGGCGTAACAATGGTGTCAGCAACCTTGGGTTATCCCTCGATTGATTCTGACCGAAATTTCATGGTTAAAAGCTCATGCCGCCGGTGAGCATCAACCCTGCTGAGCCGAACAGGATCAAGTCCGACTCTACACGACCCCACTGCACACCGATGCTGGGCAGTATCGCTGGAGCGATGCCGGAGTGGTTGAAAGGAATTTTATCGCGATACTCATCCTTGTAGCCGCGTAACAGACCGCCAGTCAGCTTGCCTCGGACCAGAGTGTTGTTGCTAGGCTGCCAGAAGGGAAACTCGCGACCGGCATACCAGTACCAGGTGGGCTGATCATAGGAGTTCTTGAACCACCCGGCCCCCGCCAGCCAGTGCTGAGGATTGTGGAGCTCGATGCTGATCAGTCTCTGGTGATTGTTGTGATCTGGATCCGGATCATAATGTTGAGTATAGAGACTAGTCTGTACCAGTACGTGATCCAGTTCCATGCGTATTGGCTGGTCTTGCTTTTGAGCCATTGCCCCGGTTGGGGCAAGCAGCAATGCCGATAGCAGGATAGCGACGATCCTTGTCGATGTTGGCATGAAGGTTCCATATATCAGAAACCGGAGGGCCCCCTCCGGTTGGGTCGAACATGCCAATAAAGTGCGAGACATCTCTCGAGCTTACAGGCGCATGGTAATGCCTTTATCGGCCATGTAGCGCTTGGCTTCAGGGATCGTGTGTTCGGCGAAATGGAAGATGCTCGCGGCCAGCACGGCATCGGCATGGCCTTCGATAACGCCTTCCACCAGATGGTCGAGGTTGCCGACACCACCCGAGGCGATCACTGGCACCGGAACCGCATCGCTGATGGCGCGGGTGACGCCAAGGTCGAAGCCGGCCTTGGTGCCGTCACGATCCATGCTGGTCAGCAGCAGTTCTCCGGCGCCGTAATCCACCATCTTGCGTGCCCATTCCACCGCATCCAGCCCCGTCGGGCGACGGCCACCGTGGGTGAAGATTTCCCAGCGTGGTGTCTCGCCTTCGGCACTGACTTTCTTGGCATCGATGGCGACAACGATGCACTGGCTGCCGAAGCGCTCGGCAGCTTCACGTACGAACTCGGGGTTGGTCACGGCAGCGGTATTGATGGATACCTTGTCGGCGCCAGCGTTGAGCATGGTACGGATATCATCGCAGGTGCGAATACCGCCACCCACGGTCAGTGGGATGAAGACCTCACCGGCGATGCGCTCGACCATTTCTACCGTTGTGGCACGGTCTTCGTGGCTTGCCGTGATGTCGAGAAAAGTGATCTCGTCGGCGCCCTGCTGGTTGTAGCGCTGGGCGATCTCCACCGGATCGCCGGCGTCACGGATGCCGACGAAGTTGACGCCCTTGACGACGCGCCCAGCGTCCACGTCCAGGCAAGGGATGATGCGTTTGGAGAGAGCCATGATCGTTGCCCTTGTATGTAACTTCAGCCGGCAGTCAGCTCATCGCACAGACGCTGGCCTTCGGCCACGTCCAGGCTGCCTTCGTAAATGGCGCGGCCGGTGATGGCGCCGAGAATACCTGGCTCGCCAGCAGCGATCAGAGCGCGCAGGTCATCCAGGTTGGTGACACCTCCGGAAGCGATGACGGGCAGACCGCCTTCGCGAGCCAACTGTGCCGTGGCTTCCACGTTGACGCCATTCATCATGCCATCACGGGAAATATCGGTGTATACGATGCTGGACACGCCATCATTGGCGAAGCGCTTGGCCAGATCCACCGCCAGAACCTCGGAGACCTCGGCCCAGCCGTCAGTGGCGACACGGCCGTCCTTGGCATCCAGGCCAACGATTACATGGCCGGGGAACAAGCGGCACATCTCGCCGACGAATTCCGGTTCCTTGACGGCCTTGGTGCCGATGATGACCTGGCTTACCCCGGCATTCAGGTAATGCTCGATGGTCTCGGCACTACGGATGCCGCCTCCAATCTGGATGGGTAGATCCGGATAGCGGCGGGCAATGGCAGTGACTGCCTCGCCATTGACCGGGCGGCCTTCGAAAGCGCCATTGAGATCGACCAGATGGAGGCGGCGAGCACCAGCGTCGACCCAGCGTGCGGCCATGGCCACAGGGTCATCGCCGTAGGTGGTGGCATCATCCATGCGGCCTTGCTTGAGACGCACACATTTGCCGTCCTTGAGATCGATGGCGGGGATTACCAGCATGTCGTGTCCTCGGAGCACCATTCGGCGGTGCTATTCAGGTGTCATTGTTTAGATGTCATTGTGTATTGGCCGCGATGCGGTGGAAATGTCGTCAAGGTTGCCACCGCACGAAATTCTCGAGCAGGCGCAGGCCCGCGCGGGCGCTTTTTTCTGGATGGAACTGCACGGCAAAGGTGGCGTCCCGGCCAATGGCGACGTGGGCACTGACATCGCCATAATCGCAGGTGCCGAATACCTGGGCGGCATGCTCGGCGACGACATAGTAGCTATGCACGAAATAGAAGTTCTCGTCCTGCTCGATGCCAGCCCACAACGGGTGGTCCAGCGGCTGATGGACCTGGTTCCAGCCCATGTGCGGCACCTTGAGGCGGTTGCCATCGACGTCATTCATGTCGGCGGGGAAGCGCTTGACCTGTCCGGGCAGAAAGCCCAGGCAATCAACGCCGCCATTCTCGTCGCTACGATCCATCAACATCTGTTGGCCGACACAGATGCCAAGCAGTGGCTTGGATTGTTCGGCAAGCAGTTCCTGCACCAGGCCTTGCAGTTCAGTACGCTCCAGCTCGCCCATGCAGTCGCGGATGGCACCCTGGCCAGGCAGCACCAGACGGGTAGCGCCATGAATCGAACGGGCATCGCGAGTCACTAGAACATTTTCATGGGTGACATGTTCCAGCGCCTTGGCAACGGAGTGCAGATTGCCCATTCCGTAGTCGATAACGGCAATGGTCATGGGATGCTCCTTATTTTACAAACTACCCTTGGTAGAGGGCATCTGACCCGCCATGCGCGGATCCTGGGCGGCGGCCATGCGCAGAGCCCGACCGAAGGCCTTGAAGATAGTTTCGGCCTGGTGGTGAGCATTAAAGCCTTTTAGGTTGTCGATATGCAGTGTAACCCGCGCATGGTTGACGAAGCCCTGGAAGAACTCCCAGAACAGCTGCGTATCCATGCAGCCGATGTTGGCGCGAGTGAATTCGACATCCATGAACAGGCCAGCGCGCCCGGAGAAATCGATCACGACGCGTGACAGGGCTTCATCCAGCGGCACATAGGCATGGCCGTAACGATAGATGCCACGCTTGTCGCCGATGGCCTTGTCGAAGGCCTGGCCCAGGGTGATGCCGAGATCCTCGACAGTATGGTGGTCATCGATATGCAGGTCGCCATTGACCTGCATATCCAGATCGATCATACCGTGTCGGGCGACCTGGTCCAGCATGTGGTCGAGAAAGGGAACCCCGCTCTCACCGCTCAACTGGCCTTTGCCGTCGAGATTGATGGTAACAGTGATCTGGGTTTCCTTGGTGTCACGGCTGACCGTGGCGATACGCTCGGACATGTCGTCTCCTGCGCCAGGGCGCATATCGAGAATGGGGTTGCTGTGCAACGCAACACAAGGCAGACATTATAGTGAATCGCTTACCCCATCCGCTACAATACGCCCACTCTTGCGGCAGTTCATGTCGCTTCCCGGCCAATGGAGACTGCTTATGCCGGTGACTCTTTATCGCGTCGATCAGCCCGTCTGGGACGCTGAAGAGCAAGTGCGCATCGACCTGACGCGCATTTATGCCGATGCTCCTGAAAATCGTATCCAGTTATCCCCAGGGGCCTATGTCACCCAGCACCTGGCCAGGGGCTTCTTCTTGGCTGCCCGCTTCAACGATCGCCTGCTGGGCGCCGTTGCCGTATATGTGGATGGCGATGCCTGGCGTCTATCCGATCTTTGCGTGCGCAAGACCACCCGTCGCCGCGGTGTGGGCTCTCGACTGATGGCATTGATCAGCGCCGAAGCTGGCGGCAAGGGAATGCGCCTGAGAGTGGATTCAGCGCAGCTGGAGGTGGCCGATCAGGTGCTGCTGCAGCGTATGGGATACCACCTTACGCGAACGGGTGACTATTTTGAGCTCGTTTTGCCCACAGGAGACAGTGGCCGATGAAACGTTTGTTGAGAACCTTGCTGGCGGTAGTCGGTGTACTCGCTCTGGTGGCGGTTGGGGCCGTGGTCTATGTCTCCACTTTCTTCGACCTCAATGATCTCAAGCCACGGCTGGTCGAACTGGTTGAAGAGCACTCCGGCCTGGAACTGGAACTGGATGGGCCGCTGAACTGGTCATTTTATCCACGCTTGGGAGTCAGTGTTTCCCAAGCTGAAGCCTGGTTGCCGCAGCAGCCTGATCAGGCTGCCCCCTTTGCGGCTATCGACCATGCATCTGTCAGTCTGGCATTTGCCCCGTTGTTGAAAGGTGTGGTCGCGGTTGATGGCCTGACTCTGGATGGCCTGAGCCTCAATCTCAAGCGCGATGAACAGGGCAATGGCAACTGGGAAACGCTGCTTGAGCGCCTGGAAGGAAAGGGCGAGGGCGCCGAAAAGGCACTGGCCCCCGCCAGCGCCGGCCCTAGCTTTTCCAGTGGCAGATTCTCGGTGGCGCTCAACATTGCCAGTGTGGATGTGTTGAACGGAACCCTGCGGCTGGCCGATGCCAAGACCGGGCGTGACTGGCTGGCCGAAGACCTCAAGGTAAATGGCACCAACGTCAATCCGACGTCGGCTTTCCCTGTCACATCATCTTTTGTGCTCAAGTCATTTGATCAGGGGGCGAAGGGGCAGCAACAAGAAGGGCAGCAGGAAGGCCAAAAGCAGGGGGAGCAAGAGAATGGCAGCCCCCTACTGGAAAGCAGTGTCAAGCTGACTGGCCAGGTTGCCCTTGGCCTGGTGGACAAGCGTTATGCGCTGACGGACTTTTCCTTGCAGACCGATACCCTTCTGGAGGGGGACAGTGCCAGCCAGAAGGCGACCCTGGTCGGCAACAAGCTGGTGCTGGATCTGAACCAGCAGCGCTTGCTGCTGCGCGGCGGTGTGCTTGATGGTTCTGTGCTCGATCCGCGCCTGGGGGAAAAGCCGGTCGATCTCTCCCTGGCCTTCCAGCTGGAGTCCGACCTTGCCGAGGACACAGCGCAATTGCGTGACATGGCGTTGACCGGCCCGGATGGCCTGTCCCTGCGAGGTAATCTCAACGTTGCCGACCTGACCGGTGAACCGAGCTACGATGGTCAGCTGCGCCTGGCTCCCATGTCGTTGCGTCCCTGGTTGACGCGGATGAATGCGCTACCTGACATGGCAAGTTCCGACGCCTTGTCGGAAGTGGCCCTGACCAGCCCTGTGAAGGGCAGCGTGGATGAGATGACTCTCAAGGGCCTGACGCTGGTTCTGGACGATCAGACGTTCAGCGGTAACCTGGCAGCGCGCTTCGATGGTGGCAGCCTGAGTGTCGACCTGGAAGGCGAGGGCCTGGACCTCGACAGCTACTTGCCTCCGGCGGATGAATCCCAGGGCGAAGCGACGGCAAGTATTCCAGGCATTTCTGCCGCCATTGCCCAGGATGAGACGAGCGCGATTCTTCCGGCTGAATGGTTGGCGAAGGTTGAAGAAGACGTGGACCTTGCGCTTGGGAAACTGATTCTCGGTGGGCAGACATACGAGGATGTCATTCTCAAGACCCAGGGCAAGGATGGAAAGCATCGCCTTACCCAGTTCGATGCGGACTTTCATGAAGGCAAGCTACAGGCGACGGGGGAGCTGGACGCCACGGACAAACCACTGAAGTGGAAGCTGGTGCCCAAGGTTCAGGGCGTCCGCCTAGCGCCGTTGCTGGTCTCGCTGGGGGAGGATCCGGCTCCCTTGGCAGGTCGGCTTGATGCCGAGGGTGAATTTACTTCGCGTGGCAATGCATCGCATGAGCTGGTGCGTCATTTGAATGGCACCCTGAAAACGCAGATCAAGGAAGGCAGCATTCCGCGGGCTAATATTTCCCGCCAGCTGTGCTCCGCAGTGGCCAGCCTGGAAGGCGAGTCCACCACTCGAGAGTGGAGTGAGAACACTCGCTTCGAGGACATCAGTGCCACCTTCGATATTCGTGACGGCGTCGCGCACAACGAAGATCTGTTGATCACACTGCCGGGCATTGAAATGAGTGGCCAGGGTCAGCTGGATCTCGGTTCCAGGGTGTTTGAGGCCACAGGCGCAGGGCACTTTGTGGATACCGCCGATGCGGCCTGCAGTGTCAATCCTCGTCTGACCAAGCTGGAGTTCCCGGTGCGCTGCGAGGGCACTCTGGGTACGGACAGCAATGAATGGTGCTCCTTCGACACCGATGCTTTCCGTCATAACCTCGGCCGCCTGGCTGGGGACGAAGCCAAGGGCGAGGCTCAGGAGAAGCTTGAAGAGCGCCTTGATAAAGAGCTGGAAAAACTCGATGAACGTATTGGCGATGATGCCAGCAAGGAACTTCGTGACGCAGTACGTGGTCTATTCAATTGAGCACCAAGCAAGCCAGTCCCTGCGCCGACAGCCATGTCGGCGCTTTTTTTCGTGCGTGCTGAACACTGCGCGAGGATAAGTGCAGGTCCCCTATGACAAATATTTCTTCCGTGAATGATGGCTCCGGTGCTGCTTTGCCGGTGCTCGACCGTGACACCTTTGCCAAGCGCCTGCTGGATTGGTTCGATGTACATGGCCGCCATGACCTGCCCTGGCAGCAGCAACGCACGCCCTACCGGGTCTGGGTATCGGAAATCATGCTGCAGCAGACCCAGGTGGCCACCGTGATTCCCTATTTCGAGCGCTTCATGGAGCGCTTCCCCGATGTGTCATCTCTGGCCCAGGCCAGCCAGGACGAAGTGCTGCACCTGTGGACCGGGCTTGGGTACTACGCGCGGGGGCGAAATCTGCACAAGGCAGCTCAGGTCGTAGTGGCCGAGCATGCGGGAAAGTTTCCTGTGGATAGCCTTGACGCCATGGCGGCACTGCCAGGCATCGGACGCTCAACGGCTGGAGCCATCATCGCTCAGAGCACCGGCCAGCGTGCGGTGATCCTGGATGGTAACGTCAAGCGCGTCTTGACTCGTCTGCACGCCCAGCAAGGCTGGCCTGGCCGACCAGCAGTGGAACGTGGGCTCTGGCAGTTGGCCGAACACTATACGCCTGCCGAACGAGTCGTGGATTTCACCCAGGCGATGATGGACCTGGGGGCAACCCTATGTCGCCGCGGCAAGCCGGACTGCGAGCGTTGTCCTTTTGCTGATGTGTGCATTGCCCATGCCCGAGGGGAAGAGAAACGCTTCCCCGGGTCCAAGCCGAAAAAAAGCATCCCGGTGCGTACTACTCGGATGCTGGTGCTGAGTGATTCCCAAGGACGCATTCTGCTTGAGCAACGCCCGGCAGAGGGACTGTGGGGAGGCTTGTGGATCCTTCCGCAATTCGACTCGGATGCCGAGATTGACACCTGGCTGGCCCAGCATGCCCCGGGAGCCCTACGCTCAGCAGCGTGGGCGTCCTTTACCCATGTGTTCAGTCATTTTCGCCTGGAGATCACCCCAGTGCCCGCGCAGGTGGAGCAACTGAACAGCGTGGCCGAGACTCGCATGTGGTACGACCCCGAAGCCCCGGCTGCCATCGGCCTGGCTGCACCGGTGAAGAAACTACTGGGTTCGCTGGCGCCTTTCACCCTGAGCCAGCCGCCTTCGGCATGAATGGCAGGGGCGTGAGCGGGAGGAAGAGAGCGTCGCTCACTGATATCCTGCTCCCCAAACTGTATATCTCCATATCACGCATTCTGAATTGCCCTGTCTATATATGAGGAGCCACCCATGAGCCAGACGGTTTTCTGCCGCAAGTACCAACAGGAGCTCGACGCCCTGCCGTTTCCACCGCTGCCCGGCAAGAAAGGCCAGGAGATACAAGCGACGGTTTCCCAGAAGGCCTGGCAGGAGTGGCAGGCACTGCAGACTCGCCTGATCAACGAGAAGCACCTCAATATGCTCGATCCTGCCGCCCGGGAATATCTGATGGAGCAGATGGAACGCTTCCTCGACAATCAGGAAACTGACCAGGCTGAGGGCTATGTACCTCGCGATCAGTAATGAAGGATGTCTTTCACCCCATCGCCATCTTTTTGAAAGGAAAGGGGTTGACGGAAAGAACCGCTTAGGGTTTAATACGCGGCGTTGGCAAGGGGCCAGATAGCTCAGTCGGTAGAGCAGGGGATTGAAAATCCCCGTGTCGGCGGTTCGATTCCGTCTCTGGCCACCAACTTTGCTGGGGTATCGCCAAGTGGTAAGGCACCGGTTTTTGGTATCGGCATTCGGAGGTTCGAATCCTCCTACCCCAGCCACGCCAACCCTATTTTAGGGTGCTGGGAAGCAGTACCATCAGCAAGTGTTAGGTGCGTTCAAGAGCCGACATAGCTCAGTTGGTAGAGCAACTGACTTGTAATCAGTAGGTCCCGGGTTCGACTCCTGGTGTCGGCACCATACTGAAAGCCCTTTAGTTTCAATCGCTTGCTGAATATCAAAAACCGCCTTCTAGGCGGTTTTTTTGTGCGTGCGTAACAGTTGTGCGTAACACTCATACCTTTTTCTGTTCTTCCTAGAGCCCTATGTCGAAGTGCTTCTACTTCGTTCAAACATCTCCAGGATCTTCACTATCCCCAAGACACTCGATGATTGTATGTCCTTGAATGTACTCCATGAGTTCCGCAAAGGCGCCGGGGCATAAGTCTCTTTCCTTTCTTCAGTCCAAAAGTCCAGGTCAATGAGCTGTATGTTGTCAGGATCGTCAGGATCGCAGAGACACACTCTCACACATGAATCAGATACATTGGACGTGTTGAGGACTATCCAAGTGTCTTCAATTTCGGAAGGGACAAAGTCGAAGGAATGAGTCAACGGTTATCACCTGGGTGCGAAACAAATGGAATGCTTAGATCGTATACGTCTAGCATAGCTGCGGAACGGTGACCGCTGGCTTCCTGTTTGTCATGTCGGGTGCCCTGGGTGTCAGTAATACCTCGGCGCTTGAGGTCGTGCAGGCCAAACCTTTCCTCTTTGCTGATTACCTCTTCCTCGATAGCCATCTTGATCAGCCGTTGCCAAGCGGTGTCGAGACTCGACTTGCGCAACTCGCCGCCATCGGCAGCAATGATTAACAGTCGACGTTCAGGTAGTGTGGGAATGGCTGTACTTCGAGCGCTCCAGATCCTTGAACGAAGGTCAGTGGCGGCCTGCCATGCAGCACGTAGGCGCGGATACCAGCGCACGATATTGTCGCGGCTACCCTTGCGCCGATTGGTCATCACGCCCTCAGTGATGGCATTGGCATCGGTCAAGGTGACAATCTCGATGCCGCGTAGTCGGCAGATGTATGCCAGTTCCATGACGATCCACAGATAGGGTGCGCAGGCACCTTTTTCGCCGCGGCTACGCTGGCCACGCTCTCGAGCAAAGGCAGTCAGCCGTTCAATGGTGTCGAGCTCCGGCAGGCGGCGTAGGCGACGCTCCTTGGCCGACTCCACGCCCTGGGCGGGGTTGCTGTCGCAATAGCCACGATTGATGCCCCACCGAAACAGTCTGCGCAGGTAGCGCAGTAAGTGGTTTGCCTTGGCTGGAGTGCCCTCGGCAGCGATCTTGTCGACGATGCGTTGGACCAGGGCCGGTTTGAAATGACGGGTGGCTAGGTCACCCAGGGGCTTGCCCAGCTTGGTCGGCATGTTCAGCGCCAGATCACGACAGTAGTCGTAGTCCTTGCGCGTCTTGACCTCGAGGTTCTTGTACTGAGCCGACTGATGGAACTGGTCCGCTAAATATCGAAGTGTCTCCCGATCGATGCCCTGTCTTTGCTCCATGATTCGATGGAGCTCCGAGAGCGTAGCCTGGGCATCGGCGATATTGCTACGACGCTGACGCCCAGCACCGTCTCGGGAAAGCGCGTACCAGCGGCCTCTCCCTCGGGGGTCAAAATAGACCCCCTTGGGTAACCGTGATTGGTCGATGTGCTTGGGAATGGTATCGCTCTGGCGGCGTCGAGTACCTTCCAGTTTCTTGCCGGTCATATGATCTGCCTTGCGTCCAGGTCATCATCATTGGCGTTCTGAATGAGTCCTCCGGCCTGGTTGATCAGGTCGATGGTGGTCCAGGGTCCGGAGCGCCCATTGAACACCCTCACGCCCTGTTCGCGCAGGCAGCGGGCGACGTCGCCGGGACGCTGGTAGCCGGTAATCTGCTTTAGGTCCTCACAGGACAGCACAGTCTGCTGGCTGATCATGTCAGTGGCCCCTTCTCCAGTTGCTTGAGTGCCTTGCGTGCAGCCGTAGCGAAGACCTTGCGGTGGCTGACCTTCTCGACGCAAGTGGCATCGAGGCGGATCAGGGCAGCTGCACAGATCTCGAGGGTGTACGCTGGGCCTTCACGCTGGAGCATCAGCGTCAGGCTGACACAGGCGTCCTGGGCACTGGTATGAACCAAGCTGCTGATACGCTCACGTTTGGCATCATGCATGTCGATACCTCCCGGCATTCTTTTCGCGGATACCCTGGCACTCAATACAAGTGGTCGCCCAGGGCGCGGCCTGGCGACGAGCGGCAGGGATCTCGCACCCGCACTCTTCACATTCATCATTTGCTGCCATGGTGTCTGGTAGGCGGCACGTGGCCATGGCACGTTCCATGCGGCGTTCCATCAGGTCGCTGGCAATGTCGGCGATATCAGCCATTGGCGAGTTCCTTCTCAGGGATAGCGGGGTGGTAAGCGATTCGATAGCCACGGCTCCACAGGGGAAACCACAGCAGCCAGGCAACTGCAGAACGCACAGGTCGGCCCGCACGACGCGAGGCAAAACGCTGCATGGCCAAGCTCTGGCTGGTGGCAGTGCTGTAGGGATCGACCCGGCCTTGCGGGTCGAACACCATGAAGAAGCGATCATTCATGGATGCGCTCCTGGATAGCCTGGCTATCCCGATAGGCACAGCGGTGCTCCTCAAGGGCAGTGCGCAGCGCTTCTTCGCTGTCGAAGGCAATGACCATGGCGTAGCGGTGACGGACCTGGCCGTTGTCCTCGGACAGGACGGCCAGCTCTCCAGCATCCTGCAGAATGCCGTGAGGAACAGATTGGTTAACGTGGTGTTGTGTATGCATGTTCTTCTCCCTGTCGTATTGGCTCAGCACAGCTCTGGCGGGAAGTACTCTTCCTGCCCAGGCATTGGGGCTGGAATGGATTGACCACGCTCAGCGAGAACTCGCCGTGCAGTCGGGTCGTTTTGAATGAGCCGCTGTGTTGCAGCCCGGACATATCGCGCTTCGATATCGGCGCTCTCTATCTCCGCGCGGGTAACTTCGCTTTCTCGCCACTCCTGGAACCGCTTGAGCTGGTCGGCGAGGATCTCTGGAGGCGGGGTTCGGGGGGTAATATCGACCCCCGTACAGTTATTGACACAAGTCCAAGCGTCGCCGGCTTCGCCGACTCCGAAACGACCCATAGCATTCTGCTTGCGTGAACGAATCTCCCAGCGAAACAGGCGTGTGAGGTACTCAGAGGCATCGCCTCTACCATCCTTCACCACCAGGCCAACGGTGGATTTGATGGCTTCGCCATAGCGGCCACGTTTTTCGATACCGGTGATGACCTCGCCAGTGGCGTGACTGAATGGATCTCGATTGGGGTCCATCCGAGTGACGACCCAAGGCTTGATCGGTTGGTCTTTCCTTGGTGTGTTGGGGCCGCCCATCAGGCGTAGAAAGAGATCCCACTGACCTGCATTGGCAGCCTTGCGGATTTCATGGAGGCACCTGGCTGCCCGGGGGATTGGACGGGTAGCTTCTTCCCACAAACGCAGTTGCTCGGACTGCTGTTCCGTCAAACGGCGGATTTCCCGCCACACTGTGACGGATGGCAGCCCTACAAATTGGAACTGGCGAATCCCCCATACAGCCGCCCAGGCTTCGATACGTGGCGCACTGGAGGCCATCTCCTGGCCGTAGTTGTCGGCCTCCATGAACTGCTGGCCGTTGATGTTCTTGCTGATGTACTTGGCCACATAGCCAGCTGCTGTTCCTCGGCTGTAATCGATCTTGACGGCCTTGAAACGGGCAGAAGACTTGTTGCCCCAACGGTCATACAGCTCTTCGGGTGACTCGGACTCGGCATACTCTCGCAGGACCTCGACCACCCGAGGCTCATCCTCTGGTTTCATCCACAGCAACAGGTGCCAATGCGGTGTTCCATCGTGATGAGGCTCCACGACTCGAATGCCATAGACAGCCAGGCCTTCACGGGCCAGCTTGGCGCGAGCCTTGGCCCATACTTTCTGCAAGTGCTGTTGAGCTTCCCGCGGGGTACTGCCGTCATACTTATTGTTGCGGCGGCAGTTCCTGGCATGTACAGGGTGGAAGCGCGATGGAGCAGTGATAGTGAAGAACATGCCAAGGTGGCCAAGTCGCTGCGCCTCGGCTTCGGTATCCCGAATGCGGAGCATCAACTCGGCACGACGATGATCAGCGTTGGCCAGGCCCAGCTCGGCGAGCTCGGCCAAAGTGTATGTCTGGCCATCCTGGTTGATGGCTTCCAGGGTCTCGAGCAAAGCACGGTTACGGATCTTCTGCTGGCTACGGCGAGCCAAAGTCATGTTGCTGCAATAGATACCCGCACGCTTATGTACGCGGTGGGCATCACGTTGCACCTGCTCAAGGCGGCGACCGCAGATTCGGCGCAACTGACGACGCCACCACAATGAACATGACAAACGAGCCAGCTGTCGTTCGCTACTCCAGCTCAGAGGGGGTGGCACGATGCTATGCAAACGAGCACGTTTTCTGGCCTGACCAAGGGCCATCTCTGTGGCCACACTCAGGCTCATAGGTGGCAGATAATTGAAGTGGAATACCGCCATCAACGGTACGCACAAGGGTGGTGGTGTCAGAGGGTTACGTGAATCGGCAACGTGTTCGCGATACTGACGTGCCCTCTCAGATAACGGCCCTGACAGTTCACAAGGCGGCACCGGTACTGGCAGCAGACCATTACGCCGCCGCCGGTTGTAGTCAGCGATATTGCCAATGATGCTGTCGCGCTCTTGCTCAATTGCCCTGGTTTGGGCTTCCGCATAGGAAACAAGCGCATCATCATCATGAGTGGCTGTGAATGAGCCCACTTTCAGGCGCTTCTCAATGTCGATCAGCCAATCGTTGGCTGCCCGAATGCCCTCGATAGAATTGTTCTCACGAGCTCGGATCGCTGCAGCACCTTTCATGAGGTCATCAGCGATGGGAGCAAAACGCTGAAAGATATGGCCTGGCTCAACCAAGTCTTTGGCATGACGACGCAGCCAATGGTTGCCTGCTGCATTACCGTGGCGACGGGCAATGTGCACAAAGCCTGAAGCAAGGTCTTCTGCCAAGCTTGGGAGCGGGGTCCAAAAATTGGCCTCACGCCACTTGTGACATTCGTGGTTTCCGAACTGAAGGGAGGTTTCCAGCGCTGTCATGCTATGCCTCTCTCGATGATAGAGAGCCAGTGCATAGCGGCCTCGGTATCACCTGCGGCAAGCGCCTCACGTGCATGGCTGGCAAGTTCACGGCTGGGATGTTGATGCTCCCCATGAAGTCGATCACGAAGCTGTGAGGAGTAACGGCTCATGCGATGAATGGACGCACGGATGGCATCACGGTCAGCCTTGCTCATGTCTTCAATGACCCGACGAGGGTCACGTTGAAGATGGTGAAAGTTGGCACTGGCCATCAAGGTGCGCCGCTCCGGATGGGAGAGGTCATGCCACAGCTCTGCCAAGTCCTTGTCGGCCTGGCGATCTCTCAACTCAGCACACAGCTTTCCCCAATCCCCGCGGTCAGCTTGTACGGCGGAACTCTGGTGAGATGTGGGCAATGGATGGACGGTTGCAGCCATGGTGATGACCTCCGGTACTCGATCGATCTGATACGGGAATAGGCAGTGGTCAGTGCTCTATGACGACCGGGCGTCGGGACTCGCGGTCCACCACTTTTGCTTCACCTCCATCACGAGCACGGTTCAGCAACCGCAGTAGCTCAGTCACTGTGAATGCCACAGGGCGTCCGCCTTCTGTGCGAAGCACTACTAGGTGGGAGGTCGTGGAATTGATGTCGACTCGAGCTACCTGGTTCAAGCTCTCGATATCGGCATACGCCTGAAGCGCCGTGATCTCGGCAACGTGTTCTGGCATGTCATGGTTGACCATCAGGTGCTCGATGCAGTTGGTCAAGGCTGATACACGGTTCGTCCCGCGCAGACGGAATAGTTCGGCAGTAGCGAGATTATGCGGGTCGAGCTGTGGAGCTCGGGTAGCAGAAAAAGGCACGACTGTGCTCATGGGATGTCTCCTGTAACGGGGATTCAGCTGGACTGAAGCTGATCGAGCAGCACTTGGCGGCTGCGAGGCTCGAGGGCAATGGCTACTTCGGGATTGGGGCATCGGCTGGGACTGGTGGTGAGTACCACTTCGACCTGCAATTTGCCGGCCCACCCACAATCCGGGTTGATGCACTGGGCATACGCTTCGATGAACACCGGGACCGGCCGACGGCTGGAGCGGGTGATAGTGCGTGACTGGCAATGTGGGCAGGTGATCCTCACCGGCTACCTCCTCGATTGTTGACGGGATACAGCGCTCTCCCTCGTCCAGTGAGGCTGCTACTTCCTCGGCGAATGCGGCGTCGAATCAGGAATTCAGCGGCTTGCTCCCGAGTTTCCAGACCACAGCGCTGGCAAACCTCGTCGAGAATGGCTGCCATCCTGTCGTCGACTGGTATGGGTTGCTCAGGCATGCGCACCTCTTTTGCACGGTGGATTCGCCCCTTCATTCAGGAAGCACGAGCCGCCATAGTTGGCTTTACGTCATCAAGGTCGATGCCCAGAACTTCCATGGCTTCCTTGATGATCATGGTTCGCATGACCTCTGCCTTGGATACGCCCATGTAGTTGGCATGAGCAGCGACGATATCGGCCTCGTACTGGTCGAGGTACACGGTGACTTTCTGTCGAACACGTTTTGGGTCCGGGTACATGACGGTGTTCCTTTGCGGATTAGGCAATTGCAGGTGTTTGGCTGTTAGCCTCTACACCCCGCAGATAGAACAGGCGGAAAGTCGCGGACATAGTGCGGCCTTCATTTTTCGCCAACTGCTCGAGCTGTTGTCTCTCGCTCTCAGTGAGCAGTGCTGTGACTGGACGGGAGCATCCACTAGGTGAACGGTTAACAGGCGCAGGAGTATTCACGGAGGTGTTCATGCGGTAATGTTCCTTTCAACTGTTATGAACAGTTGCAATCGTGCAGGATGCAACGTTTGTTCATGCTCATTTGTTCCTATGTGCTCAAAACATATTGCACGTTTGTGCATATGTCAAAACTTTTTGGGGTTCGCGTGTCATTTCATGAACGACTGAAAGCCGAGCGCCTCCGCATGCAGCTCTCGCAGGAGAAGTTCGCGCAGCTTGCAGGAGTGTCTAACCGCTCGCAGGCGAACTACGAAAGCGGTGATAGAAAGCCGCAGATCGACTACATCGAAGCCCTTGCAGATGCCGGTGTGGATACGCTTTATCTGATGACTGGGCGCAAAGAAGCAGCAGCTCCGGATGCTGCTTCATTGGGGGGCAGCGGAATGTTGGCGAGCAGGAGAACATCGAGAACCTTGTTTTCGTTTGACCGCACAAGGTCTAGACCCTGCCCATGTTCGACAGGTTGCGGCAGCAGGAATCGAGGTGATGGTCTGGGTGTTGGTGAGCAGGCCGACCAGATCGTCATCAGAGCGAGCGACGCGGGTCGCGCAGGTGGTGCCTGGATGCTTCTCAGCGACAACAGCCACTATCAGCCAGAAATGATTCCACCTGAGAAAATGTCTTCTGTGGAGCTTCTTGGTCGCTGCGTAGTAAAAATTGGCAGGATCGCATAACAGCATAATCACGAACCTGCATAACTGGTGATGTGATTATGTTCAAAAACAGGCCCCGCTAGAGGGCCAAAGTCGTAGGGAACACTATGAAAGAACTAATGTTGGTTTCGCTTTTCTTTGTGGGACTCGTCATTGCTTGGCGGTTCGTCAACAACAAGCTCAAGCACAAGGGGAGAGGCTTCCTGGTACGCCACTTTTCTGGGTCCATAGCAGGCACCATTTTCGGCTTTTTTATATTTATTATTGCCTTTGCTATTTTTGGCCCGGAACCTGACTCTAGTGAAGTGAAAACTGCATCTACGAATGATGTTGAAGTACAGGAAGCTGATCAACCAAATATAGCTTCACTTTATACTATTTTGAGCGATAAGGTTCAGCGACCATATAAAAGAACTGTCGAAGTTAAACTTCATCAAAGAGTAGATGAACCAACTCTTGAGTTAATCGGAAAGACCATTAAATCAAATGGTGATCAGGGAGTTGATCGCACTTTCATTGGTTATCGGCTTGATGGCCAAAATCCGGGATCTTCTTATTGGGGAACAACACACTATAACCCTGACTTAAATGTAAGCATCTCAGGCTTGAATCCAGATGAGTTTGATGCTCTTCAGCGCTATGATACATCTGATAAATACGAAAATATTTTAGGATCATGGGTCATTGAGAGAGGCTTCAATTATCTGGCGGTAGCTTATAAGAAGGATGGAAACTATTACATCGATGATGTTTTTCCCGGTGAAGGAGTAAATACCACCTCTTATGGTGCATCAGAACTCGATGATGGAACTCTTCGCCTCCAAAAACACGATGATGAGTTCGGTGAGTATTTCGTCATAGACAAAACTGGGAGCCTTCAATTCTGGAGTGAAAATGGAAACTATTTCACTGCAAAACCCAGAAATCCCAATGAATCGAAGTCTTGAGTAGTCAAAGATTCTGTATTGAGAAGGCTCATGTTAGTTACATATCTTGGCCCGGTAGTACCGGGCCTTACCGATCCATATGTTTTGTCGCTTGGGGTACGAGATATTCCCCTCAGTTGCTATCTGGTGGAAGTCTCAGATGAAGCTGGAGTTGAAGGAAAAATTCAGGAAAGCGACGTGCTGGTAGTAGACGAAGCACGAGCATTACAGCATGGCGATCTGGCTTTGATGGACATTGAAGGCCAGCTTCGCCTCTTCCATTGCCATCGTATCGGTGGATCTTTTCGCATGATACCTGCTGGCGGTGGTCAAGGTGTTTTCGCCAAGCAGAATGATTGTCGTGGAGTAGTGATAGGCCACCACCGCTCAACAAGAATAACTCCCTCTATCACTAATACCGTCTCCTAATGTGAGGCGGATTTTTATTCCCTGGAAGAAAGGTATTGCAAGGATGCAAAAAGAAATTTGGTTGAAACGCATTGCAGGTGCACTTCTGGTGGCTTTGACAGGATACTGGCTGATATTGTCTGTTTTGTTTGGAGCATGGTCTCTGTTTAATCTTGGAGCCACTTTTGTGGATAGGGGTATTGCAAATGCTATTGCAAAGCTTTATGAGCTTGTGCCTTTTACCCCTTTGTTTGACCCCCTGATAATCCCATTGAACCTGCATCGTATTTTTTCTGTGGATAATATTTATCCATTGGTTGTGTATTTGGCTTTTCTCTTCGGGTTACGCCTTATTGGTTTAGCTAATAATCTTGCATATAGAGCAAAAAAATCAAGGGAAAATGGAGGTCATGGAGAGCAACATATAACATGGATAAATTCTTCTTCTAGAAATGATGCCTCTAGATCTTCAGAAAACCATCGGGCCAAGAGAAGGGGCATTAAATGGGCCTATATTGTGCCAGCAGCTATTGTCATCACAGGAATGGCTTGGGATGTGATCTCAGGTGTGCTTTCAACACTGCTTTCTAACTATCTCGGCATAGGATGAAGTGATATCTTTTAAATAGGTTATTAACTATAAAAGCGGTGAGAAGACAACACAATGGGGTGGCTCAGGCCATTGTGTTGTCTTCTCGATTACTTGAGTTTCTATTGCACGTACCTTAGCTAAATGGCGTCTTGGACTGCGAGAAATATCCTATTTCTCAACAACCCGAACTATCCCACCACATGATGTCAGGCTTCCATCCACTGCCACACCAGTCCCATCAATTCCTATCTCGTTTGAGCCTGACTTGATGATTGCCCCGCAGGAGGTCTTGTCACCTATCCTTGCAATGCTATTCTTCTCGCCATTTTTCTCGACCCGCTCGACCACGTTGGTACCAGTTATGATGTGGTGTGGTCCATTAGTACAGTCACATTCAACCTTGTCGCCAACAAACGCTACACTCTTGCCATCGATTTTCATATCGCCACTCCTTGGTTGGTCTACTTGAACTGTAATCTGACCGACCAAGTCCTTGTCAACCGTAACGCAACAGCGTCCTCTCGATCTGACATCATTTGAGAAGTTTCTGATATTGCCTATTTTGCTTCAGTAGCAGGGACTCGGGAATTCTGTGGCGACAGACAAAGTGTTACTCTCAGAGATTCTTAGGGAGCAATTTTCCAAGGAGGGGGAGCATGTTTGATCCTGGAGATGGAATGATCTTTATTGGTGACGCTACTACTCATGGTGGTCGTGTCATCTCTGGTCAGCCGAACTACACCGTGAACGGTCTTGCGGCGGCAGTGGTTGGTGACATGGTAGCCTGCCCAAAAAAGGGACATGGGGTGTGTCCGATCATCGAGGGGCATCCAACTATCATCATCAATGGCAAGCAGGCGGCATTTCATGGGTGCCATACAGGTTGTGGAGCACAACTTATTGCCTCTCAGGCCTCTATGCACCACTTAGGCGGCGACGAAACTCCTACCCGTGCTCGAGCACTAACCAGTGCTCAGCAATATTCCCCACAGTCAGCTACTCCTGCGAGCTTTACACCTGAAGGGCGTTCGACAGATCAAAAAGGTATGTGGGTTCCTGTTGAAGCTGATTTTCCTGCTTTGATCTATCAAACACAGCGCAGGATGAATGATTCCTCTGCTCCTGACATGCTTTATAAGGATGAATCCAAAGAACAAATAGAGCAGTATGGGTTTGACCAACCGTTCAAACAGTCGGTTTATCACTCTTATCCCCAGGGATACACTATTCATGGTGAAGATCAGTTTTCTCTGCCTGTAGAAGAGCATTTTGATCGGATGAGAGGTTTGAAGAGTATCTTCTCCTGGAAAGGTGATACTCAAAATATATTTGGTGAGTTGGTTGATAAGTTTGAGTCTAACCAAGGTGGACACTATAAAAGTAGTTTGCTTAGTAGAGCTCTACGCCAAGACTCAACAACTAAAGAATTCCATTCATCTCTAACTAGCTTTATCAAAGACTACTTGAAAAATAATGCTTATATTCTAGATGAAACCATACTGTCTCAATCAGCACGCCATCTTTCAAGCTCTGAACATGCCGTTGGATTGCCGAAATTTAATATTTCCAACAATATGGCAAACAATTTGATAAATGGAACTGTTGTTTCAGTCCATGATATTTGGGCATTGGAAGTCTATGCTGATAGCCTTGAAAGACATACAGAAACTGGCCAAATCCGAGGTAGTCTACGATATGTAGCCCAAGACCACTTTGGCCTAGACCGGCCAGATATTGACCACCCAAGCTTTAGCTCTATTAATAAATATGAGTTGTTAGAAGGCTTCAGGTCTTGGTACTTGCTTCAACACTATGTAGGATATGGCTATAAGCCTGTCTTTACTGATATGGAATTCACCCTGGATATAGTAGAGGATTAATTGTGGCTGTATATTTCATGTTTGGTGGATTCATGGTAGCTCTGATCACTGCCATCATATATTTCGTTTTGTATATTTTTGCCAGAGCTGCGAAAATTAGTAAAGAGCATATCGAGAAAGCGTTCTTGATATATCCCCTTTTATGGTTTTTCTATACTTGGATTAACGCATTATGGGGAGTCAATATTTATTCGGGTAATTCCGAGTCAGTGCATACGGTCCTTGCCAACTTGTTTATTTTTGGCACCCCAACATATTTCCTTATTGGCTCTATCTATACATACATACGCAAGTTATGGAAATTTTTTGTTGCTTATATGGTTCTAGGGGGAGGGCTTATGTTGACTTGGTTCATAAATGCCTTTTTCTAAACACCTAAATCACAACGGGCAGGCCTCTCCAGCTCGTTGTGTACTCAGGCGAACGGAATTGCTGCCGCATGTACCATGGCTGTGTGACGCCCTGGGCGGCGAGATACACCGCCTGCTTGCCATGCCGTTTTTTGATCGCATCCAGTGCGGCCATCAACTTGTCAGATTTCAATGACTGGCCGGGTTCGAGCATATCGAACTGATGGTATCGCCGGTCCAGCACTTCGATCATCCCTACCCCGGCTTTCATGAACTGATGGCCAGGCCGATACAGTTCTGCTACTGCCTTCCGCGCGGTACTTGCGACAAGCCGCACGTCATCTGTGGGGTAAGGCAATTGTGCAACGGTGCTGGCACTGTAGAAGCCGGGTTCAAATGGTGAAGTATGCAAGAACACATGCAGTGTGGTGACCAGACCATTCTGTGCCCGTAGCTTGTCGATGGCGCGGGAAGCATACAGCGCCACTGCCTCTTGAATTGGTTCCAGGGTGTCCAAACGCTTACCGAATCCCCGGGTGCAATAGATCTGTTTCTTTGCTGGTGGTACGTCCTCCAAGGCGAGGCACGGACGCCCGTTGAGTTCCTCTATTGTGCGTTCCAGGTTGATGCTACTTGCCCGCCTGACCACCTTGGCATTCGCTGTGGCCAAATCCCATGCAGTGTAAATGTTCAGTTCTTCGAGGCGCCTGGCCAGGCGTTTTGCTATCCCCCAAATCCCCGTCACCGGGGTGCGCTTCAATAGCCATTCCCACTTGTGGGGCTCATCGAGCACACAAACGCCATTGCACTTGGGAATCTTTTTTGCCGCACGGTTAGCCAATTTCGCTAACGTCTTGCTGGGTGCAATACCTACCCCCACCGGCATTCTGACGTGCTTCCATACGCGGTCCTTGATCTCCCTGCCCAGTATCGGGAAGTCCACTTGCATGCCGGCCAGGTCGAGGAACATCTCGTCGATGCTGTAGACCTCAATTCTTGGGCTGAATGTCTGCAACGTGGTCATTACGCGGTCGGAAATATCACCGTACAGCGGATAGTTAGACGAGAAGATGGCCACGTTGTGCTGGCGTAACAGGCGCTCGATCTTGAAGAAGGGTTCAAGGTCCGGAATGCCTAACGCCTTGGCCTCCTTCGACCTGGCCACGACGAAACCATCATTGTTCGAGAGCACCACCACGGGCCTGCCGCGTAGATCGGGCCGAAAGATCTGCTCGCAACTCGCATAAAACGAGTTGCAGTCAACGAGGGCGAGCACGGAAAAGCCTAATCGAACTGATGACCGTCCCTTCTACTTCGAAACAGGCACCCTCAGAAATGACGATGGGCGGGTAATCCTGGTGGGCTGCGATCAGCCGCCGGCGCGGAATATCCAGAATCTTGCATGTCAGCTCGCCGTTCAGGCTGGCCAACACCACATCTCCGTCCCGCGCATCCTCTGCGCGGTCTACGATAAGTAAATCTCCGTCGAAGATGCCGACACCTTCCATGGACTCGCCTTGTACCCAGCAATAGAACGTCGCTTCCTTGTGGTGGATCAGGTACTCATTGAGGTCAAGACGGCGGTCCATGTAGTCGTCTGCCGGGCTGGGGAAACCAGCACGGACGCGGGCCAGAAAGCATGGGGCAGCGAAGGCGCTTTCAACCTCGCTACGTGATACGAGGGTAACGGACATTCTCTAAGCCTGGATATATATACAGGTAAAAGTATGTGTACCAATTACGTCTTGGTCAAGACAAGTGGCGCTACGCAGCTAGCTGAAAGGCTAGGTGT
Organism: Halomonas binhaiensis; assembly: GCF_008329985.2. NCBI lineage: Bacteria > Pseudomonadati > Pseudomonadota > Gammaproteobacteria > Oceanospirillales > Halomonadaceae > Halomonas > Halomonas binhaiensis. The sequence continues at coordinate 90,060 of NZ_CP038437.2, forward strand.
GAGTCATAACGATTTGATCTACGGAACAAACTTCAAACCCGGAAGTTTGATCAGCATCGTTACTGGGTCCGATGGTGGCCACGTCGTGCGGCCTGCTATCTGGTGGCTGTACTTGCAGCAGACAGCAGAGGGCTTGAAGCCCCATAAGGACTTCTTCTCGGTCAATACCAACTATCGGAAAGTGCCCAAGAAACCGGAATACCGCCAAAGCCGCTGCATCATTCCGGCCACAGCGTTCGTGGAGAGCCAGGACGGCAAGAAGCCCCACTTGCTCAAACCGGCGGACGGCAGTGCCATCGCCTTTGGCGGGCTGTACAAGGAGTGGGTCGACAAGGTAACCGGTGAACTGGTCTATTCCGCGTCAATCATCACCCTGGCGGGTATTAATCCCCTGAAGGACATTCACCGCAAGTCGATGCCGCTATGGCTGCCTGAAGATGCCTACGAGGACTGGCTGTCGCCAGCAATCATCGATACATCGAGGCTGGATTACTTGCTGGAACCCGCCTTGCGTTGCGACCTGATGGCAACCCCCATTGACCGGACATACAGCAAAGTACCGGCCGGAGAGGCATTTCTCATTCCCAGTCAGTTCTGACAAGGTCAACCCTTCACTTCCATAGTCAGCGCTGTGGTGTAGGCACTGTCATTCAGTGTGTGCACTACTTCGGTGATCAGCCAACGGGTCTCGTCGATCTGCCGTTTCCACCCCTGCAACTGCACAGGCGTCTCGGGATAGAGATCTGGCCGCCCTTCAGCTAGATCCAGGGTGAACTCAGCACCGCCACGTTGGAGCCGTTGCCACTCTGCACGGGCAGCCGCAAGCGCATCCTCCTCGCTGGCATAGGTCGGACGCAGGCTTTTCAGGTTCTCGGTCTCTCCGGCGATCACTATCTTGCGTTCGGCACCTGCAGTGTCATTCCAGAATGCCTTCACTCCGGTATACGCATCACGATCGGAGACGGTATAGCGATGCGTGTCACCCACCTGGCGATAGAGCCGAATCGGTGGGATCTCGGTTCCGCCTGCCGTAGTGGCCTGTCCAGCAGGGATAAACAGCAAGTTGCCAGCTTTGATGGTAGCCACAGCATCGTAGCGCTCGGCCAGGCGCGTCAGAAAATGCAGGTCACTCTCGTCAGTCTGGTCGATGTGCCCCACCCGGATCCCGGCTAGGTCCATCAATACTTTGGGGTCGAGGTCATGGCGCTCTGCAATCGTGGAGATGATGTCGCGCACAGTGATGTCGTCCCAGCTCTGCGTGCGCTTGCCGGGGAGATCCTGACGCATGTCAGCAGAACGTGCGCGGATAGTGAGGGTGTCTGGAGCCCCAGAGTGCTCGATCTCATCGACGATATAAGTGCCTCGATCCACCAGACCATCTCCTTTCCAGCCCAGCGCTAATCGCAGCTCTGCACCGCGAGAGGGAAGGTCGAGACGTCCATCATGGTCCTCGAGCTCGATGTCCAACTGGTCGGCCTCAAGGCCACGGCGGTCGGTCAGACGCAAAGACTGCAAGCGGGAACCGAATTCCGGGCTGATGCGCTGGCCAGCCAGGGATATATCATAACTGGGCACTCTGGCTGGGCGGCCTTGCTGCTGGAGAAACCATGCCGTCATGCCAGGGCTCCAGTCAGTGCGCGGGCCGTTACGTTGCCGAGGCGGCTGATGGCATCACCGCTATCCTCATCAATGCGCTGTAGAGTCAGGTCGAACTCAATCTTCTGAGCGCTACCATCCCGCATATGGTGGCTCTTGCTTTCGTTCATACTTTCGATGATGAACAGGCCGTAGTAGCTGCCATTGCCCTCGATCAATGGCCAAGCTGCTCCCTGGCTGGCCATCTCTCGCAAATAGTCCAGGTTCTGCTGACCACCGGTGAAATGGGGCAGCAAGGTTCCTGTGAGCGTGATGGTGTCATCTGCAGGTCCGAGGAATTGCCGAGCAGGCCGCCTGCCAATTCGGCTCTGCGGTGCATGTCGCCAGGACGTTCGGCGTTGAAGCTCTCGATAACTGGCGGTACTCAGCCCGAACACGAACAAGCCATAGGCCATCATCATAAGTGAAGCTCCTGATCAGTCGATATCGTGAAAGGCACTGCGTCGACGTGCAGATTGCTCTCGGGCAGCTCGGTCCAGGGCGCGCTGAACTTCGGCGGCAACATAGCGGGCGAGGGCTTGCTCGTCCATGCCTGGCGCGGCATAGACATTGATGTCGCCAATGCTGATGGTCACGTCGCCATTGATGCCGGCAGACAGTGGTGGCCGGTGGTCGATAGGCACGTTTGCTATCGAGGCGGTGTCCAGCACTCCGGCGGTGGCCGTCGTGATCCCCAATGCCCCAAGGACAATTCCGGCACCTGCCTGAGTCATGCGCTTGGCAAAGGCGGCAATCTCATCGAGTGGTCCGCGCTCACTGCGTTGGATGCCTTGCTGGTAGCCATCCATGGTGTGGCCACCCAGTTCAGCGAACACACGCGAGGGCGAATGGATGCCCAAGGCGCTCTTGAACCAGCCAACGACGGCATCAGCCGTATTGCCGATGGATTCTTTCAGAGACTGCCAGCGTTCCTTTATGCCGTTGACCAGACCTTCGATGAGGTTGGTACCAAACTCAGCGAATACACGGCTAGGGCTATTGATACCGAGCTTCTCTTTGAACCAGGTGATAACACTCTGCCCCATCTCGCTGATTGACTCTCCGAGAGGAGCCAACTTGGCGGTGATTCCGCCGATCAATCCATCAATGATGGCACCACCCAGCGTGCGCATGTTCTCGGGAATGTTCACCCCCAGCATCTCTAATCCTGCGCTGATGCCTCGCCACAGTAGCCCGAGGGGCGACCAATCCATGATCAGGCGTGAAACCCCTCCAATGCCCTCCTGAAAGGCAGCTTTGACTTGCTCCCACCGATCTCCGAACCACCTGGCGATAGCATCCCAATTGCGATACACCAGGTACGCTACACCTGCCAGGGCAGTGGCAGCCGCGACGATGCCCATGATGGTCAGGCTGGCAGGGTTCAATGAAAGCAAGGTAAGGGCATATCGCACCATGGCGATGGGGCCGAGAATCGAGCCGAGCATAACCATCAGGCTGCCGCCAGCCGCTACCAGGGTAGCAAGGCCTGCAGCCACCACAGCCAGCTGACCGGTGAGTCGAGGGTTTTCTTTCATCCAGTTGCCAACAGCTCGAGTAATTGCGGTGACGTTCTGGACCAGGTCACGCAATGGACCTTCGTTGGTATCAGTGATGGTGATGCCGATTTCTTCCCAGGCACTACCCAGCCCTTGCAGATCGCCTTGGATGTTGTCTGCCATGGTCTTGGCTACCCGGGCGTTCTCGCCAGCGGCATTCTCGAGTATCTCCACAAACTTCTCGATACCTGCAGACCCCTGCTGGGCGATGAGTTCCGCCATACCGGCACCGGGCTCCTCGCCAAAAATATCTTTCAGATAAGCGGCTCGGTCGGCATTACCCATGTTCTCGGTTGCCCTGGCCACGTCAGCAAGGATCTTAGGCACCTGGCGTAGATTGCCATCGGCATCCTTGGCATCAACGCCCAGTTCCCTGAGGGCACCAGCGGCACTGCTCGTTGGTGCGGCAAGGCGTGTCATCATCGCGCGCAAAGTCGTACCGGCCTGACTGCCCTGAATACCCACATTCCCCAATAGGCCTGTCATGGCGGCGGCTTCTTCTATCGAGACCCCCATCGCTCGAGCCTGTGGTGCAACGTACTTCATCGACTCACCCAGCATCTCGAGATTCACGTTGGCTCGAGTGGTGGTCGCGGTCAACACATCACCGACACGCCCCATTTGCGCGGGATCCAGCCCGAAGCCAGACAAGATGTTCGAGGAGATATCTGCGGTGCGCCCCAGGTCGGTGCCATTGGCCTTGGCCAAGTTCAGCATGTCAGGCATGGCTGCCATGATCGCCTTGGGATCGAAACCCGCCATGGCCAGGAAGCCTTGGGCATCGGCAGCTTGGGTGGCACTGAATGATGTGCTCGATCCCAGCTCACGCGCCTGACTGCGCAAGCCTTCCATCAACGGATCATCTTTGCTCAGGCGGGTGAGTGCTTGAACACGCGACATGGCCGCACCATAGTCGACGCCCGGAGCCAACATTCGAGCGCCCCCGTAGAGCGCTGCGCCGCCAGTGGCAAGTCCAGCAGCACCGGCCCCCGAAACGCGACCGGCATGCGAGATGCCCCGCTGATACCGTCGAGAAGCTTCTGCCGCCAAGCGCTGTTTGCGGGCGATTTCTCCCAAGTGGCGCTGTTGCTTCTGCATCTCCTGGTTGGCTTGTTGGATCCGGCGCTGCAACTCACGTTGCTGGTCACCGAGCTTACCCGTCACACCGTCGACCCGAGTCATGCTGCTACGTAGTTGCTGGAGCTTCCGCTGTTCATTCCCGTACTGCTGGCTGAGTCGGCGTGCCTGACGAATGGCTTCATCTCGCTTGCGCGTCAGTGCAGTGGTATCTCCCTCGGCATTCTTGATCTGCCGAGATAGGTCTCGGATCTCCTGCTGCTGATCCTTGAGGGCGCGGCTTGAGGTATCGGCCTGTCGCTTGAGGTTACGGAAACCGCGCAGATCTTTCTGGGCACGTTCAAGGTGGCGCAACTGGTCGCGGCTGGCCTTGAGAGCTTCAGCGGTTTTGCCACTGCCCTGGGTGATTTTCTTCAGGGGGCGGGTGGCCCGATCCACTGTATCCAGGATGACTTGTAGACTGAGCTTGTTGGCCATCTGGATTCCTTACCGTGGCGGAGTGGATCAGGTCGGGTTCACTTGCGGGGTTTGGGAGAGGGCTTGGGTTCGTAGCGAAGGCGGGCTCGCTCTCTCCACGCCATGAGCTCGGCAAGTTCCATGTCGTCCATTTCCATGGGACCCCAGTGGAACACCATGGCCAGGTCGGCCATGGCGTCATCCACGCTTTCGGACAATGCTACTCGTTGCCCTCGAGCATCTTCTTCGGTAGCAAAAAACCAGCAACGGTGCCTCCCAGTTGCACGAGGTCGGCAGGATCCAGCCCCCGGATATCGGCTTCGGTCAGGGCGGGCTCGGTGATACGTGGTAGTACCTTGGTCAACGCGCTGACGTCCATCTGCAGGATGTCCGTCAGAGCTACACCACGCAGCGCACCAGACTTCGGTTTGCGCACCTGGATTTCGCGGATGGTGGTTTTGCCACGGGCAATCGGCTCGTCCAACTCGACGGTCTCGAAGGTCGCTTTGGGCTTCTGTTCGGTTGTGGTGTTGTCTTCCACAGTCATTCTCCTGATGGCTCAGCTTTCCCCTGGTGGGGACTAATCGGGGTAGTGAATCAGAGGCCCAGTGCCTGGCGGCGCTCGGCGAGGCGGTCGGTACCGTCGACGATGAACACATAGCCGGGTTTGTCGATCTCGATCTTTACCTGGCCATTGATCGTCAGCTTGTAGTAGCTGCAGGTGGTCGTGACGGACTGGGTATTGGCATCACCCTTCGAGGCTTCACCCATGCCAATGGTCTTGTGGCGGCCGCGCACGACGATCTCGACAGGCACCACCTCGCCGTCCTCGTCGCTCTCGTAGCTACCGACAAAACGCAACATGGCGGTGTCGTGGATGGGGCTGCCGTAACTACCAAAGATCTCGGGCAGCAACCCCCCCGGAGACCATTCGAACTCAATGTTTTCCTGGCCGAGATCAATCTCGACAGGGCCATCCATGCCGCCGCCTTCGTACTCGACCATACGGCGAGTGAGCTCGGGCAAGGTGAGTGTCGGGATCAGGCCCTGCCAGTTGTGGCCGTCACCGAACAGGTTGTAATCCTTGAGGATGCGCGGAAGTGCCATAGTTCAGTCTCCTAGGGATCAGGCGGCGGCAACGCGGTCGGCGAAGTCCAGCAGGTAACGATCGGTGATGCGCTGCTGGAGCATCAGGTTTTCGAGAGGTGGCACCGGGGTGTAGTCGTAATCGATGTATAACTTGCCAGCCTTCAACACCTCGGGGCTGTTGAGCTCGGGATCGAACCAGGCGACACCGCCGAGGATGTAACCTTGACGGGTGAGCTCGCGAAACTTTGCGTTGATACCCTCGACAATGTCTTTGACCAGGGACGGATGCATCGGCAGATCGACTGCCCAGAGGTGCGCTTCGGCAATGGTGTCAGCCAGCACCTGCGCTGTGCGGGTGTAGTTCTCAAAGGCAAACAGCGGATCGATAGTGCAGGTGCGGGAGCCCCAGAACCGGAAGCCGCCGCGATTGATCAAGGTGGTAACTTCGTGGCTATTCAGGTAACCCGCATCGGTGGCTGGATCCTGCAGATCCCAGAACACATCGGCAGAGATGCCGGTGACGCCATTGACTGGTTGGTTGGACAAGGTCTTGTGCCAGCCAATCTCGTTGTCGAGCTTCGCACGCATGCCGAGTGCGCGAGCCACGGCAGACAGGTTGCGCGTGGTGCTGGTAGCAGTGTCCCAGCCGGTGAAGTCCGGCCAGATCACCATCACTTCGCGAGCCCCGAAGTTTTCGCGATACATGGCCGCTTCTTCTTTGGTCGCGCTACCACCAGCACTGGCATAGACAAAAGCACGCAGCTTCTGAGCAATCCCGATCAGTTCGCTGACCACATCGGCATCATCCAGCTCAGGAACGCCGAGGATGCGAGGTTTGACCCCGAATCGCTGCTCAGCCGCGAGCAATGCTTGCATGCCGGTTTTCTTGCCATTGGCACTGGTGCCGCCGATGACATTGGTCTTGGTTTCATCGTCGGTATCACCTTCAGCGACGCGCACCACAACCACCATGGCTTTCGTCTGGTCGGCGATGGCATCCAGTGCACGGGCCAGTGTGCCCTCGATACCAGCTTTTCCAGCAGCACCACGTGGGTCTGTGATGAGTACCGGAGTATCAAGTGGGAAAACCTCGTCCAGGCCACCAGACAGGTACTGATATTCCACTGCGGACAGGATGCCTGTTCCGACACCATCAACGACGGCATTGACCAAAGCAGAGGCGTTCTGATCTCCATTTGTGGCGGTAACGACATCTTCTGCAGTGCTGGTGATGTTTCCGTCAACATCGGTTTCCAGGCTGATGGTGATATCTGTTCCGGTTGTGCTTACGGTTAGAGCAGATGAGGCAGTACCTGGGTCGACATATCGTACTCGAATGGCATTGCCATCCGTTCCAGGTGTCGTTGCGGTGAAGTTGATACTGGTATTGGCAGCGGCAAAGCCGATGTTCAATGAGGCGATAACACCGGAAACGGCACCAGGAGCAGTTGCCACTAGACCGATGACTGACGTGGAGATGGTGCGAATCGGTCGAGTGCCTTCGTTGATTTCTACGACGCGGACGCCGTGATGGTAATCGCTCATGAAATGGGCTCCTGCAGGGCGTGTAACTAGCGATAGCATGCGTGAGGACATGCTTGCCTATTCGACGACAGGGGCGCGAGCAGTGGCGGTTGTAGATTGGCGTTTTACAACATGCGGCAACGCCAACAACGAGGCAGCCCGCCGAGTGGCGGGCTGGAGGGGCAGGGATATTACAATGTGGCGGATGATCGCCGAGCGTACCAGGTAACTGGCTGCTTTTTACCTATTTGAATGAAAGGTCGTTCTACATACAAATAAAGAGCTGTGCTGAAACCGATAACTGCCAATAGAGCTGATGCAGATGGAATTAAATAACCAGAGTTCTTGACAATAAAACCATTGATTACCGTCAGTACCAGTCCATGACATAGATATATGCTGTAGCTGATAATTCCAAGGAATCGCATCGCCATAGATGAAAAGATGGCTTTCATGGCACCGCATTCTACAACTGCAAAGAAAAACAGAAATGTAACAACTTCGGCTTTTAATTTATATACATCGCCAAATCTTACCAAAGAGTAAGTGAACGCAAGAATAGCAACAGTAGTTGCAGCTAACCGAGGGATCTGGCTCACTGCCCTAGAATTATAAACACTTAGGTGTGCAGCCAAAGCACCTAGTACAAAGCATGAAGCTATCGCCAGCTTATTATGTTCCATTAGGCCAAGTTTGTGTAGTGCAACCATCCCAGCTGCGGCCACAAAAAGAGAGACGCCAGATGATGCTTTTGACTTGGCGAACAGAGCCAGAAAAGGTAGTGTTAGATAGAACTTCCATTCAATAGCCAAGGTCCAGAAAACCCCAGCGACAATAGACCAGGATGCCGGATAGTTATTCACTGACGGCAAAGGTAAAAAACCAAACCCGAGCCACGCGATAAAGGATGAAGCGAATTTTGAATCTCCGCTTCCCTTGTAGACTACATGAAATATCGCGAAAACCATACATACTATAACTACGTATAGCGGTACTATTCTGAATATTCTGTTTCTATAAAACCCGGACCAGTCCATATTTTCTCTTTTCATAAGCACCATACGCCAAAATAGATAAGCGGTAATCATAAAAAACAATGAAACGCTAAAGCTTCCAAGGTGCCAGAGGTATTTTTCCAGCACTGTACCTGCTACCTCGGTAGAAGGTCCCCATGCTTGGTAGGTGTAAAGGTTGTAAGAGTAGACTGAGTGATGGAGAAACACACTTATGGCAGCAAATCCACGAACCCCATCCATTGATGAGTTTCGGCTCTTGTCTGAAAGCTCCTCTAGAAATACTGGCTTGAAGACTCTAGCCAGACCATACGACCAGGTGATGCATACGGCATATATCAGCATCATGCTGAGAATTAGGTTGTCTTCCATTATTTTCCCTAGCGTATTTTGTTCTGCGCGAGCGGAATCTACCCTCTGGTGATCCTTCATGCAATCCAATCACTGGACCCGGTGTCACCAGTTGATAGCTTTCGCCGCTTCGCGGTCATTTATCTCTTCGGCAGCTCTCAGCGCATCTTTCAGGTGCCACGACCTTTCCAGCAGATCTTGCTTGAATTGCTTGGCGGTATCAGTCAGGTCAATCATCTCATCCGGAGTCAGCTCATAGAGTCGATTCGACTTTGCTCGCAGCATGAAAGCGTGGCTGAGGTCTCCCACAGCTTTCAAGTCTCGTGCCTCAATGGCCAACCCCAATAAATTGCCTTCGTCTTCTGGGCGGGTCTGGACGATGTCTTCCGTTCCGTCTGGCATGGTGTAGGGCATACCCTCTGCCAAGGCTTCGGCTAGCTTCGTCTCAATTTCTCTATATTTCGCCTTTACGACATCATCGAAAGGTTCTTCATGTGGAGCGATTGGGTTGTCTGAATCAATGATGGCCTGGTAAATCGCAACACAGTGCTCGTGAGCATCATTAGGGCTTGCTGTGAATGGAATCCATCCAAATGAGGGGTGATGGATCTCACAGTCGATGGTGCCCGACTCGTTGTAGCGTGGATTTCTATACTCCATTAGCTAATCCTCAACCAAAGTGTTGCATCTCCACTGGAACCGTCATTAGCAGCAATCCCCATGCAGCGCCATGTTCCTGCAGGACTTCCCCCTAGAGTCATTCCAGTGACCTTCTCCCGAATGCCTGCCCATTGCAGGTTGGAACCGCTCAGCGTGTCTCCTGGAGAACTTGTCCCACCATTTCGACGACTGAGAAACCCATATGTCCCTACCCAGCCGATACCACCTCGGTTAGCAATTCTTTCACGTACCCAATCACCTTCTGGTGAGCCCTGCGATAAATGCTGGGCATAGACATTATTGTCACTGATGTGACGAGCAATAATTGCGCCGCTATTGATGGCTCTCCCCTGAATACCATTGGCCGCCATCTGCTCATGGGTCAGCGACCAAGGCTCTACTTTGCTGGGGGTTACTGCACCATCCTTGATCGCCCGAGATTCGATGGCATCAGCCGACATCTTCTGATTTGTGATCATCCAGTTCTGGAGTTTGTCCAGGCTCACCGAATAATCGGCGAGCATGTATGTCTGGACACCACTTCCAGGGATGGAAAGCGTTCTGTTACTGCTGAGGTTGCCCCCGCCAGTAAGCCCTGCTCCAGTAGAAATTGATCGTGTCTCGTCGACGATCTTTTTGCCGCCGATCGTCCAGCCAGTAGAGTCACCATTAAGTTCAGGTGCATCATGACTGACCGAAAAGCGGACTGCCTGGCCTACAGAACGAGCCTGCAATATGGGTGCATCAGTCTCTGATGACTTCTGTCTGAAGATGATGGTGTTCGTGGCCAGATCAAACTCGATGGCAATGATGCCGTTATCCAGCATCACGTACCGACCATCGTGATCTCCGCTGTTGCGATGGTCATTCATCGCCTTGGCCTGCAAGAGCGTGGTGGTGCTCGGTGATGTCCGGCTGTCGGTGCTTCCTTGCGTAGATGCTTCACTCAATCCCAGGTTTTCTCGAGCCTGGGTCTTGTTATCGAGATCAGACAGGTTGGCACTTTTTTCTAATCGGACTGCGGCAGCGTCGTATGCCTTCTTTGCGGCGAGTGCGGTGGCGGCAACACTCTCATCGGGATTGGTGACCGAACTGCTCAGCTTCACCACTCCTGCGACAGTCTTGCTCGCAGGTGGGTTGCTGAAGGTAACATCTCCAAAGGATAAGCTGGCGGCATCGAGGTCAGCTAGGACCACATCAATGGTTAGAAGGAGTGTCGATGGCGTTGCCTTCTCTATGATGGGGGCGATCTGTGAGTAGACCGCAAATAGAGTCCCATGCTCGGTGATCAGTCCGAACTCTCGGACAGTATAGTCATCATTGCTCTCATCCTTCGCGGTCACGCTGATGGTGTTAGCTGCCACGACTTCACCCGCGATGCTGGAGACGCGTTTTACTTCGCTATGCAAAGCGACCTGTGCTGGATCTGGGGGGTAGCCTGCGTCGCCCAGAGCAATGTGGGTGATGGTAACGGGAGCGGTTCCGGTGTTCTCGGCATTCGTGATCTCAGCACGGCCGGCATCGGTGATAGTGATCTTCAGTGCCATGTCATTCCTCGGTCTGAATACGGCGATAGATGACGGGGCGGGCTGCACCGTAGAGGCCGATGCCTCCCTCGGCGGAAACGCCAGCGATCAAGGTGAAGTGGCTGCGAACTGGCTTTACTCGAGTGACTTCCTGGACGATGTCTTCCTGCAGCTCAGCGCTGTTGGTCTCACTTCGCACGGTGAGCACCAATTCAAAGGTGTGCGGTATGCCGCGAGGAGTGGTTTGCCACCATTCCCGGATGGCCACCCCTGCACCGAACGACTCGACCACCCGGCGAACGGACTGGGCTGTGCCTCGGCGACGATGGATCTCTGCAGCCTGCCGGATGCGTTCGCGCTTGATGGCTTCGCTCCAGTATGGCTTCCATGCATCCAGTCCCATGGTCCATGCCAACCAGGGGAGCAGCTCCACCGGGCAGGTGTCAGGATTCCACAGATGACGCAGTGGGGTGGGAACATCCGAGATACGCGCCATGGCGTCGGCCATTGCACGTTCATGACCAGTGGCATTTGGCGGCAGCAGGCTAGGATCACTCATCGACACCTCCGTTGGTCAACGTGATGGCGGTGCAGTGGCTGGCCTGTTGGTCATTCGCGACGATGGTGCTGGTGGGGCTTGCCAGTTCGACCCGCTGAACGCCGCTGCGATGCAAAGCGGCATAGATGCCCGAGAGGGTGACATCGCGTCCCAGCCGGTGTTGCTCGGTTACATACGCCTCAGCGACTTTCTCCGCCTCTTCCATCACCACTTGGCTATCAGGCCCAGGCTGAAAGTAAATGGTGGCATTGATGGTATAGGGAAGGATCTCTGCGGGCTGCACGGTGACATGATCCGTCAGTGGACGGACCTCCTCGGCATTCACGGCGGCCTCGACAGCATCCAGCAATGCCTGGTCTGCTGTGCCATCCCCCTCTCTGGCAAGGACGGTCACAACGACGTCACCAGGCGTGGGGCTGGTAGCACTGGCATCGAGTACGCCACCATCGGCAGATAGTGCATGGTATCGGTAGGCACCTTCTGGACCGGCAGTGCTCAACCCCTGCAGCGACAACAGGATGCGTCGGCGGAAGTCGGGGTCATCTTCGAATTTCGGTAGCTCCGGCGGGACTGCCTCTGGATCACCGGATGAGATCTGCAACCGATCGACATTGAACAGAGCACCGAGGTTGTCTAAGTCTGCCTTTTCGGCATAGGCGAGCATCACCGCTCGCGCTGCTTCATTGACTCGCTGTCGGACGAGCATCTCCCGATAGGCGCTGACCTCCAGGATCTTATATGCCGGGTCTGACTCAGCAGGAACATCGAATTCAGGGAAGCGCACCTCGAGGTCGTCCAACAATTGCGAGAGGATGACTTCATAATCGATCTGCTCTACTACGTCCGGAGAGGGCAGTTGTGACAGGTCAATTGGGCTGGTCATAGTGGAATCTCCAGCGTCACCGGATCACCATCCACGGTCTGTCCTTCGATCTCCAGCGTGGCGGCACCATGTAGGTCAGTACTGACATGGCGGCGCACGGCAGTGACGCGAATCCGCGGCTCCCAACGAATCAAGGCCATGATGGTGGCTGAGTAGGCCTGCAGCAGGGTGGTGTCATTGAGAGGAGCATCAATCAACTCAGGCAGGAGTGAGCCGTAGTCGCGACGCATGACACGCGAGCCAATGGGTGTCATGAGAATGTCCCCCACACTTTGCCGAATGTGCTCGACCCCATCCAGTGACGTCCCGGTGGTGGCGTTCATTCCGGCCATGTATCAGCCCCCTGCATGGACATTGCTGCTGCCGGTTGCGACGGAAGATCCGCAATCGACGGGATCTCCGATTCGACCGAGCTGTTTGCCGTTGACGAAAACACTGCCTGATCCGGATGCCAGAGCACCGCCGTGGCAGGTTGGTTGGTTGTTGCAATGAGTGGCCCAGCCATCACCCTGCCGGTGAGCGGCAATGCCGTTGACGTAGACATTGCCACTGCCACCAGTGCTGTTGCGTGGCGGGAAACTGCCATGTCCAGTACATGTGTCGCCCTTGCGTGTGATTGCTGGCATGGGTGTCCTCAGTTCAGGTCGATGCGTGAGCCATTCAGTCGAATGCCGGCGGCGTCCATCTCCAGGGTGCTGCCGTTGGTAGAAAGCAGAATTCTGGAGCGGTCCATGGTGATGCTGCTCGGCCCGGTGACGGCATGCAGTCGATGTGCCGCGTGGTTGTATTCGAAGCTGGCACCATCCGGCATGACGGCATGGAAAAGGTCGGGACTGTTGCAGGGTGCAGGGTGCTGTGTTCTGAAAAATCCGGGCAACACTGCCGCACCGGCGAGGTCTCCACCTGGAGCCAATACAAGGACCTGCTCCCCCACCGTAGGCGGGCACCAGGTTCGTGTTGTCCCTGCTCGGGCTTCCTGCCATACCAGCCAGGTTGTGAGCAGTTCGCCGATCTTTACTCGCACACAAGGCAAGCGTTTGCCGGGCTCACCATGGTCCACCTCGGCGATGGTGCCAAAGCGGATCAGGTTGTTGATCAGGCGGAGAAGTTCGGCGGTGTTGTTCATGCAAGGATGTTCCCCCGCCATTCGCTGAGCACTCCAGCGATGGATGTTGTAAATGGCCGATCTACAACGTGAGGTGGTCGATGACCATGTCCCGGATGAAGCGCTGGTCTTCCTCGCTATAACCGAGTAGTTCGCGCTGGGGGTAGTCGTAGGATGGCCCACCAGGTTGAACACGAGCCCTCAGTCCCATCTGGTGTATGCGTGCGATGCGTGCCACCCGACCCATGAAGTTGACCTCAGCGCTATGCGGGTCTGACTGGGTTTTCATGTATTTGGCTTGACGGATCTTCATGAACATCGGTTGACGACGAACGAAACCGGCCTGGTCCTTTTTCGGCTTGCGTGGTTCAAACTCGCTGCCATCAGGATTCCGTTGGTGTGCGATTCGCTCACGTTGGCGGCGGCGCAGTGCCGTGGCGATAGTGCGGGCCAGCTTGCGGCGCTCTTTCGGCGTCAACTTGGCCAGCAGTGGTGAAACCCACTCTTCCAGACTCTGCAGGTCATCCATTCGGGGAGTCCCACTCGCTTGCCAGTTGGTGGTCGGTATCGCTTGGTGACTTCACATAGAGCATCCAATGTTTGGCCGGGCAAGTATCGATCGGGAATTCCGGCATGCGATGCTCGCTTTCGATTTTGCCTTCGTCGCAGTTGACCTTGGCCACCACACGCTCGGTGAGCGTGACCTCGATGGCGAGATCCCATCGGTCATTGGCCAGTAGCTCCGCATCAAAGCGCACGGCCTCATTAGCATCGAGGTCTGGCTGGTAGTGAGAGAGCCACTGCAGTAACGGAATCATCACGACGTCAGTGGATCCTCCCAGGTCAGTGATCACGATGCGTGCCGGCACGCGGTACTGGTGAGACAAGTGCTGGCCACGAGCAAATTGGATAGCACCGCGCTCGATGAACGTCAGCAGGCGGTCGGGGTCCTTTCGTAAGGCCGGAATGCTGGCGAGTAGGTGCTTTCGTAGAGACTGCAGTTTGATCACTGGCGGTCCTCCAGCGCCTCGATGAGGCCATTATGTCGTGTGGCACAGCTGTGATATTGGCTGGCCCAGGCGGTCATGGTCAGCGCCACATCCCCACCGGTGCCGTCAGTCAGAGGTGGCAGTGCTGAAGGGCAAGGAGTCAGCAGAGTCTGCTGAATCGGGGACGGTGCCGGCGGCGGCGTGGTTGAGCAGGCGGATAGCGTTAGGCTCAAGACACACGCGGCGGTAAACAGGTTTCTCGACCTCACGGATGATTCCTCGATCAATGACACGTTCGCTGGCCTGCAACTGGGCCAGCCGGTCTTCCACACGACGGGCGATATCTGACTCCCGCACCATGGCCGCTTCTATGGCGGCATCCACGGCTTGCATGGCCGTGAGGCGTTGGCTGTCCTCGAGCCAGCCCCGTGAATACCAGCCTGCCGCGACACTGGCGGACAGCAGGCCAGCTCCTATCACCAGCTGCAGACGAATCACGCTGCCACCTCGAGTTGTCGATCATGTCGTCGGTAGGCGGCAGCAAGGCGAGTGTCGTAGTCGTTGCGCTCGAAGGCGGGGCCGTTGTAACGTCTGGCGAAATCTCGCCAGTCCTGGCGCTTCAGCGCACGGTGCAAGCCCGCATCCACCTCAATGAAACGCACGAAGGCCTCGAGTTGAGTGGCTTCGCTCTCTTCCATGGCCCCGACGAACTCGCCCACGTTGGCGTATTCCAGTACCGACCAGTGGTAGCCCATGATCTGGAAGGCACCCCAGGAGGCAGATTCGAGCGCGGATGTCACATGCAGGTTGGCGGCACGCTCGAGACGACCGTGCTCTCGGTATCCACCGATATAGCCCCCAGGCTTGTCGTTGACCAAGTCGGGATGCTTCTGTTGTAGCGGTACCGGATTGATCTCGTGATGAATCAGCCTGCGACGCATGATGTGTCGCTCGAACAAAATGATTGGCTGCCCATGACGAGGCCCACCCACGTAGAAGCCGCGCCCACGCGACTCGACCTCGTTGATGGCCATGATGGCGGCCAGTTCGACATCCAGGCGATTGGCGGCGTTGACTAGGTCGATTTGTTTCAGCGCATTGGGTTCAGCGTGTCGTTGCAGTGCTTGGCGAGTCTTAGGGCCCACAATGCCATCCATGACGAGACCATGTTCACGCTGCACTGCCCGAACGGCTGCCTCAGTGATATCCCCATACCAGCCATCAGCGGCAATGTCATGACCGACACGCTGCAGATCACGCTGCAACGATTCGACTTGGTAACCGGTATCTCCATGTTTCAGCAGCATCAGTGTCTCCGGGTAAGGTGCAGGGAGCGCAGCAGGTGGGCAAGGTTGCCGCCATGGCGTAGCAGCAGGATGGCGAAGGCCACCTGCCAGATAGCCAGCAGCGTGGTCACTGGTTCAGGTGGCGGCATGCCGGGCAATTTGACGATCAGGGTGAAGTTCGCGCAGGTCACCAGCCACGCGACGAAGGAGATCCCTCGACGATAGCGACTGCCCCGGCGCTGAAATGTGAGGATGCGCCCCAC
Organism: Halomonas binhaiensis; assembly: GCF_008329985.2. NCBI lineage: Bacteria > Pseudomonadati > Pseudomonadota > Gammaproteobacteria > Oceanospirillales > Halomonadaceae > Halomonas > Halomonas binhaiensis. The sequence continues at coordinate 106,035 of NZ_CP038437.2, forward strand.
GATGACGAGGGCGGCCATCACGGCGATGTCGATCATGAAGACATTCACTTTTTCCCTCCCAGCCAGGCTTTCAAGTCAACGGTACGCACCACATCAATGAACCTTTGCCCAGCAGTGACCGTGACGGCGGCACCGATGAAAGCCGACACCGCAGACGCCTCCAGATAGTCCCCGAGCACAGAAGGTCCACCCAGGTAGCCGATGACGAACGAGATCGGCAGATAGGTGATCCGGACCCACAGGGCGAACTCCTGCTTCGAACTGATGAAGAACAGGACGGCACCACACAAAGCGCCAATCACGGCATTGGCGTCGACACCGGGCATCATCCCGAACAGCGTGGCGCCAACGGTGGCAATGCCGGCGAAGGTAGTGGAGCTGGGTTCGGCCATGGAGTCCTCTGCGTCTTCTCGCCTCTTCGGGGCGATATCAATCCCACAGCTGCACGGTGCTCGTGCGCTGCGGTTGGGGTGAGGTATCGGGTAACTGCACGGGGGTGCCTTGGGGCAGTGATGGTCCTAACTCCGCAATACCCGGGTTGAGGTCGAGCACCTGCTCGGTGATCCCTGCCGTCACACCAAAGGTGCGATAGCAGATCTGGTCGAGGGTCTCGCCCTGGTGGGCGCGTACGGTACGCACTAGATCAACTCCACAACGGTATGGTTGTGGTCCTGGATTTCAGCAACGGCCCAGCGAGCGTCTCGCCGGTAATCATCGGCGGCCAGATCCTTTGCCTCGCCACGTTCGTCACCCTCACGGGTTGCTGATATCTCACGGTAGCGCTCGAGCAGAGAGGCATGTGCCGTGGCGTAGACCGCGCGGCGATACAGCAATGGATAGATACCTGGCGACTGCCAGTTGGGTGGCGTGACATCATCAATGGTGGCAGCACCCTGTCCTTGTTGCTCGGCTTGCCATGTCCGGAGCTGGCGGTTGATGTCCGCCATGGCCACGCGCAAGGCATACTCGATACGCTCGTTGGGTACCGTATTGATCAGGCGTTCCGCCTTTCGAAAGTCGTCCGGCTCTATCTGAGGCCAGAAGCCGTTGTTGTCGAGCGGTGGTGACGGTGATGGTACTGGGTTATATCCCGCATCAATGAGTGACATGGCGACCTCGATAGGAAGGGGGTGGGCCGGGATCTAAGATGTGGGACCGTAGTCCGATCTTTCCCGGCGCCCCCTTGGCGTCGGCGTGCGACTCGGTTGGATGATCAGGTGTTAGCCTGACCACCGGCGTTTTGTTGCTTGGCCTGGCGCTCCAGCTGCTCGATGTCCTTCTTCACACCGACCTTGTCGTTGAGCTCAAGAGCACGACGTAGATGCTTGAGGGCTTCATCGATGCTGTTGCCCTTGTCGCGATAGGCATAGCCGAGGGCCTTGTGCAGCTTGGCGCGCACCTGGTCGTGCATATCGGCGTCGCGTGTCAGTGCTTCGGCAGTTACCAGGTGCATGACGAGATGGGCAGCAGCTTCACTGTTATCGCTGTCGTCACCTTCCCCCCTGGTGGTTTGCAGTTGCTTGAGAGCTTCCTCGGCGACCTGTTCTGCCACCAACGAGGCGGTGTCGCGCTCGAAGCGGTCAGGAGTGTCGAGGCCATGCTTGATGGCGTATTCAGCGATGGCCAGAGCACCGGCGATATCCCCAACATCCAGACGCCAGAGCATGACCGTGACCAGCACGTCGTCCTGGGCACCAGTACCAGCCGACAGCACACCATCGACATAGGGGGCAAACTGAGGCAGCAATTCACGTTTGCGGGCAATCTTGGCCTCGACGGACTTGATACCCTTGAGCGCCTGTCGGGCTTCCCAAAGTGCAGCCGCGTGCAGTTCGTACTGCTCGCCAGTCTGTGACTGGCCAGGTGCGGCGTCCCCCGCCGCTTTCGCGGCGGTGACGCGCTGATAGTGCTTTCGTGCAGGGCTATGCATGATTGGCTCCTTAGACTGACCAGTCGCCGAAAACGATGTTCTCGACGAGGCAGCCAGCCCCGAAATCCTCGACGACGTACGCGTCATTGGAGCTTTCGAAGTTCTCTACGCGCTTACGCTCGGGCTTGTCCTTCAGGTAACGACGACGGCTACCACGTTGCCAGTAGATGGAGAGGTTTTCCGGCGGGGTGATTAGCAGGGTACCGTCGGGCATGTAAGGCACCCGGGCTGCCTGCTGGCCGCCCATACGCTTCTGGCTGACGATCATGTCGAGAGCGCGCTGCTCTGTGGGCTGCTGGTACTCGCTGATCAATGGGAAGTACTTATCGGCGAGGATCTTGCGGCCACAGATTGCGCGTAGGTCAGTGGACTCGCGGTGCCAGGGATCAATCAGTTCATTGACCACGTCGTAGACCAGGGCGTCGAGGTTGGCATAGTCGCCCCCTGGGCCGACACGCACCTCTCCAACATTTGCGCCCTCACTGAACACTCGGGCGGGTGCCTGGGCGCGGTAGTGCTGCAACCAGCCGATGTTGACGTCCTGCAGTAGCGGGTTGGCGACGCGATCGGTCTCGCCTGCAGCACTGGTACCGTTGAGTCCGATCATGATGCGGTCGAGTGCCTGCTGGCGGATGATCATGTTGCGTACCCGGACCTGGAAATCTGCGAACTTGGCCCAGGCGTCCAGCTTGCTCCAAGGCAGATAGGTGTCGAACTCTGTGGAGCGGCATTCGTAACCCTGATCATCCAGTGAGCTCAGGTCGCGTGGGGTGCGGTCATTGGTCGTTACGTTGGTCCGACCGGCGATGGGGCCGGTCAGCCCCAGACCAAGCTTCTCACCCTTGAGTTCGTCGACCCCGACGATGTTGATCTGACCCAGGAACTCACTGGACTCCTGGATCTTGGTTTCCAGGGTCTGTTGAACGCTGGGTTCGACTGCGAAGGACTCGGTCGCGCTGGGCACCCCCGACAACTGGGCGATGCGCTGGGCGAAGCGGTTGAATTCTTGACGAGTATCGTTGCGCATGGGGTGGGGGTCCTCAGCAATCAGTGGTTACAGAATCGCCACCGCCAGTGGCGGCTCCGCGATTCGGAGTGTCAGGGGTGTTGTCGAGCTTGCTGTAGAGCTTGTCGAAGCGACTCTTCAACTCGTCGTGGGCCGTCTTCAGCTCTGCGAAAGTCTCAGCGGTAGGGCGCTTGCCCAACTCATCAGTCAGCTCGCCGTGCTTTTGCACGAACAATTCGAGGGTCTTTTCAAGCTCAGCGCGGAAGGCAGAGAATCCCTCCTTTGTCTTGGCATCTTGCTTGCGAAACAGTGCCTTGACCCGTTCAGCCAATGTGGGGCCTTGCTCTTCCGGCTCCTCGGTAAAGTCGAATTCAACCTCGACCGCCTCAGAGAAGACGTTGCCTGGATGTTGTTTACGTGCGGCGAGTGGAGAGGCATTTCCAGCCTCGCGAGAGAATTTCAGCATCTCGGTACCGAGACTGGCCGGAGAGTCGGTGACGGCGAGACCTTCGAGGTAGGCCTCGCCGGTATCAGCGAAGCTGGGATTGACTTCAATGGAGGTGTAGACCTTCTGGCGTTTGCCATTGATTTCTTTTAGTTGATCGGTGGGATCGATATCAGCAAACAGGCCAAGTTTGCCATCCTCGACCTCTTCGGCCTTGACGGCAGTGACATCGCCCAAAGCCGGGAAAGCACCGTCGGCAAACAGGCTGCGCATATGTTCCATCCATACACGGGCGCCGTATTTCTTCGGATCGTAGTTGGCTGCCATTTGATCGATCCACTCGCGTGAGATCTCTCGGCCGTCTGTTGTTGCGCCTTCGGTGGCGACTCGGAACCAGGGCATGTGATTTCCTCGACTGGGTACGGGGCAAACGTTGCCGTCAGGTTCCGCGTGCCTGTCGAATGACTCAACAAACTGGCGTTGTAAATCCGCGATCTACAACAACAGCCTGATTGGTTGGAAAGGAGTCGAGGGTAGGCTGGCGGCATGACTACGATGCCCCCAGACCTCACCGAATCGCCGCGCCTGACGGCTCGCCACCTGTACTGGCAGGGCTGGCGAGTGGCGCGTATTGCCGAGTTCATCGGCGAAAAGCCCGCCACGGTGCATAGTTGGAAAGCCCGTGACGCTTGGGAAGCCGCCGCGCCCATCGAGCGTGTCGAGCAAACGCTCGAGGCGCGGATGGTTCAGCTGATCGCCAAGCCTGACAAGGAGGGTAAGGACTACAAGGAAATCGACCTGCTCGGCCGACAGCTCGAGCGATTGGCTCGGGTGCGGAAGTACAGCGAGACCGGACGCGAGTCGGATCTCAATCCGAACATTGATGCGCGGAACGAAGCTCCTCGTAAACGAAAAGCACGGCGCAACTACCTCGACGAAGAACAGGTAGAGGCACTGAAGGCAGCGTTTCTGGATTCGCTTTTCGATTACCAGGTCGAGTGGCATGAAGCGGGTCAGAAGCACCGGATTCGCAATATCCTCAAGAGCCGACAGATCGGCGCGACCTGGTATTTTGCCCGCGAAGCTATCGTCGATGCTTTCGAGTCCGGGCGAAACAAGATCTTCTTATCGGCCAGTAAGGCTCAGGCTCACATCTTCAAGAACTACATCATCCAGTTCGTGAAGGAAGTCACAGACATTGAGCTCAAGGGCGATCCTCTGGTCCTCGACAACGGCGCCGAGCTGCATTTCCTCGGCACCAACAGCAAGACGGCCCAGGGCTATCACGGTGACGTCTACCTTGACGAGTACTTCTGGATCCATCGCTTTGCCGAGTTCCGCAAGGTCACTTCCGGCATGGCGATGCACAAGAAGTGGCGCCAGACGTACTTCAGCACGCCATCCAGCTTGGGGCATGAAGCCTATCCGTTCTGGTCGGGCGAGATGTTCAACAAGCGCCGGGCGAAGAAGGACCGAGCTGAATTTGACGTCTCTCACACAGCACTGGCGAGAGGTCTGATTTGTCCGGATGGTCAGTGGCGGCAGATCGTCACCGTCGAGGACGCCATCGCCGGTGGCTGCGACCTGTTCGACCTCGAGCAGCTGCGCCTTGAGTACAGCGACGAGGAATTCGCCAATCTGCTCATGTGCCAGTTCGTCGATGACAGCCAATCGGCGTTCCCCCTGACAATGGTGCATCCCTGCATGGTCGACAGCTGGGAAGTGTGGAGTGACTACCGGCCATTTGCACCACGCCCTGCTGGCGATGCTGGTGTCTGGATCGGTTACGACCCCACAGGCACCGGAGAGGATGGCGATGGTGCCGGGCTTGTCGTGGTGCTTCCGGCGCGTACTGCTGACGATAAGCACCGAATCCTCGAACGCCACCGCCTCAAGGGCGAGGACTACGAGGCACAGGCTGACTTCATCAAGGGCTTCCAAGCCAAGTATCGCATCGAACACATCGGCATTGACGTGACCGGCCTGGGCGAAGCGGTCGCTGAGCACGTCGAAAAGTGGTTCCCGACCTTGACCCGCTTCCGATACGACCCGGCGGTCAAGGGCCGTCTGGTCATGCAGGCTCAGCAGATCATGCGCAAAGGCCGCCTCGAGTTCGATGCCGGTTGGAGGGATCTCCTCCAGAGTTTCATGTCCATCAAGAAAGAGCTCACCGCCAGCGGCCGCCAGTACACCTATACCTCGGGCCGCAGTAAGGCGACCGGCCACGCCGACCTTGCCTGGGCCACCATGCACGCCCTCAGTCACGAACCTATCGACGGTCCCGCCCAGGGCACCGGCCAATCCGTAGTGGAGTTTTCCGAATGAGCGAGACAGCCGCCAAACCCCGTATCCGCGTACCATCCGGGTACCGCCATCAGCCGGCACCGAGTATGCCAAAGGCTGAAGCTTTCACCTTCGGCGATGCCGAGCCGGTGACCTCTATGCGTGACATCTTCTATGAAGGGCTGCTCCTCACTCCGGATGAGTGGTACGAGCCACCTATCCCGTTGGAGATCCTCGCCAAGAGCTATCGGGCGACGGCACACCATGGGTCAGCTCTCCAGGTGAAGCGCAATATCCTCCTGCGCACCTTCAAACCGCACCCACTGCTGGGTCGCCAGGCATTCAGTGGTTTGGCGCTGGATTACCTGGTATTCGGTAACGGTTATCTCGAGGAGGTGCGCGGCAGGTTGGGCAAGTTGCTGCCATTCCGTCACCTGCGAGCCAAGTACATGCGCCGTGGTGGCACCAATGCCGACCGGTACTGGTGGGTGCCGAACTACATCGACCGCACCGAGTTGCCCAGAGGGAGGGTGGTTCACCTGCTCGAGCCCGACGTCGACCAGGCCATCTATGGCGTACCCGACTACATCGGCAGTCTGCAGAGTGCCTGGCTCAACGAGAATGCCACCCTGTTTCGTCGCCGCTACTTCCTCAACGGCAGTCATGCAGGGTTCGTGATGTATGTGAGCGACCCGGCCAGCAACCAAGATGACATTGATGCCATGCGCAAGGCTCTGAAGGAGTCGAAGGGGGTCGGTAACTTCCGCAACCTGTTCTTCTACAGCCCAGGAGGGAAAAAGGATGGAGTGCAGATCATTCCCATCAGCGAGGTAGCGGCAAAGGATGACTTCTGGAACATCAAGAACATCACTCGCGATGACCAACTTGCTGGCCATCGAATTCCACCGCAGCTGATGGGCATCATTCCCAGCAACACTGGGGGCTTTGGTGATGTGGAGAAGGCTGCCAGGGTCTTCGTGGCCAATGAGCTCGAGCCGTTGCAGGCTGCTCTCCAAGAGGTGAATGAGCTCGTGGGCGAGGAGATCATCAGGTTCCAGCCATACTCACTGGGTGACCCAGAGCTCATGCCACTCGACCCAACTCGATGAACCAACTAAGGCTGAGGCACTGCCCATGTCAGGGCAGTGCCTTCTTTCATTCTGCCTCCTTGCCACACTGTATGGTCATAGATCTATTTACGACGGGAGTGGCATACAAGCCGTACTGGTTCCCCGTCACCATCGTGGACTGGTCGCCACTTTGAGTGAGCACGGTATAGCCTTGAGCGCCACACAGATCACCGGCTTTCTCGTAACACATCCCCCAATTCAAGGCACTGCCTGAGCAGTTGACGGAGTACCCTTGTTCGCCAGATGGCGTATACACCTGCTTCGATGACGCACAGCCAGCCAAGACTGATAGCGTGAGTAACGCAATCACAAGCCTCATGATCCCCTCCCTGCATTCGATAGTTCTAATGGTTCTAGTTGTTTTCGGTGGCATACCTGCCATTAGAAACAACTAGCACGCTTCGAACCACCAAGCCATGAACGGATCCAGTGACCAGGTCTCTCGCGCTATCGTCACCCCGCCCCGCCCGCGCTCTAAATAGGTCGGTTTTTATGCACTCATGCGATAAGGGGTGAGGCCGCGCCGTTACTGGGCTTCGATAAGGTTTTAAGCGGAGGGAAATTTACGCACTTTCATGCGCATTTCTACATTTTTTATCCTTGTTGGAATATGCTTGAAAGTCTGATTGAAGCAAACGATCAGAACCTTCATTAAAATGATTAACTCCAGCAGCATGAATAAAAGAGTGATAAGGTGCCTGCTGATTCCATTACCGACGAAGTTCTTAGATTAAAGTTTCAGTTGGAGAATTCAGGTTGAGTTACGAGTTTTTTTTAGAATTAATAGACAAACTTCCTCCTGTTAGCTTGAAGGATATAGGGGGATTTATTCGGGATATAGTTGTTGCTTCTACAGCTATATGGGCAGCATGGGCAGCAAATAAAGGATTGAATAAATATCTTTTAGATGAAGATATAAAAGAAAGGACAAAAAAGATTAGAAATGCAAATGACGTTGCCCATGAGGTCGCTCACTCTATAATTAATGAAATAGAGTCCATAGGCATTCGTAACCGAGTTGCTAGCGAAGGCGATCTGACCCAGGCTCGTGATTGGGCAGAAAAACTCTGTACAGCTACTCGTGGTGCGAGTTCACCTTTACAGACATTAGCATATTTGTTGAAGCAGTTGATGTTAAGCACAAAACACATCTATGAATATAGTGAGAGTTTTGAAAAAATACCATCTACGGATATATTAAATATTGTCTACGTGGTTGCTAGAAAAATTCAAGATGATTCTACTCATATTATTGATTTGCCAAAATACCCTAAAAAAACAGATAGTAGCAGAAGAAGATTTGAAGCTGGTGATTTTTTGCTTAAGGAGTCTATTGTAAGGTATTCTAGTGGACGCTTTGGAATTGATCTTCGTCCTCACTCGAATACAGCTTTTGAATTTTATTCAATTGTTATTAGTGTTACCAATAGTAAAATGCTTAAGCTGGAAAGCCTTCGAGTTCTTCGTTCGAATATCCCTGCTATTCTTAAACTATTTGACAAAAAGATTTATGTTCCTCCTATATTGGCCGTAGATGAAGAATCCGGGGCCGAACCATTACGACTCATGGGAAGAGAAACTTTTTTCTTATACGATATTAGAAGAATTGTGTATTACGGAGAAAAACAAGGTGTCGAATGGAAGATTGCCTACGGCACTCTTGATGGTGGACATAAATATAGTAATGGTCAAGCTCTTGTCAGGGATATTATAGAAAATTATCATGATATAATATTAGAGTCTAAAGAGTTTGTTAAAGAGATTGATGAATATGAATATAAATATAGTTTTTTCTTAGGTGAGTTATTGGAAATAACCGTACCTGATAAAAATATGAAAAAGCTTACAGGTATAAGAAAATGGAAGCTTGAACAGTGGCTTAAACGGCAGGGGGTCCGTAAGGGTAAAAAATGATGTTCCAACTCACTATAAAAAATTACGTGGCAGAATGCCCACAGCTGACTTCGAAAGCTGCGTAGCTATGCTCCATAACTGATTGATTTTGTTGGATGATGTAGGTGAATTTACGTAGCTGAATTTTCTGTAACCATATGATTTTATGGAATAACTTGCTTTACTTGTAATCAGTAGGTCCCGGGTTCGACTCCTGGTGTCGGCACAATACTGAAAGCCCTCAAGTTTCAAGCGCTTGTTGAATATCAAAAACCGCCTTCTAGGCGGTTTTTTTGTGCGTGCATAGACTGGCCACATAGTTCAGTCGGTGTTTCAACTACTAGGTAGGCAGATTCTTCTCAGTGCAGGGTTCTTACCGAATGGGTGATGAACTGCAAGGTACAGTTTCTCTGACTCACTCAGCTGGTCTCTTATTTCTTGATTGTCGGCTGCCCCGAGCCAGATGCTTCCCACCGTCAATATTGCCGGAAGATCCCCGTTAATACCTGGTGCAAGAATTCTTGCTGAATACACTGAAGACCACTTAAAGCGCTTTGCAATTCTACGCCCAATGCCCAATCACGGAGGCGACCACGCGGTGTTTCTATCCCTGTGAAGACGGGCTACCACGATCCACGAACTGATGGCCAAGTTGACACTCTGTCTTCATATACTTCATGAAGACTTGTCGCCAAAGGCTCATTTACCAAGTGAGTCAATACAGGAAAATTGAATGAAGTGCTGAGGGACCTTAGGGCTGGAATTTTTCAAGAACTACAAGAAGTATTATTCTGAACTCACTCAATCTTAGTGAACGACCGGAGTTTGAGAGAAATTCTGGAAGAGTTTGGCCATATCTCTGGCGCTACCTAAATTTTGATCTATCCTTGATTTTTCTGAAGAGGAGAAATGCGATGCATGGAATCTCAAGATTAATTATTCTTATCGGTCTGGCCTGCTTTACGATAATTTTTCTCTGAATCTCTTCAGCAGTTATTCCGACAGCAATCCCAACAACACGCCGTTGCTTTCCATTAACTGGTGGGCACGTTGGTTCCCGCTCTATGCCTCAGTGGTTGTTCTGCTCTTTATTAGCCTGGTATTGCGTTTGATCCGTGGAATCCATTAAGGAATGATGAGCTCATCATCGCCGGGTGTTTTTCGGTGTAATGCCCACTTGATTTCTGCTCGCCCAGTATTAGCCACGTCAGGTGCGCAGAAACTGGAGAGTCACTTCTTGACCCACTTCACACCACACTTGATTACTAAAAGTACAAATATAAAACATAAAAAACATTTGTTTTCAATGGATTGTTGACAAGGTCTCCGCAGGCATACAAGCTTCACAAAGAAGACAAACAAGGGATAGTTCCAAAAGCAGCTCCATCTCCCTGTTGTTATCTATTCGGCAATTCTCAGGAAGCCATCAATACTAACAATAACAATAAAACGAGGTTTCAATACACAGCCTAACCCTAATCCATGGCGGGGAAAGAATGACAAACTCCAACCACCTAGAAGAAGACCGTAACCAGGATGGATGTGAAACAGAATATCCATTTCATATCACGAAGGAACAAGATCGAGACCTTCGCCAGAAGGCAGCGAGAGCTATCCCTTCACCGATAATCAGTCAAGCCTCATTCTTCGACGAATACGTCCAGCAATTAATGATTCCTCCCGTGGTCATGGACATGGCACGCAAAGCTGAAAACATGCGTCTGTCGTCTTGGGAGGTTGCGGCAATTCGCAAACACCTCTCTCCCTCCAAGCATCCCGACGGAAAAGTTGGCTTGCTACGTAGGATTTTACGCCTGAAAGCCGAAGCTGACCCGAGTCATCCACCTTATATACGCGTAGCCTGCACTGGGAAAAGTCAGTACGACTACCTCGCCGAGGCTGACGGCCATATACGAGAACCTTTGCATGAGGATAAGGGCGACATCGGTTCTCCCGTAGTTCTTGAGATCTGGCCAGCCCAGCATTACTCACCTATCCACTCTCACGGGGAAACGACCGGCATCGTTTTCTGCCTTGCTGGGCAACTAGATGTCATGCTGTACAAGTCTTTGGACTGGAATGCCGAAAAACTCGGCCTTACCACCCTTAGTCCTGGCCAATGTGCTTGGCTATCGAAGGACACCTACCCTGTTCACCGGGTTTATTGCCCGCTAAACGGGGGAGAGGGTAAAACTGGACCTGGATTCATTAATTCTACAGAAGAGTTTGGCGCCAGCTTCCATGTTTACCTCGATGAAGACGAGGTGCCGATGATGCCCCATGATTATGAAGTGCATCATAACGATATTGAGAAACACCCCTCCCACTCTCGAGAGACCTTCAACTTCATCAGTGAAGACAAAAGGGAAGAAGACAAATTCGAGACTCATTCCGACCTATCGTGGGCTGTCTTGCGGCGTGTATTGGCAGAAACCGAAATTTCCTAAAAACGGAGTTATCAGCTCTCAGGCATAGGTAGCACGCGTCACTACCGCATGCATTTTTGGGAGCTACCTCCCATTATTTATCGACTGACAAGCATGCTCTCGCCCCCGAATCTATCAAAGGGGCATCACCCGATGCCGACTCCAAGGGAAGGATTAGGAGAAGGGGGGCGTGAAAGGAGCCCATCCTTGGCTTAGAGAAGCTTGGATGGTGATGCGACTTGCCATCTTTGGCGGCGGCGCCCATCCCGGGCGCCGCATCCTGTGGACATCACACCTCAAGTACAACCCTCCTAATGCTGGCTGCTGTGCGGCATCCTCATGTTGCCTGCATTCATAGGATAACTTTGAGTCCCGGATGGTCAGATCAATTTGAGAAGATATTCTTTGTTAGCCACCAGGGAGCTTTTGCAGCACCTCATCCGGGAACAGACGCATGGACATCAAACTCCATAGCCAAGCAACAACCACGCCGAAGATTCGTGCTGACATTCAGGCAGCATCCATCAACGTCACAGATGGCGGTATCGTGATGATGTCTATGACCGCTCCCATGCCCGTCGCGCTCCGTTGGTGCTCAATAAATGTTTCTAGTAAGCGATTTCACTGCGAATGGCCTGGGTAACGATACTCGATAGTCGCTCGGTCAACAGATTAGGGCTGGCCTCTCGTCGGTGTAACGTCAGAGGGATGCTGGGCAATGGTGGCAGCCCTCGCTCTTCGGCATCCAGAAGCGTCGTGCCTGGCTGCATCCCTAAGGGTGTCCTGATGGTGTAACCCAGCCCTGCCTCGGTGGCCGCCGACAGGCCGTTGAGGCTAGAGCTGGTGAACGACAACATCCACGAGATGCCTTTGCGGGTCAGCGCTTCGGTAGCCATCGAATGGAAGGGACACGGCGCGTCGAAGGCAATGATCGGCAATGGCTCACCCGAGTTGCTGTTCCAGTCAAGGTACCCGTGGGCGGACCCGATCCATTGCATTGGCAAGTCTGCGATGCGTTCCTGATACCCGCCATTGCGCCGATCGCCCCACACCACAGCCAGGTCGAGCGACCCATTGTCGATCCGACTCAGCAAATCGGCATTTCGTGCAATCCGGGCCTCCACGCGGACGTCTGGATGGGCTCTGGCGAACCGTCCCAACACCGTGGGCAAGAAGCTGCCCAGGTCCTCCTGAAGGCCCAGTCGCACCCAGCCCTTTAGCCTGAGCTCGGAAACGGCGGTGACGGCTTCATCGTTGAGGCTCAAAAGACGTCGTGAGTAATTGAGCAGCACCTCCCCCGTATCCGTTAAAGCAAGTCTCCGGCCGGACTTGGTGAAGAGCGGTGAACCTGCTTGGGCTTCGAGTTTTTTCAGTTGAGCACTGATCGCTGAAGTTGAGCGAGAGAGCTTTTGTGCCGCCTTGGCATAGCTACCCAATTCAACGCCTGTGACGAAACTGCGCATGACATCCAAATCAAAATTCACCGGTCTCATAACCATCCTGTTTTTCGGGATTAATGCGCAAAATTATTTGATATTCAGCACGATGAGTGCATGGGAAACTTTTGCCAACAGATATTCAACTTTTTTTGGGGAGCTTATGCCAGTCGAAAATAGTCACCGTTGGAAAGTGCTAGGTGTCGGTGTCGCTGCCAACGCCAGTTTTTCCAGTGTTGTTGGTGGGCTGCCGGCAACTGCCATATACATGCGTGCTACTTATCAGCTCGACAATACCGAGCTGGGCTTGGTGCTAGGAGTATTGGGGCTTGGCATTGCCATCAGCGAAATTCCCTGGGGCCTGTTGACTGACCGTTGGGGCGATCGATCGGTATTGCTCACCGGGCTTCTGAGTTCAGGGATTGCCCTGCTGGTCTTGGCTATGTTGGCGCTGTACGCACCCACCCTGGTATTGCTGGCCATTGGGCTGTTTGTCGTGGGGCTGCTGGGTAGTAGTGTCAATGGTGCCAGCGGGCGGGCCATCATGGCATGGTTCAAGGAAGGAGAGCGGGGGCTGGCCATGAGCATCCGGCAAACGGCGGTACCGGGCGGCTATGCCCTGGGGGCGGTGATACTGCCTTTCCTGGCCCATCGGTACGGCTTTGTCCAAGTGTTCGGTGCCAGTGCGCTGTTCTGCCTGGTGGCAGGCCTGTTTGCCTGGCTTTGGCTCTATGAGCCGGACTTCTCCGGTGCAGTGGCTAAACAGCAGAACGCTGCATCCAGCAGCAGTCCGTTGAAAGATTCGCGGATCTGGCGAATCGTGTTGGCCATAGGACTGCTCTGCGCACCACAGTTTGCAATACTCACCTACGCGGCCGTGTTCTTTCACGATTTCAGCAACCTCAATATAACCCTGGTATCCGCGACCTTGGCCGTCATACAGGTCGGCGCTATCGTCAGCAGGATATGGAGTGGGCACTGGACCGATAAAAACAAGAACCGCCGCAGTTACCTCAAGGCCTGCGCCTGGTTAAGTGCCGTAACGTTCCTGCTGCTGGGTACCACCGTGTCGGTTGCCAGCTCTTATGGCATGAACGAAACACCCTTGGCTAGCGCTTTGATCATCGGCGTAATGGTCGTCGCCGGGATTAGCGTGTCAGCGTGGCACGGTGTGGCTTACACCGAACTGGCCACACTGGCGGGCACCAATCGCGCCGGCACCGCCCTGGCAATGGGTAATACCTGCGTTTTTGTCGTGTTGTTCGCCACGCCGATCGCAGCCTCAGCCCTCATGACACATTTCTCCTGGAGCACGGTGTGGTTTTCAGCAGCCTTCTGTGCGCTGTTGACAGTACCGCTGTTCCCCCGTGTGGAAAAAAATTACGCACTGGAGTTGGGTTCAGGCTGAGCCCCGTCAACGTCAATGTTTCACGACCTCAACTAAAGCGGAGCAATATTCTCTACAGCAACATAAATATGGGCTGATGGATCAGCTTGTATTCATCTGGACTTGCACTTATTTCATTGGAGGAAACCATGATCCCTAAATTCATCTTTACGCCTGATGAAAAGGCACAACTATTCAGCTTTCTAGAACAATCGTACCTCTCTCCCTATAAGAACTATCCAGGTTTTTCGCAGGAAATAAGAAATCTGCATCACCTGGTCCCTTCTCGCTTCGTCGAAGTATGTCAGGACATCAGCCAGGAACGAGCCAGCCACCAGCAAAAGATCCACGTCATTCGCAACTGCCCTCTGGATCCGGTTATTCCTGAGTTGGACCCTGAGGATCCGGTCAGCGATAAATACCTTAAGAAAAACCGATTTATCAGCGAAGCATTCCTTGAGTTATTCGCCCAACTGACCGCCACACCCCTGCTATCCTACGAGACACGTAACCAGGGAGATTTTTTCACCGACGTCATTGCCATCAAGAAATACAGCGGTCAACTGACAGGCTTCAGCGACAGTGAACTGGTTTTCCATAATGATCGTACAGCCCATAAAGTTAGGGCGGACTACATCACACTGCTGGGAATGCGCTGCCCGGATGATGACTTGATCTACACGGGTTATGTCGATGGCGCAGATATCATCAGAAACCTGGATCCTATCCATATCGACTACTTGCGTCAGGCGCATTTCTTCACCGTATTCGATGTTTTCTCCCGAGATATGAATAAACAGCTCAGCACATCGGAAAAGCATCCTATCTTGAGCAATACACACACCATTCGTTACCTGGACACCATGACCTGTGTCGCGCCAGAAGCACCCGTTGAAGCACGTGATGCGTTCATTGCCTTTAAAAGTGCAATAACCCGCTCCCAGTGCAAACGTCACCGAATTCTTACTGGGGATTTATTGACATTCGCCAATCAGGATGGCCTGCATAATCGGGAAAAAATCGACATTATTAACCCTGAAAGTGCCACTTCTCGTTGGTTGTTGAAGACCTACGCATTCAAAGACCCAGAAACTGCAGAAAGTTTCAAGCCTTACTGGTCCAACAACAGGGCCGGCTGCGTCATTGATTAATCGCAATTCCGTAGATATTTCCACTTAAAACATAATTGTATAAAACATTAAATCAGGGTGATTTGGATGTATTTGCGCACGGTCTCCAAACGGGTTGAACGCCTGAAACTTTCGGAAACTTATGCAATTTTAGACAGAGTGCGTAAATTGCGGGAGCAGGGTGAAGATGTCATTGATCTTGGCGGCGGTGAACCTAGTTTCAGGACACCTGACCATATAACTCATGCTGCCATAGATGCACTCAGCGACGGCGAAACCCATTACACCGCCAGTCGTGGAACAAAGGCGTTACTAGAGGCCGTCACACAGAAATATAAGCGCGAACACGATCTTGAGCTGGATGCCGACAAAAATATCATTATTACACCTTCGGCTAAACACGCCCTGTTTATCGCACTGATGACGTTACTAGATGACGGCGATGAGCTTATCGTCCCAACCCCCAGTTGGGTGAGCTACAAGGCAATGGCCGCAATGGCGGGTGCAACCGTTAAAGCCGTGCCATTAGACGGTAAAACCGGCTTCATGCTTGACCCTGATGCACTGGAACAGGCGGTCACGCCACGTACCAAAGCCATTCTGATCAATAACCCCAACAACCCTACTGGTCGCGTATTGACCCGCGAAGAAGTACTCGGAGTAGTCCAGGTGGCGTTGAAACATGGCTTGTACATCGTCAGCGATGAAATCTACGAAAAGGTTATCTATGACCGATCGCGTCATATCAGCATCGCCAGCATCGAAGGGGCGGCGCCGATCACCGTGACGATCAGCGGTTTCTCTAAAGCCTACGCGATGACCGGTTGGCGATTGGGTTATGTCGTCAGCTCCGAGGAGATCTCCCACCAGATGCTCAAGGTTCAACAGCATACGGTGGGCTGCGCTGGCTCGTTTATTCAATTTGGCGGCGTCGCTGCACTTGCAGGTTGCCAGCAACGGATCGCCGAGATGGTGGTGTCTTATCAGCAGCGTCGCGACAGACTCGTGAGCGGGCTTGAAAAAATAAATGGCATTACCTGTGTGGCGCCCGAGGGTGCTCTGTATGTATTTGCATCGATATCCGCTCTGGGGTTCGAAAACTCAATGGCGTTTACACGCTGGCTGCTTGAAACGGTAAAGGTTGCTGTCACCCCCGGTACGGCGTTTGGTGAGGGCGGAGAAGGTTATATACGCCTGTCCTTTGCTGGCAGTGATGAAGACATCGACGAGGCCGTCAGCCGACTTCATTACGCCTTCCAGTAACTGCCCCGATGGTTTTTTACCACTTCACACATACTGGCTGGCGTGAGTTTACCCTTTATGAATAATGCATCTTTTCTATCCGCGCACCGAATCGCAATCATCGGTAGTGGCCCCCGTGGCTTGTCAGTCCTCGAGCGCCTTGCCGCCCTCATGCTGACCCAGCCTCCGGCGCGGCGGGTGATGGTTTATCTGATAGACAGCGCACCGATAGGCACTGGCCGGATCTGGAGAACCGACCAGCCTCATCATTACGTGATGAATACGGTGGCCGAAGAAGTTTCTTCCTTTTCCGGGCCCCTGGATGATGGCCCCGCGCGCCCCGGTGCTGGTCCTTCGCTGGCACAATGGTGGAGTGCCGTAGACCCGGCCTATCCTGGGCCGAACTCGTACGCGCCGCGTGCAATGCATGGCGAGTACATGCAATTCGTCTTGTCGACTATTGAGGCCAGCTTTACACCGCAGATCTCATTGCATCGGATTGATGGTCAGGTCGTGGATTTGGTTAACACCGACCACACCCGCACCCTGACACTGGATAACGGCCAAGTGCTTGAAGTGGATAAGGTCGTCATCGCAACCGGGCATCCGACCCCGGAGTTGACCGGCTGGAATAAGGATCTGCAGCAGTTTGCCAACCAAGTACAAGGATTGACCTTCATCCGGGGTGACTCCGCTGCGGACATGCCATTGTCGCTCATCGAGCCACACCAGCATGTGGGTATCATCGGTCTGGGCTTGGCCTTCCATGATATCGTCGCCGACTTGACGGTCGGCAGGGGCGGAAGATTCAATGTAGTCAACGGCGTTACTACATATATTCCGTCCAATCTGGAGCCGAAGTTGTACGCCGGTTCGCGCAGTGGGATGCTGATCCCTGCCCGGGGGCGAAACCAGAAAGGCCCCAACTTTCAGTACCAGCCCCTGTACATCACATGGGAAAAGATCGAGGCGCTGCAAAAGCGCGGTGACATCGACTTCTCTACCGAAGTGCTGCCGCTGCTATTGGTCGAAATCAACATCGTTTACTTTGCGACTGCCATCCGAATCCAGAAAGGTGCGGCAGCAGAACTGCAGTTCAAGTCCCGCGTGGTACAGCAGCAATTGTTCTCGTTGCCAGCACTTGCGGACGAGGCAACACGATTCGGCGTGAACGAACTGGCGGCGCTGGACCTGAATCGACTCGCCCGCCCCTTCCAGTCGCAACACTTCGACAGCCCTGCCGATTTCGCCCAGGCTCTTGATCGAGCGTTGCTGGATGATCTGCACAACGCCCGCGAAGGCAACATCGACAATCCGCTCAAGGCCGCCCTAGATACCATCAGGGATACGCGTGCTCTGATCAGGAGTGTGGTGGACTTTGGAAGACTCAGGCCGCGTTCCCATCGCGTAGATTTTCTGCAGGATTACGCCCCTATCAGCTTTTTCCTGACTTCCGGGCCGCCCCTGTATCGTACGGAACAGATTCGCGCGCTGATCGCGGCTGGCGTATTGACCCTGGTAGGTCCCGAAACTATCTACGGCACTGATATCGAACAACAAAAGCTGACCATCGAATCCCCCCGGGTCAAGCATTCCCGGCAGTTACTCGATGTGGTCATCGACGCGCGCATTCCCACCCCTGACTTGCTCCGGGACCCGGCGACCCTGACCCGCAACCTGGTGCGACGCGGGTATTGGAACAACTTTGTCAATCAGGATGCAGATGAGGCGTTTGTCACCGGTGGCGTCAGTGTTACACCTGGCCCCTATCACCCGATTGACCAGCATGGCTGCCCGCTGCAGGACCTCTATGTCCTAGGCTTGCCTTCGGAACACACCCGCTGGTTCATGCAGGCTGGCAGCAGTCGCCCTGGCTTCTGGACCGACTTTGCCCAGGATGCACATCATGTAGCCGCACACGCGCTGCAGCCAGCCTGGGTGAATGTACCCGACCGGCTTGCTGAAACAGTCTAATCAGGGATGAATGATGTCTGGAAAAAAAGCATTACTGGTCATGGACTTCATCAACGAAATTGTCCATCCCGAAGGTGTCTATGCATGTGAGGGTTACTACCAGCAAACCCAGGAACGCGGCGTATTGAAGAATGTGGCTTCGGCCCTCAAGCATGCGCGCGAACAACAATTGCTCATCATCTTTATCGTTGTAGGGTTCAACGAGCACTATGAGGAGTTTCCCCCTCACTCCAGAGTGTTCGCACCTGCTCGGGCTCACTCCGTGCTGAAGCTGGACACCTGGTCGACCCAGGTACATGAGGACCTCAAGCCACTCGACGATGAAATCATCATCGCTAAGAGTAGGGTCAGTCCGTTTTATCAGACCAACCTTGAGTTGGTTCTGCGGACCCAAGGCATAGAGGAATTGATCTTGACTGGGGTATCGACCGAGCACGTCGTCCTCGCCACGACGCTCGAAGGGCATGACCGCGACTTCATTGTCACGGTGCTGGAAGACGCATGCTCGGCGGTGACACAAGAGCGTCATTTGGCCGCCATGGAAAGAATTTCGCTCACGGCCAATATCCGCTCGACCGCCCACTTCGTCACCTCATCTCTGTAACAGGCTCTCGACCATGACTCCTACCGTTCTCAACCTGTTGGGTGTTTCCCAGGAACCTGACTTGATCAATTGGTCGGCGCACGCGCAGTTGGGCCGTAACGGCGCCCGTATCCATACCCTGTTCGAGTGCGCCGAAAGTGCCCAGCGCATTGCGTTGATCCGTTGCGACGCGGGTGCCAGTGCGGCGGCTCATCTTCACGATGGCCATGAAACTTTCCTGATTCTGGACGGTGATTTTGAAGATGAAAATGGGGTTTACCTCAAAGGGGACCTGGTCATTTACCCTCCGGGCAGTACCCACGCCTGGAAGTCATCCACCGGGGCGCTGATCTATGCGACCTGGGGTGGCAAGGTGAGCCCGGTGCCAAGCACACCGGTCATTGCCACCAACTTGGAAGAGTACGACTACAGCATCTACGATGGCCAGCACTCGGTATGAATCTGGCACTGACTTGTTTTCGAGGTGAAAGATCATGCCTTTGAGCCGTAATCCAAAACTGCTGTTTCTGAGCAACGATCCGTTAAAAATGTCGCGGCAACTGGGGGCGCAAGCGTTGACCCTGGAACAAGCCGCACCATTGCGTGATGATATTTCTACCGATGAAATAACGCCGATTCCCGTATTGGCATATTTTGACAATCGCTTGGCTTCATACCCCTATGTCGGCTTGAAGACCGGCGCTGTACTGCCAATCGGAAAGGACGATGTGGTTTCCCGGGGCTACGAAGTAACTGTCGCGGGCAAACGCTACGGCAAGGGCTCGTCACGTGAACATAGCCCTCTGGCGGAAAAAAAGGCCGGGATACGCTTGGTAATTGCCGAAAGCTTCGAGCGTATCTACCGACAAAATGCCGACAATATTGGCTTGCTGACCTCCACCGACCTGTCATTGGTGCCTCGGCTGCTGGCAGGCGAAGACATACCGCTCAGTGAATTGATCGGTAGCAGAGACACACTGTCGACTGCCATTCTCAAAAGCGGGGGGCTGCTGAACTACGGCCGTGACCACCTGAGCAACGAGACCGACTTACCCGCCGAGTGCTCCCTGGATTTACCCGCCGGGCCCCTGACTTTTGCCGAAAAAATCATCCATCGACATTTGATCAAGGCCCGTGGAGCTGAACACGTCGACTATGGCTCGGGCATTCTGATGCGGGCCGACTGGCGCTTTATCCATGAGTACTACACCGGACTCTGTGCTCATCTGCTTCACGATTGCTTCGGCGAAACGTTCGAACTTCATAAACCGCAATCGATTCTGGCGTTTGAGGACCATCTGTCCTACAAGCGCCGAAGCCCGGCGCACCTGGGACAGAATCTGGTGGGTGAGCTTGATGGATTGTCTCGTGCTCATCGTGACTTTGTGCAACGGCACGGTATCAAGGCCCACGGCTATCTGCCCGCCGAAGGCAGCGAGGGCATATCCCATGCCATGATGGCCGAGACCTATGCGTTGCCCGGACAGGTCGTCGTCGGCACTGACTCTCATACTCCCCACAGCGGCGCATTGGGCTGTTTGGCATTCGGAGTGGGCACCACCGATATGGCTAATGCCTTCATGACAGGATCGGTAAGAGCCGTTTACCCACAGAGCTTGCGTATCTTACTCCAGGGTCGGTTAGCGGCCGGGGTGACGGCCAAGGATCTGGTACTGGCGCTGTTGTCTGACAGTCGCATCAAAGCAGGGTTGGGTGTCGGTAAGATTTTCGAGTTCAGCGGTCCTGCCGTGGCGTATCTCTCCACCGATGAACGCACCACGCTGACCAACATGACTGCCGAGCTGGGAGGGTTCACCGGCATCGTCGTACCCGACCAGGAAACGGTGCGTTTTCTGAAGGAACGACGAGACATCGACTTTGAGCTTGAGTCCTGGATGAGCAGCGATCCGGGTGCTGTCTATGCCGATACGATAGAGCTCGACTGCGGTGAAGTGCTGCCGATGATTGCCTCTCCCGGAGACCCTGGTAACGGCTGCAGTCTTACCGACATGACGGAACGGGTCAGGGTCGATATTGCGTATGGTGGTTCATGTACCGCAGGCAAGCGCGACGACTTCGATCACTATTTTGACGTGATCAACTGGGCGCTCGAACAGGGACTGACTTGTCATCCGGACGTGAAGTTGTTCTTGCAGTTCGGCACGGTCGATGTACGTGAATACTGTGAACAGAAGAACTACTTGTCGGCTTTCCGGAGATTTGGTGCAGAACTGCTCCAGCCAGCCTGCGGAGCCTGTGCGAACTGTGGGCCAGGGTCATCGGTGGACAAAGATCAGGTGACCGTCAGCGCCATCAATCGCAATTTTCCTGGGCGCTCCGGGCCTGGCCAAGTGTGGTTGGCCAGCCCACCCACCGTGGTCGCCAGCGCAGTAGCGGGGTACATCACCTCATTTAGCGCGCTGCGTACCCGTCACGAAACCCGCGACATGGGCATCGCTGAAGTCTGTCACGGGTGATCCGGCGAACGGAAGGCGCATACCCTTGCGCCTTTTGTCACTCTTTGACAAAACGAATATCTGCTTCGAGAAACCTTTGCGCAAATCATTCGATGTGATGCGGGCGCGGATGCTCTATACCACCAAGCACAAGAAGAAAGCGCCGCAGACCAAGGGGCTCCGAACAGGTAATCCCATCTCGACCCGACCAGCCGCCCAAGGGCGGCTTTTTCTCGCTCGGGCGGGAATGTGTATCACCCAGGATAATTCGAGGAACATTCCTGTGATCAGGTAAGCGGAAGCATCACATGCTGTTGGTAGCCAGGGCGCTCGCACAAGCGTTCATACCAAGCTGTCAGGTGCGGTAGCTCAGGACGTTCGATATCCATGCCGAACCAAGCATAGACGTAACATCCCAGAGGAATATCGGCCAGGCCAAAAGGCTCACCCGACAGCCAAGGGTGTTCGGCGAGCACACCATCGACCAAGGTCAAGTGACGGGAAAGATCTTCCAGGCCCCGCGCCATGGCCGCCTCGTCACGGTTGTCGTCGGTAGCCCGTACCTTGTTCCAGTACACGTCACGGAAGGGGGCGGCCAGCGTCGACAGCACCCAGTCCATCCACATGTCGCAGCGGGCTCGACTCGCAGGGCTGTCACTGGAGAGACGCCCCTCACCATACTCTGCGACGAGATAGCGAACGATAGTATTGGATTCCCAAAGGATCAGCTCGCCATCCTCCAAACAGGGAATCAGGCCATTGGGGTTCTTCTCCCGGAAGCCGGAGGTATCCAGGCCGCCGAAGGACCCTCCCATGTCTATGCGCTCAAGTGGCAGGCCAAGCTCGGCCGCACACCACATGACCTTTTTGACATTGGTCGAATTGCTACGCCCCAACAATCGCATCAGCGGTGTTCCTTTAGTTGAGTATCCAGAATAGTTGTCGTGCTAACGAAACTATATTGCCTCTAGCATGCATCTGAAGCAAAGCACTCAATCAACTGTTCTTGAAACCGATTTTATACTCTCGTTGCAATGATCTCGGGCGTCCCTGTCCATGCTCTAAATAGGTCGGTTTTTATGCACTTTGCAGAGTGGGGTGAAGCGGCTCTGGAGGGCACTTCAGTCACAGGACTAGCGTTCATGGAAGCCGATGATCTTCCTGATTTGATGAAATTCATCATCATATAGCCGCTATATCGATGAAAAATATCATCATCAGAGTCGACCTTTGAGTCGGTCATCAAGAAAACAATCTAAAAAACAAATAATTACGAAAATAAAAAAACTGGCACGACCCTTGCTATCAGTTAATCCGGAACGGGGGCCATGAATCGCGCTCCCTCTCACGATAACAAGCACAGGTCCTGCCCATGACAGTCAGCAATTTCAAGAGCGCTCATCGCCTGATCACTGGTTACCAGGCTTCGAGTGAACTTTGGCCTCAGGTTCAACGCCTTGGTATGCAAAGGCCTCTGGTCATCACCGATCGTGGTGTACTGCAATCGGGCACTCTGAAGCTCATCACCGATCAGCTCAATGCTGTCGACTACGCCATTTATGACGGTGTGACACCGGAGCCCGAAGTCGCCATCGTCGAGGCTTGCACAGACACTTTCCGTACCGGGGAGCACGATGGGCTAATTGCCGTAGGTGGCGGTAGTGCCATGGACATCGCCAAATGTGTGGCCGTCTATGCTCAACACGATGGCCCCCTGCACGAACTGTTCGGTGAAGGTCAGGTGCGCCAACGCAACATTCCCCTGATCGCCATCCCTACTACTGCGGGAACCGGTTCGGAAGTCACCAACATCAGCATCCTGTCCGATGCCGAACAGCAGATGAAGAAAGGCATTGTCAGCGATCATCTGCTGCCGGATGTTGCCATTGTGGCGCCGGAAATGTCGCAGAGCTGCCCTCGCTCGGTGACTGCGGCCAGCGGTGTCGACGCTCTCGTTCATGCTATCGAAGCCTATCTGTCGAACTTCGCCACCCCGATCACTGATGCTCTGGCCACCAAGGCCATGGAGCTGATCATTCGGGCACTCCCCAAGGCCTTTGCCAATCCCGAAAACATCCAGGCTCGCGAGGACATGGCGACCGGCAGCCTGATGGCAGGTCTCGCGTTCGGCAATGCCGGCGTCGGAGCCGTTCATGCTCTGGCCTATCCACTGGGCGGCCGTTATCACCTGGCTCACGGGGTTTCCAACGCTTTGCTGCTGCCCCATGTCATGGAGTGGAACAAGCTCGCCTGCGTCGAGCGCTTCCGCGGTATAGCGGTGGCCTTCGGTGAGCCGATCGACAACCTCACTGACGACGAGGCCGCCGAGCGAGTCATCCGACGCCTGCACCGTTTATGCGCGGATGTCGAGATTCCTGCAGGCCTCCGTTCCTTCGATATCCCGGAATCGGCACTGCCCGAACTGGCAGCCGAAGCCATCAAGGTTGATCGGCTCCTGCGCAACAACCCGAGGAAGTTGGTGCTGGCTGATATTGAAGCTATCTACCGAGCCGCTTACTAAGGCTCTGTACGAAAAGTGCCTGCGCTTGCTCATGCTGTGTTGGAACTGATCTCAAAATGCTCATTTACACCCTGTAAACTCCGCTTTTTCGATCAATTCCTCCTTGCCTGATCATCGCTCGCCGACTTTTCACACAAAGCCTAGGTCACCCAGCGCACTACAAAGAAGCACCAAAACAACACAACAACACAAAATAGCCTGGAGACACGCCATGAGTACCTGGAAACACCGCATCGATGGGGAGGAGTCCCCCTATATTCCCTTGGGGCCTTTCAAGCTGCGCCTGCCTTTCCTGCATTATCGCTTCGAGCTGCCCGACTACCTGCAGGGCTTGCTCATGTGTGCGGTGGATCTCGCCGCGATTCCCCTGATGATGCAGCTACTGGGCATGCCTTTCGAAGCTGCCCTGGCCATCGTCATGCTCAACGGCCTGCTATACCTGCTACACCATCTGCTTGGAGACCCGGTGATCCCCGGCTGGATCACCCCGGCCATTCCTCTGCTCATGGCCTATGTCGCCACTTTCCCGGAAGGGGTAGACAGGGTGCATGCTCTGATAACGTTCCAGATGATGCTCGGGATTCTGGCGATCGTCCTCGGTCAGACCGGCATGGCCAGTAAGGTGGTGCGTCTGATTCCTTCCGCCATCAAGGCGGGAGTGATCATGGGGGCGGGCCTTGCTGCCATTGTCGTGGTATTTGATGAAGGCGGCCGTTTCGACCAGTACCCCCTCACCATTACCATTGCCATCGGCCTGGCCTTCTATCTTCTCTTCTCACACCATTTCAGCCAGTTGAAAACGCGAGGGGGATTCTGGGGCGCCATTGGCAAGCTCGGCATCTTCCCGATTATTGTGCTCGCCATCATCATCGCGCCACTGTTCGGTGAGGCCCCTTGGCCGAATGTAGAGTGGGGATTCAGTCAACCCGATTTCGCCCTGATGTTTCGCGAATACACCGTCTTTGGCGTCGGCTTGCCGCCGCTGATGATGTTCATCACCGCGATACCCACCGTGCTGGCCGCCTACATCGTGTTATTCGGCGATGTACTGCAGAGCAAGGCGCTGCTGGACGAGGCAGATGAAAAGCGCCGTGACGAAAAGATCGACTATAGCCCCAACCGGGCTCACATGATCTTCGGCGCCCGCAACTTCAGCATGAGTATTCTCGGTCCTGATGTCGTGATGTGCGGCCCGCTATGGTCTGCCATGCAGGTAGTGACGGTAGAGCGCTACAAGCAGGGCAAGGCGGCCATGAACTCGATCTTCGGTGGTTCAGGATCCTTCCGTTGGGGTACCAATACGGGGCTGCTGTTGCTACCGATCGTCAGCCTGGTGCAGCCAATTCTGGGTATCGCCCTGGCATTGACCTTGTTGATCCAGGGGTATGTCAGTGTGCGTATCGGAATCCTGGAGGCACGCAGCCAACGTGATCTGGGCATCGCGGGGATCATCGCCGCGGTTCTAGTGATCAAGGGGGCCACCTGGGCTTTCGCCGTCGGCGTACTGCTCTGTGTCCTGATCTACGGCAAGCGCTTCTTTTCTGGTGAGAACGACGGGACTTTTGCCAAGGATTTGGAGTCCGATCCACTGCCAGCCACTGACACCGGCCCTGCCGAGGTCAAGAAAGAACGGGATTCAGGCCCACGAGTTGGCATAAATTGACTGACCTGACCACCGCCTGCCGACAACCTCGGCAGGCCTTCTGGAAAGAGGTCCAGTCAATGCAACGGATCGAAGAGAGCCTGACAATAGAAGAGGCTTACCCTCTGTTCCGGGAACAGGGAGCCGACGCAGTAGAGGTATTCGATGATGCAGGCCAAACCATCGGTGTGCTGACCGCGACGGATATCGAGATGGCCATGCGCGAAGCTGATCTTGGCCGCCTTGTCGGAGAGTGCATTCGCTACCGGGTGACGGGCACACCCCCTACGTCAGGCCAGGCCAATATCTCGCAGAATGGTTTCAACACGGAACCACTGCGTTCAGTGCTCAACGCCCTCCACGATGGTGTCTACATTACCGATGCGCAAGGCGTCACCGTGACCATCAACAAGGCCTATGAACGCATCACCGGGATTCGCCGGGAGGATGTGGTGGGCTTCCACATGGCTGACCTGGTCAAGGCAGGTTACATCTCGAAGTCCGTCTCACTTGAAGTCATCCGTGAACGCCGCCCGATCACCCTGGTACAAACCATTCGCGACAGTCGCAAGATCGTGGTCAGTGGCATGCCAATGTTCGACCACGATGGTGAACTGCAGTATGTGGTCACAAATGTCCGCGATGTGACTGAGCTCCTGCGTGCCAAGCACGCCCAGGACCAGCTGGAACAACTCCAACGCATACGCAAGACATACGGGGTAGCGACGGACGACGAAGGGGCGCAGTGCCTGATTACCAGTCACCAGACAATAGCCTGCTACGACTTGGCGCAACGCATTGCCCCAACACAGGTAAAGGTGCTGATTCAGGGAGAAACCGGGGTCGGAAAAACCCAACTGGCCCGATATATCCACCGCCACAGCCAACGTGCCGATGGTCCCTTTCTGGAACTCAACTGTACCGCCTTCCCGGAGAGTCTGCTGGAAGCGGAACTGTTTGGGTATGCCCCCGGTGCCTTTACCGGAGCTTCCTCACGAGGCAAGCAGGGCCTGCTGCAAGTTGCGCATGGTGGCACCCTTTTTCTCGACGAAATTGGTGACCTCCCCTTATCACTGCAGGTCAAGCTGCTCAAGGTCGTCGAGGAGGGGAGGTTTCTTCCTGTTGGCGGCACCGAGTTTCGTCATGCCGATGTCCGCTTGATCACTGCGTCTCATCAGGATCTTCATCAGCGTGTACGCGAAGGCGGTTTCCGCGAGGATCTCTACTACCGTATTGGAGTCGTGCCGCTGACACTGCCGCCTCTGCGTGAACGTCGCGAGGAGATCATTCCGCTACTCCACCATTATCTCGACTATTTCAACCAGCAATATTCTCGCCATATCCAGTGGACCCCCGAGGCTCTGGAGCTACTGGTGGCCCTCGATTGGCCTGGTAACATCCGAGAACTGATCAACTTGACCGAGCGGCTCGTGGTCACCGCCACCGAGGACTTGATTACATCGGACAACCTTCCTGTAGACAGTAGGCCAGTCCCGGCACGAGGCGTGACTTCCTCGGGAAGAACACTACGTGAGCAAGTCGCTGCCCTTGAGAAGCAGTTGATAGAATCGGCCCTTGCTGCCCATGGCAATACTCGTGCCGCCGCCGCAGCGTTAGGCATCGATCAGTCAACACTGGTCAAGAAAGTTCAGCGATGGCGAGCGACTTCGCCCCCGACAACCCCCGATTGAAGTGCCCTCGGTTACAGCATTCTCCCGTTCGTTTCGCGATGCAGGATTTATAGCCAAATCTTTAGTTATAAGATTTTCTTATTTCTTTTAGGTCTAGAGAAACGGTAGCATGCTCTCTATTCATTTATCTAAGAGAAGCTATAGGGACCATGGGACCGAACGCCAATACTCAGAGTATCGTCGCTCCAGAACGCGCCTTTCATCATGGCGCTGACCTGGAAGCACTCAACGACCGTTTCAAGGGTGCACTGCCGAGCGAAATCATGCGCTATACGCTCGAGAGAGCAGAGAATCCGGTCGTCTTCACCAACTTCCGTCCACTGGCGGTGGCCTTTCTGCATCTCGTCACCCGTATCAAGCCGGACATTCCGGTGGTCTGGGTCGACCACGGTTACAACACGCCAGAAACCTACCGGCATATTGATCGAGTGATCAAAGAGCTTGATCTCAACCTGGTGACTTACGCACCGAAAATGTCGGCTGCGCACTACGATGCGGTTTACAACGGTATTCCTGCGTTTGACACTCCAGAGCACGATTTCTTCTCACGCACCGTGAAACTGGAGCCGTTCAATCGCGCCATGCAGGAGCTGAAGCCTGATGTCTGGTTGAATGGTATTCGCCACGACCAGAACACGCATCGCGGAAACCTGGATGTATTCACCCAGGGCAGTCACGGCACTGTGCGGGTGGCGCCAATGTTCCACCTGAGGAAAGTCGATGTCGAGAAATATGTCCATGAGAATGGCCTGCCGGACAACGACATCTACTTCGACCCAACCAAGGGCGAAGAGCACCGGGAATGCGGGATATTTCTGCAGAAGAAATAGTTCTCTCAGTGTCCTGAGTGGGAAAAGCCTGGCCTCTTCCGCGCTGCACCTTGTCGATAAGTCATGTGCCGTGCCGATGAGGCCTTGTTGTTTGATCAGGTTCGTGAGCGGTACAGGAACGCCTGAAAACCGGTGACGTGCTCTTGTCGTGAATTAACCTTGATTGCCAGCCAACACCTGTTGGACGGTGGCGGCGTCCAGGTCGCTGTGGCAGAGCTCCAGGAAGTGATAGGCAAAGCTGCGCAGGAAACGCCCTCTACGCAGGGCCAGATAAGTGATATTGCGGGGCAGTAGGTCGCTGGCATCAAGCAGCTTTAGTCCCCGATCGCGATCTTCATGGTAGGCCATCGAAGCGACCACGCCGACGCCCAGCCCCAGTTCTACATAGGATTTGATGACATCGGCATCCAGCGCCGTCAGCACGATATCCGGCACTAACTCCGCCGAGATGAAGGTCTGATCGATACGAGCGCGTCCTTTGACACCTTCGTGGTAGGTGACGATGGGGTGTTCAGCGATACGGGCCAGGGTCAGTGGCTTTCCATCGTCCAGGGGGTGCCCTTCGGGCACGATGACACCGTGATACCAGTGGTAGAAGGGAAAGCAGGCAAAAAGCTGTTCCTCCTTGTGAAGCGCCTCGGTGCCGATACCGATGTCCACCTTGCCGGCCTTGAGTAGAGACACGATCTCGTCGGGTCCGCACTGGTGAAGCTCCAGATGCACCTTGGGAAAGGCCTGCTTGAAGCGGGCAATGATCGGCGGCAACGCATAGCGGGCAGGGGTATGAGTCGTGGCAATGGCCAGGATGCCCTGATCTTCATGGGTCAACTGATGAGCCGAGCGCTTGAGATTCTCCGCGTCCAGCAAGATGCGCTCGATGATCTCCAGCAACCTGGTGCCGGCTTGAGTCAGCCCCAGAATGCGCTTTCCTCGACGCTCGAAGAGCTCGACCCCCAGCTCCTCTTCCAGGTCACGAATATGCTTGCTGGCCCCCGACTGGGAGGTGAAGAGCGCGTTGGATGCATCGGTGAGGTTGAAGTTGTGACGTACGGTTTCTCTCACGATACGTAGCTGTTGAAAGTTCATATAGAACAAATCTGTCAGAAGTGTCTTTGGAATATAAATGACTTTTTTTATTCTTAGAAGACATTTACGGAGACATTAGCGGAGTAAGGTGGATATCAGCACTCAACCGAGGGCGATGTCGTGATCCTGGAAAATCGCTCGGCCCAGAGTGAGGCCAAGGATATTTTCATAGTCCATGAAAAGTTCGAGCTGGGCGCAGGAAAGCGCAATGATGCGACATTTCTATGCTCTGTCATCACCGATGTGATCACCCTGATGAACCCTGTTGTGTGAGATGATCCAGAAGCAGCCGCAGTGGCACCATGTCTCGGTATTCGCGCGGGAAATAAAGGAAGATGCCCTGGGTTTCAGGCATATGGCGCTCAAGTACTGGAAGCAGTGTCCCTGTCGCAAACTCTTCGGCAACATAGTCGTGGAATGTGTAGATCAGGCCAGCTCCTTGTGTTGCCAGATCGACCAAAACAGGAAGCGAGTCGGCGATGAGATGCCCTCGCACATCCACACTGATCTCGCCATCTCTAGTATGGAAGCTCCAAGGCGCGATGTGGCCTGAGGGCTGGTAACGATAGCGGATGCAGCTGTGGTCCAACAGGTCTTCCGGGGTCTTCGGGTGGCCAACTGCTGACAGATAATAGGGACTGGCCGCTACGGTCAGAGCAAGAGGGGGTGTCATGCGTACTGCCACCATATCTTGTGCAATTCGGTCCCCCAGTCGGAAACCGGCATGTAGCTCATCGTCCAGGATATCGGTAAGTGCGTCAGTCAGAGAAAGCTCGACCTCGATCTCCGGATAGGTCGCACAGAAGGATGCCAGGGCTGGGCCGACAACGAGGCGATAGGCGAATTCCGGAATCGTAAGCTTCAATGTGCCCCGTGCTGCATGGCCGCTGGTGCGGGCGCTCTCGACGGCCCCGGCTAACTGCTCGAAGGCGGGCCCCGCACCGCGAATCAGGGCCCGCCCAGCTTCAGTCAGGCTGATAGACCTGGTGGTGCGGATGAACAGGGGGGCGCCCAACTGGTCTTCAAGCGATTTCAGTTGATGACTGACCGTCGAGGGCTTGATCCCCAGGGCGTTAGCGGCGGCGCGCAGGCTGCCATGGCGGGCAATTGCAGCGAAGACTTCGAGCGCGGTAAGCGGCAGGCGCATTTTGGCTTCTCGGTAGTTCATTGTTCGATTTCATGCATGAAACAAGTGTAAATCTAGGGGATTATCGTAAAAAGAGGTAGGGCTTATATTCGCTTCATCAGCAAGATTCAGTGGAACTCCCTGAAGAGGTACACACATGAAGCTCCTTGTTTCCTCGAAAACCAGCTCTCCTCAACTGACCCTCGTCGCCGCCAGCCTTGGCTTTGCTGTCATCTCCCTTGATGTTTCCGTCGTCAATGTCGCGCTCGAACGCATTCGCGAGGCCCTGCAGACGGATGTCACCGGACTGCAATGGGTCTTGAACGCCTATACACTCGTTTTCGCAAGCCTGCTCTTGTCGGCAGGCGCACTGGGTGATCGGCTCGGGCCGCGCCCGGTCTATGCCGCGGGGCTGGGGCTCTTCACTCTTGCCTCGGTTGGATGCGCGTTTTCCGGATCGATCGAAAGCTTGATTGCTGCCCGTATTGCCCAGGGCCTGGCAGCGGCGCTTTGTGTGCCAGCCTCCTTTGCGCTCATCACCATGAGCTTTTCCGAAACGACTTCCCGTGCAAGAGCCATCGGAACTTGGGCCGGAATTGCCAGTTCGGCCCTTGGGGCCGGCCCGTTGGTCGGCGGCGTCTTGATCAACACTTTTGGTTGGCAGAGCATCTTCTTGATCAACCTTCCCCTTGGCCTGGTTGGGGTCTGGCTTACTCTCACGAATGCTCCGCATGGCACTCGCCCCACCACTCGCAGCCTGGATCCCATAGGGCAGATGTTTGCCATCCTGGCTCTGGGCGGCCTGACTATCGGCTGTGTCGAGATTGGCCGCTTTGGTTGGGAGGCGCCCTTGGTGCTGGCGGGATTTGGAGCCTTTGTCATCTGTGGTATGGGGTTCGTTTTCTACGAGTCGAATCATCCGGATCCGATGTTGCCGCTCGGAGTGATGCGCACTGCTGCGGTGGCGGCGCCATCCTTTATCGGCATGGCGATCAATTTTGCCTTCTATGGTTTGATGTTTGCCGTCAGCCTGTTCTTTCAGACGGTCAAAGGCTACTCCCCTCTGCAGACTGGCTTGGCATTCCTGCCGATGACAGGTGTCATCACCCTGACCAACTTTGGTGCCGGCTGGCTTTCTGCTCGCTTCGGGCCGAAGTTGCTGATTCTTGCCGGGCTTGTGATGGCGACCATCGGCTATCTGTGGCTTTCCGAAATCTCTGCCTCGACACCGTTTGGGTCCATCATTCCTCGACTGTTCCTGATTGGCATCGGCGCCGCACT
The DNA here is from genome assembly GCF_008329985.2 of Halomonas binhaiensis. NCBI lineage: Bacteria > Pseudomonadati > Pseudomonadota > Gammaproteobacteria > Oceanospirillales > Halomonadaceae > Halomonas > Halomonas binhaiensis. The sequence continues at coordinate 137,533 of NZ_CP038437.2, forward strand.
GGTTGTCCCCCCGATCAACGCGGTGCTGTTGTCTGGAGTCGATCATGGGCGGGTTGGCATTGCGTCGGGGGCGCTGAACGCAGCTCGTCAGATCGGCGGGGTTATCGGCGTTGGTGTCTTCGGGTCGCTCGTTGCCGGCAGTGCTGCAAGCATTACGGCAGGCCTTCAGTCAGCACTACTCCTGTCCGCTCTTGCCATGATTCTGGCGTTTGTCGTAGCGACCAGAATCCCACGCGAGCGACATGTCGCTGTCCCCTCATCGGGTGAGGCTGATCCACGGTTCCCTAAGGCGTGAACCTGATTCTGTTGCTCTTGAGATGGTGCGTATCAAATACATCTCAACTAATTATGCAGGGTGGCGCGAGCTCTTCTTCCCGTTGGTTGTCACGACTTGCCGTATGGTTTCCACAACCTTGGAGAAGTGCTGATGATGGGTGAAAGCTCAGTCACGAATCACTCGCTCATAGTGGCGTGGATCGAAACGCATCCCGATGATCACCATCAGCAGACTGGTGACGGTTAGCCCGGCCCAGGCCCAGGCGAAGCTGCCGAACTGGTCGCGTACGGCACCGGCCAGCCAGGGTGACAGAGCTCCGATGCTGTAGCCGGCACCCTGGGCAATAGCCGTAATGGAGCCGGCACGATGAGGGTCGGCATGGTGGTCAAGGCTGATGATCAGGCTCAGCGGGAACAGACCGCCGAGGCCGATGCCCAGTAAAGTGGCGATGGCTAGAGGCGCAACTGCCGGGGCCTGCCACAACCACAGGAAGCCAGCCAGGGCACAACCCAGCGGAAGCATCAGTACAGGGCGCCGGTCCGAGCGGCGCTGGGCCAGGGAGGGCAGGATCAGACCTGCGACCACCTCGATGGCGGTGAGATAGCCGAGCAACAAGCCGGCAGCGGATTCCGTCCAGCCGAGCGCAATGTAATAGGGTGGCAACCAGGCCAGTACACAGGCATAGCCCGCGGCACTGAGGCCGAAGAACACGGTCAGGGTCCAGACACGTGGCTGGCGATACAACGTAGCCCGGAGATCTGGCCCTTCGGCCGTGCTGTCGGTGGCCGGCAATAGCAGCCCGCGGCAGTTCCAGACCAGCAAGGCAGCCAGGGCCACCAGTGCCCAGACTGCTAGGGCGGCTTGCCAGCTGCCGGTCAGTTCGGCAAGCATCGGGGCCGAAGTAGCGGCTATCGCTGCACCTCCCATGATGGAGGCAACATACCAGCCCATGACCAGCGGTGTGCGTTGCCCTGCCTGATGCTTGATCAGTGACGGTAGCAGGGCCTGGATGCTGGCAATGCCAATGCCGGCGATCAGGGCGGTGATCAACAACGTCGCGCTGCCATGCCCGACCAGGCGCAGACCGTCGGCCAAGGCGATGAGCAGCAGGGAGCTTCCGATCAGGCGATTCTGTCCCAGATGACGGGCCAGTGTCATGGCGAGGAAGCAGCCCGCTCCCATCGCCAGCACCGGAAGAGTGGTGAGCAGGGAGAGTTGAGAATAACTGATGGGAATATCGGCCTGGATACGCTCGACCAGCGGGCCTATGGCCGCCATCGACGGCCGAAGATTCAGCCCGATCAGCATCGTCAGCAGGATCATGCGGCGCAGGGGGAGTCCTTGCTGCCGTGAAGAGGATGTCAGGGTGCTGTGCATGGATTCCTTCCTTGAAAGCATCTGATGGTCCGACGCTTATGCTGGACCATGGGCTGATGCAGCCTAATTCCTCAACTTAGGTTGAGGTCAAGGAAGGAGAAAGGACATGTGGGACATGTAAGCAGGAGCCTTACCATGACCGATTGGGCTGCCTGAACTTGTGGCACGTCATGGGAGAGAAGCCCCTTCAGGGGCCGCAGGAGGGGGCTGTTGTTAGAATTTCAGCTGTTGAAAGTTCATAGAGAATAAGTCTGTGCAGAAGTGTTTTTGGAATAGATAATGCTTTTCTATTCTGCTTGGCCAAGCACGATTGTGCGAATGTAGTTCGGTTGGCGTTATCCTTGAGCACGTAGAGTAAGGCCATATGCCCTATTAAGGATCCCAGCCAACGCCAAACATATACAATGGAGACATGGTGATTCAGCTCTCTATATTAACTAGGATCTTGGCAATAGTTCTCTTCATCTCATCAAGGTAGCGATAGGCAGCTGCCTCGGGAGATAAGGTTGAGCGGAGAAATACCAGGTTAAGGCACCCATAGAGTTTTTCTTCGCTTTTGATGGGAAGTGCGATGGCGCCAAAATTCTTTTCTGGGCTCCATTCTCCGTGATTGGAGCCATATCCCTGCTGTCGAGTGGTATTAACCAACCTTTCAACGAACTCTTTGTCCCGTGCCCTTTCACCCTCTGCATCCTCTTTCTGTGCCAGCAGCGAAATCAGCGCTTCTCTTTCCGCTGAATCTGAGTAGGCGATATAGGCTTTACCAGAAGCAGAGAAGAGTAACGGTATGCGCCTGCCCACCATCGCACGATGAAAGGAAACGGGACTGAAGCGGTGCGTGGTCTCGCGAACAATCATGGCATCCACGTCCAGGGTAGTGAGGTCGGTTGGCCAGCGTACTTGCTGCTGCAGCTCACTGAGGAGGGGAGCCACCACTGACGATATCCAGTGTTCATCGCGATATCCATCGCTGAGATCGCGAACTCTTCGCTCTAGCCAATAGCTCTTGTCTGATTCGCTTAATCGTACGAGGCCCTCTGACTGCAGGGTCTCGAGCAGACGTCGAGTGGTAGTGCGGTGCAGTCCAGTGCGCTCGCTCAGTTCCGCGATGCTGCCACCACCATTGAGGCGGTTGAGCTCATAGAGAAGTCTCAACCCTCTGACAAGGCCTTGAACTGTCTTGTATTTCCTTTCATCTGACACTCAGGTGCTCCTCTTTTTTTCTTGTGCACTATGTGCACATGCTCTCAAACTTTATGCATAACATATATGTTTTTCATTGCTGCGGTGAAATTTGTTCCCTAGACTTCAAAAATATTTTAAATAACTTCGATCACTCATGTGATTAATCGCCTGCAACTTATTGGTAATGATATAAGTTGTTTGGAGATGTTTGCCTTAATTTAGTATGTGAGATTTTTCAGGTGGTAAATGGTAGCTAATATTTAATCAAGATTTGAATATTTCAGTTAAAACATACCCTCCAGATGTTAAATAACATGCTGGAAAGGAGAGGTGTTTTCCTGAAATAAGAGACATCGGCTTCAGGTTGCTTGTGGAGGCAAAACAAATATGAATTCAAGTGCTCAAAATATGAAAAACCGCACCGGCGCTCCTAACCATGAGGTAGAAATTGTGATTGTTGGGGCGGGACCGGTTGGCCTGACGTTAGCGAACTATCTCGGAATGCGTGGCGTCAAGGTCATGGTTATCGAGAAACTTGACCAGCTGATCGACTATCCACGCGCCATTGGTATCGACGATGAATCTCTGAGAACCATCCAGGCCATCGGCCTGATTGATGACGTCCTACCCCACACCACGCCCTACCATTCGATGCGTTTCCTTACGCCGAAAGGCCGTTGCTTCGCCGATATTCAGCCGATGACCGATGAGTTTGGCTGGTCACGGCGCAATGCCTTCATTCAGCCCCAGGTAGATGCAGTACTACATAGTGGCCTGAGTCGCTACTCGGACGTCGAGGTGTTGTTTTCCCGCAGCGTGAACGGCATCGAACAGGATGAGGACGGTGTCGTTGTCAGCGTAGAAAACGAGCAGAAGCCGGGAGAAACCGAGAGCGTTCGAGCCAAGTACCTGGTGGCTTGCGACGGCGGCAATAGCTATGTGCGTCGGAGTCTGGATATTGGCTTTTATGGCAAGACAGCGCCGAACCAATGGATTGTCGTGGATATTGCCAAGGATCCCTTGGCGATCCCCAACGTTTATCTTTGCGCGGACCCTGTCAGGCCCTACGTCTCCGCCGCTCTTCCCCACGCTACCCGCCGCTTCGAGTTCATGGTGATGCCGGGCGAAACTCAGGAGCAACTGAGTCAGCCGGAAAATATGAAGCGGCTGCTGAGTAGCGTACTTCCCAATCCCGACAATGTGGAACTGATCCGAAGTCGTGTCTACACCCACAACGCGCGCCTGGCGGAGAGGTTTCGGGACAAACGCATTCTGCTGGCGGGTGATGCCGCCCATATCATGCCGGTATGGCAGGGTCAGGGCTACAACAGCGGCATGCGAGATGCTTCCAACCTGGCCTGGAAGCTGGCGCTGGTCGTCAAGGGAAAGGCATCCCCCCATCTGCTTGATACCTACGAAGACGAACGCCGTGATCACGCCAAGGCAATGATCGACCTATCGGTCATGGCGGGTCATGTCCTGGCTCCGCCGAGGCGCTGGCAGGGTACCTTGCGGGACGGCATTTCCTGGTTGCTGAACTATGTACCGCCGGTGAAACGCTACTTCCTGGAGATGCGCTTCAAGCCGATGCCGAAGTACGAAAGAGGAGCTCAGGTGGAGGTGTCCCCGAAACCGAAGGGGCCGACACCGGTGGGCAAAATGTTCATCCAGCCTCGAGTGGATACAGAGCATGGTGAGGAAATGCTGCTCGATGATGTGATCGGATGCAATTTCGCCTTTATCGCCTGGGGGGCTGATCCCACTTGGGGGCTGAACGAGGAGCAAGTGCGCTCATGGCGAGAGCTCGGCACCACATTCATTCAGGTGGTACCGAGCTTTCAGTTGAAAGCGCCAAGTGATGTGAGCGATGGGGTTATTCGTATAGGCGACAGCCAGGGACGCTTGAAAGAGTGGTTCGGGCGTTTCCCAGCGTCCATTGCCGTGTTGCGTCCGGACCGCTTCGTTGGCGCCGTTGCCATCCCCCAAACGATCGGAGAGGTCTCCGATCGCTATCTCTCGGTCCTGGGTGTTGAGGCCGGTGATGCCATCCCTTCACGCGAGAATATCAACCTGGAGGTGGCTTGATATGACGGCTTTGCTTCAGTGCCTTTCTCATACGCCGCTCATCGGCCACCTGGACCCAAGCCGAGAAGTACTTGACGAAGTGAACGACGTCATCGATTCGGCGGCCAGAAAAATCGCCGAATTCGATCCTGAACTGGTGATACTTTTCGCGCCGGATCACTACAACGGCTTCTTCTACGACATCATGCCGGCGTTCTGTGTCGGTACCCATGCCCATGCCATCGGGGATTTCGGCTCCGCAAAGGGTGATATTTACGTTCCTGAAGGACTGGCCGAAGGGCTCGCTATCCAGGCACTGGCCGACGGTGTGGATATTGCTGTTTCCCACAAGATGCAGGTGGATCATGGCTTTGCCCAACCACTGCAGTTTCTGTTGGGAGGTCTGGATAAAACGCCGACCATCCCCGTTTTCATCAACTCGGTTGCTGTACCACTACCAGGATTCAAGCGTGCCCGTATTCTTGGTGAATCCGTAGGGCGATACGCCAAGTCACTGGGAAAGCGCACCCTCTTCATCGGTTCCGGTGGTCTGTCCCATCAGCCTCCCGTTCCAGAGCTCTCGACGGCCAGCAGCAACCTTCGTGATCGCTTGCTGGGAAGCGGGCGCGATCTGCCATTGGATGAGCGCGAAGCTCGTACTCAACGTGTGATTGACGCCGCACGCAGGTTCGTTGACGACCAGAACTCGCTGCATCCGCTCAATCCTGAGTGGGACCAGAAGTTTCTTGAGCTGGTAGCGTCCGGCTGCATTGCCGACCTCGATGGAATGAGCAACGAAGCGCTTTCCGAGATGGCCGGAAAGTCTACCCACGAAGTGAAGACATGGGTCGCCGCCGGGGCGGCGCTATCGGCCTTTGGTCCCAGTCATGAAATGGATCGCTACTACCGCCCGATTCCTGAGTGGATTGCGGGCTTTGGTGCTCTCACTGTCAGAGCCGCGTGACTTCATTGGTTACTCGATCAATTAGTTGGAGGTGCAGGATGACGACACAAAAATGGACCGAAGAAGGGACCAGTCATTTCGTAAAGGTCCAAGAAGGTGAGCTGGAACTCAATATTCACTACAACGATGTGGGAGAGGGTGAAGAAACCATCGTCATGCTCCACGGCTCTGGGCCCGGTGCCAGCGGCTGGGCCAATTTCAACCGTAATATCGAACCGTTTACCGATGCCGGCTACCGTGTCCTCCTCTTGGACTGCCCAGGATGGAGCAAGAGCGACTCCATTGTTTCCACGGGATCACGTTCGGACTTGAATGCCCGCGTGCTGAAGTCTGCCCTCGATGCCCTGGATATTCGCAAGGTTCACATCCTGGGCAATTCCATGGGTGGTCACAGCGCCGTGGCGTTCGCTCTGAGCTATCCCGATCGGGTGAGCAAACTCGTGCTGATGGGCGGAGGAACCGGTGGTGGAAGTATGTTCACACCGATGCCTGCCGAGGGGATCAAGCGGCTGCAAAAACTTTATCGCGAGCCGACCCTCGATAATCTCAAAGAGATGATGGACATCTTCGTCTACGACACCAGCAGCCTCACCGAGGAGCTTTTCAAGACTCGCCTGGACAACATCCTGGCTCGCGAGGATCACCTGGTGAACTTCGTCAAGAGCAGCCAGGCCAATCCCAAACCCTTCCCGGATTTCGGCCCGCGCCTTGGCGAGATCGCCCATGAGAGCTTGATTATCTGGGGCCGGGATGACCGCTTTGTGCCCATGGATACGGGCTTAAGGCTTCTCAATGGACTTCAGCGAGCGGAGCTTCATATCTTCAACCGCTGCGGTCACTGGGCTCAATTCGAGCATGCGGACAAGTTCAATCGGTTGGTTCTGGACTTTCTTACGAACTGAGTTGACTGAGCCCAAGGGAGAATCCGATGAGTGATATCTCGAAGTCATTGGCGGAGCTGGCGCAAGCGCTACGCCAAGCGGAACAAGATGGCGACCCGATTGCGCCACTGCGCAAATCGATCGGCGAGGACAACGAACAGGATGCCTACGCGATCCAGCGGATCAATGTCGAGTACGCCCGAAAGAACGGTCGCCGCGTGGTCGGACGCAAGATCGGACTGACCAATGCCAAGGTCCAGGCCCAGCTTGGTGTGGATCAGCCGGATTTCGGCACCCTCTTTGCTGACATGGCCTACGGCGACAACGAAATTGTCCCGATCAAGCGCGTGACTCAGCCGAAGATTGAAGCCGAGATTGCCCTGATACTCGCGGAAGATCTACCCCATGCCGATACCAGCTTGGCGGACCTGGTCAGTGCGGTGGGGTGGGTCCTTCCGGCCCTGGAGATCGTGGGTAGCCGCATACGGGAGTGGGACATCAGGTTCGTGGATACCGTTGCCGACAATGCATCGAGCGGCAGCTTTGTCCTGGGCGGTCCGGCCCGACACTTGGCTGATACCGACCTGCGCAACAGCCAGATGCGTCTTCTCAAGAATGGGGAAGAAGTCTCGGTAGGCAGCGGCGCCGAGTGTCTTGGCAACCCCTTGAATGCGGCTGTGTGGCTGGCACGGAAAATGGCGAGTCTCGGTTCTCATCTGAAAAAGGGCGACCTCATCTTGACCGGCGCGCTAGGCCCCATGGTGCCGGTAGCTGCTGGCGATCATTTTGACGCGGTCATCGAAGGGATTGGACAAGTTGGCATCGCCTTCAGCGAGCAATGATCTCACGCCGAATAACTGAGGTAACAACGATGAGCACATCCCCCAAAGCTGCCATTATCGGATCCGGCAACATCGGCACCGACCTGATGATCAAAATTCTGCGTACCAGCGATGTGCTGGAAATGGGTGTCGTTGTCGGGATTGATCCTGACTCCGATGGCCTGGCCCGCGCCCGGAAGATGGGAGTGGCCACCACCCACGAAGGTGTAGAAGGCCTCGTCAAGATGCCCGAATTCACCGATATCGAGGTCGTGTTCGATGCCACTTCAGCTGGCGCTCATTCATACAATGAACGTGTATTGCGTGAGCACAAGCCTGATATCCAGTTGATTGATCTGACTCCCGCAGCACTCGGTCCCTATTGCGTGCCTGTAGTGAATCTCGAGCAGAACCTCAATCAGCGCAACGTGAACATGGTCACTTGTGGCGGCCAGGCCACCATTCCTGTCGTCGCGGCAGTGTCTCAGGTTGCCAAGGTCCACTATGCCGAGATTGTTGCGTCCATCTCTAGCCGGTCAGCGGGCCCTGGTACCCGGGCGAACATCGATGAATTCACCGAAACCACCTCGAAAGCCATCGAGTCAGTAGGCGGAGCACAGAAAGGCAAGGCCATTATTGTTCTGAATCCCGCTGAGCCACCTCTTCTGATGCGCGATACCGTCTACGTGCTATCCGAGCTCGCCGACAGGGAAAAGGTCGCCGCCTCTATTGAAGAAATGGTGCAGGCGGTGGGCCGTTACGTGCCTGGCTATCGCCTCAAGCAGGAAGTTCAGTTCGAACAGATTCCCGATGACGCCCCGATCAATGTGCCCGGTGTAGGCAAGGTGAGTGGGCTCAAGACTTCGGTGTACATCGAAGTGGAAGGCGCTGCTCACTACCTGCCTGCCTACGCAGGCAACCTCGACATCATGACTTCCGCTGCCCTGGCAACGGCGGAGCGCCTGGTTGCAGGTCAAGGGAACTAAGGAGACAGCGACATGAATTTCATCCCTGAAAAGAAACTCTACATCTCCGATGTCACCCTGCGAGATGGCAGCCATGCCGTCCGCCACCAGTACTCTGTGGACGATGTGCAAAGGATCGCTCGCGCGCTGGATCTGGCCAAGGTTGATTCCATCGAGGTGGCACATGGCGATGGCCTCCAAGGGGCTAGCTTCAACTACGGCTTTGGTGCCCACACCGATCTGGAGTGGATCGAGGCGGTGGCCGATGTGGTGAAACATGCCACTATCGCCACGCTGCTGCTCCCGGGCATCGGCACTATCGAAAACCTCAAGGATGCCTACCAGGCCGGTGCCCGTACTGTGCGCATCGCTACGCACTGCACTGAAGCTGATGTGTCCCGTCAGCATATCGAGTCTGCGCGCAAGCTTGGCATGGACACCGTTGGCTTTCTGATGATGAGCCATATGCAGACGCCCACTGGCCTTGCCGAGCAAGCCAAGCTGATGGAGGGCTACGGCGCGAACTGCATCTATGTGGTGGATTCGGGCGGTGCCATGACCATGGCGGATGTCCGCGAACGCTTTCGCGCTGTCAAGGACGCCTTGGATCCTGCCACCGAAACCGGCATTCATGCCCACCACAACCTCAGCCTTGGGGTAGCCAATTCCATCGTCGCCGTGGAAGAAGGCTGTGATCGGATCGATGCGTCGCTGGCGGGCCAAGGCGCGGGTGCCGGCAATGCGCCTCTGGAGGCCTGCATTGCCGTGTTCGATAAGCTGGGCTGGGAGCACGGTACCGACCTTTACACCTTGCTGGATGCCGCTGACGACATTGTTCGCCCCCTCCAGGACCGTCCCGTTCGGGTGGACAGGGAAACCTTGGCCCTTGGATATGCAGGTGTCTATTCGAGCTTCCTGCGCCACGCCGAGATGGCCGCCGAGCGATACGGGCTCAAGACCGTCGATATCCTCGTCGAACTTGGCAAGCGTCGGATGGTGGGTGGCCAAGAAGACATGATCGTCGATGTAGCGCTCGATCTACTCAAGTCGCAGTGAGGACGACCTAGTCCCCCACCTTCATCAAAGAAAACGGTACCTAAACAATGCCAACAAAAAATATTACTGGCACCACACAACAGGCATCGGCCACGCCGGCGCGTACTTGGGTAACGATCGCCCTGTGTTTCATGGTGGCCTTGCTCGAAGGCTGGGATCTCCAGGCACCGGGTATCGCAGCTCAAGGAATGACAGCTGTCTTCGGGCTCGACCAGATGGCCATTGGCTGGGTTTTCAGTATTGGCATCTTCGGGCTGCTTCCGGGCGCCTTGATGGGTGGCCGGCTCGCTGACAAGTTTGGCCGCAAGATATTGCTGATCATGGCGGTGGCCATCTTCGGGCTATTTTCGGTGGCTACAGTCTACGCCTGGAACCTCAGCACGTTGCTCATTGCCCGCCTTCTCACAGGCATTGGTTTGGGGATGGCCTTGCCGAACTTGATTGCGCTCACATCCGAAGCGGTGGGAGAGCGGATGCGCGGTTTTGCCGTCAGCTTGATGTACTGTGGTGTACCGCTGGGCGCGGCCTTGGCCGCCACCGTTGGTATCGCCGGCTTCGAGGAGACGTGGAAGATCGTCTTCATTGTGGGAGGAATCACTCCGCTGATGATCATCCCGATGCTGGCTTTCTACTTACCTGAATCGGCTGCCTTTCAGTCCCAGCGTAATCAGAGCGGCCAGTCCGAGGCATCTGCCACTGCCTGGCGCAATCTATTCAGCGATGGGATGGCGGCTCCTACTCTAATGCTCTGGAGCTCCTACTTCTTCACCCTTTTCGTCGTGTACATGTTGATTAATTGGCTCCCCAGTCTTCTGGTCGAACAGGGCATGACATCAGCGGACGCCAGCTGGGTCATGTTCTCCTTCCAAATAGGTGCAGTGGTCGGCACCTTGGCGCTGGGCGCGCTGATCGGGCGGTTACCCGCCATGGCGCTGGCTGTGCTTATCTACCTCGGTATCTTCAGCGCCCTGATTGCACTGGCCCTGGCAGGCCAGCTCACCAGCATGATGACAGCGGGCTTTATGGTCGGTCTCTTTGCCACCGGCGGGCAATGTGTTCTCTATGCTCTGGCGCCCATGTTCTATCACACACGCTTGCGTGCTACTGGGGTCGGCACTGCGGTGGCCGTAGGTCGACTCGGTGCGATGGGAGGCCCTCTGGTTGCCGGACAAATGCTGGCAGTGGGCGCAGGGACAGTTGGTGTGATGGTGGCGACAGGGCCCGGCATTCTTATCGCCGGCTGTGCAGTTTTCAAATTGCTGAAGGGAATAAGCCCTACCGGTACCGAGGGTAACCAGGAGGCGTTTTCAACAATAAGCGCAAATGGAAAAGGGTGAACCTATAAAGCGGTGGCCTGAATTGTCATGAACCAAATTGATTTGAAGAAAAATAAACAAGGGATTTAAGTAGAATGAAATATAAAAATGTTGTTTCCACATTGTTCGCGTTATCAGCATTGCTCCCCGGTATCGTATATGCACAAGAGGAAAACCTCGAGTCCCAAGCGACAGATACCAACACTCGGGTAATCATGCTTGGTACAGGGTCACCAAACTTTCGAGCGGATCGTGCAGGCCAAGCTATTCTCGTGGTAGTCGACAAGAACCTTTATCTCTTCGATGCGGGCCCTGGTTACATGAAGAACCTCAATGCCTTTTCGGGAGAGGACTTCATGCCACCGGATATAAACTACGATAGCGGTTCAGATTATTCCAACAGCACTGTATATGGAGCGATGAACAAGCTCTTCATTACCCATTTGGATTCCGACCACGTGCTCGGTGTGGATGAAATGCTCTTTCGTCCCTGGGTAATGGGGCGTGATCAGCCTGTAGCTATCGTGGGGCCCCATGGTACTCAGAAACTGGTTGATGGATTGCTCGAATCCTACCAAGCGGATATCCACCATAGAATTGAAGGGAGTCAGCCAGCGAATACGACGGGTTACAAGGCACAAGTTACCGAAATTGATGATTTGCAGGTTGTCCATGAGGATGAACTTGTCACTGTGACGGCCTTTCCTGTTCTCCATGGTAGCTGGCAGCATGGAGAGGCATTTGGCTATCGTATCGAGACGCCGGATAAGGTTGTAGTGATAAGTGGCGATACGCGTCAGTCTGAGTCGCTCTACGATTACTATCGTGGGGCCGATATACTCATTCATGAAGTGATGAGTGATGTCGGGTTGTCGAGGTTAAGCCAGGATTGGCAAGACTATATGTATCATGCGCACACCAGCACCCGGCAGTTGGCAGAAATTGCCGAAGCCGTCAATCCTGGACTGCTTGTCATGACGCATCCGCTGTATTTTGGGCAGTCGGATGAACAAATCAGGGAAGAGATGACTGGCTTCTATGATGGTGATTTTGTGCTTGCCGAAGATCTTGATGTTTATGAATAGCTATCGGAATCCTTGCTCAGAAAAAAGCACCACTACATAACTGCTGGCAGCTAAATCATCCATGCCGTTTGGAAGAAGGTGGGTATTCAGCCTTGAAGGTAGCCAGCGTAGTGGTTCACTGGCTCTGGACAAGAATTTCGCATCAAACAAGCACGAAAGCTGCCGATGAACGTGCCACCAGGGCTTGACCGCCCTGTGTGGCACATAGGAACTACCTGATGACGTCACGCTTCAGGCGCGCATACGCCGCAGTTCGCCATTCAGCGCTTTGATGATGGAGTAACACATCAACAGCATCACGATGGAGAAGGGAATCGCGGTTGCCGTTACGCCGGCCTGAAGTGCCGACAGGCCACCGCCGAGCAGCAGCACGATGGCGACCAAGCCTTCCACTGTCGCCCAGAACATTCGCTGAGGCCTGGGGGCATCTATCTTGCCGCCTGCTGTGATGGTATCGATGACCAGAGAGCCGGAATCCGAAGAGGTAACAAAGAAGATCAGCGCCAGAATGATGCCAAGGGTGGACATCAGGCCAGTCATCGGCAGCTTGTCCAGCATTCCGAAAAGCGCCAATTCGGGTCTGTAGTTATCGATAACGTATTCCTTTACCAGGCTGCTGGAAGGATCTGCATAGAGCTGATCCAGCGCGATGCCGCCGAAGACGCCCATCCATACAAAAATGAACAGGCTGGGAATCAGCAATACACAGATCACGAACTCGCGAATGGTGCGGCCGCGTGACACCCTGGCAATGAACATGCCGACAAACGGTGCCCAACTGACCCACCAGGCCCAGTAGAAGACGGTCCACGCCTGACGGTAGCTGGCATCATCGCGGCCGAAGGGAGCAGATAGCGGGATGAAGTCCTTCACGTAGGTCTCCAGGCCTGTCCAGAACCCGCTCAACCCCACCAGGGTCGGGCCGGCGAACAGCACGAAGAAGAAGAACAGTACCGCGAGAACCATGTTGATCTCGGACAGCTTTTTCACACCGCCTTCAAGTCCTCGCCAGACCGACACCAGGGCCACTGCCGTCACCAGCATAATCACGATGACCTGGGTGGTGGTGGTGACGTCCAGGCCAAAGATGAAATTCATTCCCGCATTGGCCTGCTTGGCGCCGAGGCCGAGTGCAGTAGCCAGCCCGAACAGGGTGGAAAACACGGCGAGGATGTCGATCACATGTCCCCACCAGCCCCAGACACGCTCTCCCAGGATAGGGAAGAAGGCTGAACGGATGGAGAAGGGAAGCCCCTTGTTATAGGAGAAAATGGCCAGCGCCAATGCCATGACTACATAGACGGCCCAACCATGTATGCCCCAATGGAGAAACGTGCCGGCAAGGCCCAGGGCACTGGCCTCGGGAATGGCCTCCGGATTCAAGCTTCCATCCGCTCCGAAAGGAGATGTCACGCCCAGTGGCAGGGACACGTTGGCGTGATATACCGGCTCCAGTACGCTGAAGAACAGTAGCCCGATACCGATGCCGGCAGTGAACAGCATGGCGAACCAGGACAGGTAACTGTGTTCTGGCCGGGCGTCAGGTCCTCCCAATCTGATCGATCCATAGGGAAGGACGACAAGCGCAACACAGAACAGGATGAAGAAGTCCACGATACTCATGAAGTACCAGTCCAGCGTGCCCGTCGCGAAGCTGACAATGGACTGGAAGATGCTGCCTGCCTGTTCCGGGAACAGCAGGGTGAGCACGATGAAAACGAGTGAAGCAAGCGCCGATATAACGAAGACACGATTGTGGATATCGAAACCGACGGGGCCTAGCTGCCCCACAATGTTGTCCTGGCCGACAGTGTAATCCGTATGCATGTCACTGATCATAGGAGGCGACTTGGGGTCGCTCGACGTCGTCATGAGGTATGTCCCGTTGTTGTAATAGTCTGAATGTTAAAGATTTTCATGCTGGTAGTCTAAAGGTGTCGTGTCATGGAATCACTGTTCATTTCTTGATGCCCTTGTGGAGTAGGAGGGTGCCACTCAGGTCGATGAAATTGATGTCAGCTGCCAGCAACTCCATGTTGGGGTGATTGAAAGGGTTGTGTGCTTGAAAGGGTTGTGTGCTTGAAAGGTTAGGGTGCCTGAAAGGTCGGGGGGCTTGAAAGGTTTGGGGTGATCGAAAGGTTTGGGGTAAACGAAAGATTCGCGCCACCGGCTGACTGATACACAGGCACCGGAAGGCAATCGGCCTGCCATCAAGATAAAGCGGGAGGGCGCGCATGGCGGCTATTGCAATAGGCTGAGCCGGTGACCATGTCCCCGTTCGCCAACTGCGGCAGGTAGGGCGTCTTGACGACAGGGAGACCGTGGCAGGGAAGCACAGAAACAGCCGTCTGGTCGGCCATCAAGAACGGAACACAGGGCTTTCGAGTGGTCATGTCGAGAGTTCCTGAAGCGGTAAAGTGATAATAGCTTCCCTAGTCTCGTCATGAATCCATAGGCCTGTAAAGTCCCTGTTTTTTAATGTTTCACATTAGCTCTACTAATGTTTTTGGGTAAGTGGATGAAGTAGCGCAATAATGATCTGTGATCCTGGTCGAGTCGATCAATGTACGCCCGCACCCTCGCCGCTGATGTCCCATTCCTCGGCAGGGTGACGCAGTGACATCATGGCTCCAGCGAATGTTCTTCACCGATTACCTCAGGATCGAAGGGAGCGCGGGAGAACACCCTCCGCAACATGGGTTCAAAGTGCGCCAGTGATGGTGTGGGATAATCCGGATCAAACGCCGCCTGGTCGTAGCGCTCGCAGAAATCCACACAACTCTGGTACCAAGGGTGGTCTCTGTAGCGGTCGCGCTCGTTCGGGTCGTCGCCGAAATGATGGGCGTAATAGAACTTCTGGAACAGGCCATGGTGATGTACCACCCAAGTGACCTCGCCGCGTACGTAAGGGCGGATGATGGCGGCGGCCAGCTGCGAGTGGTTGTAGGGCGCCAACTCGTCACCGAGGTCGTGCAGCAGGGCGCCGATGATCATGTCTTCATCGGCACCGTCCGCTTCGGCTCGTGAGGCCGACTGCAATGAATGCTCCAGGCGTGTCACCTGGTAACCGCTCAGGCTGTGCTCAAGGTTGCGAAGTGCCTGCAGTAGGCGATCTGCAAGGCCCTGGTTGAACTTGTCCTCCAGGTGCTCAAGAAAGACATACTCTTCTCGGGTGCCCTCTTTCATCTGCCGAAATGCAACCTGTTCCATTCAGGCAACCTCCTCGATCGAATCACGATGCTTCATGAGACTGGCGAAACGCTCACGCGGGCCGTCGGTATCAAGGTAGCAACCCTGCAGATGACGCAGCCCTTCGTTGGTCTCGTAGCTGGTACGCCCATGTAGCACACGGCTGTTGTCGAACAGCATCAGTTCGCCAGCGTGGAGGGCGAAACGCACCTCGTAGGCCGGGTCCGAGAACAGCTGGCCGAGTCGCTGACGGGCGCGATGAAACAGACGGACCTGGTCATCGGGAAGCAAGGGCAGGGCATCCAGGCGTGGACTGTAGTGAACGCCCGTGGGATGACCTTCATCGTCGGTCTGGATCATGGTGCGGTGGGAGATGAGCTCGGTTCCGGCATCGACAAAGCGAAAGCGTACCGGAATGGTCTTGAGCAGGGCGTAGCCCTCTGGAGTTTCGTGGCGCAGCTGCTCAAGCACTTTTAGGCTATCGACCAGTGTCGACAGGCCACCGGTGGTTTCGTTGACCAGGCAATGGAGTAGCTGGATGCCCGGTACCGGGTTGCGATACGGATTGTCGGTATGTGGGCCGAGGGCAACGCTGCGATAGGCCAGGTCATTACCGCTTGGTCGTGAGTAGACTTCGAAGTAGCGCCCGAAGTTGGTTTCCTTGACATAGCCGTAGTATCCGCCGACCTGAAGAATATGCTCAGGGTCTGTCGGTACACGGTAGAGGACGATGTAACCGTAGCGCAGATAGGCGTCCAGCGAGGCCCGGAAGTAGGCCTGATCTTCCTGTATCCGTTGCCAGTCGAAGCGTACCTGGTCCTGATTCAGGCTGGCATCCCAGGGTTCGGGGGAAGGGAACGTCGCATTGTCATTCAGCTCACTGGCCAGCAAGCGAAGGTCATAGGTCTCACGATGCCCATCACTGAATGCCAGGGCCGCGTGACTCTCGTCAATCCATGTCGCGCTCTCTAGCGTCAGTGCCACGTCGATAGCGTGGGAGTCGAACAGGCGCTGCTGGGTCATGGGCTCCAGCTGGTCGGGGGCCTGAGTTCGTTCACGCAGCCATAATGGGCTGATTTTCCGTGACTGCTCTCCGTCATCGAGCATGATGGATGGCGGCTGCTCGTGAATGACGAATGCATGATGGGCGGGCATGTCGGATATCCTCTTTTGGCTTCTGTCATCACGCAGGTGGTCACTGGCATGGTGACGAGAGAACTGCCGCCCGAGTAGAGTCGGTAGCTTATCCTGGGGTATGCAGATTCCTTATGCCTGGCCAAGGTGGATGAATGCGCCGCAGCGCGTTCCTTATCCCTTACCGCCGGACGGCGTTGATTAGCCAGTCACTGATCGGCTCGATGACCGTGCTGCGATGATGCTTGACGCTGAGCCAGTAGCCATAGTCCTCACGAGTTACCTGCGGGCCTAATGCAACCAGTTGTCCGCTTGCCAGATAGTCCTCCACGAGTATCGACCAGCCCAATGCCACCCCCTGGTGGGCAAGTGCGGCATTCAGCAGCAACGCGTAGTTGCGGTAGGCGAAGACGTCATCTCCGGGTGTCAGGCCAAGCCCAGCATGCCGACACCACTGGGCCCAGTCGAGCCAGCGAGGATCCTTGATATCCTGATGGAGCAAGGAGAGGTGGGGGAGGTCCGACGCTGTCAGCACGGCGCTCAGGCCGCGCTCCTTCGCATAGTCGGGGCTACAGATGGGAAAGACCGCTTCGCTGGCTACCAGCCGCCCCTTGTCCTGCGGTACGTAAGGGCCAAAGCGAATCGCGATATCGGCTGCTTGCATTTCTGGATCATCAACTCGGTCGATGGGCGCCAGCTTGAAGGTGAAATCAGGAAAGGCCCTTTTGAGAGCGGGAAGGCGAGGCAGGAGCCAGAGGTGTGTGAAGCCTGAGCCGGCAGCGATCACTATCGATGGTGATGGTCGATTACCATGGTGGGTCAGTTGCTCGCAGGCTTCACGAATCCCTTTGAGGTTGGGCGCTATCTCACGATAGAAGCGCTCTCCTTGGGTAGTAAGGTTCAAGCGACTACCCTGGCGATCAAAAAGCGGCAATCCTAGAAGTTCTTCCAAGGCCCGAATACGTTGCGAGATGGCTGGCTGGGTGGTGCGTTCCTCTTCAGCCGCCGCGGTCATCGACCCCAGGCGTGCGGTGGCTTCGAAAGCAATCAGCGATTGCATGGAAGGAGGTTTATCACTCACAGGTAGGGCCTTGACTGCATGGAAACGAGTGCACCAGAGGTGAGGGAGACAATATCCCCCCGATCAATCACCTGACAAGGACAACTTTCGTGTATCTGATACGAGTCTGAGTGTCCTAAGAGCTGCCCCTCTATCTCATGGGCCTCGTGGGTTGCCTATTCCATCTGCTCTTCAGACGCCAGGCGCTGTACGCTCCGTTCCTTTAATGCACAAGCCAGATCATGCACTACCATGGTGGAGACACTGTGTATGGCGGGCAGGGTGGCCTGCCTTGAGCTGTCGGAGGCTCTGGCAATGCATTGGGGCTTCAAAGATGACACAGTGCCCAATGTCACACGGACCATGCAAACAGGAGCTTTACCATGATCGACTGGACCTCTCGAACGGGTGGCTGCCGCTGTGGACGGCTGCGTTTTCGCATCACAGCACCTCCGATCATGACGATGGCTTGCCATTGCAAAGGATGTCAGCGCATGACGGCCAGTGCCTTTTCGCTCAGCCTTACCGTAGCGAACGACGGCTTCAGCATTGAACAAGGACAGCCTGTGCGTGGTGGGGCTCAGGAAATAGAAGGGCTCGAACATTCCTTCTGTGATGACTGTAAAAGCTGGGTCTTCACACGCTTCCCCGAGGTGATGGGGGACTTCGTCAACGTGCGCAGCGCCATGCTGGATGAGACGGCCGGTATCGAGCCCTTCATCGAAACCTGCACCGCCGAAGCACTCCCCTGGGCCAAGATCCCAGCCACTCACAGTTTCGAAGGCTTCCCGCCGGCCGATGCCTTTGTTTCACTAATGAGAGAATATGCAGCACGCTGATACATGTGCTGCTTTTACTTTTCTGCTCGATAAGTGCTGCATCGTGCGCTTCTCGGCATACACTTACTCTTGTCCTGCGCAGCCCTGCTGCGAAAACGCATCAAGACCAAGGAGAGCATCATGTCGATTGAACAAGTGCTGTATAGAGCCGAGGCCACTGCCGTTGGAGGCCGTGAGGGAAATGCCGAATCCTCGGACGGTGTCTTGAAGGTTCAGCTATCCACACCGAAGGAGTTGGGTGGTGCAGGAGGACCGGGTACCAATCCCGAGCAGCTGTTTGCCGCTGGCTATTCCGCTTGTTTCCTCGGTGCGCTGAAATTTGTCGCGGCCAACGAAAAGGTAACGTTGCCAAACGATACCAGCATTACAGGCAAGGTCGGGATCGGTGCCATTCCCACTGGCTTCGGTATCGAGGTCGATCTACACATCAGCCTGCCAGGGCTGCCTCCTGAGCAGGCACAGGCGTTGATCGACAAGGCTCATGTCGTCTGCCCGTATTCCAACGCCACGCGCAACAACATCGATGTGCGCCTGCATCTCGCCTGAATGTCTGCCCTGTTGCACGATGGGGCTTTCCCATCATAGGTAGAAAGCGAGAATGATCGCGGCAGTGCTTGTCGCGATCATTTCAGGCTTGGCACCGCCAGAACTCGCGGAACGTTATGACAGCTCCCCCTGGCCTTTGGCTTTTTCCAACCAAAGGGCGATGTCCTCGTCGCTGAACATATCGTCTCTGGTTCTTTCTCCGTAGCGCATGGTGTCCAGCAAGTCCATGAAGCGTGGATGATCGAGCATGAACTGAGCCGCTTCCTGCTCTTGAGGACTCCAGTTACCTTCTTCACCCTTGGCGATCTTTTTCAGGTCATCAATACTGACGATCATATCTCCGCCAAATTGCTGCCCCCACGCTTCCCAGTTTCCATCAATGACATCGATGATATCGCGATTTTCTTCATAGAAAGATGCTCCAAATACGCTAAGGGCATTGTTATGAAGCGCTTCATTGAGGCGGTTGCTCGATGAACCATTTTCCGATGGCGTCGAGGTAAAGTTTTCCCACTCGCTTTGCTGATATTTGAAAATACTTTCGTCCATAGGTGCATCGCGACCACCATAGTGATGAAAGGAGTAGCGTGCATATTCGACCTTGTCACCCCAGTCTGACTGCAGCAGGCCGATATTGGCCAGATCCTTGAACCACTGGCCTTCCTTGTCGGTGGCTTGCTGTTTTTTATCATGCTCGACAAAGAAGCTGATGATGCTGCCAATCACCCCCAATACGGCAGTAAGGAGAAACAGCGGACCTGTAAGCGCGGCCCCGAGCGTACTCCCCATGAAGCCTGCTACACCGCTTGCACCTGCAATGAGACCGATGCCACCGGTAGCCACATCTATACCGCCCTGGGCCTTGGTGAGCTCGTGCCCCGACTGAATGCCATTGTTGATGGTAAAGGCCCCGAGGACGATGCCGGCGATGCCCCCTGCAATATCGGTAGCAGGTCCAATAACCTTCAGGGCAGAAGCGGCCAGCTTGGACGCAATGCCTGGTGCCACCTTGGTGCCGCCCTTGGCTTCAATGGATTCAGATATCAGGCTTTCGAGCTTATCTCCATTGGGGAAGTCCGAGTACACGGCTTCCTTCATGGAAGAATAATTAGTTGAAAGCTTTTCATAGATGGCTTTTTTAATATCTTCTGATATCGGTGTTCCTGCAGCATTTTTAAACTTTCCAAGATCGATGCTCTTGTCCTTTCCCCATATTTCAGGGACGGATTTATCCAGACCAAGGAAATCTATCAGATTACCTTTTCCAAGGGTTTCTGCTACGGCACTACCGAGTTTGACGAAGTGTTCTGAACCACCGGCAAAGCTGAGGAAATCTCTTGCAATTCCGAGGCGCTCCAAGGGCTCGTCACCAAGCTGTCCACCCTTGCCAACCAACTGATAAATACCTGAGAAAAGGGAGACACCACTGCTGAGTGAGCCAAGAAGTCCCTTCTGGTTGAGAAAATCAAGAATCTTACCGATATTTCCACGCTCAGCCACAGAGAGATATGTCCCGGAGGCGAGGGCCGTATTGATATCCGCCTGGCTGATCTTGCCGTGCCACTCAAACTTTTCTCCCAGCTCCTTGAGCGCCTTATCCACATCCCCTGCGGTCTTGTTGTTGCCAAGCGTCTCGTTGATGAATTTTTCATAGGTGGATTGAAGTCGGCGGGGCATATCAATCCCACCCTTGATCAATCCCTTGATGAGCAAGAACAGGTCCTTGGTGGCTAGGGCCTGATTCTCTTCTGTCACCTTGCTTGCGTCACCCATGATGGCATTAAGGTCGACGATCAATGCATCACGCTGGATCTTTTGTGCTGCACGAGTTGCGGCATCTTCATCGAATACCGCGAGGGAGCTGAGCACGTTGTTCAAGTCTTGCATTGCTGCTTCATCAAGCCCCTGGTTTTTCAGGGACTCAAGGTATTTTATATACTCTGGATTTTCGACGAGATCTCTCAGCTGGCTTTCAATCTGTTCCTTGTTATCAAGCTTGGTCAGGGCGCTGTTGATCTTTTCCTTGTAATCACTATGAATGGTTTCATTGCTGAACAAGGATGTCAGCTCTTCTACAAGCTTGGGGCCGTCGATGATGTCGTGCATGTCGGCGGCAGTCAGTTGGGTGGGGTCATCGTCGAACTTTCTGGTTGTTCCAACGACAAGGTCGCCAAATATCTTGTCAACCTTTTCTTCATAGCCGGTGATGGAGTGGCCATTCTGGTAGGCAGCTTGTGCTTCTATCGCAATGACCAATTTAGCGCGTGGATCATCCTTGTTGACCTTTCCGTCTTCAAGAAGCTGGCGATAGTCGTCGAGCAAGGACTTTGTGGCTAACTCACCAACGCTCATGGTGGGAGAGCCATTGTCGTTTTCGTCGACATGGACGCCAGTATCCATATTCATGACGTCTATGTCGCTTGGCTTGGGAAGGCTAAAGGTCTCACGGCCCGTGTCACGGGTGCTATCTATATTGAACCAACTATTCGACGTTTCGCTGACCTTGTCATAGAGCTGTGGGCTGATTTCTTTGGAAACAATGAATTTTCCTTCGCTTGTTTCATAGCGAATCAAGCCATTACCCAGTTCTTCTACACTGCCAACAACCGTAATATCACCCTGCTCAAGGTAGTCATTGGGACCAGAAAGCTGGTAGCCATCCCTTATGCTGTCATTGATGATATCGTGAGTTTCTTTGGCTTGCTCTACCTTGCCGAATAGTTCAGGAGTCAGGTCCTTTGACACAACTACCTTGTCACCACTCTCGGTCTGATAGGTGATTATATCGGCGCCGATTTCGAGCTGCTTGTACTGAGTAGGTCCTGGTGCCGTGTCATCATGACCTGCAAGCGTTGCCCCATTTCTCTCGGCCTGCTCAATTGCACCACGCTTGTCAGGGTTGGTGAGTATTTCATGCATGCCGCTGAGGTAGGTGTATAGGTCGGGGTTGCTGTCATACGACACGACCACCTTGTCATCGCCATTCTGGTAGCGTATCAGACCCGGTCCCATTTCCCCTTCAGGTCCCACAGTAGTGCCCGCGACAGGAGGCCAGGAGGCTTCCTGGTCACCCAGCCGATAGCCTTGCTCTTCGCTTATATTGATTCCCTTCAATTGCGCGTAGTCATGACTGACCTTGGCATACAGCTCAGGGTTGTCGCTATCGCTGATAACGAATTTCTCACCTTTCTGATTTTCGTAGCGAATCAGTCCTGGTGCGACTTCATCAGGTGGGCCGATGTACAAGTAATCGATTAGCGCCTGTTCACCTTCAGCATCGGTTTCTGCATGCTGATAGCCTTCATTTTCGCTTTTTGAAATACCCTCTCGCAGCTTTTCATCGCTATCTGTCTCCTTCTCATGCGAGGCAGGATCAGGATCTTTCGCCGTCTTGTTTTTCAGACTCAAGTCATCAAGCGTCTTTTTCCATAGCGTCTGGTTGTCCGTATTATGCGGGCCTATTGGTGACTGGCTTGAGACTGAGTGATTTGGTGTTGTCATGGTGCATTCCTGCCAGGCTGATGGAGGCCAAACAAGTACCGGATCTTGTACTTTTATATATGCGATTTATGCTATCCACTTCAGCCAGGTTCAGAGTATATTCTCACTAGAGAATATTCCGTGGTTAAAAGGGAAGTCATTATATGAGAAGAAAACTCTATCGGTGTTTCTATTGGTGTTATAGGGACTTCCGCCAACCATCCAGATGGTGGCGGAAATCACAGGCCAGGGGTATGGCCACTACCCACCAGATATTGATGGCATCAGTTATTGGGTCGAGATGACCTCGCAGTATCGACCTCTGTATTGCCTTCAGTCTTGGCCTTGCTCACTTCCATGGATTTTTTTGCAGCTTCTTCGAATACCTGCTTTAGCTGGTTGACATCGATACCTCCGCCACTACCAGCCCCTTCTATGGCAGCTTCTTTTCTTGATGTTAATTCGAAAAAGGACATGGGGATCTCCATTGCTTTTATTCAAGTTTCATCCTGTGCAAGAGGCAGTAAAGATATGGCATCTGAATATCTTTTAAATAAAAGATATAGATATACGGTCGTATCTGGACTGCACTTTATAAAGGCTAGAAGAAGGCGTTGCTTTTCACCATGACAAAACCACGGTTTTTTAAAGGCAGAAAACAAGATTAAGTAATTGATTTATCAATGTATCATGTGTCTTCCTGACGCCAATTTAACAAAATCACCGATAGCCGCCTTGGAGGATCACCCGCCACGGTATGGCTTCTGCGACACTATGGACCAGCGCCAGCAACCAGCTTTCCAGAAGTCTTGCTCAAGGGGCCAAGCTGGCGGCAGATCAAGGCCAGCTGTATCTGCAGCAGGCGTTTGGCATCTTCCGGCGCTTCTTCTGCAAGCGTGTCCTGCGTATTGGCCTCAACCTCCCATTGGCTGTCATCCAGCTCAATGGGGTGGCGTTCCGTCAATTGTGCAGCCAAGGTCTCCAGTGCAGCAGCAACGCTCTCCACGCATTCCAGCAACTGCTTGTCCTGCGTCTGGTCCAGGCGTGTTTCCCCACGATGGGCGCCCAGTGCCGAGAGGTAATTCAGCAGCGTATGAGAGTGCACCAGGAAACGCAGCCCAATATCGACATCGCGCCGGAAATGCCCCGGTTCCTGCAGGATATTGCCCAGTAGGGCTGCGAGCGCAGCATCTGCATTATGTGCATTGCGCCGTGCCAGGCGGTACGCCAGGTCATCGCGTTTCCCCTGGGCGTATTGGGCAACAATTTCCCGCAGGTAAGCGGCGCTGTTCGTTAATGTGAAAGCAGCCTGTTGGTGCAGGTTACGCCCCTGCCAGTCGGGTAGCACCAGCATCACGGCCAGGCCAGCAATGGCAGCGCCAATCAGCGTATCGAACAGGCGCGGCCAGATCAGGCCAAAGCCATCGCCGACTTGGTTGAAACAGCACAGCACCATCAGGGTGATGAATGCGGTTGCCAGTGTGTAGCGGCGTGCTCGGGTGGCGAAGAAGGCAACGCCCGCAACAACGGCAATCAGTGCCTGCATGGACTCTGCCGGAAATAGCGTAATCAGTGCCCAGCCAGCTACCAGCCCCAGGATAGTCCCTTGAATGCGCTGGCGCAGAAAGCGCTGTGTCGCACCAAAGTTGGGGCGGCACACAAACACGCTGGTCAGCAGTATCCAGTAGCCTTGTGTCGGGTGAATCCAGTGCAGTACACCGTATCCCACAGTCAGCGTCACACTGAGCCGCAATGCATGGCGAAAGATCGGTGAAGACAGCGTCAGGTGCTGGTGGATTCTCTCTGCGATATCCCGCCAGCCGTTGGGGGAACGATCATAGAGGCTGTTGTCTTCGTCTTCCGCCAGTGCGTCCGGGTTATAGGCACTGGCCAGACGTGCTTCCAGCGTCGCCAGATTATCGGCCAATGCGTTGAGCGAGCGTAACAACCCAAGCCACTCACTGCGCTGTTGTGCTCGCAGATGATCCAGCGAAGCGTGCAGGTCCTCCAGCGCTTGGGCGCTCTGGCTATGGTCAAAAGGGCGGTTCAGCAACAGTGCCTTGCTTAATGCCTTGCAAGCCTGCCCCTGTTGATTCAGCAGACGCTGGACACGAAACAGGATGTCATGGTGAAAGAAGGTTTCTGCCAGTTCGCCATAGGGGGTATGGGACGAGCTGGCGCGTTCATGAATATCCTGGGCAATGAAATAGAGGCGCAGGTAACGGTTCAGCTTGGCTCTGCCATTCTGGTGTTCCAGGCGTCGAAAGATCATCTCCTTGGCTTGGTTGAGCGCCTCGACCACGCGCCGGTTCTGCTGTGCCAACGCCAAGCGCTGGCCTTCTACATCCATGCCCCGCAGCGGCTCGAACAGCGTTGCCTTCAGCTGCAGGTAAACGCCGAGTTCACGAAATACTTTTGCAATGCTCAGCTTGATAGGGTGGCGAGAAAAAAACACACACCAGACCACGGAAATGACACCGTACCAGGCGGCTCCCAGTACCAGCAGCAACGGCTCGTGCCAGAGCTCTCCCATGGAGACACCGCCCCGCTGCTCTATGCTGATCATGGTATAGATTGCCAGGATCAGGGTTGCAGTGGCGATGGTGGCATAGCGCTGATTCACAGCGCCCAGCATGGTCATGCCAAAGGTAGAGACAGCCAGTCCCACGACAAACCACCACGGATGGGAAAAGGTCAGCTCCACGGCCAGTGCGGCCACGGTGAAGCAAATCAGGGTGACCAGTAACGCCTGCAGTCGCCCCTTCCAGCTATCGTCGGTTTCTGCCAGCGCACTGGCGATGATGCCAAGAAACAACGGCGTCAATTTGCTCATGTCGCCTAGCTGCCAGCACAGCGCCATCACGCTGCCCAGCGCAAGGAAGACGCGCAGGCTGTAGGTAAAGGAAGAGAGCGTCCATAAGCGACGCAGGGTTTGATCAAGAGAAGCGGGCAATCGTGTTGAGGTCATGAGGCATTATTATTGGAGCAGTCATTTAGACTAAAGTATAACTTCGCTAAGCCTGTCTCCGATAGTGCCATTGGCGCATTCATGAGCTGTGTCGATCATAACGCCCATCATTCCAGTCGAGCGTATCAGGCTGCTTTCCTCCATCGTTGTGATTTGGTCGATACTCCTGTCTGGCAGGACGGTATCGCCAGCCGCTATTGTCCTCTTGTCTTGGAAGGTGGTCGTTACCCTTCCTGTTATCTCGGCCGATATGCGGCTGGCGCTCCAGCGTGATGTGTCTTCCGCTACAGGAAATTGATCCGCAGTTGTTCCATACCCCGAAAGACCATGCTGTCTCTCCACTGCACGCCCTCGGGGGCAAGGGCGAAATCGTGACGAATCAATGCCGGCAAGACACGGCGCAGCTCAAGGCGCGCCAGATAAGCCCCCAGGCAGTAGTGTGCGCCGTGAGCAAAAGCCACGTGCTTGCCAGCGTTACGTCCGATATCCAGACGCTCAGGATTAGGGAACGCTTGCGGGTCCCGGTTCGCTGCCGAAAAAGAGAAGACTACGGTATCGCCGCGTTGAATCTGCTGGCCACCGAGTTCCACATCGTCGAGGGCATAACGCATCGAACAGCGCACTGCGCCGTCATAGCGCAGGAGTTCCTCTACCGCGTTCTCGGTGAGTTCGGGGTGTCTACGCCACCGTTCGAGCTGATCCGGGTTGCGCAGCAAGGCCAAGGTGCTGTTGCCGATCATGTCGGTGGTGGTTTCAAAGCCGACAGCAAAGATTATGGCATATTGCGCTATCAGCTCTTCGAGGCTTAGCCCCTGATCCAGCGCTGCGCAAGGGCTGAGAGTGTACTCATTGGCGACAGCAGAGGTTCGACGAAGGGTTTCCAGGTGTTCACGCAGGTAGCGGGTAAAATCTGCTGCACTTTGATCAATGCGGCGAGTGATCTCGTCGGACAGCAGAGGATCGAAGCTCCGGATCAGATCCTGTGCCCAGGGCAGCAGCAAGGGAATATCTTCCTGTGGGAGACCGAGCATGCCCGAGATCACGGCCACCGGAAGAGGGAGAGCGAGGTCTCTGACAAGGTCAGGGGCAGGGTGCGCTTTCAGATTGCCAATGAGCTCCTCTGCACGTGCGTCGATGAAATGGGCCCAATGCTGCACGGCCTCTGGGGTGAACAGTGGTGTGAAGACACGCCTCAAGTACTGGTGTCGCGGCGGATCGAGAAATAGCATGAAGTTGTTGAGCAGCGAGTTGAAGGCCTTGTCCTGCTGCTGCCGACTTGAGGCACTGAGCATAGGAAGAGAGATATTGCTGTTCTTGGCGAAGGTGTGCTCGATACCTTGCAGGCTGCGAGGGTCGACGCTGAAGCGCTTGTCACGCATGCCGGCTGAAACATCCGCATGACGGGTAATCCACCATCTCGACATGATGTCCCTGATGGCGGGGGTCTGTGTCCGGACCTGACGGAGGATGGGATAAGGGTCTTCGATATGGACAGGGTGGTATGGGTCAAGCGTCAGCGCCTGCGCGGAAATGTCCAGGGGGCGCCCCTCGCGATGAGGGATGTGAGCCGCTGCCAGACGCTCCAGGCCGAGATGCATGCGAGGGCGATCACTGATGGCTTCCTGCATGGCAGTGACGAGTTCCGTGGCGTGGGATGGCAGCACCATGGTGAAGTGGTCGCCAGGCACCTTGACGACCTTGAGTGATGGACAGAACGGCTCCCAACCGAGCGTCTTATTGCCACACCAGAGCATCAACTTGCGGGCAGGGTGCAGCACTTGTTCGGGGAAGCTGGACCGAGCACGAAATAGCGTCACAGGCCCGGCATACGGCCGTGGCCGATAGCTTTCCATGGCCGCGTAGCTGGCCTTATAGATCGCCGCCAGCCGGGTGGCCACCGTTGTGCTTTCCACACCCAGTTCGCGAGCGAGGATTTCGCGCTGCTGCTCCAGGGACAGCGTGTCGAGTTTCTCAAGCCCCGGTACTGGGCTTGCATCCCCGGTGAAACGCCGGTTCACGTGGCAGAGCTCGAACAGCGCCATCACCTCATCGCTGGCATCTGAGGTTTCGTCGTTCTCCGAGGGCGTGAGTGTATCCAGCAACAAGACATGCACGGACGCCCCCTGTTCACTGAGTCGCTGCGCCATTTCGTAGGCGACCAGGCCACCGAAGGAGTGCCCTGCGAGCGTGTAGGGCCCTTCGGGCTGAATGGCCTTCATCTCATCGATATAGCGCGACGCCAGCTCCTCGACCGACCCCAGCGGGTGCTCCAGACCATCGGCACCTGGCGCCTGAAAGGCGACGAGTGGACGGGATGTCCCAAACGCAGGAGCCAGCGACGACAAATAGGCTGGCATGCCCGTCAGCCCGGGGACACAAAACAGAGGTGCGTCCACTTTCCAGTCACTCAAGGCCACCGCGCATCCGCCAGGGAGTGTCGCTACGCAGGTAGCGTCTGAGGCCGCATGTAGCGGTGCCGTGGCGTCATCCTGCCACTGCCAGCCCTTGTTCTTCTTATTCCCATGTATGCCCGTCTGCTCCACGCGGGCGATCAGATCGCCAAGCGTTGTTGAACTGAGCAGTGCCATGAGTGGCAGGGACACGCCAAATTGCTGCTCGATATGTACAGCAAGGTCCATGCCGGCCAGGGAATCCAGACCAACCTGGCTGAGGCGGGCATCAGGCGCAAGGAGTGCATGATCGCCATTCCCTGTCAGTCGTGAGATGGCCTGGGTGATGTCATCGCGCAGGAGCTGCCGCCGTGCGTCGGCATCCAGTGTGTGCCAGCCGGTGTGGTGGCTCTCGCTTGCAGGTGCGGTCGTTGAGGTGGCAGTGGAAATTGACGCGGAAGCTGTTTCCGTGGGCGTTACCAAGGTGGCACCAAGGTTCCAGGTGAACAGCGTCTCGAGCTTATCCTTGAGATAGCGTCGCTTGCAGGCCTGGCGGGCGAGTTTGCCACTGGATGTCTTGTCGATGCTGCCGGCTTTGATCAGCACAATGTCGTGGACGAGCAGCGCATGTTGTTCGCTCAAGGCGCCACGAATGGCCTCGGCCATCGCAGCGAAGACCAGCTGATCCTGCTTCTGGGGTAGATGGGAGGCGATTTCGGCGATGATGACCAGGCGCTGCTCTGCGTCCTCCTGCTCGCAGGTGAAGGCGATCACGGCCCCGGGGCGGATGCCGGAATGGCTGCGTTCAGCACTGAGTTCAAGATCCTGCGGATAGTGATTCTTGCCGCGAAGGATGATCAGGTCCTTGATACGCCCGGTGATGTAGAGGTGGCCAGACTCGAGGCAACCCAGGTCGCCGGTGCGTAGCCAGGGAACGGCCTCATGCTGGTCCAGACAGGCCTTGAAGGTGGCTTCGGTGTCATCGTCACGCTGCCAGTAGCCGTGCGCGACGTTCGAACCGCGGACCCACACTTCCCCCACTTCACCGGGGGCGACGAGCTGGCACGTCTGGGGATCGACGATCTCCACCTGGACACTGGGCAAGGGCCTTCCGGAGGATACCAGCGGCACGGCCTCGTGATCCGAGGGGGGTACCATCATAATGCGATTGTCGGCCAGCGCCTGCTTGTCCACGAACAGGCTGCGCGGGGTTTCACCCTCCGGTCCACCACTCACCGCGACCACGGTCTCTGCCAGGCCGTAGCCGGGAACCATGCTTGAGGATGCCAGCCCTTGTGGCTCGAAGGCCTCGATGAAGCGCTCGATGGATTCGTGGCGCACGGGTTCCGCGCCAACAATGCAGTACTTGAGGCAGGAGAGGTCGAGCGCTTCACGCTCGCAGCCCACGATCTTGCGCACGGCGATATCAAGGGCAAAATTGGGAACAAAGGTGTTGGTGGCCCGATAGCGCGATATTGTTTCCAGCCATGAAGCCGGGCGACGCAGGAAGTCCAGCGGTGACATCAGCACTGAACTGCCACCGACGAGAGCTGGAAGGAAGACGCCTCCCATGAGGCCAAGGTCGTGATAGGTGGGCAGCCAGGAAACGAAGACGCTATCAGCGCCCTGGCACGCTCTGGACTCAATCATCTCCATATTGGCCAGAATGTTGTGATGGCTGACCATGACCCCCTTGGGTATCGAGGTCGACCCTGATGTGTATTGAATCAAGGCCAGATCCTGAGGCGTGAGTTCAGGATCCCGATAGGCAGGAATGACTGGGTTCTGGCATAGCTCATCCACTGCCAGCCATGGCAGCTGAGCAAGGTCCGGCGCGAAGACCAGCAGGGGCTCCGCCATACCCTTGAGCATGCTGTTGGTGAGAACGATGGCAGGTGCTGCATCGGTCGCGATGGCCTTGAGCCGCGCAAGTGTTCGCTCGACCCGGGAAGGCTCTGGAGGATAGGCGGGGACAGCGATGGCTCCAGCATAGAGACAACCATGGAGGGCGACGGTGAAGTCGAGGCCGGGCCAGAACAGCAGCAGTACCCGTGGCTGCTCCTGGCCTCCTGCGTGCGTTCGGATCTCTTCTGCAATGAGGCGAGCGCGACTGTCGAGCTGCGCATAGCTGAGATGCTCACTCCTCTGGCCAGCATCATCAAGAAAGGTATAGGCCGTCTTGTCCGGGCTTTGTTCTGCATGTGTGCGTACACAAAGATTCAAGGTCGGATAGCGCGTGTCCATGTGCATTCCTTAACGTTCTCCGCGACAGGCCTTTAGCCGCCATGCATGTGGCGTGTCCAGAAAAGGCGCTATGCAGCGTTGACAGGAAAATGAGAAGTGTCAGTCCTGTTGCTGTCAGTTGAAGCAGGTCGGGTAAACATATGCCGGCCTGACGATGATGCAGGAAATAACAGTAGTTGATTTTTCATGATGCCAGGCAGGCTAGGCGGAAGGTGTTAAAGGCACGATATAGCCGTGTTAGTACTGTCATGGCGATAAATGGTGTCAATATCTCAAGGCGGTGTAAGTGATATCTTACATATGCTCAGCATAATGGTTTGTCAGTCAGGCAGTTTGTTTTTGTATGAAGCGTTTTAGTTTGCTTGTTGATGCATTATTTATTTTTTGTAATTTATATTATTTTCTTTGATCAAGTGGAGAAAATGCCTGGCCCAGACCTCTGTATTGAAGATAAAGACATAGATATAGACAAGGATAAAGATAAAGACAGGACAGCCAGCCTTATGCCGTGAACAAGGCTGGAAAGTTAAACCTGCGTTATGAGCTCATCGAGATATGAGCGGCGTGGCAGAGCAAGCGTCTTAGGTGATGCAGTATTCCTAGTTCAGATTGACCGTTTCGCCATTCTCGTCGATATCGATGCGGGTGGCGGCAGGTGATGCGCTGAACCCGGGCAGCGTGAGGATATCGCCGGCAAGGGCGTAGACGAAACCTGCTCCGGCGGAGAGACGCACTTCGCGCACCGGCAGGCGCCATCCCTTGGGGGCACCGAGTCGCTTCGGATCGGCGGAGAGCGACTGGTGCGTCTTGGCGATGCATACCGGCAGGTTGCCGTACCCTTCGTGCTGCCAGGCATCGAGCCGTTCCTGGGCCTGGGGGGAGAAGTCGACGCCATCGGCACCGTAGAGGCGGGTCGCGATGCGCTCTATCTTGTCTGCCAATGGCAGCTCGGCAGGGTAGAGGAAGTGAAAGTCGCTATTGTCCTCGGCGGCTTCCGCTATCGCTTCGGCAAGTGCCAGGGCCCCTTCACCGCCATCACGCACATGCGTGGAGACCACTGCGCGCACGCCCGCCGAGGCTGCCAGTTCATGAATCGCCGCGTACTCACTGGGATGGTCGCTGGGAAATGCGTTGATGGCCACCACTGGAGTGAGACCGTGGGCGCGTACATTATCGATCTGCTTGAGCAGATTGGCGCCGCCCTCGAGAACCTCTTCCGGGTGTTCCGCCAGCAGCGAGGCTGGCAGGGGTTTGCCAGTCACTACCTGATGGCGACCGCTGTGATACTTCAGGGCACGTACCGTGACCACCAGGACGGCGGCATCGGGTACCAGGCCGGAAGTGCGGCATTTGATGTTGAAGAAGCGCTCGGCCCCCATATCGGCACCAAAGCCTGCCTCGGTGACCAGGAAGTCACTGGTGTGCAGGCCGATGTGGTCGGCGATGATCGAGGAGTTGCCATGGGCAATATTGCCGAAGGGGCCTGCGTGGATCAGTGCTGGAGCGTGTTCCAGGGTCTGCAGCAGGTTGGGCTTGAGTGCCTCCTTGAGTAATACGGTCATGGCACCGGCAGCGCCGATCTGTTCGGCAGTGACTGCCTGCCCTTCACGATCCAGTCCCACTATAAGACGACCCAGCCGCCAGCGCAGATCGGCAAGCGAATCCGCCAGCGCCAGTACGGCCATGACCTCGGAAGCTGCGGTGATCTCGAAGCTGCCCTGGCGAGGCATGCCGTTTCCGCGCCCACCCAGGCCCAGCACGATGTTCCTTAATGCGCGGTCGTTGAGGTCGATGACCCTCTGCCAGAGGATCTCGCGAGGGTCCAGCTCGGGTGTCAAGCGATGATGCAGGTGATTGTCCACCATGGCTGCCAGCAGATTGTGGGCTGCTCCCACTGCATGCAGGTCACCCGTCAGGTGCAGGTTGATGCGCTCCATCGGCAGCACCTGGCTGTAGCCACCACCGGTCGCCCCGCCCTTGAGCCCGAGGGTGGGGCCCATGGAGGGCTGGCGCAAGGCCACGGTGGCGGTGTATCCCAGGCGTTGCAGCCCTTGCACCAGGCCGATGGCGGTCGTCGTCTTGCCCTCGCCGGGTGGGGTCGGGGTCATCGAGGTGACCACCACGTAACGCCCCCGTGGACGCTGGCTCAGGATTGACATGGCTGACAGGTCAATCTTGGCGATACCCCGTCCGTAAGGCTCTACGGCCTCGCCCGGCAGGTCCAGGTGGTGAGCGATTTCCTCGATTGGCCAGAGCCTTGCGGCCCGGGCAATGCTTAAATTGTCGTTGGCCCCTGCCGGGACCTGTTCGCTTGCCTGGATGGCCATCGGCATGTCTCCCCAGCGCTGTATGCAACCTTCGACCTTCAACTCTCCTTCGACCTTCAGCTATGTCGTACAACTCCAGTTCTTTAGTACAGCCTTAAGCTCAGTATCGCGCGCCATGTGGCATGGGGTTGCCTGGTGGCGTCAATGGCCTTGGGCACAGCGACATATGCGGTGAACAATGAGCGTGGCGTTGGTCAAAGGAATAGGCTATGCCTAGTGGGATGGTTTGCGGAGATGGTTCTGTGGAGAGGGTTCTGTCGCCGTCTGCACCCGAGAGTGGAAGGAGGTGCGATGTCAACCTCCATACCGGCCAAGGGACACTATGATATCGGCTTCCTGCTGCTGCCGGGTTTTTCCCAGCTTGCCTTTACCTCGGCGCTGGAGCCGTTGCGCATGGCCAATCATCTGGCCGATCGCATCCTCTACACTTGGCATCTCGTGAGTCGTGATGGTGCCGCCGTGACGGCCAGCAATAATGTGGCCACCGCGGTGGATCAGGCGCTGGAACCCATGCCGGCACTGGATCTGTTGCTGGTATGTGGTGGTCTCGAGGTCCAGCGTTACGATGATCGCTCGACCCTGTCATGGCTCCGGCGACTGGCTGAACGGCGCATTCCCCTGGGCGCGGTGTGTACCGGCGGCTACGTGCTGGCCCGGGCGGGGCTGCTCGATGGCTATCGCTGCACGCTGCATTGGGAACACATATCCAGCCTTCATGAGGCACAACGCTTCCCCAACGTGACCTTCACTTCCCAGCTGTTTGTCATGGACCGCGATCGCTACACCTGTTCGGGTGGCATCGCTCCCCTGGACATGATGCTCAACCTGATTGGTCGCCAGCAGGGGCTGGCGCTGGCGGAGTCGATTGCCGAGGAGTTCATCCACGAACGTATTCGCGGGGTGACCGATCGCCAGCGCACGCCGCTGAGGCTTCGGCTGGGCCACAGCCATCCCAAGCTGGAGGAGGTGGCCAATCTGATGGATGCCAACCTGCAGGAACTGCTGGGGCTCGATGAGCTGGCCTGCTATGCCGGACTATCGCGGCGCCAACTGGAGCGATTGTTTCAGCGCTATGTGGGCTGTCCACCGCTCAGGTTCTACCTGGAGCTGCGGCTGGCGCGGGCTCGCCTGCTGTTGTTGCAGACCCATATGCCGATTACCGAGGTGGCCCTGGCTTGTGGCTTCGTGTCGCCGACGCACTTCACCAAGTGCTATCACGACCATTTCGGTCACTCTCCGAGCAGTGAGCGCAAGCGCCGCCACGAGCGCCAGGCCGACCTTATCGAGCCGCTGGTAGTCGATGAACCGCCGATCGACGAGGCCGGGGAAAATGAACGGCTTCCCTAGGCTTTCTGTAGGGTCAACTGCGTACTGTAGGGTCAACTGCGTGGGCGAATATTCTCCGCATCATAAAGCGCCCGATAACCCACCGCTTCCACCCGCATCGGATAATGCTCGCCGAAGTATTCCAGCAACAGGGAGCGACCTTCCACGGCATGACTCGCTGGCAGGTAGCCCAGGGCAATGTTGCGGCCTAACGAAGGACCGTAGGCGATGCTGGTGGTATAGGAGCGTCGCCCCAGGGCATCCACCGGGACTTCACCATTCTCCGGGTCGAGCAATGGCGATTGGCCGACCGGATAACGTGCCTGGCCAGTGCCATCAAGGTGTGACTCCATCACCAGCGTACACAGATAGGCCGGCTGACGCTCACGCTCGCGCTGCTCCAGATGGGCGGCCTTGCCATGGAAGTCCGGGTTCTTGACCTTGGGCCTGGCCAGGCCGGTTTCCAGCAGGTTGTAGTCGGTGAGCAGGTCGACATTCTGCAGGCGCAGGCTCTTCTCCAGGCGGCGGCTGTTGGCGTAGGTCTCGATGCCCACCGGGGGCACTCCGGCCTCGAACAGCAGGTCCCATAGCGCCAGGCCATAGCTGAAGGGGACATAGAGTTCCCAGCCCTGCTCGCCGACATAGGAAATATGGAATGCCCACACCGGAAGGCCGCGCACCTGGATTTTCCGCGCACTGGCGAAGGGGAAACGCTCGCTGGTCAATTCCTCGGGGGTGTCGGCCAGTGTCTGCAGGATACGCCGGGCATTGGGTCCCCACAGGCCCAGTGTGGCCAGGCTGTCGCTGCGATCTTCCAGATGCCAGCGCGTCAGCCCCACATCCTCGGCGCGCCGGGTGATCCACATCAAGTCGCGATGGCCGGTATCGCCACCGCAGATCACCCGGAAGCAGTCCCTGGCTAGGCGGACGATGGTCAGGTCGGAGTGGACGCCGCCACGGGCATCGAGGAAGTGGGTATAGACTCCCTTGCCGAGGGGCGTGTCGCCGCCGATCTTGGCCACAGAGAGATATTCCAGCAGGGCCTCGGCATCGCGACCGGAGATGTCGTAGATGGCGAAGTGGGAAAGGTTGATCATGCCCACATCTTCGCTGAGCGCCAGATGCTCGGCGTTGGAGACCTGCCAGAAGTGACGGGCATCCCATTCCACTGGCCGTTCAGGCACCTCATCGAGATAGTGCGCCAGGCGTGTCTCGTTGGCGGCGTAGCCGTGGGCGCGTTCCCAGCCAGCCGTCTCCATGAAGTAACCACCGAGTTCACATTCCCGCGGCCAGAAGGGGCTGCGCCTCAGATTGCGTCCACTTTCAAAGGGCTCGCGCGGATGCACTGCGGGATCGTAGATCTTGCGAGCGATTTCCTCGCAGCGGCCGTACACGTGATGTGGTGTCTTCTGCACAGGATAGAAGCGGGCAATATCGATGCTGCAGGGGTCAATCGAGGGATGCCCGTCGGTAAGCCAGTCAGCGAGGATCTTGCCCATCCCCGGGCCGTCCTTGACCCACACCGCTTCACAGCACCACAGGCCACGGGTTTCCGGCGCTTCACCTATCAGAGAACCGCCGTCCGAGGTGACCGACAGCAAGCCATTGAAGGAGTGCTTCTCGTCCCAGCCGAGTTCGCCGAGTAGTGGCGTGAGCTCCACTGCTCGCTCGAAGGGCTCAGCGATCTGATCGGCCTCCAGGTCGTGCATGGACGGGGAGAGCCGGGCTTGTTCCCGGGCAAGAATATCGCGGGGGTGGACCAGGCGGGGATGAGTGGTTTCGTAATAGCCCCACTCCAGCATGCCTCCTTCGGTGGAGCTGGGATCACCGGTGTCACGCATGTAGGCAGAGTTGCCCTGATCACGCATCAACGGATAGCCGATTTCCTTGCCGGTGCCGGCGAAGGCATCGAAGGGACCGAAGAACATCAGAGGATGCTCGACCGGCATCAACGGCAGCGCCACCCCCGCCATGGCGGCCGGCAGAGGCCCCCAGATACCGCAGCAGAGAATCACGACAGGGGAGGCGATATAGCCTTTGGCTGTCTGGACACCGCATACCCGGCCGTCCTGGACATCGATGTCCTGTGCCGCTGTGTCGGCGAAGGCGCGCAGGTGACCACTTTCCACGGCACGCTCGACCAGTTCGCCGGCCACTTGCTGTGAACGCGGGACCACCAGGCCTGCATCGGGGTCCCACATGCCGCCCAGTACCCGCTCACGTTCGAGCAGCGGAAAATGTTCTACCACTTCATCGGCGTCGATCATATGGACGTGGGTACCGAAGGCCTTGCCAGAGGCAACCTTGCGCTGCAATTCGGCCAGTCGTGCCTCGTCGCCGACCCGGGCGATCTCGATGCCGCCAACCCGGTGATAGTGTCCCAGCGACTCGTAGAACTGGCGGCTATAGGTGGTGGTGTAGCACGCCATGCGGTCGTGGGAGGTCATGAAACAGAAGTCGGAAGCATGGGCGGTGGAACCGACATCGGTGGGAATGGCAGAGGCATCGATACCCACCAGATGGGTCCAGCCCCGTTCGATCAGGTGGTGGGCCACCGAGGCGCCGACGATGCCGCCCAGGCCGATGATCACCGCGTCCGCTTGCGAGGGTAGGGTCGCCATGGCTTCCTCCGGGGAACGGTCTTCTTTCCGCAGCATACTTTCCGCAGCATAGGGCAGGGGTATGGCACCTCGCTATCCCGTGGCGACGCCTCCCTTGTTCGCGACGACAAGTGGATAAAGAGGCTGTCGCCAATGCCAAAGAGCTGGACGTCGGTAGCAAGATGTTGGGCTGCCGGCCGGTCTAGGTTGGAAATGAGAGTATCGAACTCAAGGGTGGCCAAGCGAGGCCGCTCCCTGACCTCGAGACGAGGGCTTCGAAACACAGGGCTTCGAGACTGAGCTTCGAAACAGAGCTTCGAAACAGAGTTTCGGAAAAGAATAGGAGGCGGTCATGAATCCAGCCATCGAGAACATCCAGGGCATTCAGGCGGCGCCGGAAATTCTGCTTTATCCGCGCATCCGCAAGTCGCCGTTCTTCTATGCCTCTCGGCGCCATGGTGTGCGCAAGTACAGCGTCTACAACCACCATTATCATCCGCGTCTCTACACGGATCCGGTCGATGAGTACTGGGCCCTGATTCAGGGTGTCACCCTGTGGGATGTAGGGGTGGAGCGCCAGATCGAGATCAGTGGTCCTGATGCCTTCGCCTTCACCCAACGTCTGGTGCCTCGCGATATGCGCCAGTGTCAGGTGGGGCAGTGCAAGTATGTCTTCGTGACAGCTCCCGATGGCGGCATTCTCAATGACCCGGTGCTGCTGCGCATCGAGGAGAACCGTTTCTGGCTGTCACTGGCCGACAGCGACATTGTGCTGTGGTGTCGTGGTCTGGCCTATCACTCCGGACTCGATGTCACCATCCAGGAAGTGGATGTGGCCCCTGTCCAGGTACAGGGGCCCAGGGCCAAGGCAGTGATGGTCGACCTGTTCGGGGAGTCAGTGCTGGCGATGCCTTACTACCACCTGATGGAGGCCGAGCTCGATGGCATGTCGGTGGTAATCTCCCGCACAGGGTATTCCGGTGAGATTGGCTACGAGATCTACCTGCGCGATGCCAGCCGCCATGGCGAGGCACTCTGGCAGCGAGTCTTCGAAGCGGGGGCTCCCCATGACATGCAGGTGATTGGCCCTTGCCACATTCGCCGCATCGAGGGCGGCATTCTCGCCTTCGGCTGCGACATCTGGTACGACACCAACCCCTTCGAGGTCGGCATGGGCTATGACTGGATGGTCGACTTGCGCGGCGACGACGATTTCATCGGCCGGGCTGCCCTGGAGCGGATCAAGGCTGAAGGAGTGTCGCGCAAGCTGGTGGGAGTGGAGATCGATGGCCCCAGCGTCGGTTACTTCACCGATGGCTTGATGATCGATGTCTTCCCGGTGCTGGCGCCCGGTGGCGAGCGTATCGGCCAGGTCACCTCGGCCACGCATTCGCCGCGCCAGGAGCGCAATATCGGTTACGCCATGGTGCCGCTGGCGTACACAGAGTTGGGCACGCCGCTGCGCATCGAGGCGAATACCGGTCCGCAGGATGCCGTGGTCGTGGCCAAGCCCTTCCATGATCCCAGCAAGGATATCCCCAAGGCCTGAGTCGGAGGAGGCATCATGAATGATGTCAATCGTGCCGCCCTGACGGCGGCCTTTGTACCTCCTGCCCGGACGGCAGTCCGATTCGAGCTGTTGCCGATCACTGGCATGCAGGAAGCGGCCCGGGCTCTGCCCGAGGGGGCCGAGGTGACGGTGACCTGCTCGCCGCGCCACGGCCTTGAGCGCACCCTGGAGGCTGCCGAGTGGCTGGTCGAGGCGGGGCTCCAGCTCCAGGTAGTACCGCATATCGCCGCACGGCTGGTGCGTGATCATGCCCATCTGGAACGTCTGCTCCAGCGCCTGGAAACCTTGGGCATCGATGATGTGTTCGTGGTAGGAGGTGATGCCCCGCGTCCGGTGGGCAGCTATCCTCACGGCCTGGCGCTGCTGGAGGACATGAACCGCCTGTCCTTGCGTCCAACGCGCGTCGGCGTACCGGCCTATCCTGAAGGCCATCACCACATCGACGCCTCACGCTTGCAGCAGGATCTGGAGGCCAAGGTGGCACTGGCCAATTATGCCGTCACCCAACTGTGCTTTGAGGCACGACCGCTGTTGCACTGGCGGGAGTGGCAGAAGCAGCTTGGCCTTGAGCTACCGGTGCATGCGGGCATTCCTGGAGTGATCGAACGCAAGCGCCTGCTGAGCATCGCATTGCGCCTGGGCATTGGTCCTTCCGTGAGATCACTAAGAAGTAAGTCGGGACGGATGAGCCGGTTGCTGGGTGGCTCCGCCTATCATCCCGATACCCTGATGGAAGCACTGGGACCATCATTGGGGGACTCTGACGGCGGCTTTGCGGGCCTGCATGTCTATACCTTCAATCATGTCGCCCCGACCCGGGCCTGGCTGGAGTCATTGAAGGATCCCAGATTGTCCCAGTATGAAGACGGTCAGGGAGACAGGAGGTAAGCACCTGCTCGGCAGGGAGAAATGCTTGGCAAGAGAAGAGACGAATCGAGGCTGCCTCGCTATTCTGATCGTCCTGGGATGAACACAAATGGAGATCAGATAGTCATGATGACGGTGTTGATGAAAAAACCTCGCGGTGCTCTGTTTTCTTGCGCCATGCTGGTGGCCTTGCTGTTCAACATCAGCCAAGCCAATGCCGAAACGCCTTCGGAAGATGCCAAGCAGACGGTGAATCAGTTGCTGACGTTGATTGATGAGCGACTGGCGATTGCGCCAGAGGTGGCAAAGGCCAAGTGGAACTCTGGTGCGCCGATCAATGCACCGGAGCGGGAAGCGCAGATACTGGAGCGCGTGGTGGCGGAGGCGGCAAGCGCCGGCGTCGATGAAGCGCTGGCCCAGACATTTTTTCAGCACCAGTTTGATGCCAGCAAACGCGTTCAACAGCGCCTTCATGATCAATGGCAGAAAACGCAGCACCCGCCTTTCGATAACGCCCCGGACCTGGCCAATGACATACGCCCCAAACTGGATAAACTGACGCCACAGCTGATTGGCGCGCTGCACGACTTTCAGGAAACGGCCAAGACTCCCGGCGTCGGAGCGTATCTTGAATCACAGTCAGCCTTGCTGGTGCAGGATGATGCTTCAGGCGATGCCCGGGAAGAAGCCGTGTCCCCCTTGTTCGACGTGGCAACTCCATAGGGATTGATGCGTGGAAACGAAGAGCGGCGTGTTTCCCATGGCGGGCCTGCTCTCCTGCCTTGTCCCGCATCCTGTCGACGGCATAAGCTGAAGGACTGGTCGCGAGAACGTAAGAGGTGGCTGCAAATGGCAGGCGGTTGGTCAAAGGACGGTGACGTACAGGAGCAGATCGACAACACGGTCGAGGATGCCGTGCATCGCTCGCGCAGTCGCCTGCCGCATGGCGAGAGTCTGCGTCATTGTGAGGAATGTGACGAACCCATTCCCCAGGCGCGCCGGGAAGCGCTGCCCGGAGTGCGTCTTTGCATCAACTGCCAGGCTGAGCATGACAAGCACGAGAAAGCCTTCAGCGGGTATAACCGACGTGGCAGCAAGGATAGTCAGTTACGTTGAGTGGCTGACAGGTCTTCCACCTTGCCCAGGCAGTGGGCCACCGAACGCATCGTCCTGCCGCTGACAAACGGGTCTTGTCGTGAGCATGCCATGCAATGTGTCGCATTTATTCAATCTTTCCTTCAGGTAGTGGCTATTAATGAAAGGTCCTTCTCATGAAGGACCTTTCGATGGCGCTGGTGTGCCATCGAGAGCGATTCGACAAAAATAACCACAAGGAGAGATGGTTCATGGTTCATTCCCCTGTCACTCGGCCGGGGCTGCTGCTGGCGTTGCTGCCCATCGTACTGACGTTCGCTGTACTGGGCGTACAGTTATTCATCTTCGATGACTTCACTCCGCATGTGCCCTTGATCATTGGTATTGCCATTACCGCGCTGGTGGGCCGCTATCTCGGCTTGAGCTGGGAGGATATGGAAAAGGGCATGCTGCATGTGGTGAGCGTTGGTTTGCCGGCAGTAGGCATCCTCATGCTGGTGGGCATGATCACTGGCCTGTGGATCGCCAGTGGCACTGTACCGACATTGATCTACTACGGCCTGGAGCTATTGAGCCCGCAGATCTTCCTGGCTGCGGCCACCCTGTTGTGCGCCCTGGTTTCGGTGTCCCTCGGGACTTCCTGGGGTACTGTCGGCACGGTAGGCCTGGCCTTGATGGGCATCGGGGCGGGGTTCGGCATTCCACCCTACTGGACGGCTGGCGCAGTGGTATCGGGAGCCTTCTTCGGTGACAAGGTGTCCCCGCTTTCCGATACCACCAACCTGGCGCCAGCCGTCACTGGCGTCAACCTGTTCGATCACATCCGCAATTTGATGCCGACGACGCTACCGTCGATGGCGATTGCTCTGGTCATATACCTGATGGTTGGGCAAGGCATGGTCGGCGATCAGGCAGCTTCCTTCGAGCGTATCTCCTCCATTACCGAAGGGTTGTCACAGCACTTCGATATCACCGCGACGTCACTGCTGCCGGCATTGGTGGTCATTGCCTTGGCCATGTTGCGTTTCCCGGCACTGCCGGTGCTGTTCGTCGGTGTGCTGCTGGGTGGTGTCATGGCTTTCCTGCAGCAAGGAGAGAGCGTCAGTACGTTGTTCGCCTTTGCTTTCTCGGGATATTCGATCGATACCGGCGTGGCCGAGATTGATGGGC
Organism: Halomonas binhaiensis; assembly: GCF_008329985.2. NCBI lineage: Bacteria > Pseudomonadati > Pseudomonadota > Gammaproteobacteria > Oceanospirillales > Halomonadaceae > Halomonas > Halomonas binhaiensis. Next base: position 178,329 of record NZ_CP038437.2, read on the forward strand.
TGCTCAACCGTGGCGGCCTGCAATCGATGACCTGGGTGATTACCCTGCTGCTGATCGCCTTGTCGTTCGGCGGCATCCTGGAGCGGACAGGTTGCATGCACGCGATCATCTCGGCCATCGTGCGCCGGGTCAAAAGTTTCGGGGGGCTGCAGACCTCGGCCATCGCCAGTTCCATGAGCACCAACCTGGTGGCAGGCGATCCCTATCTGTCCATTACCCTGACCGGTCGGATGTTCGGCCCCGTCTATCGCGGCAAAGGCTATTCGCTGCTCAACCTGTCGCGCGCCACAGAAGAAGGCGGTACCTTGATTTCCCCCTTGATTCCGTGGAACGCGGGCGGAGCGGTGGTCATCACTGCTCTGGGCCTGAACAGCGGAGCGGGTGGTATGGAAAGCCTGATGTACATTCCCCTGGCCTTTGCCTGCTGGATCTCTCCCCTGATTGGCGTGACATATGCCTGGCTGGGCTGGTTCTCACCGCGTGCCAGCGAAAGTGAAGTGGCGCAGTGGCATGCCAATGGCGAGGAAATCATGGATTTCAATGCCTCCAGCCAATCTGGCGCTGCTGTCAGAGGCGTTGATGTCGCTACGCGAATGCCCTGAAGCGGACATCGTGTGATGTGAAAGGGGCGCCCAGCTTGTCGAGCTGGGCGCCTTCGTTTTCGTCTCGCCGATGCATCGAGTAGATGCATTGCAAACATGTATCGCGAATATGGCGACGCCATAAGGTTGATCTTGGTCAAAACGGCCTGAAGGGTGCCGCAAGGCGTCAATCAGCACTGCTAAAGTGCATGTACATTACCGAATTAATGGGGTGTCGCCATGAACAAGATTGCCTCTTCAGTTTCCGTTCTTGCGCTGTTGGCAGGAGTGAGCATGGGAACTGCACTATTCCCTGATTCTGCCTCTGCCCATCAAGACCAGGAGAATCCCTGCCCCTTTGGCCAGGGCATGATGGGTCCCGGTATGGGCGGCCAGGGCATGATGGGCCCCGGTATGGGCGGCCAGGGCATGATGGGCCCCGGTATGGGTGGCCAGGGCATGATGGGCCCCGGTATGGGTGGCCAGGGCATGATGGGCCCCGGTATGGGTGGCCAGGGCATGATGGGCCCCGGTATGGGTGGCCAGGGCATGATGGGGCCTGGTATGGGTGGCCAAGGCATGATGGGGCCTGGTATGGGTGGCCAAGGCATGATGGGGCCTGGTATGGGCGGCCAAGGCATGATGGGGCCAGGAATGATGATGGGGCCAAACATGGGTGGCCAGGAGGGCTATCATGGCCGAATGGTGGCCCCCCAGGCGCTTACTGTCGATGATGTCCGCACCATGTTCGAGAGCCACCTCGAGTGGCAGGGAAATCCACGCCTGAAGCTGGGTGATGTCGAGGAAAAGGACGAGAACACTATTGTCGCCGACATCGTTACCGTCGATGACTCACTCGTGCAGCGCTTGGAAGTGGATCGTAATACCGGGTGGATCAAGCGGGCTCAATAGCAAGACAAGGCCGAGTGCTGGCTCATCTGGATGGTCAGTTCGAGTGAACCAAGCACTCACTTCGGGCTACGCAGCTGGGCCCAGCGCAGTCGCAGTTGCTTTTCCAGCTCGATGATCACGAACGAAGCTGCTCCGATGCCGATGATGACGAGGCCGTCCGTGAATGGAACGGCCTCGGTGCCGAATAACCGCTGCAATAGCGGTAGGTAGGTCACGGCGAACTGTCCCAGGGTCACTAGCACAACAGTCAGCCAGACTATCGGTGTGCCTGCTATCGCTCGTGGTGTCAGCGAGGTTGTGTAGAAGTTGCGCATGAAGAACAGGTGGAAGATTTCCATTACCACCAGCGTATTGATGGCCATGGTTCGGGCCAGTTCGATGCTGTAGCCCTGGTCGAGTGCATAGCTGAAGATGCCATAGACACCGCAGGGGAACAGGCTCGATACCAGCACGATGTGCCAGGCCAGGGTCCCTGTCAGCAAGGGTTCTTTGCGCCGCCGTGGTGGGCGTTGCATGGTTCTTGCTTCCAATGGCTCGAATGCCAGTGCAAGCCCCAGGGTAATGGCAGTGATCAGATTGACCCAGAGGATCTGCACGGGTGTTACCGGCAGGGTGGTACCCAACAGCAGGGCGATGATGACGGTGAGTGCCTCTCCGGAGCTGGTCGGCAGCGTCCAGCCGATGACCTTCCTGAGGTTATCGTAGACACGCCGCCCCTCGCGGACTGCCGCGACAATGGTGGCAAAATTGTCGTCTGCCAGCACCAGGTCCGCGGCTTCCTTGGCCGCCTCGCTACCACTGCGGCCCATGGCAATGCCGATATCGGCCCTTTTCAACGCTGGGGCGTCATTGACGCCATCGCCGGTCATGGCCACGATCATTGAATTGGCCTGCAGCGCCATTACTAGCCGCAGCTTATGTTCGGGGCTGGTACGGGCAAAGACATTGGTCGTCTTGATCGCCACCATCAGCTCTCCATCGCTGAGCTGGTCGAGATCGGCTCCCGTCAGCACAGTCTCAGGCTTTTCCAGTCCTGCCTGTCGGGCAATCGCTGTTGCGGTGCCTGCATGGTCACCGGTGATCATCTTGACGCTGACTCCGGCCTGGCGGCACTGGGCCACTGCCGAGATCGCTTCCGGACGTGTTGGATCGATCAAGCCCACCAGGCCAAGCAGCAGCAGACCATCTTCCAGGTCGTCGAACGCCAGGGCCGTTCTTTCATGACTGACCGGTTTCATTGCCAGGGCCAGTACACGCTGCCCCTCCGCGGCAATAGCCTCGTAGCGCTGACGCCAGTGTTCCCGGTCAAGGCGGGCGGGGCCATCCGGATGCCACTGACCACTGCAGAGTTCCAGTAGTACTTCGGGGGCACCCTTTACGTAGATGCAGGCGTGCTGGCGATGATCGTGATTGAGCGTCGCCATGTAACGATGGCTGGCATCGAAAGGAATGGCATCGATCCGCGGCCAGGAGCGTCGCAGGGCATCATCGTTCCTGCCCAATTTGCGGGCCAGCACCAGTAGAGCCCCCTCCATCGGGTCTCCCTCGATGTTCCAGCGACCATCCAGCTTGTGCAGGCACGCATCGTTGCACAGGCTGATCACTGCAGCGATTGGCTCCAGCCAGGCATCTGCATGGGGTTCGATGATTGCATCGTCCTGTTGCAGGTGACCCTCTGGTGCGTAACCAGAGCCGGTCAGGCGATAGTGATGGAGGTCGGTCATCAAGGTAGTGACCATCATCTCGTTGCTGGTCAGAGTGCCGGTCTTGTCGGTGCAGATCACCGAGACTGCGCCGATAGTCTCAATGGCCGGCAGGCGCCGCACGATCGCATGATGCTTGGCCATTGCCTGCACTCCGATGGCCAGTGTGATGGTCAGTACGGCCGGCAGGCCCTCTGGGATGGCTGCAACCGCCAGTGCAACGACGGCCATGAACAGGTCGGCGAAGGGATGATGGTGAATGAAATAGCCAAACAACAGCACCAGGGCGGAGATCACCAGAATCAATAGTGTCAGCCAGCGTGCAAACTCCGATATCTGTCGCAGCAAGGGGGTTACCAACGGTTCCACCGACGACAGCAGGCCGCTGATACGCCCGATTTCGGTCTCGGATCCTGTTGCTACCACCAGGCCGCGGCCCTGGCCGCTGCTGACCAGGGTGCCGCTATAGGCCATGCAGCTGCGATCGCCGAGTGCTGCTTCAGCATCCACGGCAGAGCTGCTCTTTCCCACCGCGACCGACTCGCCAGTGAGGATTGCCTCCTGCATTCGCAGGCTATGGCAATTCAGCAGGCGCAGGTCAGCCGGTACCCGGTCTCCGGCTTCCAGCAACACGATGTCACCGGTCACCAGCTCGACTGCCGACACAGCTTGCCGCTGTCCATTTCTCAATACCGTTGCCATGGGCGCGAGCATCCTGCGCACAGCTTCCATGGCCTGTTCGGCTCGGCCTTCCTGGATGAATCCCAGCAAGGCATTGATCAGCACCACTGCCAGGATCACGCCTGTATCAATCCAATGCTGGAGGAGAGCAGTGATGCCGGCCGAACCCAACAGCATGTAGATCAGTGCATTATTGAACTGTGCCAGCAGGCGCAGAAAGGGATGGCGTCGAGGGGGCGCTGGCAGCCGGTTCGGGCCTTGGGCGGCAAGGCGCACTTTGGCTTCTTCGCTGCTGAGCCCATCGGCCTCACTGCGATACTGTGCCAGTATGTCTTCGGGAAGGCAGGCATGGGGCGGTTTCCTGGCGTCATTCAGCATACTCCCCTCTCATCGCAGTTTGCGTGGCCACCCTCCCGGGGGGGGCGCGAAATCCGGTGATCAGCCCAAGCCAGTCATCTCTGAACAGACGCTGGCACTTGCATGGCAGGAATTCGTGTCACCAGTGTGGATGAGTTTTGTGGTGCGGCAGCGTTATCCGTGCACAGACTTGCTGCAGGTCAAGAAAAGCCAAGCCTGCCGTTGAGTTGCCTTGTCGGGTTGAAAATACGCAATCAAGCCAGCCAGGCCAGCGCCAGGCCTATCAGCAAGGAAAATACCATGGGTACTGCAACACGACTTTTCAGCCGAGGGGTACCGATAAAGACGGCGACCCCAGCCTTGAACACATTATTGACGGTTGCAGCGATGACAATGCCGAGAACAGCAGTAGAAGCATCAATTCTTTCCGGCACCATACGCGTCAGCGAGAGGGTGATGGCGTCCAGGTCGGCGATACCGGATGAGGCCGCCAGGAGATAGATACCGGCGTTACCCAGCCAGTCTTGTAGCCATGTGCCTAGCACCATGATCATGGCCAGAAAGGTGCCAAGCAGCAGTGCGGTACGCAGTTCCAGAGGGTTCTTGCTCAGTTGGATACGGTCAACCTTGAGCGTCCGGTGTTGAGTGCGCCAGATATACAGTGCTGCGACGTAGAGTCCGACTCCCATGGTCGTCACCGGCAACCATAGCCGCGGTAGCAGGGTAGGGTTGATGACCGCGGCATACAGCAGGATGCGAGGAAACATGGTGCCGCAGGCCACCAGAATTCCCGCTGCCAGCATGGGCCCCAATTCCGGGTTGCGGCGCGACTGGCGCGAGTAGTGCAGTGTCAGAGCAGTGGATGAGCTGAGACCGGCGAACAGTCCGGTGAAGAGAATGCCTTTTTCAGCACCACCGACGCGGATGGCAAAGTAGCCAACAAAGGAAATCGAAGCGATCAACACCACCAGCCACCAGATTTCGTAGGGGTTGAGTACTCCACCTGGTCCCATGCCCCGGTCGGGGAGCAGGGGCAACAGCACCGCGCTGATCAGCAGCAGCTTGAGGGCAGCGTCGAGCTCATGGGATTGCAGCTTGTTCAGCAGGCCGTGGATTTCATCCTTGTTGTCGAGAATGACGGCAGTGATGACGGCGATGGCAGTCGCAAGCGCCAGGTCAACAGTAACGGCAATCGCGCCAAAACAGAAGGTCAGTAGTAGGCCAATCAAGCCGGTGATGCTGTAGTCGTGGCTTTCAGCGACACGCTCTCGCCAGGCGACCAGGCTTATCGCAGTCACAGACAGGAAAATCAGTGGAAATGCCCAGGAGGTGACGGTTTTCGACAGCAGTGCGGCGACCCCGCCAAGCAACCCCACCAATGCGTGGGTGCGAATACCCGCCACACGTTCACCCGACTTCTTCTCGCGTGCCACCCAGCCTCGTTCGATGCCGATCAAGGCACCTAGCAGCAGTGCCATTCCCAGGCGAAAGGCGGTCTCATTGGCGGTAAGGAGCTGGCTGGCGACATTATCCATGAGTGCAATGGTGATACCTTGCCAGAGCGCTCTCGCATGGCCGCGGAATTGACCGTGCAAGAGGGCGCAGAATGAAAGATTTCCCATCTATCCAATACGATAGGCGCGCCGATGAAGGCTTGCCACCGTGACCGACTTCTTTCTGGAGCAGCACCGAGGTATGCACAGGAGAAGTGGTTGAAATGAGTCACTGCATGTACGTTTTGATCCATGTCAAAGTTTCTAATTGCCATCATCGCATGCCTGGCTGAGTCGACCTAATGTTCAAGTGTGGCCTTCTTGCCCGACCAAAGAATGCCGCGTGGTCTACCCGAGGCAAGGCCACATATCGTGAATTTCTCATCAATATGTATTGAGTATTTCGATTGCTCAAAGGGAGCGATTGTCATGGCCAAGAAAAGTGTAGAGGTAAGCAGTCCCTCCAGCAGCAAGGCTTCCCTGGCTCCGGTCACGCATGGCATAAGCCCGTTTCGTGAGTTCGACCGACTGATCGACCGCTTTTTCGATCATGAATGGCGGCACCCGCTACGCTGGGAGCAGTCCCTGCTGGACGGACTCGCAACCGCTGGTCCACGGATTCCCAAGGTCGATGTCATCGACCGGGATGCCGAGGTTGTCTTGCGTGCCGAGGTTCCGGGCATGGCACGTGAAGATCTGGAAGTGTCTGTCACGGACAGCACTGTCACGATCAAGGGGGAGAGCCACAAGGAAGCCAAGGAAGAAAGTGGCGACTATTATCGCTGCGAAATGTCGCACGGCAGTGTGGCTCGTACGGTGTCATTACCTTGTGAAGTCGACGCCAACAAGGCCGAGGCAAGGTTCAAGGATGGCATTCTGGAATTGACGCTGCCAAAGACCAAGGAAGCCCATCGGCGGACGCTAAAGATTCAATAGTCATTCTGAGCAACATGATGCGAGTCGGGCTGTCATGTTCGGCTCGCTAATTGAAATAAAGAGCACTTGTATTATTTGCGAATAATATTATCTGTTTTTTAGAAATATCATATTGATTCAATTGGGCGTTATTTAATCAAAGTTCTAGCCCTCTGGCCGAAGGCCATGTCCGAAATACACCTTACCAGCAACTCTCGGTGTACGGGAGGAGCTGAGCATCAGGGCGAAAGAAGAGAGTTTGCAACAAATAACGAGCCCCTACTCATCAACGGATAGACCTGGCTCATCAGGAATGGCTCTTTTACGCGGTACTCGCATCGAGGGCTTGAACATGCAATCAACACATAAGTTGAAGATCGGTGCACTTAGCGCATTGGTGGTTGGCTCCATGGTCGGCGGCGGTATCTTCTCGTTGCCGCAGAACATGGCCGTCAGTGCGAGTGCAGGTGCGATTCTGATCGGTTGGGGCATCACTGGCGTAGGCATGTTGGCCCTGGCGTTCCTGTTCCAGTCATTGGCGATACGCAAACCGGAATTGGATGGTGGGATCTATGTCTATGCCAAGGCGGGCTTTGGCGACTATATGGGTTTCTCATCCGCCTGGGGATACTGGATCAGCGCCTGGCTGGGAAATGTCAGTTATTTTGTTCTTCTGTTCAGTACATTAGGGTTCTTCTTTCCCGTTTTTGGTGATGGTAATACGTTGGCGGCCATCATTGGTTCCTCTGTCCTGCTCTGGGGAGTGCATTTCCTCGTGTTGCAGGGCATCAGGGAAGCCGCCTTCATCAACCTGATCACCACCATTGCCAAGATAGTGCCGCTTATTCTCTTCATCATCATCACGGCAGTGGCATTCCAGGCGGACATCTTCACTCAGGATTTCTGGGGCGACACAAGTCTGGAACTCGGTAGCGTGGCTGATCAGGTGCGCAACATGATGCTGGTGACGGTATGGGTGTTCATCGGCATCGAAGGGGCGAGCATCTATTCTGCTCGGGCTGAAAGACGCAGGGATGTCGGGCGGGCCACCGTGGTCGGCTTTCTTGGTGTACTGCTGTTGCTGGTGCTGGTCAATGTACTGTCCATGGGTGTCATGACCCAGGCTGAGCTCGCAGGACTCAGCAATCCCTCCATGGCCGGAGTGCTGGAACGGGCCGTCGGACGATGGGGGGTAGTGCTGATCAGTATAGGGCTGATCATTTCTCTGACTGGGGCCCTGCTCTCCTGGACACTGCTGTGTGCCGAGATTCTGTATGTCAGTGCTCGCGATCACACCATGCCTGCCTTGCTCAGGAAGGAGAACCGCAAGCAGGTACCAGCCAATGCATTATGGCTCTCCAATGGCCTGATCCAGATTTTCCTGATCATCACCCTGTTCAATGAGGCCACCTATCTCAACCTGTTCTATCTCGCCACGGCGATGATCCTGTTGCCTTATTTCTGGTCGGCGGCTTATGCCTTGATGCTTTCTCTGCGTGGTGAGACCTATGAGGGGAAGCCCTATGAACGCCAGAGGGATATGTTCATCGCACTGGTGGCCACTCTCTACGCCATCTGGCTGATTTATGCGGGAGGTGCCCAGTACGTTCTCCTGTCTGCCTTGCTTTACGCACCTGGTGCCTTGTTGTTCGCCAAAGCCAAGCGTGAACAGGGGGTTGCTGTATTCACCTATATCGAAAAACTGATCTTTCTCGGGGTGCTGCTCGGCGCTGCCATGGCGATATATGGCCTGTATGCAGGCTTGCTGACACTTTAGCAAGGCGCGAATTCACCAGCACTTCTTCCAACCACTACCACGCATCGGGGGCTTTCATGTCCGATAATCTGCCCAGGTCAGGCGACCAACCCAAGCTCGGTGTTCACTCTGAGGCAGGCAAGTTGCACAAGGTCATGGTCTGTTCTCCGGGACTGGCCCATCAGCGGCTCACGCCTAGCAACTGTGAAGATCTGCTGTTCGACGATGTGATCTGGGTCAATCAGGCCAAGCGCGATCATTTTGACTTCGTTACCAAGATGCGCGAACGAGGGGTTGAAGTGCTGGAGATGCATAATCTGCTGACCGATGTAGTGCGCGATGGGGAAGCGTTGGCGTGGATTCTGGATCGCAAGATCACGCCGAACCAAGTAGGTGTCGGTCTACAGTCTGAGCTGCGCAGTTGGCTGGAAGGGTTACCTCCACGTAACCTCGCCGAATTCTTGATCGGTGGTGTTTCCGGTTCCGACCTGGAAGGCACCCACAGCGGAGAGGTGGTCAATATGTATCGTGACTATCTCGGCCACTCCAGCTTTCTTCTTCCGCCGTTACCCAATACTCAGTTCACTCGTGACACCACCTGCTGGATCTATGGCGGTGTCACGCTGAATCCTATGTACTGGCCGGCACGGCGTCACGAGACATTGCTCACTGCTGCTATTTATCGATTCCATCCGGAGTTTGCCAATGCGGACTTTCCAGTCTGGTTTGGTGATCCTGATACCGACCATGGACTGGCGACTCTGGAAGGTGGTGATGTGATGCCTATTGGTCGAGGAGTGGTGTTGATTGGGATGGGAGAGCGCACATCGCGTCAAGCAATTGGCCAGCTGTGCCAGGCGCTGTTTCAGGCCGGGGAAGTCGGGCATGTCATAGTGGCCGGCCTTCCAAGGTCACGTGCCAGCATGCACCTGGATACGGTCTTCAGCTTTTGCGACTACGACCTGGTAACCATTTTTCCTGAGGTGGTAAAGGGCATCGCTGCCTTCAGCCTGCGCCCCGATGAGAGCAAACCTGGCGGTATCGATGTATGCCATGAACCTTGCGGGCTGTTGGACACTGTTGCCAGGGCGCTTGGCTTGAAAGCGTTGCGGGTTGTCGAGACCGGAGGGGATAGCTTCGTCTCCGAACGTGAGCAGTGGGACGATGGCAACAATGTACTGGCACTGGAGCCAGGTGTGGTAGTTGGCTATGACCGCAATACATCAACCAATACGTTACTGCGCAAGGCCGGCATCGAAGTCATCACCATCAATTCCAGCGAACTGGGGCGTGGCCGTGGTGGAAGCCACTGCATGACCTGTCCGATCGTGCGTGCTCCAGTTGATTATTGAACACCAGACTTGGCACGGACTCAGGGGAGCCAGTTCATGATCGCTGCATGCGTTGGTATATGGTGGGCCTGGAGACGCCCAGAAGATGTGCGTCATGACGGATATTCCATGCTGAGAACCTGCCACTGAGGCGGCCCTTTTTCTGGATCCGCATCAAGGTATTCAGAGCGGCTGGGTGGGAGAATTGCCATTGAGTGCTTTTTTCTTATTAAATTCTTCTTTCTTATTGAGTACAGTCTTCTTATTGCTTTCCTGCCTCTCTTGGTAAAGTGATTTATTGATTGTTTTTTCTCTTTCATCTCCCATTTTTACCCACCGTTTGTATATAAAAAGACAGAAAATTAAGGATTAATTTTCTGTTAATCATAGTGTCATGCTTTTGTCATGATTTCTGGCCTCATTTCCGACAATATATTAAAGATTTTTGATAAAAAGATGATCCTTTCTTTACTTTCATAGAGAAGGGAGGCGCATTCATTGTGGTGATTTTTCTTGCAAGACCAGGACGACGAGAGAGGTAATGTTTCAATGCAGAGAAAATTATCTCCGCGGATTTCAGGTCATTCTTCTTTAGTGTGTCACCCACGAAGTCCCTGGCGCTCTTGGCAAACCATAAGTTCCATCGTGCTCATGGGGTGCGGCGGGCTTGGCATTCTTTATGGGGTCGAAGGAATGCCAATGGCCGGTCGCTGGACCTTGATAGTGTTCTGTGCCGCGTTGATCGCCTGGGTGAACCTTGATGTCTCGGACACCGCGGTTGCGCTATTGGCGGCACTGGCTCTGGTTGTGCCTGGCGTCGTCGATGAGAATCTTCTGTTCCAGAGCCTTGGTAATGACATTATCTGGTTGCTGATTGCCGCCTTCGTCATTGCCTCGGTGCTGAGCAGAAGTGGTATCGCAGGGCGGCTGGCATCACGATGCGTCGCTCGCTGCGGCAGGGTGTCGAGTGTCTTCTGGACCATCACCCTGGTCACCGCATCGACTGCCTTCCTGATCCCATCGACATCGGCGCGTGCCGCTATCATGCTGCCGCTGTTCATGGCACTGGCGGAAGTCATAGGCAGGCCCCGTGTGACACGGGCGCTTTCCTTGCTGTTTCCAAGCGTGATCCTGCTGTCCGCCGGGGCTTCCTTGACCGGAGCCGGCGCTCACCTCGTTGCCATGGACTTCATGGCGAAATTCTCCCACGAGGAGATAGGGTTCGTGCGCTGGGCCATGCTTGCGGGTCCTTTTGCGCTACTCACCAGCCTGATTTCCTGTGCCCTGATCCAGTGGTTGTTCCTTTCGCGTGAAGACCGCAGCGCACCGCTGGGTGAACTCGCGATTCCCGGGCCCGCAGCATCTGCCAGCACACCTGCAGTGATCGCCATCATGGTGCTGACCATTGGTCTGTGGATCACCAGCCCGTTGCATGGTCAGAGCATGGCCATTATTGCGCTGGTCAGTGCTCTGGCGCTGTCGACCCCGGCGGTATCCGGCGTGTCTCTCAAGACGGCGCTCAAGGATGTGGAATGGGGGCTGTTACTGTTCATGGCATCGACCTTGATGCTTGGCCAGGCCCTGATGACTTCCGGCGCCATCACTTATATCACCGAGCATGTCCTTGCGCGGATGCTGACGGGGCCACAAAGGCCAGCAGCCTGGCTGGTGATTACGCTCACGGCCTTGATTGCCAGCCTGGCTCACCTGCTGATTACATCGCGTACGGCTCGGGCCAGTGTGCTCATTCCTGCAGTAGCGTTTCCGCTTGCCGCGACGGGAGTCAACCCGGTGACGCTGATGCTGGTCATCACACTCGGAACCGGCTTCTGCCAGACATTACCGGTATCCGCCAAACCCGTTGCTCTGTTCAGTTCAGCGGTAGAAGGAGGGTTCGAAAAGCCTGACCTGCTACGGCTGGCGACCATCCTGCTGCCCATCTTCATGGGGTTGTTGATTGTCCTGGCCATCTTCATCTGGCCTCTCCTCGGACTACCTGTCGATAGCGACTGGATGGGGCCTGTCTCCATGGAAAACCGATAACTCAAGGATAAGAGGTCCGTCATGTCGATAACGGTTCTGGTTGCGCCTTCCGGGTTCAAGGAAAGTCTGTCAGCCGCCCAGGTAGCCGACTGCATTGCCACAGGGTTGCTGCGTGCCATGCCTGAAGCGCACATTCTCAAGGCACCAATGGCCGATGGGGGAGAGGGCTTTGTCGAGACGCTGGTGTCTGCTGTGGGAGGAACACTGCACCCTGCTGTGGTCACTGGCCCGATAGGAAAGCCCGTGGATGCCTTTTTTGGTCTCCTCGAAGGCCAGGATATGCCCACTGCTGTGATTGAGATGGCCGCGGCCGCAGGGCTTCGGCTGGTACCCCGCGATCGCCGTAATCCATGTCTCACGACCAGCCATGGCGTCGGAGAACTGATCTGCGCAGCGCTGGATGCCGGAGCGAAGCGTATTCTGCTGGGCTGTGGTGACAGTGGTGTCAATGATGCCGGTGCCGGTATGGCAGAGGCTCTGGGGGTGCGGTTTCTCGACATGCAGGGGCGCCCCCTGGCGCGCGGAGGAGCCGCACTTTGCCAGCTTGCCCGAATCGACATGTCGAGGCTTGATCCGCGCCTGGCCAATGTACGTCTGGATGCCGCCGTCAACTGGCATAACCATCTGCTTGGGCCCAAGGGCGTGGCGAGAGTCTTTGGCCCTCAGAAGGGGGCCACGCCGGAGCAGGTCGTCATCCTGGAACAGGCGATGGAGAATTACGCTAGAGTCATTGCACAGACAACAGGGATCGAGGTCGGTCATGCCCAGGGAGCAGGGGCCTCCGGTGGATTGGGAGCAGGCTTCATGGGGCTTCTCAAGGGGCGGCTGTACCCGCGTTACGATATCGTGATGCAGTATCTCGACCTCGATCGGCTGATGGCTCAGGCGGATCTGGTGATTACCGCCGAAGGCAGCCTGGATGGCCAGACCCCTTTCGGCAAGGTGCCTGCCGAGGTGGCACGGCGAGCCAAACAGCGGAAACTACCGGTCATTGCCCTGGCGGGTACCATCGGCAAAGGTGTGGCGCTGAACTTTGAGCATGGCATTGATGCCTTTTCCTGCATTCTCAAACGCCCCTGTACGTTGGATGAGGCGATCGACAATGCCGCCAAACTGCTGACCAGGGCCACCGAAGACGCCGTGAGGCTGGTCGATGTCGGCATGCGTCTGGCAGGCCCCGCCATCTTGGAGGGGCCGCCATACCCGCTCAGCGTCTCTCCGCCGCGAGATATGGACACGTCACTGGCAGGTTTTCAGCACGTCCCGCTGTGCTTGGGCAATGGTCGACGATAACAGGCAGTGGTCGACGATGACAGAGAGTGGCGTCGTTGATAGAGGTTTTCCATCAGGGCGATATCTCGACCGGTCCTTGACCTCAAGTTAACTTGAGGAAATATCGTGCGTGAACACATGGCTCAATGCTGGAGAGCGTCAATATGTTCCGTTTCTTCGAGAACCTGGTGAATCCTTATCCCGAGGGCGAACCGCAGATTCCACCACGAGATCTGCTGCCCTTCATCATTCACTTCTCCCGCCCGGTAGCCGGGCTGCTGGTGGCGATGTCCCTGGCTACGGCGTTGGTCTCGGCTGCTGAAGTGGCGTTCTTCCATTACATGGGAGAGTTGGTCGACTGGCTTGCCAGTGCCGAGCGTGAGGGATTCATCGCCGAGCATGGCATGCGCCTGGTGGGTATGGGACTGCTGGTGGTGCTGGGCCTGCCGTTGCTGGTGCTGCTGCAATCATTGCTGACGCATCAGGGCATCTTCGGCAACTATCCGATGTTGGGTCGCTGGTTATCACACCAGCATATGCTGCGTCAGAGCATGTCCTTCTTTCAGGATGAGTTTGCTGGCCGTGTGTCTCAGAAGGTCATGCAGACGGCGCTGGCCATCCGCGAGACGGTCATGAAACTGATGGACCTGCTGGTCTACGTGGCCGTCTATTTCACGGGGGCCATGCTGTTGCTGGGCAGTGCCGAGCCTTGGTTGATGGCCCCGCTGGTGCTGTGGCTGGTGGGCTATATCGGCATCATGAGGGTCTTTGTACCGCGGCTGCGGGACGTTTCGATGGCCCAGGCGGACGCCCGGGCGCGGATGACCGGCCGTGTCGTGGACAGCTACAGCAATATCCAGACCATCAAGCTGTTCGCCGATACCCGCCGCGAGCAGGCGTATGCCCGCGACGCCATGGAGGCATTCATGGTCACGGTACATCGTCAGATGCGCCTGGCGACCCAATTGTCGGTGAGCCTGACGCTGCTCAACTCATTGTTGCTGGTTGGCATCGCCGCCATGGCGGTAGGTGCCTGGTATCTGGAAGCGGTCTCCCTGGGCGTGATTGCGGTGGCTATTGGCCTGGTGATGCGTATTCGTTTCATGTCCGACTGGATTCTGTGGGAAGTGGCCAGTCTGTTCGAGAACATCGGCACCGTACAGGATGGCATCAATACCATTGCCCGCACGCCAGCGGTGCTGGATGCGCCAGACGCTGGCGAACTGGTCGTGACGCAGGGCGAGATTCGTTTCGAGGCCCTGCGTTTTGGCTATGACCTGCCGAGTGGTCAGGCAAGGCTGGTCTTCGATGGATTGGATCTGGCCATTGCGCCGGGGGAGAAGGTGGGTGTCATCGGTCGCTCTGGTGCCGGCAAGTCGACACTGGCCAATCTGCTGCTGCGCTTTCATGACCTGGAAGGAGGCACCATTCGTATCGATGGCCAGGATATTGCCGCTGTCACTCAGGAGTCATTGCGGCATAGCATCGGCATGGTCACCCAGGACACCTCTCTGCTGCACCGTTCGGTACGCGACAACATTCGTTATGGCAGCCCGGAGGCGAGTGAGGAAGCTATCTGGTGGGCCGTGCGTCAAGCGCACGCTGACAGCTTCCTGGAGGATCTGGTCGATCCTCGCGGGCGGCGCGGTCTGGATGCCCATGTCGGTGAGCGTGGCGTCAAGTTATCGGGTGGCCAACGGCAACGCATTGCCATTGCTCGTGTGCTGCTCAAGAATGCGCCGATTCTGGTGCTCGATGAGGCGACCTCAGCATTGGATTCAGAAGTGGAAGCCGCTATCCAGGAGCAGCTCTATGCCCTGATGGAAGGCAAGACGGTCATTGCCATTGCCCATCGCTTATCCACCATTGCCATGCTCGATCGTCTGGTCGTGATTGATGAAGGACGCATTATCGAGAGTGGTAGCCATGAGCAGTTATTGGCCCGGGATGGCCTGTATGCGGCCTTGTGGCGGCGGCAGTCTGGCGGCTTTCTCGGTGTCGAGGCAGAGGGTGAGCCGGATGAGACACCTCCCCACGAGGCGGTGGTGGCATCATGAGCCGGTGGTCTGAATGCCTTGCCAGGTGGCTGTTGCCGGTCATGTCATCTGGCGCTGGTTAGGGGGAACCAGCCCATGGCGGCGCATGCGTCGGTATATGGTGGGCCGGGAGACGCCCAATTGGCGTGCGACATGACTGACATTCCAGGCCGAGCGCTGCAGGAGTTCCAGAAGGTCGCGACCATCTGCCTGGGCCTTTGGCTGACCCATGGTAGACGCATAGGGAGTGGTGCTGGTGGAAGCTCTTGTCGATAGCGTGACAGGCAGACGGTTGCACTGACACTCTTCCGGCAAGTCATGCAAGGTGATTTCCTCGCCTTCTGCCGTGGCCAACGCGAAGGACAGGGCATTCTTGAGTTGGCGGATATTGCCAGGCCAGTCATAGGTCAGCAGTGCGCTCATGGCATCGGCACGTAGATGAATGCCTTGATCGCGTTCTTTCAGCAAGGCGTCGTAGACACCACGAATCACATATTGGCGATCGACCCGCTCGCGCAGCGCCGGCAACTTCAGTTGGGCGCCGTTGAGCCGGTAGTAGAGATCTTCGCGAAAATGACCTGAACGGATCAGTTCGCTCATGTCCCGATGCGTCGCAGTAATGACTCGGATGTCGACCTTCACTGGGGTGTCGGCACCCAGTGGCATCACTTCCCGTTCGGCCAGGACTCGCAGCAGGCGAGTCTGCAGCGAGAGTGGCATATCGCCGATTTCATCGAGAAACAGCGTGCCTCCGTGGGCCTGCTGGATCAGGCCGCGCATTCCCTTGCGCTGTCCTCCCGTAAAGGCTCCTGGCAGGTAACCGAAAAGTTCGCTCTCGATCAGGGATTCCGGAATGGCGGCACAATTCACTGCCACGAAGGGGCCATTGGCGCGCTTGCCGCTGTCGTGCAGTGCCCGGGCCAGCACCTCCTTGCCCGTGCCTGTCTCCCCGGTGATCAAAACACTCACGTCTTCATTACGCAGGCGGCGCGATAGCTTGATCACGCGGCGCATCATCGGATCATCCGAGGCCAGGCGATCCAGCGCGGGAACGGGGTCGGGAGACTCCTTCTGCTCATGCGAAGCCAGGTGGCGACCACGTGGTTCGACCAGGGTGACAAAGCAGGTTATCTCGTTGGCCCGCACACGGAAGGCCCGGATCTGGTCTTCGTGGGAAGTCAGGATACTCAGCAGGTCCCCGATCTCGGCATCGAATAGCTGAGTGGCCTTGAGGCTGCTGTCGTCAGACCAGGATGGCCAGCGCAGCAGGTGTTTTTCGATCAGGGCACGGCCATTGCCATTGGCGGCGATGATGCGTCCGTCCTCTTCCATGGCGATCAATCCGCGGCCATTGAAGTGCACCAGTTCCCGTGTCGTGTCGAAACGCAGAATCAGGCAGTTGCGATAGCGGTGCAGGAAATAGGCATCCTCGATCATCCGTGAATAGAGGTTCACCAACGCCAGAGCAAAGGTCTGGCTGTCCTGGGAACGAGGCGACTGCAGGGCGGAAATATCCAGCACGGCCATCATCTGTCCCTGGGGATCGGTGATCGGTGCTGCCGTGCAGGTCAGGCTGATATGCGTTGCATCGAAATGTTCAGCGTGGTGGCAGGTAATGGCCTGCCCATCATGCAGGCAAGTCCCTACCGCACAAGTGCCGGCGTAACGTTCGTTCCAGTCTGCGCCCAGATAGAGGCCAGCCTGGCGTAGCGCCTGATCATGCTGTCCCCGGAAGTCCACCGTGATGCCGCGCGGGTCAGTCAACAGCAGCACATAACCCAATTGAGCGATCTGGCCATAGAGCTGGTCGACACCGGCCCGGGCCACGTGCAACAGCTCATCTATGGGTTCCTGGTGATCACGCAGGGCCTGCTGGGTCAGCACCCGAACCGGGCGAGGGCAGCCAGGATCCAGTTGATACTCGCCGACACAGCGTTGCCATGAGCGATGAATCACCTCGCGGTAGGTGCCAAGGCCGATGTCGTGGCCTTCACTAAGACGGATCAGGTTACTGATATGCTGGCGTTGCTCGATGCGCAGGGCCATGTCTGCCTCCGCTTGGCCTGCTTCGCTCTTCATGAACGGCGGCCTGTTTGTTATCTGGCGACAAGTTTCATCCTAAGTTGCCGTCAGTGGGAGTCAATGACATGGGTGTTCACCCTTGGTCGGGGGTTACAGGTGTAACGCTGGCTGTCACGGGGTACAGGTGACAGCTGTTACATCGATTCGGCTCTGCCGTTTTGTGCCCGGTTGTTTCTGACGTAAAAATTACACTGATATTTCAGTCGCTTGACAATATTTGTCCTGCCAGGTGAATGATTGGCATGGATTCTGCGTTGACTACGTTGCATCACCACGAACAACAAGTGGAGAACAACGATGATGACGCGCACGCTCAATCAAGACGTACTCAATCAAGACGTACGACAGTGGCTGGAACGTTTCGAATCTTCTCTGGAACAGCACGATATTCTGCAGGTCATGTCACTGTTCGGCGAGGAATGCTATTGGCGGGACCTCGTGGCCTTTACCTGGAACCTCAAGACCATGGAGGGCAAGGACGAGATCCAGTCCATGCTCAACGCCTCCTTGCCGGAGACCCGTCCCTGCAACTGGCAACTTGAAGGCGACGCCAGTGAGGCGAATGGCGTCATCGAGGCATGGATCACTTTCGATACGGAGGTGGCCAAGGGGCGGGGAATGCTGCGCCTGAAAGATGGCCAGTGCTGGACGCTGCTGACCACCATGCAGGAGCTGAAGGATTATCCCGAGTCACTTGGCCTGCATCGTCCCAAGGGCGCCAAGCATGGTGCCAACAAGCAACGCGAGACCTGGCTAGAGGCTCGTCAGCGTGAAGAGGCCGAACTGGGTTATAGCCGCCAGCCCTATTGCGTCATCATCGGCGGTGGCCAGGGCGGTATCGGGTTGGCTGCCCGGCTGAAGCAACTGGATGTGCCGACCATCGTGATCGAGAAGAATCCTCGCGCTGGCGACTCCTGGCGCAACCGTTACAAGTCGCTGTGTCTGCACGATCCGGTGTGGTACGACCACCTGCCCTATATTCCTTTTCCCGAGAACTGGCCGGTATTCGCGCCGAAAGACAAGCTCGGCGACTGGCTGGAAATGTACACCAAGGTAATGGAACTCAATTACTGGAGTTCCACTGAATGCGAAGGTGCCAGCTTTGACGAGGCCAGCGGCGAGTGGATCGTCAAGGTCAACCGCAATGGCGAGCACATCACCCTGCGTCCACATCAGTTGGTGCTGGCCACGGGCATGTCCGGCATGCCCAATGTACCGAGTTTTCCCGGTGCGGAAACCTTCGAGGGCGAGCAGCATCATTCCAGCCGCCACCCTGGGCCGGATGCCTACCGCGGCAAGAGGTGCATCGTCGTGGGAGGCAACAACTCCGCCCATGATATCTGTGCAGCGCTGTGGGAACACGATGCTGACGTGACCATGCTGCAGCGTTCCTCCACCCATGTCGTGAAATCCGATTCGCTCATGGAGGAGGCGCTCGGGCCACTTTATTCCGAAGAGGCCGTGCGCAATGGCATCAGCCATGACAAGGCCGACTTCATCTTTGCCTCGATTCCCTACAAGGTGCTGCCCGATTTCCAGCGGCCGGCATTCGATGCGATTCGCGAACGCGATGCCGAGTTCTACCGCAAGCTGGAGAAAGCCGGCTTCCTGCTGGACTTTGGCGCAGACGATTCCGGCCTGTTCCTCAAGTACCTGCGGCGCGGATCCGGCTACTACATCGATGTCGGAGCCTGTGACCTGGTGGCCAACGGTGACATCAAGTTGCGCAGCGGTGTCAGCATCGAGCGCATCAATCCGCGTTCCGTGACCCTGACGGATGGTTCGGAGCTGCCTGCGGATCTCATCGTCTATGCCACGGGATACGGCTCCATGAACGGCTGGGCGGCGCGCATCATCTCTCAGGAAGTGGCCGACAAGGTAGGCAAGTGCTGGGGGCTGGGCTCCGACACGCCCAAGGACCCCGGACCCTGGGAAGGCGAGTTACGCAACATGTGGAAACCGACCCAGCAGCAAGCCTTGTGGTTCCACGGCGGCAATCTGCATCAGTCACGTCACTATTCCAAGTACCTGGCACTGCAGCTCAAGGCCCGGATGGAGGGTGTTCCGACGCCTGTCTATGGGCTGCAGGAAGTTCACCACCCGTCCTGATTGATCATGCGAGCCGGTACGCCGGCTCCTCCATTTTCTGAGAGAGGCTTCTTGCCATGGCGTACTCGAAAGATGCCTGGAATACGATGAAAGCGGCTGTCTGGTACCAGGCCCGGGATCTGCGGGTAGAGACGGTCGAGATTCCGGTGGTGCGGGATCCCCATCAAGTGAAGGTGAAAGTGGCTGCTTGCGGCATCTGCGGCAGTGACCTGCATGAATACAGTGCAGGGCCGATTTTCATTCCGACCGATACCCCTCATCCCATCAGTCAGGAGCGGGCTCCGATCATCATGGGGCATGAATTCGCTGGAGAGGTGGTGGAGGTAGGTGAACGTGTCACCCGGGTCAAGCTCGGCGACAGGGTGGCTATCGAGCCGATCCTGTCGCCCAATCTGAATGGGCAATATCTCATGGAGCGCTACAACCTGACGCCGTTGCTGGGTTTTCATGGGCTGTCTGGCGGCGGTGGGGGCTTTTCGGAATATACCGTGGTGGGCGAGCACATGGTGCATCCCATGCCTGACTCATTGTCCTACGAGCAGGGGGCTCTGGTGGAACCGGCGGCAGTCGCGCTGCATGCCGTTCGCCAGAGTGCCCTGAAGGCCGGTGACAGTGCCGTGGTATTCGGAACGGGACCCATAGGGTTGATGGTAATCGAGGCTCTCAAGGCCGCCGGAGCGGCAAGCATCATCGCGGTGGAACCATCGGAAGTGAGACGACAGAAAGCGGCAGAACTCGGTGCTCAGGTGGTGGACCCTGTCCCGCAGGATGCGGTTGAACAGATACATGCCCTGACACAAGGAGGCGCCGACTTTGCCTTCGAGGTGACAGGTATTCCTGCGGTGCTGGATCAGGCCATCAATGCCACCCATGCCGGCGGCGAGACGATCATCGTCAGTATCTGGGAGGCGCAGGCTACCTTTCAGCCTAATGACCTGGTGATCAAGGAACGTACCTTGAAAGGGATCATTGCCTATCGGCATGTCTATCCCGCCGTGATGTCACTGATGCAGCAAGGATACTTCCAGGCCAGGGACCTCATTACCGATCGCATTGCGCTGGATGATGTGGTCGAGCAGGGCTTCGAAACGCTGCTCAATGACAAGTCGCAGATCAAGATCATGGTACAGCCATAGACGTCGAAGGCTGTGCCAGCAGAGGACCAAGGCCAGCCAGTGCGGCCCCGGCAACATGCCGGGGCCGTCGTCATTTGGGTCATGTCAGGCAGGTCAGGTCGGTTTGATCAGGTCATCCATCATTGGCCAATGAGTGAACTTCCACGAACAGACAGAGTCGGCTGTGTGCTGGGCGCAATAAGGATTTCATCAGAATGCCGCGTCCATGAGACGACCCTGACAACGTGGCCACTCCATGGCCGACAACTCTCAGTTCAACAACTCTAAATTCAACAACAAGAGACTCGTTACATGCCAAAAGCGAAGTTATTCCTGCTGCTTACCCTGCTCGCAACGGGCACCATGATGCTGAATGGCTGCTCTCCCATTCCTGATCTTCCCGGCCCGATTGGCATTCCAGGGCTGTAGGTCTGTTTGACATCACCATGCCCAGGGCATTTTCAAGTGTCTGTCGACCGTCTTAGGCGTTTGCGGACACACCTTATTACTAAACATGCATAATGTGATGTCTGATTTTCCGATATGGTGATTACCAGACAGCTTGCACGAGTTGCCTGGTAGTGTTTTACCCAGTAAAGGAATGACAACCATCATGTCATTCCTTTCTTGTTCAATGTCCTGAAGGACCCTGGCTTTGCTCCATGATCCACGAAATCCGTTATCCACGGGAGGACAGGCAGCATGTCGATCAGGCCTATCTATGGTGAAGGAGGCATCCGTTCGCGGGACTCGCATACCGAGTTCATGCACCGGTCATCCTGGGTCGATGCTTCCATTACCCTCGATCGCCGGCACTGGGTGTGTGATGAAACGGAACTGCAATGGACCGCTCCACAGCACGTGATCATCCTGACCGAGCAGGGCAGAACCTCGCGCACGCGAATCCAGGCCGGGGGCTCATTGGTATATGACGGCGAAGACCGCTCTGGGGCGGTATCCTTCGTGCCTGCGGGGGTGGAACGGGAGGGCATGTATCAAAATGCCGACCTGACATACAGCGCGCTGTGGATTGATCCGGACTGCCAGGTTCCCGGATGCGAGAAGCTGGCGCACTTGCCTACCATGGTGAACGGCAGTGACACGGTGATCGAGACACTGCTGCGCTGCCTGTTCACGGAGCTGACAGCGGGACACCAGCCTGATTCCGCGTATATCGAGCATCTGACCGTACTCGCTGCGCTGCGCGTGTCGTCTTCACTGGCAAGTGCGCAGAACGTGCCGGTGTCGCCGGTATTGCGGCATGCACCGTTGCATCGTCGTACTCTGGCGCGAGTGGACGACTTCATCGAGGCGCATATGGATGGCGATATCTCTCTGTCCGATCTTGCCGCCCTTGCCGACATGCCTGTGGACACCTTCGCCCGACGCTTTCGATCCGCGACGGGACAGGCACCCTACGCTTATGTGATAGAACGGCGTATCGCCTGTGCCAAGCAGCTGTTGGCCACGACCAATACACCCATCGGTCAGTTGGCGCTGTCACTGGGTTTCTCCAGCCAGAGCCACTTTACTACCACGTTTCGGCGTCTGAACGGCATGACACCGAGAACCTTTCGCGCGCAGTTCCTTCCCGGCGGGTGAGTTCATTCATGAGTATTGCCTGGTTCGTCCTCCGAGCCTTGCTCAAGTTTGTTCCTGAATCTTGCTCGGATTTATTCCTGGATATTGCCTGAAATTATTCCTGAATATTGATAGTTCCTCCGCTTTCCTGAAAGAACCCAAAGGGATTCCTGCCTAGGCTGCCAAAGGGTGGGCTTCGTGCTCCGCCCAAGAGTTCTTGTGGATACATGACGGGGCCCGCGTATCACCGCTGGACCAATCACCACTAGCCCAGGATGACCCGATGACCGACCAAGATGACAATGCCGGGCCGACGCGTCGCAGTGTACTCAAGGCGGGGATCGCCGCCAGCTTCCTGTGCGCAACGGGGCTGCGGCCTGGTGAGCAACAGGCCCAGGCCCAGGAGACTGCCCGCACCGCTGGAGCTGCTGCCGGCAATGCCGCCACGATAACGCCTGTGTCGACGCACCTGCGCATCAATGCGCGTGAGGTGACACTCGACCTCGACCCTCGCACGACTCTGCTCGATGCCCTGCGTCATCAGCTGGCGCTGACCGGCTCGAAGAAAGGCTGTGACCATGGCCAGTGCGGTGCTTGCACGGTGCTGATCAACGGCCGCCGCATCAATGCCTGCCTGACACTTGCTGTCATGCATGATGGCGATGAGATCACCACGATCGAGGGGCTGGCCGAACCAGGTGTCCTGCATCCCATGCAGACGGCTTTCGTTGCCCGGGATGGTTTCCAGTGTGGTTATTGCACACCGGGGCAGATCTGCTCTGCCGTGGGCATGCTGGATGAAGCCGAAGCCGGCTGGCCGAGCCATGTGAGCCAGGACGTCACCGCCACGACGGTGGAACTGAGTGATGCCGAGATCCGCGAGCGCATGAGCGGCAACCTTTGTCGCTGTGCTGCCTATCCGAACATTGTCGCGGCGATCCGCGATGTGGCCGAGGAGGCATGAGTCATGCAGCCATTCTCCTATGAACGTGCCGAGGACGAGCAGCAGGCAGTGGCCATGGCATCCTCTCATCCAGAAGCCAGGTTCATCAGCGGTGGAACCAATCTGCTCGACCTGATGAAGCTGGGGGTCGAGCGGCCAACGCATCTGATCGACATCAGCCGTCTACCGCTGGCCAGGATCGAGTCGACCGAGGACAACGGCCTGCGTATCGGGGCTCAGGTGCGTAACAGTGACCTGGCCGCGGATCCCCAGGTGCGCTCGCGTTACCCGCTGCTGGCACAAGCACTGCTGGCGGGTGCCTCCGGGCAGATCCGCAACAAGGCATCCACGGCTGGCAACCTGCTGCAACGTACACGCTGCTACTACTTCTACGACCGCAACATGCCTTGCAACAAGCGCGAGCCGGGGTCCGGCTGTGCGGCACTCGAAGGCTTCAATCGCATGCATGCTGTGCTGGGTGGCAGCGCAGCCTGCATTGCCGTTCACCCCTCCGACATGGCGGTGGCCATGGCCGCGCTGGATGCCAGCGTCGAAACGCTGAGTGCCGATGGCAATGAGCGGCGTATACCGCTTGCCGAGCTGCACCAATTGCCGGGTGAAGATCCTCACGTGGAAACATCGCTGGCCCATGGCGAAATGATCACGGCAGTGACATTGCCGCCGCCACCGGCTGGCCGCCAGGTCTATCGCAAGGTGCGCGATCGTGCTTCCTATGCCTTTGCTCTGGTGTCGGTCGCCATCATCGCCAGCGCGAGTGGTGGCCGTATCGAGCATGCACGCATCGCCATGGGAGGCGTTGCCGCGAAACCGTGGCGCACGCTGGACATCGAGCAGGCATTGTCGGCTGCACCCGCCAGCGCGCGAACCTGCAGTGAAACTGCCGAGGCCGCGCTTGAAGGGGCCCAGGGATATGGCGGTAACGACTTCAAGATTCCATTGGCCAAGCGGACGTTGCGACACACGTTGGCAACGGCCATCGAACCGGTGTGAGGTGTGGCATGACGGACAGCATGAATGAAGCACAGCAAGGCGCCATCGGTCAGCCTGTTGAGCGTGTCGATGGCCCCCTGAAAGTCACGGGCCGCGCCACCTATGCCTATGAACATAGCGATGGCAGGGCACCTGCCCATGGCTACATGCTGGGTGCGGCCATTGCCAAGGGGCGCATTGCTGGCATCGATACCACAGCCGCAGAGCAGGCACCGGGGGTGTTGCATGTCATGACCCATCGCAATGCCCCTGCTCAGGCGGAGTTCGGGCCTCCTGTCAGTGCTGAAGTCTTCACCCGGGCGCGCCCTGTGCTGGCCAGTGATCGCATTCGCTACTACGACGAACCCGTGGCACTGGTGGTGGCGGAAACCTTCGAGGCAGCACGTGCGGCGGCGGCATTGATCGAAGTACGTTACGAGAAAGAGGCGGGTGTCTTCGATCAGGAGGCGCATCTTGACGATACCTATGCGCCTGAGATGGCCAATGCCGGTAACGAGACGGACAGCGTCGTGGGCAATTTCGATGAGGCCTTTGCTGCTGCCGAGGTCCAGGTCGATGTCACTTACCGCACGCCCTATGAGCATCACAATCCCATGGAACCCCATGCGACGCTGGCTATCTGGCATGGAGACGAGGTGACCATCCATACGTCGGCCCAGACGCTGGCCAACTATCAGGCCGGGCTGGCCAGTACCCTGGGCATTCCGGCTGAGCGGGTACGGGTGATCAGCCCTTTCATTGGCGGTGGCTTCGGCACCAAGCTGATCGTGCATGCGGATACGGTGCTGGCGGCACTTGCTGCGCGTGAACTGAAGCGTCCGGTGAAGATGGCACTGACACGCCAGCAGATGTTCGCCAATACCGGCTATCGGGCCCAGATGATCCAGCGTGTGCGTTTCGGCGCGCAGGCGGATGGGCGTCTCACCGCCATCGGACATGATGTCAATTCCGCGACCTCGAACTTCGAGGAATTCTGCGAGCAGACGGCAGCGTTCACTCGCTCATTGTACGCGGCGCCGAATCGCCTCACCCGTCACCGCCTGGTGGGGGTCGACCTTAACCGTGGCGAGTGGATGCGCTCTCCCGGCGAAGCGCCTGGCATGCTGGCCTTCGAATGTGCCATGGATGAACTTGCCGAGCGTCTTGAGCTCGATCCCATCGCCTTGCGCATACGCAATGAACCTGACGAGGACCCGGAGCGCGGCGTGCCTTTCTCGACCCGTAATCTTGTCGCCTGCATGGAACAGGGCGCGCACCGTTTCGGCTGGGAGCGGCGGCGCGCAACGCCGGGTCAGCTTCGCGAGGGCCGCAAGCTGATCGGCTATGGCATGGCGGCAGCGATTCGACCGAATTACATCGGTGCCGCCACCGCCAAGGTCGAGATCAATGCCAAGGGACGGGTAACGGCGCGTCTCGACATGACCGACATCGGCACGGGCACCTACACCATCCTGACCCAGGTGGCGGCCGAGACCCTGGGTGTGCCGCTGTCCGCGGTCAAGGTCGAACTCGGTGACAGTCGCTTTCCGCTTACTGCCGGCTCAGGCGGATCATGGGGGGCGGCGAGCTCCGGGACAGCGTTGTACCGGGCATGTCTCGCCATCAAGGAGCAGATTCTCGAACTCGCCAGTACCCATGCGGAATCACCGCTGCGTGGGATGGACCTGGCGCAGGCAAGCTTTGTCGAAGGCAGGCTTGAGGTGGGAGAACGTCACGAGCGCCTGGGCGCGCTGATGCGCAGAATCGCCCCACAAGGACTTGAAGCCGAAGGCTCGGTGGCGTCCTTCCGGGACAGCGAGTCCTACCAGAACTATTCCCAGCATGCCTATGGTGCCCACTTTGCCGAAGTCGAGGTCGATGGCGACACGGGGGAAATTCGTCTGCGTCGCATGCTGTCAGCGATCGGGGCCGGGCGCATTCTCAACCCTCAGACAGCCCGCTCGCAGATTCTTGGCGGCATGACCTGGGGCATCGGCGCGGCACTGATGGAAGAGAGTCACCTGGATCCGCACCATGGCTGCTTCATCAACCATGATCTGGCGGAATATCACGTTCCGGTCAATGCCGATATCCGGGATCTGGAGGTGGTCTTTCTTGAAGAGCGCGATGAACGGGCCAATCCATTCGGTTCCAAGGGGCTGGGGGAGCTGGGTGTCTGCGGTGTCGGAGCCGCGGTCGCCAATGCCATCTACAACGCCACCGGCGTAAGGGTGCGGGAGTTTCCGATTACGCTGGACAAGCTGTTGCCCGGCCTGCCGACGATGGAAGCATGACAGGACGAGGCCATCAGGTAGCCGGTGCTGGCCGCCGGGCTGTGGTGAAGAGATGAAGGATGGGGTGAAAGCGGGGCAAGAGAGACGATGAGAAGGAAAGGTGGGAGAGAAAAGACAGGAAAGGAGAGATAGAAAAGAATATTTTCCCTGACATCAGGAATTCATGGCACATCCCGTGGTCCGATTTCGATGCATTGAATATTGGACAAGGCGTTGATTGTTGAGCATGACGTCGACTGTTGAGAACGCGTCGAGTGTTGAGCAGAACGTTTAGTGTTGAACAAGCACGACGGGTCACGGGAACCCATGAAACAAATCGAAGAAATCTACTGGCTGCGTTTCTACGGTTGTCTGGCGGTTTTTGCCTTCCACCTGATTGATCGTATCGAGCGCAATTATCTTGATCACCTGGCGCTGGATATCGCACGCATTCCCACCGTGCTGGGCACGCCGATCTTCATCTTCATCTCGATCTTCCTGCTGGCGATCCGCTATGGCAACGACACGCCGCGCGATTTCCTGGCCAAGCGCTGCAAGTACGTGATGGTGCCTTACCTCGTCTACGGTATGGTCTACTCCAGCGCTGAATACGTGCGGCTACTGGCTTCCGGCGAACATGTCAGCATCATGGCGCACATGAGGGAATATCTGGTCTTTGCCGGTTGGCATGGCTATTTCCTGGTCATTGCCATGCAATTCTATGTGCTGTTCTGGCTGTACCAGCGTTTCCAGTTACATCGTTGGCTGTGCTCCGGCACCGGGCTACTGGTCGGTGCTGCGATCAGCATGGGATGGTGGGCCCTGTTCCGCTGGCAGGAGATAGAGACGCCGGGCTACCTGCACTGGATTGCCCCATTCGGCTGGCTGTATCTGTTCTGCCTCGCCATCCTGCTGGCCCGGTATTACCCTGACCTGCGTTCGCAACCCTGGCTGCGCCGCTTTGCCCATCCCGGTTGGCTGCTGGCGCTGCTGGCCGCAATCCTGTTCTTCGCCGCGCGCGGTGAGCTGATGTTTTCGTCCAAGGAGACCTGGGTCGTCCCCTTGTTCATCGTCTTCATGCTCTGGGCCTTGCCATGGCTTGCCGGCAAGGCGCCCACCTCCCTGGTCATGGCGATCAATGTCTCATCCTTCGGCATCTATCTGGCCCATCCCCTGTTCTTCTCCGTGGTGGACTTCGTGCGCTGGCAGGTCTCCATGCCTCTATGGCTCTACGTGATTGCCCTGGCGGTCGTGGGTATGGGCGGTTCGATCCTGCTCAACCGGCTTGCCAACCGAGCCGACTGGAGCGCCATGCTGCTGGGCCGACAGTTACCCACCACCAGGCCCGGGCAAGCCGAGCGCGGTTATGTGCTGGCTGCGTCGTAGCCTGGCTGGTTTATCTGGCTGAATGAAGACACCGCCCATAGGGCGGTATCTTGTTGCTATGGGACTGTGTTGTCACCGCCTTCGCTTGTTGGGGGCCTCCTGATCGGGGAAGCCCTCAAAGGCTCCTGTGTCAATGTCAGCCACCTTGCAGACAGGTAAATTATCCATCGAGTGGAGCAGCCTCTTCGACAGCACATATATCGTTACTGCCACTCCAGGGCGAGAGATTGCGACCCAAACACTCTGGGGTTACTATAACTCTCTCGCGTGACATGGAGGTTATGTGAAAAGCAAGGAACTGATCAGAGAGCTGGAAATGGCGGGTTGGGAGCTCAAGCGAACGAATGGTAGCCATCATCATTTTCAGCATCCTGACATATCCGGCACCATTACGGTGCCACATCCAAAACCTGATTTGGGAAAGGGCTTGGTACACAAGATAAGAAAACAGGCAGGCATAGTTTGAGGTCTGCCTGATACAAGGAATACGGGACTCGGAGGTCTCTGCGGGATACAACATG
Organism: Halomonas binhaiensis; assembly: GCF_008329985.2. Taxonomy (NCBI): domain Bacteria; kingdom Pseudomonadati; phylum Pseudomonadota; class Gammaproteobacteria; order Oceanospirillales; family Halomonadaceae; genus Halomonas; species Halomonas binhaiensis. Next base: position 206,409 of record NZ_CP038437.2, read on the forward strand.
ACAGGGGGGACTATGTACTATCCAATTGCTATCGAGCCCGGCGACGACACTACCGCCTTTGGTGTTGTCGTGCCCGATATTCCCGGCTGTTTTTCGGCTGGGGACACGTTCGATGCCGCTATTGCCAATGCACGAGAGGCTATCGAAGGGCATCTGGAATGTCTGGCTGAGAGTGGCGAGTCGATTCCGACCGCCAGCTCAATCGGAAACCATATGAAAGACCCTGAATATGAAGGCTGGATCTGGGCTGCTGTCGAGGTGGACATTGCCCCTTATCTGGGAAAGAGCCACAAGATCAATGTGACCTTGCCTGAATTGCTGATCCACAGAATTGATCGCCTGGTTGAGCTACACCCGGGCTATGGTAGTCGTTCGGGATTCCTTGCCACGGCGGCACTGCATGAACTCGAGCGCCCCATATAAAGGAAGCGCTCCTCCACCTCACTGCCCCCTGAAGGTTGAACATTCCAACCTTCAGGGGGCAGTTCAATTGGACCTGGGACACAAACAAGACCGGAAAAGGACTTGCTAACTCAGGCATAGGCCTGCGGTGATTCGATATCGAGCTGGGGCAGGATGTGATCCAGCTCGGTGGCAGACCTTGGCGACAGGACGCCAGCGCGGGCCTCGCCCAGTGAAGGGGAGATCAGTTCGAAGTCATCGATGTGCTCGTCGAACTGACTGACATTGCCATCGGCGAGATGGTCGTCGAGGGTATTGAGCAGGTTGTCGCGCAGGGCACCGAGCATGACATCGCCGTTCTCGCCCTCGGGGATCGAGTTGATCCAGTCCACGGTCTGTTCCGGTGTCAGGCCATGAAGCTCGCCGTAGCGCATCAGCAAGGGCAAGGCGTTGTAGCCATCTTCGCTGCGCTTGATCAGGATGTCGGCAGCCTCTTCGCTGAGTCCGGCATGGGCCAGGAAGTCGGCGGTGGTCTGGGTCTGGTAGGGAGGCTCTTCCATGGATTCCTTGATAAGAAGGCCCACGGAGGCCGCCGTGGCGATACCGAAACCGACCGGTCCCCCCCAGCTTGTAGAGCCCCATATGACCGCGATGCCAACACCAGTGGCCGCTGCTGCATTGAGCCCTGCGCCCCAGTAGTCTCCCTCCTGAAAGCGCATGATGGCGTCGGCGCCGGCCAGGGCCGCGCCCATGATATGCACGAACTTGCCGGCAGTCTTGAGGTTATGCACCGTGCCTGTGTCGGTGATGTTGCGGTAGGCCGCTACCAGTTGTGCGCTATCGACACCAACCCGTGACATGGCCACGCCCAGCTCGGCGGCGGTACGCGGGTCAGGATTCTCGATGAAATTATGCCCCGCATTGATCAGCCCTGAGCCGACAATGGTGAATGCCGTGGTGCGGAATACGGTGTTGAAGGGGGTACTGCGCAAGAGGACCTTTTCGTCGATCTTGTCGAGGGTGTTGTTGAGGTTGCGCAGAATGCCGTTGACTCGCCCGAAGTCGTCGCCGTCAGGTAGCGGCTCGCTGGGAATGACACCGCTGAGCAGCGTGGCCACCTCATTTAGGTCACTGGTGGATACTCCCAGCAGCTGTGCCAGCTCGGGCTTGTTGCTCAAGGCGTCTTCGATGGCGCTGCGGGCATCGGCCATGGCATCAGCATCGGTGAAGTCCAGATCCTGTGTCGAGCCCAGTACATTCTCGTTCAGGTAGGCGCCTACCAGAGTGACAGCGAGAGGATCTTCTCCCTTGATACCGAGTTCATTGAAGGTCTCGACCAGCTTGTCACCCGCTTCACCGCGGACCAGCTCAGGGTTTTCCTGCAGGGCGGTGGAGACGGCCAGTTGGGAGTTGGGATCATCGATCAGGCCATCGATGCGGTCCTGGTACTCCGAACGCACCTCGTCAGGGAGACTCTGCAGTTGCTGAATATGCTCCAGCAGTGTGGCGCCACTGTCGGCGAGGTCTTCGCGCAGACCTTCCAGGTCCTCGCTCCAGCCATCACCCTTGGAGTCGATATAGTCCTCGATGGCGGTCTCGAGCTGTTCCTGGGTCATGGCTGGACCACCGGAGCTGATCAGGTAGCTCAGTTCTTCCAGGTGGCCGTAATAGGCTTCGGACTGATCGCCAATGGTACTGTCACGGAATTGCTCAGCTGCAGAGATGACTTCCTCGCGGAAGCTGCCCACACCATCCAGGGAGGCGATGGCGATAGCTAGAGAGGGTAGGGGCTTGCCTTCGGATACCGACTGCTGCAAGGCACTGCGCACCCCATTCATGTCGAACAGGCCCATTTCAGCGACCTGATTCGCCATCTCGCTACCCTTCTCGGTATCCGCGATGCGGTCGAGAATGTCGTTGAGCGTCATCGTGCCATCGATGCCGATTTCTATGCCGCCATATCCGTCATCCCTGAAATGTTGCTGGGCCTGCTCGAACTGCGGAAGCATGGCGTCCATGAGCTTGGCAGCAGTCTCAGGATCCAGGTCGTTGGTCAGGGCATCCAGGCGGTCCATGGTCTGCAGCGTCTTGGCTGCGGGCATGTCGGCGCCATCGAGTTCTTCCATCATGGGTTCGGCGGCCCATTCGGCAGCCTCGTCGAAGAGTGCCTGGGCATCGCTGGAGTCATCAAGCGCCTGTCGCACGCGCTCGGGGGCGTTGTTGTAGCCTTCTTCGTAGATGCGCAGGGCTTCACCGGGGGCATCAGCAGCCTGGGCTTCACTCATGAAATCGGAGGCGGCATTCTCGGCAATTTCCCGGGCGTCACTGGAGCGGTCAATGGCACTCTGCACTGCTGGTGAGGCGTCATCGTAGCCTTCTTCCAGCACACGTAATGCTTCATTGGGATCGCTTTCACCCTTGGCCTGGTCGATGATCTCCCGAGCCTGTCCTTCCGCTTCAGGGCCGGCATGGCTGGTTTCGCCGAGCTCGAGATTGAGATCCTCTGCGGCTTGCTCGATAGCCATTTGTGCCGGGCCAGCGTCGACCCAGTCGTTATCGTACAGGCGCTGCAGCGCGTCCTGACGTTCCGATGGCGGCAAGGCATTGAGGTAGGACTGGACATCAGTGGACAGCTGGCCGACTTCGGCATCGTAATCAATGGCGGATGGATCGTCGGCGTATTCGAGATCGTTGCCTTGTTCATAAAGGCTGTTGACGAAATCCTGCTCGCCCTCGGGAATGCCTTGTTCATTGCGCGGAGAAGTTGCCGCTTCTTCAGGGGATGTCTGCGGTACGAACACCACGTCGCCGCTATCGACCTGGTCGAGATTCGGCATGTCTTCGCGCTGGTTGAGTTCGACCAGTTCATCGAAGTCGACGTTGAGCTCATCGGCGAGCTTTGCCAGGCTGTCGCCTTCTTCGATGACAAAGATGCGTTCTTCGCCGGCATCCAGTTCACCGGAGCCGCCTGCGCTGGAGCGTCCTTCCAGGGCGTCTTCGACGGCGTTCTCGAAACGTTGTTGTTGTGCCTGGGTCAGCGCCGTCGACGTCACGCCGTCGGTGCTATATCGACGCAGGGCTTCGATATCGATCCGGTATGACATGTGCCCGCTCTCACATGGAAGAAAGGCATACAGGCTAGGAGCAGGGCGGGTCTTTGAGGTGAAGCTGCAGTGAAGTTTTGATTAAATTTTGCTGATGTAAGGATGACAGTCGTGTTACTCGGCTGAGGCCGGAGCTGCATGGACCGGAGCGGCTAGCGCCGAAGCCTGGCGAAGGGTGCCGGGGGATTGTCCGGTCACACGTTTGTAGGCTCGGCTGAATGCGGCCAATGAGCCATAGCCCAGGCGATGCGCCACGCTCTCGATGGACTGCCGGTCCTTGCTGATCCACTGCGTTGCCAGTTGCATGCGTAACTCGGTGACATAGCGGTGGGGTGTCATGCCTGTCACGTTCTGGAAGCGTTCGGCAAATACCGAACGCGAGCTGCCCATGACCGCCGCAAGTTCGGTCACCGTCCAGCTGCGGCCAGGATCACGGTGCACGGCAGCGATGACACGGCCCAGGCGGGGGTCGCGCAGTGCTTCTATCCAACCGGCTGCATCACCACAGCCACATTCCACCCAACCGCGCACGATAAAGGCCGAGACGACATCGGCAAGCCGCGCCAGGATGCCGGCAAAACCTGCTCGCTCCGTTCGCGCTTCACGCTCCATTGCTTCCAGCATCGGCAGGATCTCGGGGTGTCGCTCCAGCAGGGTGCCAACGTGCATCACTTCCGGCATCAGCGTCACCAGGGGATGCATGCCGCCGAGGTCGAATTCCATGCAGCCGCTGAAGACCACAGCAGCCTGTTCGGCGCAACAGCCTTGTGGACAGGCACGTACCGAGCTTACGGATTCACACAGCGTGGCCGTTTCGAAAGCGGTGATATCACGGCCGGCCTGGTCGGGCGCAGAAAGCAGGTCATGGCGGCCGCCCCGTGGCAGCAGCAGGGCGTCACCCGTGTCGAGGGCATGTACGACTCCCGCGGGGCTGCGCAGGAATACCGGCCCTCGGGCGATGAAGTGGAACTGGGCCCATCCTTCTGACGTGCCGTAGGTGATGCCGAAAGGGGAGGCAAGCTGAGTACGGCGATAACGCACGCCGCTGAGACGCATGCCGAGGAGCAGTTCACTGACCAGGTCGCTTGGTGGGGAAGCGTGCGTCAGAGAAGAAGCCGTCGATGGTGAAGCATTCGATTGGGAAGTGCTGGATTGAGAAGTGCTAGATAGGAATGCACTCGACGGAGATGTGCTCATTGGAGATGCGTTCTTGGGAGATGCACTGTGCATGACGGCACCCGTTTCGGACGAATGATCAACTATTCGAGCGTTTTTAGCATAGACCGTCCGGCTGCGTCCAACCTATTCTGCTGTGCAGCAATCACTCTCGCAATCATCTCTCGGAGATAAGGAAGAAACCAATGAGCGAACTGACGCAACGGGTCGAGCCGGCCTGGGGAGCGGTCTTTTCGATGACACTCGGTGTACTGGGGCTGGTGACGGCAGAGTTTCTGCCCGCCAGCTTGTTGACGCCGATGGCGGCAGATCTGGGGGTGACCGAAGGCATGACAGGGCAGGCGGTGACCGTCACGGCCGCTATTGCGCTGGTGACCAGCCTGTTGATTTCCTCGGTCACCCGCAGCATCGACCGCCGCTATGTGCTGCTAGGGTTCTCGACTCTGCTGATCGCCTCGAATCTGATGGTCGCCTTTGCTTCCAACATGACGGAACTGCTGCTGGCACGTGTGCTGCTCGGCCTGGCGCTGGGGGGCTTCTGGACCATGTCGATCGCCACGATGATGCGCCTCGTGCCTGACGACCTGGTGCCGCGCGCCTTGTCGATCATGTTCAGTGGCGTTTCCGTGGCAACCATCGCTGCCGCTCCGCTGGGTAGCTACCTTGGCGACATCGTCGGCTGGCGCAGTGTGTTCCAGATGGCGGCAGGGTTAGGGGTGATCGCATTGGCGGTGCAGTTCATGACCTTGCCGCGCATGGCTGGCCAGGCGCTGGGATTGGGCATGCTGACAGGGCATTTTGCCTTCTTCACCTATATTCGCCCCTTCCTCGAAATTGTGACGGGCGTCGGAGTGAATGGCGTTGCTGGGATCCTTTTCGGTTTTGGTTTTGCCAACTTCCTGGGCAATTACCTCGGCGGCTGGATGATCGAGCGCAACCTGCGCATGACCATGATCGCAATGCCGCTGGTGATGGGCGTTCTTGGCCTGAGCCTCGTGAGTACGGGGAGTGCTCCTGTGCTGGATGCGCTGATGGTGGCGCTGTGGGGAATGGCCTTCGGCGCTATTCCTGTGGCCTGGTCCACCTGGTTGACCCGTACGGTGCCCGACGAAGCCGAAAGCGCCAGTGGCCTACTAGTGGCAGCCATCAACACGGCGATTGCCTCTGGTGCGGCCATGGGAGGTGCCATCTTCGATATCAGCGGTATCAACAATGTGTTCCTGGCAAGTGGGGGCATTCTGCTGCTGGCTGCCGTGCTGATCCTGAAAGGCGTCAGGGATGCCGAGGTCCCGGGCCGCTCTTCCCCTCAAGGGCTATAGAGCTCCTCAAGGTTCCCTCCCAAGGTTTATCGCCGAGGCTGAGGCCACACAATACAGGCACCATGACGTCAGGTTCGGCGCCATGGTGCCTGCCATTTTATGGTGGCTATATGGAGGCATAAGTTAGAGGCATGAGTGGTTCGACTTTAGTATTGGCTTTTTTCTGTTTCGAATGAAGCGGCGTCTATCCGGTGTCATTGAGAATGAATCTTGGTCTGTTGTCAGCGATTTTTAATAAAAATCTGCGCATGGAATCTGTGCCGAATTTAGTGACCTTTAGATGAAATGTTGTAAGCCTTCTTTGTCTTTTTATTGTGTTTGGAAGGGAAGGTTTCATTATGTTTTCCCCAGGTGTTTGTCGTGTGTTCTCTGGGTATCTGAAGTGTTTTATTGGGGTTATTGCTAATAAAAACTATTATTATTCAAAATGTTGTCTGGATAGTAAAGGCGCCCTCATGGGCGTTTTTTGTTTTCATGTGAAGCGCTTGCATTAGCAGGTGGTTCGATGGTAGCTGTTGTACATACACATCGAGGAAGGTCATAAGGCAGCCTTTTGGGGAAAGGGATAGTGAATGTTTCCGATGCTGTTCTGTCTCAATTTTGTCCTTTTGATTAAATAAAAATAGCGTATCGATATGTCGATAGACATCGGTATTATGTGCGGAATTAAAAAGACTGTTTCTATAAAAAAGCTTCAAAAGTTAAATAAATTATTACAATTCACAAGGAGCGTGAGATGACCGGTCTTATGATGAGGGAAGCAGCGGCTTGCTCAAGGCGCTGGGTATTGGTGCAGATTGAAGCAAGTCGTATTGAACAGGAAAAATCCAAGGTCGGTGCGGCGTTGGCTGGAAGGGAGGTCGCCGCACCATGACCAGGAGGACGGAGCTGTCGTATCCGCTGACCGCGGCTCAGTCGGAGATCTGGTTGGCAATGCTGCTGGAGTCGAAGTCTATCGGCGACGATGCTCCCGGGAGCATGGGCTCAGAGAGCGGTATCGCTGAAGGCAGCTCTGCTGAACTCGGCACTTTGGGGTACGCCTCTCCTGCGTACAACCTTGCTGAATACCTGGAAATTGCCGGGCCTGTCGATGTCCCGTTGTTCGAGGAAGCTCTGCGCCGTGCCATGCGGGAAAGCCGAGCGATGTACACCACCTTCATCGCGGAGAAAGAAGAAACACGGCAGCAGTTGCCTCCCGATGTCGATTGGCACATGCCTGTGGTCGATGTCAGCACGGAATCCGATCCCAGAGCGGCCGCCGAGGCCTGGATGCATGCTGATCTTTCCCGGCCGCTGGACCTGAAGCGTGGGCCGCTGTTCATGCACGCCCTGTTCCAGGCCGGCCCGAACCTGTTCTTCTGGTATCAGCGCGTCCATCATCTGGTCACGGATGGTTTCGGGGCCAGCTTGCTGGCCCAGCGTGTAGCCCACATCTATACCGCCCTGATAGAAGGGCAGTCGCCGCAACCGGCGGCATATATACCGTTACAGGAAGCGGTCGAAGTGGACCAGGCGTACCGAGCTTCGAAGGCCTTTGCTCGCGATCGTGGCTACTGGTGCGAGCGCTTCTCCGGTCGGCCTGAACCTGTGAGCCTGGCCCGTGAGCCGGCATTGGCTCATCAGTCTGCAGTGGCAGGCATTCTTCGCCAGCGCGGACATCTCAGTGCACAAACGAGAGCAGAGCTGGGCCAGCTTTCACAGCACCTTGGCTGCAGTCTGCCGCAGTTGTTGATCGCCTTGAGTGCCATCTATCTCTATCGCATGACAGGCCAGAGTGATCTTGTTGTCGGCCTGCCTGTTACGGCGCGCATGGGCTCCGTGATGCGGTGCTTTTCAGGCACGGTGTCCAATGTGGTGCCATTGCGCCTGAGTCTGTCGGCGGACATGTCTCTGCAAGCGTTATCCCGGCAGGTCGGGCGTGAAGTTCGTCGTAGTCTCCGGCATCAACGCTATCGCGGTGAGGACCTGCACCGGGATCTGGGACTGCAGCAGGATGGACAGCAGCTCCATGCCACCTCGATCAATGTCGAGCCCTTCGATTATTCACTGCATTTTGCAGGGTACGAGGCGCGTGCCTATAACCTGGCCAATGGTCCAGCCAGGGACCTGGATATCTATCTTTTCGATCGCGGTGCAGACAAGGCGCTGGAGATCGGCCTTGATGCCAATGCGCAGCTGTACAGCACCGACGTTCTGGCTGAGCACCATGGCAGGCTGATACGTTTCATCACTACGCTGGTGAGAAACCCGACCTGTGCAGTGGGCTCATTCGAACTGTTGACGGAAAGGGAGCGCCATCAGCTTGTGGAAGGCTGGAACGCCACCACGCAGCCGGTGCCCGAAGCGACGCTGAGTGGGCTGTTCGAAGCCCAGGTGGCACGTACGCCCCAGGCGATTGCGCTGGTTCAGGACGGTGGTGATCCCCGTCGTGCGCACAGCTCCTCGCTCACCTATGCCGAGCTCAACGCTCGGGCCAACCGGCTTGCCCATCACCTGATCGCGTCGGGTATCGGGCCGGAAGCGATTGTGGCGCTGTGCCTGGAGCATTCTCCAGAGATGGTGATATCACTGCTGGCGGTTCTCAAGGCTGGGGCTGCCTACTTGCCACTTGACCCGGCCTATCCGCAGGAACGCCTCGACTTCATGGTCGCGGATGCCGAGCCGGTGTGCCTGGTGACCACAAGTGCATTGGCAGGTCGCTTGTTCAGTCACCGTCCTACCATCAGGCTGCTGTTGCTCGATGATGCTGAAGTCGGCTCCATGCTGGCCGATGCATCAGAGAACGATCCGGGAGATCACGAGCGATGGCAGCCTCTGTCGCTGCTGCATCCCGCCTATGTGATCTACACCTCGGGATCGACGGGCAGGCCCAAGGGCGTCATCGTTTCCCATACCGGCATTGCCAGTCTGGCCACCACTCAGGTAGCGCGTTTCTCCATTACCGCTGCATCGCGCATTCTGCAGTTTGCCTCCATGAGTTTCGACGCAGCAATAATGGAAGTGCTCATGGCCTTCGCTGCTGGAGCACGACTGGTGCTGCCGCCCGTGGGGCAACTTCTCGGCACCGAGCTTGCTGCCGTCTTGCGTAGGCAGGAGATCAGCCATGCGCTGATTCCACCGACGGCGCTGACCAGTCTCGGTCACGAAGACCTTCCTGCCTTCAAGACGCTGCTGGTTGGCGGAGAGGCCTGTTCTCCGGCTCTGATCGAACGTTGGGCTCCCGGGCGTCGCATGATCAACGCCTATGGGCCGACCGAGTCGACAGTATGCGCGACGCTGAGTACCCCTCTGTCCGCAGCACAGCCACCGCCCATCGGCACACCGATCGCCAACACTCGGGCCTATGTGCTCGATGCCGGGCTGCAACCAGTGCCGGTGGGCGTCGTGGGCGAGTTGTACATTGCCGGCAGTGGCTTGGCGCGGGGCTATCTAGGGCGCCCGGGATTGACCGCGGAACGCTTCGTGGCCGATCCCTTTGGTGCACGCTTCGGCATGTCGGGGGCACGCATGTACCGCACTGGCGACCTGGCCAGCTGGCGCAGTGATGGCACCTTGGCATTCGTTGGCCGGGCCGATGACCAGGTCAAGTTGCGCGGCTTCCGCATCGAGCCGGGGGAGATCGCCAGCGTGCTGATGGGCCACCCCAGTGTGGCCCAGGCGGCGGTGATCGTGCGCGAAGACGGTGCACCAGGCGACAAGCGTCTGGTGGCCTATGTGGTGCCGGCTCCGGTCATGATGCCTGAGCCCTCCGAGTTGCGTGCCCAGGTGGCGGCGACGCTGCCGGATTACATGGTGCCGTCGGCCTATGTGATGCTCGATACCTTGCCGCTGACGCCGAACGGCAAGCTCGATCGCAAGGCGCTACCGGCGCCGCAGAGGAAGCACGTTCTACCCGGCCTCCGCGGACAGCGGAAGAGCGGCAACTGTGTGCGCTGTTTGCCGAGTTGCTGGGTCTGGAGCAGGTGGGGCTGGAACAAGTCGGACTGGACGATCATTTCTTCGAGCTGGGCGGCCATTCGCTGCTGGCTACGCGGCTGGTCAGCCGTATTCGCCAGGTACTGGCGGTCGAACTGCCGATCCGGGCGGTGTTTGAGGCCCCTCGTGTGGTCGAGCTGGCGGAACGGGTGATACAGGCGCGGGATACTGCCGAGGGCGTCCAGCGTCCACCCTTGACGGCGATGCCACGACCGGCCGCGATGCCCTTGTCGTTTGCCCAGCGGCGGCTGTGGTTCCTCGAACAGCTGGAAGGTCCCAACGCCGCCTACCATATTCCCTGTGCACTGCGTCTCGAAGGGAAGCTTGACGAGGATGCGCTGGACGCTGCCTTGCATGACGTGATGGTGCGTCACGAGAGCCTGCGCACGGTCTTCCCGGTCACATCGGCTACCACCACTGCCGGACAGCCCGTGCAGCATCTTCTTGCTGCGGATGAGCTGGGGTCGGTGCTGCGGATACAGGCGGACGAAGTCCCCTGTCTGGCTGATGCGCTGGCCGAGGCCGCCGCGCAACCCTTCGATCTCAGCCAGGAACCGCCGCTGCGTGCGGTACTCTGGCGATTGGATGGGGAGGAGCAAGACAAAGTAGAAGACCAGCATATCCTGCTCTTGCTGCTGCACCATATCGCTGCGGATGGCTGGTCGCTGGGCCCGTTGCTGGGCGACCTTGACCGGGCCTATGCGGCGCGCTGCCTGGGAAAGCCTCCGGCCTGGACACCACTGCCGGTGCAGTACGCCGATTACACGCTTTGGCAACGACAGTGGCTAGGAGAGGAGCAGGACCTTGGCAGCGTAGTGCGCACTCAGCTCGACTATTGGCAGACACAACTGTCCGGCTTGCCGGAGGCCTTGGAGTTGCCTACAGATCGGCCACGTCCGGCCGTGCTCAGCGGGCGCGGGGCACAGCAGGCCTTCCAGTGGGATGCCGAGCTGCATGGGGCCTTGCTGGCCCTGGCCCGCGACAGCGGAGCCAGTCTGTTCATGCTGCTGCAGGCGGGTCTGGCTGCGCTGTGCACCCGGCTGGGAGCGGGCACCGACATTGCTCTGGGCAGCCCGGTGGCCGGGCGTACCGACACGAACCTGAACGAGCTGGTCGGCTTCTTCGTCAACACCCTGGTGCTGCGCACCGATACTACGGGCAATCCCAGCTTCCGTGACCTGCTGGCCCGGGTACGCGAAACGGCCCTGGCCGCCTATGCCCATCAGGACGTGCCCTTCGAGCGCCTGGTCGAGGCGCTGAATCCCGAACGCTCGCTGGCCCATCACCCGCTGTTCCAGGTGATGCTGGTATTGCAGAACACGGAGTCCGCCACGCCGAAGCTCGGCACGCTGGAGATGACACCAGAAGCGGTGGCGATGACCACCACCAAGTTCGACCTGAGCGTGATCCTTCACGAACGCTATGACGCCGAAGGGCGTCCCCAGGGGCTCGACGGTGTGCTGGAATATGCCACGGACCTGTACGATGCCGGCACGGTGGCGATGCTGGCGGCACGTCTGAGCCGGCTGCTGAGAGCAGCGGTGGCCGCGCCTGAGCACGCCATCGGTAGTCTGGATATTCTGGCGCCGGATGAGCGCGAGCAACTGCTGATGGCGTGGAACGCTACGGCGCAGCCAATGTCCGAGGCGACTCTGGTCGGTCTATTCGAGGCCCAGGTGGCACGTACGCCTCAGGCCATCGCGGTCACCCAGGCCGGCTGTTTCGATCCGTCGCACAGCGCTGCGCTGACGTATGCCGAGCTCAACACCCAGGCCAACCGCTTGGCCCATCAGTTGATCGAGCTTGGATTGACACCAGAGGGACGGGTTGGCCTGTTGCTGGACCGTTCCATCGCATTACTGGTCGCTACTCTGGCGGTGATCAAGGCGGGAGGCTGCTATGTACCTTTCCATAGCGTCTATCCCGCTCAGCGTGTGCAGCGGATCATTGACGAGACTGGAGCCCGGATTGTCCTGACCGATCACGCCATGCTGGCAAGCCGGCCAATGACGGCACCCCATGTCGTATGTGTCGATGATATCTGCCGGGACTCGCCACAAGAGCCGGATAACCCAGCGCTCAAGATTGCCAGCGACCAGCTGGCCTATGTCATGTACACCTCGGGGTCGACCGGAACCCCCAAGGGTATCGCTGCCACCCATCGCAATGTCGTGGAACTGGCGCGTGATCGCTGCTGGCAGAACGGCAGCCAGCAAAGGGTGCTGTTGCACTCGCCCCATGCCTTTGATGCTTCCACGTATGAGCTCTGGGTACCACTGCTGTCTGGTGGTCAGGTCATTGTGGCTCCCCCCGGGCCGCTTGATGTGGCGGTACTGTCGCGGGTGATTCGGGAGCAGCGTGTCAGCGCCCTGTTTCTCACCGCAGGCCTGTTTTCCCTGCTGGCGGAAGAAGACCCACAGAGTCTGGCTGCCGTGCAAGAGGTCTGGGCAGGAGGGGATATCGTCTCTTCTGCTGCGTTGCACAGCATCCTGACGCACTGCCCCCGGACCGCCATCGTCAATGGCTATGGGCCGACTGAAACGACGACGTTCGCTACCTGTCATCCTGTAGATCCTGGCCACCTGGAGCATGGTGTACCTATCGGCGCTCCTCTCGATAACACCCGGGCCTATGTGCTCGATGCCGGGCTGCAACCGGTGCCGGTGGGCGTCGTGGGTGAGCTGTACATTGCCGGCAGCGGTCTGGCGCGGGGCTATCTGGGACGCCCGGGATTGACCGCGGAACGCTTCGTGGCTGATCCCTTTGGTGCGCGCTTCGGCATGTCGGGGGCACGCATGTACCGCACCGGCGACCTGGCCCGGTGGCGCAGAGATGGCACCCTGGCGTTCGTTGGCCGGGCCGATGACCAGGTCAAGCTGCGTGGCTTCCGCATCGAGCCGGGGGAGATCGCCAGTGTGCTGATGGGGCACCCCAGTGTGGCCCAGGCGGCGGTGATCGTGCGCGAAGACGGCACACCAGGCGACAAGCGTCTGGTGGCCTATGTGGTGCCGGCCCCGGGCATGATGCCTGAGCCCTCCGAGTTGCGTGCCCAGGTGGCGGCGACGCTGCCGGATTACATGGTGCCGTCGGCCTATAAGGTGCTCGATACCTTGCCGCTGACGCCGAACGGCAAGCTCGATCGCAAGGCGCTGCCGGCGCCGCAGAGGGAAGCTCGTTCTACCCGGCCTCCGCGGACAGCGGAAGAACATCTGCTGTGTGCGCTGTTTGCCGAGCTGCTGGGTCTGGGGCAGATGGGGTTGGAACAGGTGGGCCTGGAACAAGTGGGGCTCGACGACCACTTCTTCGAGCTGGGCGGCCATTCGCTGCTGGCCACGCGACTGGTCAGCCGCATTCGCCAGGCACTGGATGTCGAACTGCCGATCCGGGCGGTGTTCGAGGCCCCTCGTGTGGTCGAGCTGGCGGAACGGGTGATACAGGCGCGGGATACTGCCGAGGGCCTCCAGCGTCCACCCTTGACGGCGATGCCACGCCCGGCAGCGATGCCCTTGTCGTTTGCCCAGCGGCGGCTGTGGTTCCTCGAACAGCTGGAAGGGCCCAACGCCGCCTACCATATTCCCTGTGCCCTGCGCCTGTCGGGCCCCCTCAACAGGGAAGCTCTGGACGCTGCAATACATGATGTGATGATGCGTCACGAGAGCCTGCGCACGGTCTTCCCGGTCGCATCGGCTACCACCACTGCCGGACAGCCCGTGCAGCGGATTCTTGCCGCGGACGAGCTGGGTTCGGTGCTGCGGATACAGGCGGACGAAATCTCCTGTCTGGCTGATGCGCTGGCCGAGGCCGCCGTGCAACCCTTCGATCTCAGCCAGGAACCGCCGCTGCGGGTGAATTTGTGGCACCAGGATGAGCAACACCATGTGTTGCTGTTGCTGCTGCACCATATCGCTGCGGATGGCTGGTCGCTGGGCCCGTTGCTGGGTGACCTGGACCAGGCCTATGCGGCGCGCTGCCTGGGAAAGCCTCCGGCCTGGACACCACTGCCGGTGCAGTACGCCGATTACACGCTATGGCAACAGGCCTTGCTGAACGACACAGCGGATGGCGAGGGCTTGCTGCATACCCAGCTCGACTATTGGCAGACACAACTGGCCGGCTTGCCAGAGGCCCTGGAACTGCCCACGGATCGGCCACGCCCGGCCGTGCTCAGCGGGCGCGGGGCGCAGCAGGCCTTCCAGTGGGATGCCGAGCTGCATGGGGCCTTGCTGGCTCTGGCCCGCGACAGCGGAGCCAGCCTGTTCATGGTGCTGCAGGCGGGTCTGGCTGCGCTGTGCACCCGGCTGGGGGCGGGCACCGACATTGCCCTGGGCAGCCCGGTGGCCGGGCGTACCGACACGAACCTGAACGAGCTGGTCGGCTTCTTCGTCAACACCCTGGTGCTGCGCACCGATACTGCGGGCAATCCCAGCTTCCGCGATCTGCTGGCCCGGGTACGCGAGACGGCCCTGGCCGCCTATGCGCATCAGGACGTGCCCTTCGAGCGCCTGGTCGAGGCGCTGAATCCCGAGCGCTCGCTGGCTCATCACCCGCTGTTCCAGATGATGCTGGTATTGCAGAACACGGAGGCCACCACGCCACGCCTCGGCACGCTGGAAATGACAGCAGAAGCGGTGGCGATGACCACCACCAAGTTTGATCTGAGCGTGATCCTCCACGAACGCTATGACGCTGAAGGGCGTCCCCAGGGGCTCGACGGTGTGCTGGAATATGCCACGGACCTGTACGATGCAGGCACGGTGGCGATGCTGGCGGCACGTCTGAGCCGACTGCTGAAAGCAGCGGTGGTCGCGCCTGAGTGCGCCATCGGTAGCCTGGATATCCTGGCGCAGGATGAGCGCGAGCAACTGCTGATGGCGTGGAACGCCACGGCGCAGCCATTGCCCGAGGCGACTCTGGTCGGTCTGTTCGAGGCCCAGGTGGCGCGTACGCCCCAGGCCATCGCGGTCACCCAGGCCAATGCTTCATTGACGTACGCCGAGCTCAACACCCAGGCCAACCGCCTGGCTCATCTGTTGATCGAGCAGGGCATCGGGCCGGAATCGATCGTGGCACTGTGTCTGGAGCGCTCTCCCGCGATGGTGGTGGCAGTGCTGGCGACGCTCAAGGCCGGAGGTGCCTACCTGCCGCTCGACCCGTCCTATCCGCAGGAGCGTCGCGACTACATGATCGCGGATGCCGGCCCCTCTTGCCTCATCAGCACAGCGGCGCTGATCTACCGCTCATTGGATGAAAACGTCAATGTCAGGCGATTGCTGCTCGATGATGTCGAGATCACAGCCAAACTGGCGACTGCGCCAGAACATAACCCGATCCAGGCGCTGTTGCCGGCGCATGCGGCCTATGTGATCTATACCTCGGGATCGACCGGACGTCCGAAAGGGGTGGTGGTGGCGCATGGCCATGCCGTGGCCTCGACCCTGGCGCGGCATCAGGCCTATCCCCGATCCGTGCAGACTTTCCTGTTGTTGTCCTCGTTCGCCTTCGACAGCTCGGTGGCGGGACTGTTCTGGACGCTGACCCAGGGCGGACGACTGCTGCTGCCCGCCATTGATCAGCATTACGACCCGCAGGCGCTGGCGTGCCTGATGGCCGAGCAGGAGGTCAGCCATCTGCTGGCGTTGCCCTCGCTGTATCAGCAGGTGCTGGATGCGCCAGGGGAATGGCCGCTGCTCAGCGATGTGATCGTGGCGGGAGAGGCGTGTCCTTCCGGGCTGGTCGAGCAGCAACAGGCCCGCTGTCCTGATGTTGCACTATTCAATGAGTACGGGCCGACAGAAGGCAGTGTCTGGAGCACGCTGCATCACGTTCAGCCCGGTGATGACCCGGTACCCATCGGCACACCGATCGCCAACACTCGGGCCTATGTGCTCGATGCCGGGCTGCAACCAGTGCCGGTGGGCGTCGTGGGCGAGTTGTACATTGCCGGCAGTGGCTTGGCGCGGGGCTATCTAGGGCGCCCGGGATTGACCGCGGAACGCTTCGTGGCCGATCCCTTTGGTGCACGCTTCGGCATGTCGGGGGCACGCATGTACCGCACTGGCGACCTGGCCAGCTGGCGCAGTGATGGCACCTTGGCATTCGTTGGCCGGGCCGATGACCAGGTCAAGTTGCGCGGCTTCCGCATCGAGCCGGGGGAGATCGCCAGCGTGCTGATGGGCCACCCCAGTGTGGCCCAGGCGGCGGTGATCGTGCGCGAAGACGGTGCACCAGGCGACAAGCGTCTGGTGGCCTATGTGGTGCCGGCTCCGGTCATGATGCCTGAGCCCTCCGAGTTGCGTGCCCAGGTGGCGGCGACGCTGCCGGATTACATGGTGCCGTCGGCCTATGTGATGCTCGATACCTTGCCGCTGACGCCGAACGGCAAGCTCGATCGCAAGGCGCTACCGGCGCCGCAGAGGGAAGCACGTTCTACCCGGCCTCCGCGGACAGCGGAAGAGCGGCAACTGTGTGCGCTGTTTGCCGAGTTGCTGGGTCTGGAGCAGGTGGGGCTGGAACAAGTCGGACTGGACGATCATTTCTTCGAGCTGGGCGGCCATTCGCTGCTGGCTACGCGGCTGGTCAGCCGTATTCGCCAGGTACTGGCGGTCGAACTGCCGATCCGGGCGGTGTTTGAGGCCCCTCGTGTGGTCGAGCTGGCGGAACGGGTGATACAGGCGCGGGATACTGCCGAGGGCGTCCAGCGTCCACCCTTGACGGCGATGCCACGACCGGCCGCGATGCCCTTGTCGTTTGCCCAGCGGCGGCTGTGGTTCCTCGAACAGCTGGAAGGTCCCAACGCCGCCTACCATATTCCCTGTGCACTGCGTCTCGAAGGGAAGCTTGACGAGGATGCGCTGGACGCTGCCTTGCATGACGTGATGGTGCGTCACGAGAGCCTGCGTACGGTCTTTCCGGTCGCATCCGGACAGCCGGTGCAGCATCTCCTTGCACCTGAGATGCTGACATCGGTGCTGCAGGTAAAGGAACTGCCGGAGGGGGAAGGCGAGCCGTTGAGCAGCGCGCTGGCCGAGGCTGCCGCGCAACCCTTCGATCTCAGCCGGGAACCGCCGCTGCGTGCGGTACTCTGGCGATTGGATGGGGAGGAGCAAGACAAAGTAGAAGACCAGCATATCCTGCTGTTGCTGCTGCACCATATCGCTGCGGATGGCTGGTCGCTGGGCCCGTTGCTGGGTGACCTCGATCGCGCCTATGCGGCGCGCTGCCTGGGAAAGCCTCCGGCCTGGACACCACTGCCGGTGCAGTACGCCGACTACACGCTATGGCAACAGGCCTTGCTGAACGACACAGCGGATGGCGAGGGCTTGCTGCATACCCAGCTCGACTATTGGCAGACACAACTGGCCGGCTTGCCAGAGGCCCTGGAACTGCCCACGGATCGGCCACGCCCGGCCGTGCTCAGCGGGCGCGGGGCGCAGCAGGCCTTCCAGTGGGATGCCGAGCTGCATGGGGCCTTGCTGGCTCTGGCCCGCGACAGCGGAGCCAGCCTGTTCATGGTGCTGCAGGCGGGTCTGGCTGCGCTGTGCACCCGGCTGGGGGCGGGCACCGACATTGCCCTGGGCAGCCCGGTGGCCGGGCGTACCGACACGAACCTGAACGAGCTGGTCGGCTTCTTCGTCAACACCCTGGTGCTGCGCACCGATACTGCGGGCAATCCCAGCTTCCGCGATCTGCTGGCCCGGGTACGCGAGACGGCCCTGGCCGCCTATGCGCATCAGGACGTGCCCTTCGAGCGCCTGGTCGAGGCGCTGAATCCCGAGCGCTCGCTGGCTCATCACCCGCTGTTCCAGGTGATGCTGGTATTGCAGAACACGGAGGCCGCCACGCCACGCCTCGGCACGCCACGCCTCGGCACGCCACGCCTCGGCACGCTGGAAATGACAGCAGAAGCGGTGGCGATGACCACCACCAAGTTCGACCTGAGCGTGATTCTTCACGAACGCTATGACGCCGAAGGACGACCTCAGGGCCTCGACGGTGTGCTGGAATATGCCACGGACCTGTACGGTGCCGGCACGGTGGCGATGCTGGCGGCACGTTTGAGCCGGCTGCTGAGAGCAGCGGTGGCCGCGCCTGAGCACGCCATCGGTAGTCTGGATATTCTGGCGCCGGATGAGCGCGAGCAACTGCTGATGGCGTGGAACGCCACGGCGCAGCCATTGCCCGAGGCGACCCTGGTCGGTCTGTTCGAGGCCCAGGTGGCGCGTACGCCCCAGGCCATCGCGGTCACCCAAGCCAATGCCTCATTGACGTACGCCGAGCTCAACACCCAGGCCAACCGCCTGGCCCATCTGTTGATCGAGCAGGGCATCGGGCCGGAATCGATCGTGGCGCTGTGTCTGGAGCGCTCTCCTGCGATGGTGGTGGCGGTGCTGGCGACGCTCAAGGCCGGAGGTGCCTACCTGCCGCTCGACCCGTCCTATCCGCAGGAGCGTCGCGACTTCATGATCGCGGATGCCGGTCCTGCCTGCCTACTGACCAGCATAGCGCTGGATCAGAAACTACCCACTGAGTATGCCTGCCCAAGGCTGTCGCTCGATGATGTCGAGATCACAGCCAAACTGGCGACGGCGCCAGAACACAACCCGAGCCAGGATGACCGGCGCCCGGCGCTGTTGCCCGAGCATGCGGCCTATGTGATCTATACCTCGGGGTCGACCGGACGTCCGAAAGGGGTGGTGGTGGCGCATGGCCATGCCGTGGCCTCGACCCTGGCGCGGCATCGGGCCTATCCCCGGCCGGTGCAGACTTTCCTGCTGTTGTCCTCGTTCGCCTTCGACAGCTCGGTGGCGGGGCTGTTCTGGACGCTGACCCAGGGCGGACGACTGCTGCTGCCCGCCATCGATCAGCATTACGACCCGCAGGCGCTGGCGAGCCTGATGGCCGAGCAGCAGGTCAGCCATCTGCTGGCGTTGCCCTCGCTGTATCAGCAGGTGCTGGAAGCTCCAGGGGAATGGCCGTTGCTCAGCGATGTGATCGTGGCGGGAGAGGCGTGTCCTTCCGGGCTGGTCGAGCAGCAACAGGCCCGCTGTCCCGGTGTGGCGTTATTCAATGAGTACGGGCCGACAGAAGGCAGTGTCTGGAGCACGCTGCACCACGTCCAGCCCGATGACGACCCGGTACCCATCGGCACACCGATCGCCAACACCCGGGCCTATGTGCTCGATGCCGGGCTGCAACCGCTACCGGTGGGCGTCGTGGGCGAGCTGTACATTGCCGGCAGCGGTCTGGCGCGGGGCTATCTGGGGCGCCCGGGATTGACCGCGGAACGCTTCGTGGCCGATCCCTTTGGTGCGCGCTTCGGCATGTCGGGGGCACGCATGTACCGTACTGGCGACCTGGCCAGCTGGCGCAGCGATGGCACCCTGGCGTTCGTTGGCCGGGCCGATGACCAGGTCAAGCTGCGCGGCTTCCGCATCGAACCGGGCGAGATCGCCAGTGTGCTGATGGGTCACCCCAGTGTGGCCCAGGCGGCGGTGATCGTGCGCGAAGACGGTGTACCAGGCGACAAGCGTCTGGTGGCCTATGTGGTGCCGGCTCCGGTCATGATGCCTGAGCCCTCCGAGTTGCGCGCCCAGGTGGCGGCGACGCTGCCGGATTACATGGTGCCGTCGGCCTATGTGATGCTCGACACCTTGCCGCTGACGCCGAACGGCAAGCTCGATCGTAAGGCGCTGCCGGCACCGCAGAGGGAAGCTCGTTCTACCCGGCCTCCGCGGACAGCGGAAGAACATCTGCTGTGTGCGCTGTTTGCCGAGTTGCTGGGTCTGGAGCAGGTGGGGTTGGAACAGATGGGGTTGGAACAGATAGGACTGGACGACCACTTCTTCGAGCTGGGCGGCCATTCGCTGCTGGCTACGCGGCTGGTCAGCCGTATTCGCCAGGCGCTGGCGGTCGAGCTGCCGATCCGGGCGGTGTTCGAGGCCCCTCGCGTGGTCGAGCTGGCGGAACGAATCAAGATGGCCAGTGACCCATTCGACGACCAGCGGGATATTCCCAGCCTGCTATTGCCATTGCGCAGACAAGGCCAGCGTTCCCCGCTGTTCTGTATTCATCCCGGAGGGGGCCTGGCCTGGCCTTATGCCCGGCTGGTGCCTTATCTCGATCCTGATGTTCCGGTCTATGGTCTGCAATCCAGGGGAATCTGCATGGATCAAGATCAGGCGCCATCCATCGAGTCGATGGCGGCCGACTACATCGATCAAATGATGACCGTGCAGCCTGGTGGGCCCTACTACCTGCTGGGCTGGTCTCTCGGGGCGGCAGTTGCCCATGCCATTGCGACTCAGTTGCAGGCGAGAGGGGAGAAGGTTGCGCTGCTGGCCTTGCTCGATGGCTATCCGGATTCTTCATCTGCACAGCCGCCTTCCTGCTCGGGAATCACCGAGATGTCAGATGCAGAGATCATGCAGGAACTGATCAAGGCCTTGTCGGCCCAGCCCTGCGCTGCCGATGACATGCCAACGTCACTGGGTCAGATACGGCAGTGGCTGGAGCAGACGGACCATATGCTGGCAGGACTCGATGAACCCCTGCTCAAGCGTATTCTGCATGAGGTGCGGGATGCGCCGCGCCTGATGCAGGAATTCGATCCTGGGCTGTTCCAGGGAGACATGCTGTTCTTCCGAGCGACATCGGGAGAGCAAGGCAATGATGGACTGCCTTCGGTGACGTCCTGGCAGCCCTATGTCAGTGGTCGAATCAGCATTCACGATATTGCCTGCCAGCATATGGCAATGATGCAGCCGGAGGCGCTTGCCGATATTGCTCCTGTCGTTGCCGCGGCCCTGAATGATTCTCGTGGGGTCACGAACAGCACTGGGTCATCGCAGCCCTCATCATCCCAGTCTTCATTACCCCAGCCTTCATTACCCCAGCCTTTATCCAACATGGAGTACTCATCATGACCAATCCCTTCGATAATGCTCAGGGAAGCTTTGTGGTGCTTGTCAATGCCGAAGGGCAGCACTCTCTCTGGCCGGCTTTCATCGGTGTTCCTGAGGGCTGGAAGACTGTCTTTGGTCCCGGGGAGCGTCAGGCGTGTCTCGATCATATCGAGACGAACTGGTTCGATATGCGGCCCGAGACACTGGTGCAGAGCATGAATGACCGTTGTGGGTAACGGCAGGTGCTGCACACGCTGTTGCCCTGCGATGTGGTTGTCGTGGAGGCGGAAGACGGGATGTGGGAGGGCTATCTGCATCCCGACGAGGCCACAAGCATAGCGAGGGCATTCCCCGGCCGACGCAGGGAGTTTACCGCGGGCCGGGCTTGTGCACGGGCCGCCCTGGCACGGCTCGGCGTAACGCCCCGCCCATTACTGTGTGATGCTGATCGAGTGCCTCAATGGCCGCCAGGCACGACAGGCAGTATCACGCATTGCGATGGTTACTGTGCCGCAGCGGTGGCATGGCAGGCGAAAGTTCGTGGCGTGGGCATTGATGCTGAGGTGCTGACTCCCTTGGGAAAGGAGGTGGAACTCATCTGCTCGCCAGCAGAGCTGCAGGGTGGCGTGCAGGCGGGGCTTCCTGCTGCCTTCGTTGCCAACGTGATCTTTAGCGCCAAGGAAAGCTTCTACAAATGCTACTATCCCTTGGCGAGGCAGTTTCTGGAGTTCTCCGATGTAGAGATCATCGTCATTGATGATGGTTGCTTCGAGGCCCGCCTGGTCAACCATTCTCTTCCCGACATGCTTGGCTTTCGCCATTGCCGTGGTCGCTTTGCTCTCCACCAAGGGCATGTATTCGCGGCAGTGGTTCTCTGATCACGGGCGAGATCAGAGATAAAGGGGACTTCGGCTTTGTGCATGAAATGTGTAATTTGCATGCGCCTATTTAAACTTGCTGAAGAATATGCTGTCCTACCTGCAACCTTGGCACTGCCGGGAAGACCTTTCTGCCATTGCCCCTTTCTTTCCTTTACACATACTTCTCCCGCATTCGTTTCCTTTTTATCTGGAGCCTGAACTGCACTCCCGTGTCGTGGGAGGTGAAGGTGATGTACAAGCGGAAATCGTCATCGCAGGACGCCATCCTGACACAAGCCATGAAACGAAATGACATCTGGAGATAGCGAAGGACTGAAAGATACCAATGTCTTTCTGACAGATATTATTCACATATCACTTTTAGTGATTTTCAATCGAATAATACTGACTAAGAAACAGTGCTTCAGTGCGCTAGGGTAAACGTACAGCCTTCAAGACAGCTTGAGGCAAAGAAAAGGACACCATAGCCAGTAGGGCTATCACCTTTATACCGATTTTGTGTTTCCCCGGAAAATGGAGAAGTAAAACTCCTGCTGAGAATCATTACGGGGTAGGCACTTTCTGGAGAGTAGAATATGAATCACTACGAACTGCACGACCAAGCCACCATTCTGGCAGAAGACGAAAGCCGCTATGCACTGGCACGTAGGGTGCTGAAACTGGAAGAAAAATGTGCTGCTTTAGCTGCGCGCGTCCAGCAACGCAATAGACCGGGCGAGCGTTCCGCAGCACCTGCGCATGGCAAACGACCTTCGCCCAAGGCGAGGAAGGCTGGCTTCCAGAAAGGCAAGAAGCACCATCAGGGACCGCTTGCCATGACGGAGTAACGCCATCGATATCAGGAGCGAATCTGGCTTTCTCCATCAGCGTCATATCGGTTTTGCATATGATGGCACAGTACTGGAGTAAGAGTACGGGAGTAAGTGGAGTAAGAATGCTGGAGCGAGAATGTTGCCTTTCATATGTATGACGTTATCTTTCATGTAGACGGTGTTGTTTTTATTTAGATGATGTTCCTTCCTATACACCGAATAGTTGTGTTTTGTGTTTCTTAAGTAAACCTGTTTTCTTCTGACTTCCTGGGTCGAGATAATCTCGGCCCAGGTGTGGGAAAGTGTTGTTTTATTTTGTCTGTATATTCATGATGCTCTTATGATGATCCTTTGGTTTTCAAATGAAGAATACAGATTAAGACTCTGTGTCATTTGGCTTTAAAGTAGTTCTTGGATCAGTTGTGACGGAGCAACCGATGAGAAGGGGCTATTGATAGGAGGAGTTATCGCTAAGGATCTATCGGCAAGGAAGAGCCATCGCTAGACAGTGACTCCATCAATGGCCATGTGGAATCGGATCATGGAGGAAAAGGATATGCCACTGACCCAAGTTGTCGACTATTTCAATACTCATCTCGAAACCCTCAATCCCCGGGCCAGCCTGCAGCGTCATGCGTATTTTCATTACCGGGCCGGGCGGGTGTCAGCCGAGCTGGGCGGAATGTCGCTGCAGCCTTACCAGCAGCCCATCCTGGACCTGACGACTCAGGCAGTGGCTGGCTGGGAAAGCAATATCCGAGTCGTGGGACAGCGTCATCGCCGGTATAGCGTCGAAGATCTGTATTTCCTGGCCTGGGACAAGGAAGACGTCGTCTTCCTCGACCGTTTCCTGCGAGTGCTGCATGCACTGCATCACCTGTCGCGGCACACAGTGGAGGCACCTCCCTTGGTGGTGGATGTGCACTGGCGCCATATACAGGCAGTGGAAGCATCGCATGGCCTGGTGTTCGAGACCTTGCTGGCCCGCCTGGGGGTCAGCCCTGGACAGATGGTGCTGCGTCTGAGAGGAGATCTGCTATTGTCAGAGGCTCATGTTCAGCACGCGGCTCAGAGTTTCCATCAGCGAGGGTACATCCTGCTGGCCCACGAGCTGCCAAGTGCCGTGGGAGAGTCCGGTTGGCAGAAACTGAAGGAATGTGGCGTGCACTGGGTGACTCCGGAAAGCCAGGCATTTGGCGATAAGCGTTGGCATCAGCAAGCATTGGCTAGCGGGCTGAAGGTCTGGTGGAGCGGGGTCGAACAACCTACCGAGCTTGAGCTTGCCCAGCGTACAGGAAGCGTGCTGATCAGCGGCAGTCTGGTGGAGGAATGCTATATGCAAGTTCCGGCCTCGGCTGCCCTTTGAAGGCTACCTTGAAAGCGAATCCTTGAGACTTTCTGTTTAAGCGCCCTCGGTTCATTCAAGAGCCTTCCTGGTGATAAGTCTTCTCTTGGCTTTGCGTCTTCGATTTAAAGGCCTCTTTTGGTAAAGCCCGGGTTTAACGTCTCAGGTTTCAAGCCCCGAGTTTAACGTCCGGGGTTTAAAACTCATGCTTAAGACTCCTGCTTTAAAGACCATGCTTTAAAACTCATGCTTTAAAAACCAGGGTTCAAAGTCCTGTCTGAAGTGCGGCTGCCTGAAAGGGCGCCACTCGTTATTGGCTGCTGGCGCTATTCCTCGTCAGGCGTCGCTACCGGCCAACGCCTGTTGCACCGTCTCTTCGCTCAGTTCACTACTGCAAAGCTGCAGGAACTGGTAGGCATAACTACGCAGGAAATGACCTCGGCGGAGAGCCAGGTAAGTGGTGTTGCGTGGAAACAAGGTGCCGGTGTCGAGCAGGGCCAGGCCACTGTCGCGCTTCTTTTGATAGGCCATGGAGGCGACCAGGCCCACGCCCAGGTCGAGTTCGGCATAGGTCTTGATCACGTCGGCATCCAGTGCGGTCAGGACGATGTCTGGACTCAGGTCCGCTGCGGCGAAGGCCTCGTCGATACGGGCGCGGCCAGTGACGCCTTCGTGGTAGGTCACGATGGGGTGTTCCGCGATTTTTTCCAGGGTCAGTGGATTGCCGTCATCCAGTGGGTGCCCCTCCGGCACCACTACCGCATGGTGCCAGTGGTAGAAAGGGAAGCATACGAACAGTTGGCCATGTTCATGCAGCGCTTCTGTAGCGATGCCGATATCCACCTTGCCGGCCTTGAGCATCGAGACGATCTCATCAGGGTTGCATTGGTGAAGCTCCAGGTGAACCTTGGGAAAGGCCTGCTTGAAACGAGTAATGATGGAGGGCAGCTCATAGCGGGCCTGGGTGTGCGTTGTCGCGATGGCCAGGTTGCCCTGATCCTCATGCGCCAGTTGGTCAGCCGAGCGTTTGAGGTTATCTGCGTCCAGCAGGATACGCTCGACGGCCTCGATCAGCTCCCTGCCGGCTACGGTGAGACCCAGAATGCGCTTGCCACGCCGTTCAAAGAGCTCGACACCAAGCTCGCCCTCTAGATCGCGTATATGCTTGCTGGCACCGGATTGGGAGGTGAACAAGGCATTGGAGGCCGCAGTGAGGTTGAAATCCTGGCGCACCGTCTCACGTACGATGCGCAGTTGCTGGAAGTTCATGGTGGGCCTATGGGTCGCTGATAAATATGTTTTGGAATATAAATTATGCTTTTTATTCCTTGAAAGCATTTTCCTTGATATGAATATCAGCGATCAGGACCGTGCCTGTCAGGCACAGGATCCACGCAGCAGCGCGGACCTTGTGGCAGGCAATGCATAGTCATCAATGCATAGTCATCAATGCATAGGAAAGAGTGGCAGCGCCTGTATGGTGTTCAGGCAACGAGTCCTTCCATGGCTTTTATATCGCGGCTTTCAGGAAAGACCCGGCTATCCAGGGCATCTGCATCGATTTGCATATGATCGCGCAGGACACCCTTCAAGACGCTGCGCATGTCCTGTGCCGAGATCAAGTCACGGTCTTCCTGCAGCTTCGACAGTCCCGGCCAGTCGCCATGCACCTTGCCACCCTTGATGGCGCCTCCGGCCAGCAGGATACTGCTGGCGGTACCGTGGTCAGTCCCTTTGGTCCCGTTGATGCGAACGGTACGGCCAAATTCGGTGACAACGACAACAGCGGTGTGCTGCCAGTGATCTCCCAATGACTCGTGCAACTGCTTCATGCCGGTGTCGAGTTCGACCAGCTTGCGCCCGAGTGCGGCATTCTGTTGGGCATGGGTATCCCAACCCGTGTCCTGAACCATGACGACCCGGGGGGCATTTTCTTCCGCCATGAACTGTCCGGCAGATTGCATGGCTCCTGCCAACTGTCCGCCGTGAGCGGGGGAGTCGGGCACAATCTGCTGTGAAGACAGAGCCTGGGCAAAGGCCTCGGAAAGGTTGGCGTCCTCGGCGTAAAGGTCGGCGAGGTGGTTGGCAAGCACGGTGGGGCCGCCACTCTTGCCTGGAGTGGGTGACCAGGTGACGAAAGGTGCATCACCTCGCACCATCAGTGGTTGCGCAGAGGCTATGCTGAGCCCCTTTGCACCTTGCATCTCGGCCACTGCGCGATTTAGCCAGCCGGTGTTGCTGCCGTCTGGCGAGGAGCTTCCGTTTTCCAGGCAGTCCTGGGCATCGAAGTGCGAACGCCCGGTATACGGCAGCCCGCAGGAATGCACGATACCAAACTCCTGGCGCTCGAAGAGTCGATGGCAATATGCCATGGAAGGGTGCAGGGCGAAGTTGTCGTCCAGCTTGAGAATGGCGTTCTTGCCTGAGTCAGGCAAAGCCAATGGCCCACGTAGTTCCGCGAAACGTGGTTCACCGTAGCTGGGTACCGCTCCCAACCCATCCATGGCGCCACGCAGCAGTACCACCAGCAAGCGTTGTGGGTGCTCGGAAGCATCGGCCGCAAGGGTCGTCAATCCCGGCCAGATCAACAGGCTGCAGCCACCGGCCAGGCGGGCAAGAAACTGGCGTCGAGTTAACATAAGAGTTCTCTCCTGAACACTGAAAAGACGCCATCAGCGCCACTGAAATTCCGGACTGGCCAGCAGTATCGCTGTACCCTGGCGAGGATTGGTCTGGCTGATGGCGACAGCGGTTGCCTCTTTCAACTGCGGGCCCAGGCTGTCCTGTGCCAGTTCCATCGGGTCGCGTTGCGGGTCCAGCTTGGCTGCATGGCGTTGGGCAATGACCAGCCGTTTCCACAGGGCATCCGCTCCAACCCAGTCCCTGGCGGTATCTCCCCAGCCGGCGGGCGCGCGTGGTGCAAATGGCGTCTGTCCCAGCAAGCGAAGTTCGCGCCCCCAGTGGTTGTCATCGTCCCCTGGAAGCTCGTCCAGGGCACGATACATGGCAATCAGGTATTCGTCCGGGCGGCGGAACTTGCGAGTTTCGCTCTGCCAAGCCAGGTCATGAGTGAACAGTGCCCGGTAGACGGGCATCAGTTCGCCCTTGTTCTGCTGATAGGCCTTTACCAGATGCTCAACCAGTTGCTCAGGAGGTTCGTCGGCAACGTAATGCCGGGCCAGCTTGGTGGCAATGAACCTGGCGGTATCTTCCTGGCTGGCGAGAAAGCGCAACATGGAACGCCCCTGGGCCAGGCCTTCCTGGTCGAAGCTCTGACCCAGAAGTTCACGGTTGCCGGGTTCATGGGCAGCATGTTGATAGACACTGCCGAAAGGGCTCAATTCACGCGTGCCGCTGGCATTCGGTGCTTGCATGGGCGTTCGCCACCCGGTCAGGCCTCGTGCCAGTTCAATCACATCCTGCTGGGTATAGTCGCCATCCACACTGAGGGTGTGTAGCTCCATGATCTCGCGGGCAAGGTTCTCATTGATCCCGGAAGGCAGGTCAGCCTTGCGTTGAGCCCGCCTCTGACCCACCGCTGAATCAGGACCGATGGAAACCTCGTTATTCAGGTACAGCAACATGGCCGGGTGTTGTTCTACACCGAGCAGGAGAGAGGCAAAGTCATCGCATACATGGGGGCGAATGGCTTCGCGCTCAAAGGAGCCTGCAACCATGTGCACATCCTGACTTTCGGCGGATACCGTGAAGTGGTTACTCCAGAACATGACCAGACGCTCGTGCACGGGCGAGTCGGTGGCACATTGCTGGCGGGCGCGAAGCTGGGTTTCGGCACGAAAGTCGCGACCGAAACGCTTGGTGAACACCGGGACGTCGGCATTCTTGTCCTGCGCTGCCTGCTGGCGTGCGGCACGAAATTCCTTGCGGAATTCGGCATAGCGATTCAGGTAGGTTGGACTGTCATCCAGGCCCTGTAACGCATCAAGTGGTGATGCAGGATTTTCCAACTGCGACAGCACCCACTCCTTGGGGTCATGAGCGATCTCCTGTAGATCACCGGGTCTGGCACCTAGCCCGAAACGGTTGGCTGCCAGCACAGCATCGTGAAGGCTCTTGTCCATATGATGTCCTCTAAAAACCTGATGTGTTAGGTCGGGCCTTCCGGCAATAGTTCGTTACGGAGAGTGATTTTTTGTGCCGACTCGGTCAGCGTGATGGCAAGCCTGGGCGCCGTGACTTCTCTGGTCTTCAGCATCACCAGGAGGCGCAGGAAAATCGGGGGTGAAATAGGAGGGAGATGAGGTGGAAAGCGCACAGGAGAGACTGGCGAAGAACGGCAACATCATGACCGGCAGATAGGCCGGAAGGCATGCGGGAAAAGCAGAGAGGAGAAGCAGGGAGAAGGGAGGGAAAGGTACGTGGCCCCTGCAAGGCAGCCTCAGCCACCCCGATAGACGGGGTGGCTGAGGGTCGGTCTCACATCTTACAGGCAGCTCTTCACAAGCTGACTGACCAGCTCTTGCTGGGTGTACTCGGTAGTCTTGAGCACCACTTCCGCGTCCTTGGGCACTTCATAGGGACTGTTGATGCCGGTGAAGTCCCCGATCTTGCCTTCGCGGGCCTTCTGGTACAGCCCCTTGGGATCGCGCTGCTCGCACACGTCCAGCGGCGTGGCCACATAGGCTTCGATGAAGCCGCCTTCGGTGAACAGCTCCCGGGCGGTATCGCGGTCGCTGCGGAACGGCGAGATGAAGGCGGTGATCACGATCACCCCTGCCTCGGCGAACAGGCGCGCCACTTCACCCACACGGCGGATGTTCTCGGCCCGGTCGGCTTCGCTCATGCCGAGGTCCTTGCACAGGCCATGGCGGATGTTGTCACCATCCAGCAGCATGGTGTGATAGCCGCGACGGTTGAGCTCGACTTCCAGGGCATTGGCCAGGGTCGACTTGCCGGAGCCGGACAGACCGGTGAACCACACGCACTTGCCCTGGTGGCCATTGATCTGCTCGCGCATGGCCTGGGTCACGCTGGTGCGGTTCCACACCACGTTGGCCTTGCTGTCGTGCTCGCGGAACTCGTAGGGCAGCTCGCTGTTCAGCGGCTGGTGGATCATGCCCGCGCCAACGGTGATGTTGGTCAGGCGGTCGACGATGATGAAGCTGCCGGTGCCCGGGCTGCTGCGGTAGTCATCGACCGGCACCGGTGCGGTCAGCTCGACCTGGCAACGGGCAATGGCGTTGAGGTCGAGGTGGTCGGCATGACGGTGCTCGAGGGTGTTGACGTCGACCTGGAAGTCGATCGCCGAGACCTTGCCGG
Organism: Halomonas binhaiensis; assembly: GCF_008329985.2. Lineage (NCBI taxonomy): Bacteria > Pseudomonadati > Pseudomonadota > Gammaproteobacteria > Oceanospirillales > Halomonadaceae > Halomonas > Halomonas binhaiensis. The sequence goes on from NZ_CP038437.2 coordinate 235,604, forward strand.
CCAGGTCGCGGGTCGCCAGCTTGATGTCGTAGAGCTTGCCGGTTTCCAGGGCGGTCTCGTGCATCCACACGATGTCCGCTTCGAAGGCGGTGGCCAGCGGTACTTCGTCCTGCTCGGCAACAATCCAGTCACCGCGGGAGATGTCGATCTCGTCGGCCAGGGTCACGGTGATGGCCTGCCCCGGATAGGCGGCGGACAGATCACCATCGAAGGTGACGATGCGCTCGACCGTGGAGGTCTTGCCGGACGGCAGGGCGCGGATCGTCTGGCCCGGGGTCAGCACGCCGGCAGCCAGGGTGCCGCAGTAGCCGCGGAAGTCCAGGTTGGGACGGTTGACATACTGCACCGGCAGGCGCAGGTCGCGCAGGTTCTGGTCGTGAGTGATCTCGACGCTCTCGAGCAGTTCCAGCAGGGTCGGCCCCTCGTACCAGGCCATGCCCTCGCTGCGGTTGACCACGTTGTCGCCCTTCAGTGCCGACATCGGCACGAAGCGGATGTCCGGAGCATTGAGCTTGGCAGCGATTTCCTGGTATTCCTCGACGATCTCGTCGTAACGCTGCTGCGAGCCTTCGACCAGGTCCATTTTGTTGACCGCGACCACCAGGTGCTGGATGCCCAGCAGGTCACAGATGAAGCTGTGACGACGGGTCTGGGTCTGCACGCCATGACGGGCATCGATCAGGATCACCGCCAGGCTGGCGGTGGAAGCGCCGGTGGCCATGTTGCGCGTGTACTGCTCATGCCCAGGGGTGTCGGCGATGATGAACTTGCGCTTGTCGGTGGAGAAGAAGCGATAGGCCACGTCGATGGTGATGCCCTGCTCACGCTCAGATTGCAGGCCGTCCACCAGCAGGGCCAGGTCGACTTCGTCACCGGTGGTGCCGCTGGTCTTGGAGGCCTGAGTGATGGCCGCCAGCTGGTCCTCATAGATCATCTTGGAGTCGTGCAGCAGGCGCCCGATCAGGGTCGACTTGCCGTCATCCACGCTGCCGCAAGTGATGAAGCGCAGCAGGTCCTTGTTCTCGTGGTCCTTGAGGTACTGCTCGATATCTTCGGCAATCAGTTCGGATTGATGTGACATGTTCCCGCTCCCTTAGAAATAACCTTCGCGCTTTTTCTTTTCCATCGACCCGGCCTGGTCGTGGTCGATGGCGCGACCGCTACGCTCACTGGTACGGGTGAGCAGCATTTCCTGAATGATCTCGGGCAGCGTGGCAGCCTCGGACTCCACCGCGCCGGTCAGCGGGTAGCAGCCCAGGGTACGGAAACGGACAGACACTTCCTGCGGCTTTTCGCCTTCTTCCAGCGGCAGGCGCTCGTCGTCGACCATGATCAGCATGCCGTCGCGCTCCACCACCGGACGCTTGGCGGAGTAGTACAGCGGGACAATGGGAATGGATTCCAGATAGATGTACTGCCAGATGTCCAGCTCGGTCCAGTTGGACAGCGGGAACACGCGGATGGACTCGCCCTTGTTGACCTTGGCGTTGTAGATGTTCCACAGCTCCGGACGCTGGCTCTTGGGCTCCCAGCGATGATGCTTGTCACGGAAGGAGAACACGCGCTCCTTGGCGCGGCTGGCTTCCTCGTCGCGGCGGGCGCCACCAAAGGCCGCATCGAAGCCATACTTGTCCAGGGCCTGCTTGAGGGACTGGGTCTTCATGATGTCGGTGTACTTGGCGCTGCCGTGATCAAAGGGATTGATGTTGGCTTCGACACCTTCCTGGTTGATGTGCTCGATCAGCTCCATGCCGGCCTCGTCGGCCATGCGGTCACGGAAAGCGATCATCTCCTTGAACTTCCAGGTGGTGTTGACGTGCATCAGCGGGAACGGCGGAGTCCCCGGATAGAAGGCCTTGCGGGCCAGATGCAGCATGACCGAGGAGTCCTTGCCGATGGAATACATCATCACCGGATTGCGGAACTCGGCCGCCACTTCACGAATGATGTGAATGGACTCGGCTTCGAGCTGCTTGAGGTGCGTTTGACGCTCTGGAGTAATTTCCATATCCAATATCCAAGGTTGAAAGCCAAGGTGGTGGCCATTCTTCCTGTGCAGCAATGCGCGCAGGTGTCACGGCCACGAAAAGGGAATTTAGTTGGCTAGGGCTTGTACCAGCGCCTCGGTCCAGCGTTCATCACGTTGACCACACACGATGAAGAAGGGGTTGAGGACGCTGTCCTGCTGGTTGCAGCGCAGCGGTTCCAGGGTTTCGGCATTGAGGACTTCCCCTCCCGCCGCCGTGACCACGGCCTGGGCTGCTGCGGTATCCCACTCGCTGGTGGGCGCCAGGCGTGGATACAGGTCAGCGGCGCCTTCAGCGACCAGGCACAGTTTCAGGGAGCTGCCCATGGACACTCGCTCATGCTCCGGCAAGCGCTCACAGAACGCCTCGAATTCCGCCGAACCATGGGAACGGCTGCCGACGATCTTCCATGCTGAGGTGTTGGGCTCAGGCAAGGTGCGCACGTGAATCCGGGTCGTGCTGCCACCCTCGATCTTGAACGCCCCCTGTCCTTGTTCGCCGTACCAGGTGGCATCCAGCACCGGAGCATGCACGATGCCGAACACCGGTACGCCTTCCTCGATCAGGGCTACATTGACGGTGAACTCGCCATTGCGCTTGATGAACTCCTTGGTGCCATCCAGCGGATCGACCAGCCAATAGCGCTGCCATTGGCTGCGCTCGGCATAGGAAATATCGCCAGACTCCTCGGACAGCACCGGCACATCCGGTGTCAGCTCCTGGAGCATGGCCTCCAGTTGCCGGTGCGAGGCCAGGTCAGCCTGGGTCAGGGGGCTATCATCACCCTTGGTTTCGACCTGGATTTCCCCGTCGTATATCTCGAGGATGGCCTTGCCGGCCTCGACGGCACCGTCGATCAGTGCCTGGCGTATCGGCTCGATAAAGCTGCTCATTAACGACTCCCGCGATTGCGCAATGATGGTCTGATGTCTGAACCTGTCGGCCAGCACGACCAGACAAATGGAAAATCAACGACGACGAGATCTGCTGGCAGGGAGGCCCTGTCGTGCGTCGGAATAACAAAGAGGGGCAGGGCTAGCATCGAAGCTCCGTGCCACCGGGCTGATGCTGGTTGCGATAAGGCCGCTGATGCTTGCTATACGGCTTGAAAGGGATCGTGACGACACCGGAAAAGCAGGTGCGGTGCCTGCCAGATGAAAGGCTCCCCATCACAGTCAGCGCTGCCTGGACAAAACGGATACGGGCAGAACAGTAAATGAGTGCCAGAGTATCGAAAGCCGTACCAACCATGATTGAAAAACGTATTTGCCACATCATGCAGCAGTGCCACCTGCAATTAGCACGAGAAATCCCTTTCCTTGGCAGTGCAATGGACTGCCTGTCCTAGTCTTTTTTACAAGCTCATAAGCTATCGTTCAGGCTGGCATGGAATAAGCAAGCTGCTTTGCCTATGGTCGTTCATTAGCTTTTCATTGGTGATTCCCGCACTCCTCATCACTGAGCAAGGGGCCGATAGAATGACGCCATACTAGAATAGGGAATGCGTGTTTGTATAGGCCATATGGCGAGTGCTGGGTTGTTGCTATGAATTACAAAATGCAACTTGTGAAACAAAATGTTGCTCGACATTTTTGGCGCTTATTGACCAGGGCCTTGCACTCTTATGATGCGATAAAGTGCTGAAAAAGCGATGATTTATGGCGCTTCTCAGAAAGGGTGTGGCCAATCAGGGTAATAATATGCATAAGCGATGACGGTATTATTTCCATTCTGGTGCAGGCGCAGGATTTGCCCGCGACATGCCATGGTTTATGTGAGATTTTTCTGAATGCTTTTGGGGACAATAAGCCGATATTTTGCAGACAACTATACTTAGATTTTGGGAATTATGGTCCGCAATTGCTCCATGGTGTAATCAATCTGGGCCTGCGTGTGTTCATTGCACAGGAAGAAGCGCAGACGTGCGGCTCGTTCCGGTACAGCCGGATAGACAATCGGTTGCACGTTGATTCCCGCCTCGAAGAGGTGCTGGGATAACCGGGCAGCCTTGAGTGAGCTGCCGATAATGACCGGTACGACTGCTGCACCGATGCTCTTGCCAGTATCCAGCCCCTGCGCCTTGGCCTGTTCAAGGAAATAGCCTGAAATCTGATGCAGGCGTGCTATGCGATCTGGCTCCTGGTGCATCAATTCCAGCGCACGCAGGGCCGGGGCAGCAAGCTGAGGAGGGAGGCCGACACTGTATAGAAACCCGGGAGCCAAGTAGCGCAGCGTGTCCACCAGGGCCTGACAGCCGGTGATATAGCCGCCGCAGCTGGCCAGCGACTTGCTCAGGGTGCCCATCCAGATGTCCACTTCCCTGGCTTCGACCTGGAAGTGTTCTCTCAAGCCCAGACCATGTTCGCCGAGAACACCAAAGGAATGGGCTTCATCCACCATCAGCCAGCATTGGAAGCGCTGCTTGAGCTCAATGAGAGCTCCCAGGTTCGGTGCATCGCCGTCCATGCTGTACAGCCCCTCGATGACGATGATGACACGCTCGAACTGATGGCGATGGCGCTCCAGTAGGGTTTCCAGGGCGCTGGTGTCGTTATGGCTGAAGGATACGCGCTTGGCCCCGGAAAGTTGTGCACCGACGACGGCACTGTTGTGGACCCATTCATCATGCAGGATCAGGTCCTTTGGACCCATCAACTCACCGAGGGTCGACACATTGGTGGCATGACCGCTGACGAATGCCACGGCATCCTCACAGCCGTAAGCGTCGGCAATGGCACGTTCGAGCTGGCGGTGAATGGGCCGCTCTCCCGAGACGATGCGACTGGCCGAGACAGTGGTGCCGTATTCAGTCATGGCCTGGCTGGCTGCCGCTATCACACGTTCATCGCCGGCCAGGCCGAGATAGTTGTAGCTGGAAAAGTTGATCAACTCACGCCCACCGATATGGGTGGTCGCGCCAGCGATGCCCTGATGGGGACGAAAGAAAGGGTCATCCAGCCCCAGGTGCCGGGCGCCTTCCCGGATCATGGTGATCTGCTGATACTGGGGCAGCGTGTCGAAACGTGTCAGTGCTGCCTTGTCAGCATAGGATGAGGTTTCTCCCTTCCGCCGTGATGGCGGAGTGCGTTGCGCAGGGGAGCGCTGTTGCAGCAGTTGCTGTTTCAGACGCTGTCGATCCCCTGTACTCATTGTCTTGAATCCAGTTGTCTTGAATCCAGTTGTCTTGAACTCAATTGTGTCGTACTCATTGTGCTGGTTCCTCGGTAATCATAGCCACGGCTTCCACGCTGCCGTGGGCATTGGCCAGAGCCAGGGCGCTTCTTGCGCCATCCTCTTCCTCGCTCTCACCTTGTGTCAGCTTGCGCACGAGCACCTGAGCCAGTTTATCCAGGCTGGTGGCTTCGCTCATGACCATGACGGGCAACTGGATCTTCAGTCGTGCCTCGATGGCCGTCATCAACTCTACTCCCATCAGCGAATCGAATCCCAGTTCGTAGACTGACTGCTGGCTGTCGATCTGTTCAGGATCGATCAACAGGATAGTGGCCAATTCATTGCGCAATACGCTGACCAGAGTGCTGTGCATCTCTTCCGCTGTCATGCACTGCAACTGCTCCAGCAGCTCGCTACCGTTATCGTGATGTTCGTCGCTGTCGCCTGCCGCGGTGGACAGTTCGTGGAAGCGGGGTGCCTGGTCCGTCGGCAGGAAGCGTGCAAGGGCATGCCAGTCTAGCTCGAGGACACCAACGTGGGACTGTTGCGTGGCCAGAAGCTGGCCGAGGGTGTCGAGCGCCGCTGCAGATTGCAATGCCGAACCTCCGAGACGCTCCTGAAGAGCTTCCAAGGTGCGGGTGTTGCGGGCCAGGAAGCCCACATCCTCGATGGCTCCCCAATACACGCAGGTCGCTGCCAGCCCTTGCTGGCGGCGGTAGGCGGCAAGTCCTTCCAGCCAGCAGTTGGCGGCCACATAGTTGGCCTGGCCAGGGTTTCCAAACAGCGTGGTGGCGGAAGAATAGAGCACAAACAGGTCAAGAGGCTGATGCTGTGTCAGTTCATGCAGGTTCCGGGCGCCGAGAATTTTGGGGGCCAGGACTCGCTCGATACGTTCGCGGTCGAGATGACGGATCAGGCCATCGTCGATCACGGTGGCAGCGTGCACGATGCCCTTCAACGGAGGCAGCGTGGTGCCGCAGTCGGCAATGACCGCGGCCAGTTCATCTCGATCGGTGATATCGCAGGCCAGCGCAGTCACTTCGACATTGAGCGCACGCAAGCGCTCGATACCCTGCTGTGCTTCCTCGCTGGCCGGGCCTCGACGGCTGAGCAGGATCAGGTGTCCCGCCCCGCGCCTGGCAAGCCATTCCGCAGTGCTCAGGCCAAAGCCGGAGAGCCCGCCGGTGACGAGATAGCTGGCCTGGCGGTCCAGAGCGAAGGCGGTTGGGGGAGCCTGCGTTTCGTCTTCACGGCGAGGCTGCTCTTCAACAAGGCTCTGCTGGGGCTCGCGTGTGACGACCAGCTTGCCGATCTGGCGGGCCTGCTGCATGTAGCGGAACGCCTCGATCACGCGATGGTGATCGAAGGCGGTGTAGGGCAAGGGATGTAGGGTACCGTCCTCGAACAAGGCCATCATCTCGCGGAACAGCCGTGCGGTGAGTTCTGGTTTTTCCTTCATCAACTGATCGGAGTCGATACCGAAGTAACTCAGATTGTTGCGGAATGGACGCAGACCAACAGGGGTATTCTCGTAGAAGTCGCGTTTGCCCAGCTCCAGGAAGCGACCGAACGGCGCAAGAGCACGAAAGTTCTGTGCGATGGCTTCTCCTGCCAGGGAGTTGAGTACGACATCGACGCCTTTTCCCTGGGTATCGCGCAGGATTTCCTCTGCGTAGGTAAGCTGGCGGGAATGGTAGATTCTCTCCACGCCATACAGACGCAGGAAGTCGGCCTTTTCCTCGCTACCGACTGTCACATAGAGCTCGGCGCCCAGCCAGCGGGCAATCTGAATGGCGGCAAGTCCCACGCCACCGGCCGCACCATGAACCAGGACGCGTTCTCCTGGCTCTACCTGGGCGAGGTGCTTGAGAGCGTAATAGACCGTGAAGAAGGTCGTGGGAATGGTGGCCGCGGCGGCAAAGTCGATACCGGCTGGCAGGGCGGTAAGGGCGCTGCGAGATGCCACCAGGCGCTCGCTGAAGCTGTTGGGACCAAAGCCCACCACGCTATCGCCTGGCGACAGATCGGTGATGTTACTGCCGACGCGTTCGACGACGCCCGAGAATTCGAGGCCCAGGGTTGCTCCGGCGAAGCCATTTTCGATGGCTTCATCGGACAGCAGCCCCAGCGTGTACATCACATCACGGAAGTTGAGACCGGTCGCCCGGACCTGCACCTGTACATCGTCAGCCCCGACTTCGGGAAGTGGCCGAGCCTTCCAGGCCAGGTGACGCAACTGCCCTGGCAGGGTCACCGTCAGTTGTTGCGTCTCGGCCGTGGAAGCGGTGAGCTTGCCTGGCTCTTTATCAAGCGTGTCTGCCGGATCATCAAGCGTGCCTGCCGGGACTTGAGCCGGGGATGGCTGCGGCATGACACGCAAGCGTACGGCATAGCGCCGTCCTTCGGCGTCGTAGGCCAGCTCCGTTTCATTATCGGGGTGGCTCAGCTCATTGCTCATGGCCTGCAGCAGAGCAGAAGACCATTTGCTGTCGCTGCATGGTGGTGTATCTACCAGCGTGACGTGACTATAGGAGATTTCGTTGGCCATGGATCGCGCGAAGCCCCAACTGGCTGCAGCCAGAGGCATGCTTGATACAGCATCGACCAGGGGCTTGTGGACCTGCAGCAATGCTGCAACTCCTTGGGTCATGATCCATAGACGATGGGGCCGTTCGAGTCCTTCAAGCAGCCTCACCCAGGTCGCCAGCCAGGTGCATTGCTCGGTTTCGTCGCTGGCCCTGGACAGGCCTCTCAGGTCAATCAGATGCAGGGAAGACGCCTCAGGGGCAATCTCATCCAGTGACAGCTCTTCCCGGGCGAGAGCGTCCGGGTCGCAGCATGTGGCACTCAGGCCATTGGCTTGAAGGGCTGTCTTCAGGCTCTGGGCCAGGGCCGCATTTTCACTGTTGCCTATCAGCAAGTAGTGAGCTTCCAGTGTGCCCGATGCTTCATCGTTGACGTTTTCGTCATGCGCTGAAGGTTTCTCCTGTGACAGAAGCTCCTCCTGTGACAGAAGCTCCTCCTGTGACAGAAGCTCCGCCCGGGCGGTGGAAGAAGGAGAAAATTGTATGGAATACAGCTGCATTCCCTGGTCGGCCTGCTCGAGGGAGATCCGCTGTATAGGGGCCGAGCTCCATTGCTCCAACAGGTCCTGCAAGTCTTCCGCTTCACAGCTCTTGCCATGGAGGCTGTCGAGGCCAGGGCTGGCACACAGACTATCCCACCAATGGCTTGGCGGCGTGTAGAGCACCAGAAGCCTGGCATCGGGTTTCAGGTGGCGCGAGAGCTGGGATAGCTGCTGGCCTACCGTTTCCCGGGATTCCGGGCTGAGTGAGATAACCGCGAACTGAGCCTGGGCCGATGGTGCTGTGTCATCGGAGAGAGAGTCCACCTGTATCAGGGGGTGTCTTTCCTTCAGGCGTGAGGCATGGTGCAGGCCGTCATCATCACTGGGCAGCAGGGCGAGATCGACGCGGTCTGCATCAAGGAGCCTGCTGAACCATTCTCCCAGTCTGGGCACGGCAATACCGGCCTCGACGATGCTCAGGCGCTGCTCGACTGCCAGGCCGGCGATGTGTTCCTGCAGGGCTGCACACAGGTGCTCTCCCAGAGATGCCCAGCCTTGGGTGGAAAGCGTATGAGGCGCGAGAGCAGCCAGGTGTTCAGGGGTCAGATCAAGTGAGTCTGCCTCGATAGCGCCCTGGAGCAGTCCAAGTAGATTGAGACCATGGCGCCCGACGCGCTGGATCAGTGGCAGAGCGTCGGGGTATTCACCGATCATCATCTGCCAGATGGCTTCCGGGCGTATCTGTGGGTGTTGCTGAGACGATGGCTCCTCGTCGTTGGGCTGGCGCGTCCAGCCGCTGTCGTCGCTTACCAGGATGCCGGCATCTTCCAACTGCGTGAGCAGATGATGCCATTGCTGGGCGGTGCCGGGGTATTGCGCGTGATAGTGGTCAAGGTCGGCCTTTTCCAGGCGTTCGGCATGGCCGAGAGCGACCAGGGCCTGATCGGCGAAAGCTTCGCTGAGGCGGTCCAGTAGTGGGTTGAGCTCCTCAGCATAGCGTGACCGAGTGGCCAGGGCGACGCTGTCACCCAACCGACCGAGGCTGTCGTCGACGGCATCCCATGCCATGGTGGCCTGCGCATGAGGATGCGGTGCAGGTGTCAGCACATTGGCAACGAAGCTGAGGCTGGTGCTTCTCGTCTGTTTCAGGCGCACCAGGCGGAAGCGGGTGGCATCGAGATGAGCCACACACATGCCGGCGGCATCGAACAGGCTGAAGTCCGCCGTGAATGAGTGTGGTGCACGCTTGCGCAATGTCGCTGTGGCGAGCACTGGCAGGCCTGCATCAGTGCGCATCTGCAGACGATCGATGCGTACCGGGACAAAAGCGAAGCCCGAGGCGGCTGCCTCGCTGTCGGCCAGCAATGGCAAGAATAGCTGGAACGCACTGTCAAGCCGGCCAGGCGACAGGTGCTGCAGAGCTTCTTCCGGACGGGAAATCTCTCCAAACTGGCCGATGATCGTGTCACCTTCGCGCCAGATGCCTTCCAGCGCCTGGAAAGCTGGGCCGTAGTCGAGACCAACCTTGCTGGCCATGGCCAGGTGCTGCTGCAGACTGACATCAGGCTGGCGCAGGGGGAGTGTGGGAGCTTCTCTTTCCAGCAGGGTGCCGAGACTGTCGGTCAGAACCCGGGCCTTGGCATTGAGCTGCCAGTCACCTGCTTCCAGAGTATCCCTCGATTCAATATGTATGTGCCCTTGGTGCCTGTTCAGACGCAATCGAGAGCGTCGCCCATGGGACGCGTCCAGCATCATCGGTGCCAGGATTTCGAGGGATTCCAGCTCGATCTTCTGTGCTTCGCGGTGATGGATGGCCGCTGCCAGGCTCATTTCCACATAGCCTGCACCCGGGAAAACGGGGGCATTACCGACACTATGGTCGGCCAGCCATGGCAAGCGCTCGATATCGAGCTGGCTCTGCCAGCACTTATCGACACCATCGAAAAGTGCTTGGCGGTAACCGAGCAAGGGGTGCTCAAGGTGACGGTCGATCAACCCCCATTTATGGCCGGTTCCCGGCATCCAGTGCTGTTGGCGCTGCCAAGGGTAATGCGGCAGTTCCACAAAACGACCGGTAATGGGGAACACCTTGTGGGTATTCAGTGCTATTCCGCTCAGCCAGAGCTGGCCAAGACATTTGTGCAGGTCCCGGACACTGTCCCCATCGCGCTGCAGCGAAGAAATGATGGTGCAGGCATGGCCGCTGTCTTTCTGGGCATCCTGAAGATAGCGCTTCAGTACCGGATGGGCGCCGATCTCGACAAACACATTGGCCTTGGCATCGAGCAACTGGCGAAGTGCTTCGGTGAAGCGTACGGGCTGGCGAATGTTCAGCCACCAATAGTTGGCGTCGAGAGCACTGGTATCGAAGACGTCGCCAGAAACAGTGGAGTAGAGCGGTATCTCTGATGCACGCGGTGAGATGTCCGCCAGAGCGCTGATGACATTCTGCTCGATCGGTGCCATGGCGCTACTGTGGAAGGCGTAGTCCAGCGGCAGACGGAAGCAGGCGATCTGCTGCTCGACCAGACACTCTTCCAGAGCCTCCATGCTGGCCTTGGGGCCTGCCAAGGTCACACCACGGACACTGTTGTCTCCTGCCAGGGCAATGTCTTTGAAACGTGGGTCATTCAGCCAGGTGCGGGCACTCTCGGCATCCATCACCGCAGCGGTCATGACCCCTTTGCCCTTGGTCAGCCCCTGGAAATGACTTCGTTGGGTGATGACAGCAACGGCATCCTCCAGGCTCAGGGCGCCGCATGCCCATGCTGCTGCGACTTCACCGACGCTATGTCCGACGACCGCGGAAGGCGTGATGCCCCAGTGGCGCAATGACTCTGTCAGGCCCACCTGGAGGGCGAACAGGGCGGGTTGGGCGATCTCGGTACGCTCGAATCGTTCGTTGCCGTTGAGGCCCTCGAGTTCTTCTCTTATCGAGAAGTTGCCCTGTGGGCGAAACAGTTCATCGACTTGATCGATGGTGGCACGGAATACCGAGCAGTGATCCAGCAAGGCCCGTCCCATGGTTTCCCATTGGCAGCCATTTCCGGAATAGACGAATACCGGACCCTGCGCATCGCTCTGGCGCTGCAGGGCAATCACTTCATTGTGGCTGTCCTCGCGCTTGGCAAAGGCACGCAAGGCAGAGCATGCCCGGGTACGATCATTGGTGATGATGACGGCGCCATGTTTGAGCTGCGCACGCTGTGTTTCCAGCGCATGGGCGATGTCGTAGAGACTGTCCGAACCATGTTCGAGCAGATCAGCCAGGCGCGAGGCCTGTTCGCGCAGGCCGTTGTCGCATTGGGCCGAAATGCGTAGTGGCAGGCGCCTTTCCGCTACCTCTTCGCTGGATGCTGGCGCACTGTGTGCCTCGGCCGAATGTTGAGGGCCCGCTGTGGATTGTGCCTCCTGGGGGGACTGCAGAATGACATGGGCATTGGCACCACCGAAGCCAAAGGAGTTCACGCCGATGGTCAGTGTACCTTCCGCCGGAAGCGGGCGTGCCTCGGTGACGATATCCAGGTTCCACTCATCTTGCTTGATGTGGGGGTTCAGCTTGCGGATGCCGATCGTTGCTGGAACTTCCCGATGCATCAGGCTGTAGAGCGCCTTGGCCAGGCCGGCGACGCCGGAGGCAGTTTCCAGGTGGCCGATGTTGCTCTTGACCGACCCTATCGGCAAGGGACGTGAACGAGCCATGCCCAGGGCGTGGCCGATGGCGTGTGTCTCGATGGGATCACCGACGGCGGTACCGGTGCCATGGGCCTCGAGATAGTCGATATCCTCGATATCGATTCCGGCGTCGGCATAGGCCTGACGCATCAGTGCGATCTGCGCATCCGGATTGGGTACGGTCAGGCCGGTCTTGTGGCCGTCAGTATTGACCGCAGTACCCGCGACGACAGCGAGAATGCGATCACCGTCGGCAAGTGCCTGGTCATAGTCCTTGAGCAGAAACAGCCCAGCACCTTCCGAGCGCACATAGCCGTCGCCCGATTCGTCGAAGACACGGCAGCGGCCATTGGCCGAGAGCATGCTGGCCTTGGTGAAGACAATGAAACCAAAGGGGTGCAGATGCAGGCTGACGCCGCCAGCCAGAGCGGTGTCACATTCGCCGGCGCGAATTGCCTGGCAGGCCTGGTGGAATGCGACCAGCGATGATGAGCAGGCGGTATCCACCGCCATGCTTGGGCCCTTCAGGTCAAATACGTATGAAATACGGTTGGCCGCAATGCTGGAAGTATTGCCGGTGGCAGATGGCGAGTCGAGCGCTTCCAGGTCATCGGCATGGCGATAGGCATAGTCGAGGCTCGAAATGCCAAGATAGACGCCACAGCGAGACCCCCGCATGTTCGATGCGGGGATTCCGGCATGCTCCGTCGCTTCCCAGGCAAGTTCGAGCAGCATGCGCTGCTGCGGGTCCATATGGGCGGCTTCACGAGGCGAAATGCCAAAGAAGGTGGCGTCGAATTCACCGATGCCTTCTCCCAGGCTGCCTGCGGCAAAGGTGACGCTGGTACCGGGATGTTGGCGGTTGGGGTGTTGATAGATCTCATGGTCCCAACGTTGACGGTCCACCTCGGTGACAAGGTCAGTTCCATTCTTGAGGCTTTCCCAGAACGACTCGCCGTCGGCTGCGGGAAACCGGTGAGCGGCTCCAATGATCGCTACACGCCTTGTCATCGCTGCTCCTGTAACTCAATTCGTTGTTGTTCAGTGCCATGTGATTCGACGCTCTCTGCCGGGTCACGGGGCTGGCTGAATAGTGCAAGGTCCTGCCACAAGCGTTCGGCAAGATTTTCAATATTGGTGGGATGTTCTGCTACTTCAGAATCGATGGATTCTCTGGAACGGGGAGGTAACGTGCTCCAAAGCAGATAATGGCTGTGTCCGGAGGGTGCCCCGAGCGCCTCATAGACGCCTTCCATGATAGGGACATGGTCTCCGTACCAGCACATCAACCCATGTCGGGGCTGCTGGCTCAGGCTGTGACTCAACTCATTGGCCATATGGTCGGCATTGCGCAGATGACGCAGATAGACGGCCAGGGTATTGGCGTCCTTTGGCTCGAGGCATCCGCTTATCTCCTCCGGAAGACGCTGCAGCCATGCCGGATCAGCGGTTTCCAGGTGGAGGGGGCCGTGGTTTTCCATGGTGATGACGAAAACCATCAAAGGCGCATCCGTAGCTGATGCCAGCAGGGTATGTACCTTGCGTGCCACGGCAGCATCGCCAATGTACTGTCCGTTCCTGTCGCTATGGTCGAAGTCAGCGATATCGATGAATTCATCGAAACCGAGCTTCGGCATGACCTGGTCACGACAGTAGAACGTCGCGGGATACGGGTGTACAGCAACACAGCGATAGCCGAGGCGCTTGAGAGAGGCCACCAGGTTCGGGACCGGCTGCTTGGCCAGTTGCCGATATGGATTGAACTGGTGCATGCCCAGGTCGCTGCCGCTCAGGCCTGTCAGAAAGGCGGTTTCGCTACGCACGGTATTGGCTCCCCAGACGGGAACCGACAGCTCTCCATGTGCATGGCTGCTTGCCTTCAGGGCATCCCAGTGACCCAGCAGATCCTGAGCCAGGGCTGGCTGCCATGTGCGCGGATCGAAGAACGCTTCACTCTGCACGATCACGATATTGGGCAGGGAGGAGGTCGTGACAGCCTGTCTGTCTGGGTGGCGAAAGCAGGCAGGTGTCTTGACCGGGTCTATGGCGCGTCTGGGATACAGGCCGTAGGCCCAGAAGAAACTGATCAGGCCCAGTCGGTACAGGTCATTCTCTGGCTGCAGCATGATCTCTGGTCGACGGCGGAGGCTAAACGGTAGAAGCAGGCCACCCACGGCAGCGATGACAGCAACACTGGTCAAGAAGGAACCGGCACCATGGGTCGAGACCAGGGAAGGCTCCCACCATAGAAAGGCAGCGAATGCCAGGAAGCCGGAGGTGCTGGCCGCAATGGCCAGGCCCAGGCCGAAAAATGGCACGTAAAGGCGCGGATGACGAATGGCATCCAGAAAATATTCGAAGTCCTGTACCAGGAAAGGCTCCCTCAAGCTCGACCACTTGCTGCGACAAGATTGCACGATGACGAGGTGAAGGACGTTCAACAGGCCTGCACTCAGCCAGCCACGCTGAAGCACAAGAAAGGCCGTTGCATACAGCAGTAGCCAGGTAGCAATGTGGATGTACAGCGTGACGCGTGGCCGCAGCAACAGCGGTGCAGGTCTGGGCTGCACCAGGGATTCGCATGCCAAGCTGATGATGAGGCTCAGGCACAACGGGAGGAGTAACTGCAGTATCACGAGGGGACTCCGTAGCCGAACCATTTCACCAGACGGTGGGAAATGGGGGCAGGTAAAAGGGCCAGACACCAGGTTCCTATATTGAGTGGTATAGGAAAGCTTAAGCGGGCTTGGTTGTGCTCAATCGCTCTTTGAATGGCTCTGGCGGCGCGTTCCGGTGTCCATTGGAACGGTTTTGGGCCAGGCATTGCCCTGGCCATGGCAGAATCGACATATCCCGGCATGACCACTGTGACACCAACACCATGAGGCGCCAGGACGCCGCGCATGGCTTCCCCGTATGCCTTGATGCCTGCCTTGCTGGCGCTATAGCTGGGCGTGACGGGTAACCCGAACCATGCAGCCAGAGAACTCAGGTATACCAGCTGACCACTGCCGCGGGCTTGCATGCGTGGTGCCAGCAAACGGGTCATCCGCATGGGAACGCGCAGGTTGATGTCGAGTAAGGTGCCGGAACTGGTTTCATCTTCCAGGTCATCTGGGGTTTCGATGCCTGTGTTCATCCCTGCACATAACAGCGCAATATCGGGGACCTCGGGGAGGCTATCCAACCAGGTGCCGAGTTCGTCAGGGTTGGTGAGAACGGCACTGCTGAGCGAGACGTCTTTTGCGCCCAGTCGAGAACACTCGTTGGCGAGCGAGGCCAGTACTTCTGTCTGACGGCCATGAAGTATCAGAGCGCTCCCCTCGGCTGCATAACGACGCGCCAGGGCCCCTCCGATTGCCCCGGTGGCGCCAGTGATCAGGATCAGGCGGCATTGGGCAGGCATGACAGCAACTCCTCAAGTGGTGAAACTTCTGCGTTCAGGTCTGGCAAGCAATTGGCAACCGCCAGGCGGATGCCCTGTTGGCAATAAAAGCCGCCGTTGCGCTGAACAGTATGCAGCAGGGTCTGGCGAAAGGCGTTGAACAGGCGTTTGTTCGGAGGCTGGGGGTGGCGCCAGAAATCGTCGAGTGATGTTGTCTGGGTCAGGCCGGAAAAAGCGTAGATCGCATCGCCCAGGGCCAGTGTTGGCAGATCGTGCTCAAGCGCCACGATGCCGCTGGTACTGTTGACGGTGACCATGCCCTGGGCGTGTCTCAGCAGGTGATTCAAGTCACCGCTTTCGAGATAGTCGATACGATCCTGAATGGCCAGATGCTGTGCCAGTTCCTCGATATGCCGCCGGTATGGCATCAGGCCCATGTCCAGGGGATGGTTCTTGATGACCAGTCGAGCGTCTCCGGGAGCATGCCGGGCAAAGGAGCCCATCACCAGGTCGAGCACGCTGCACATGTCCCGGAAGGGAGAATGCTGGCGAATCTGGGCATCTCCATTGAGTTGCAGGGGCAGGACGAAATAAGGCTGCTTGCTGGCCATCAATTGCCTGATGCGTTCAGCATCACGCGGCTTATGCCATTTCAACATGGCAAAGCGCCTGATATATCCGGTGAACTCTACCGGTGCCGTGACCGGTGCGTGGGTGCGATAACCTGGCGCAACAACGGGATTCGCCAGTCCCGCCAGGTGATACATCACATCGTGTGTCGCACGTTTCCAGAAGGCGCAGTGGAATCTCTGTGGCTGGGGAGCTGGCCCTAGTCGGGCAAAGGCCTCGTGGTACCAGTCGGCATTGCGAGGCAGTCGGGAGTGCGCATTGACGCCATCCTGTTCCATGGTGATCCAGAAAGGCCGCAGGTAGCCTTCTTCGAAAACATGGCTGTGAATGCCGAAGGACGGAGCCAGGGTGGTCGCCGGACGATGTACAGGACGCTGGTCGCCGAACAACAGCTGGTCAGTGATACTCTCGCGTGAATACAGGTCGTGGAGGAATTCTCCAAGAGCGTCGGCTGAGTGGCGGTAAATACGCTGTCCCAGACGCCAGCGATAGAGCAGGTCCCCACCATTGAAGTTAAGTACGCCGACGCAATGCCCCTGGTCTTGAAGGGCACAGGCCAGCGTCTCCGAGAATCTCGAGCATGGGCCCTGGAGGATGAGAAAGGAGCGGGGAAAAAAGGTCATGTCAGCGTCTGCCGTAAAAGGTACTGCGGCACAATCGATAGGCTCGTTGCCAGAGTTTCAGAGATCTGCCTTCAAGGCGCTGTCGACGAAGTAGGGCAACGGCCGTTTCTGCATTGATGGGTTGCCCGGTGGTCGGGTCGACGTAATGTGGATAGATCAGCAAAGTGGCGGCGACGAGTTCATCAAGCGTCAGGCAGCGTTGCCGCCTGGCAGGTATCGGGCCGTGATCCCTGGTCAAGCCCCATCCCGCATAAAAAGGGACACCGTAGGTCACCACGGGCGTACCGCGCAGTAGTGCTTCGAAACCGGCAAGAGACGTCATGGTGTGGACTTCATCAGCCCGTTCGATCAAGGGTGTGGCGCTTCCGGTGACCTGGCGGTCATAGTGTTGCGGAGTTACATTGCCCCCGTCTCGCACGCCGCTGAGTACATCCGGATGAGGCTTGTAGAGGATGCAAGCGTTGGGATGGCGCTGGCGAACGGCAGTCAGCAGTTCTGCATTGGTCGTGATGTCCTGGCTGCCGGTCCGGATCGAGGCATCGCTTTCCACCTGGCCTACGACCAACAGGCATGGCTTGTCCTCAGGCAAGTCCAAGGCCTTCTCAAGAGGGCGGCAATCGTTGTGCTTGCTGGTATCGTGCTTGCCGATGTTGTACTTGCTGATGTCGTGTTCAATCAGCTGGCGGATCAGCACTCGAGCGCGCTGGCGCAGGCTTTCGGAAAATTCGCCATGCAGCAGCAGGTGCTCCAGGTCACTAGGTGTGCTGGGGTCGTAGTAGATGCCTCGACTGTCCAGCACCAGTGACAATGGCCGTTCCAGGTCGATGCCCAGCCCTACCGAGCGCAGGAAGCCATCTTCCATTCGCCACAAAGGCTGAGGCAGTTGCCGTCCCTGAGCCTGGCTCGCCCAGACGACCGTGCGCAGGTCGGGCCGGGAAGCAGGTGTGCTTCTGGCCTCTGACTGCTGGTCAGTTGCAAGGCCTTGATAGCGAATGTTGGCCGCCGGGCCAAGGAAATCACCGATGAAACCACGCTTCCATCTGGAAAATCCCAGTGCCCGCCACTCCCCTTGCCCGCGTTGGATATGGCGGCGCTGATCATTGATCAGTTCAAGGGTCGCACTGAGATCGCTGCGCTCTCCGGAGTAGGGATTGGCGTAGCGGGAATAACGTAGATATGCGGCAGCAAAGACCCAGCTCAGGGAAGGGTGGCGCTGTCGACGAGGGCATTCGACGTGGTCGTCTGTCAGCCCCCAGCCTGCATAGAAGGGCATGCCGTGACAGGTTACCGGCAGGCCTGCAAGCAAGGCTTCGAAGCCGAGCTGACTGGTGACGACATGAACGGCGTCAACCGCTTCGAACAATGCCCATGGATTGATATCTTCAGCGATGATCTGGCAGCGCGGGTGTGCGGCAGCCTGATCAAGGTGCCCGGCCTTGGTGCCGGCAATGACCTCTGGATGAATCTTGACCAGAATGTCTGCGCCGGGATGTGCTGCAAGAGCGCTTTCCAGCATCTGCTTGAAACTCTCGGCACTCGCCATGCCATGGGTGATGGATGCATCGTCCCGGGTCTGGTCCACGACCAGGACACGTGGGCGTGGACCAGGAGGCATCAGAGTGTCGGGAGCATGATTGTATTTCGACAAGCGAAGCTCTCGCAGGCGCGCCATCATGGCTAGTGCATGGGCTTCTTCTCCGGGGTGGAAGTCGCCGTCCTGTATCAGGGTCTCAAGATCGGAAGGCTGCGTTGCGTCGTAGTAGATACCTTGGTAGTCGACCACGATGGAATGCGAAGCGTAACCCTGTGCTCCTGTGCCCCAGGACCTGACAAAGCCATCCTCGATTGCGATATAAGGCCGCTGAGTCTGCTGGGCCAGCAAGCGTGCCCTGTCTGCTGTCGGCTTATATCCCCAGCCAACGATGACATCATGGCGTTGACGATGGCGACGTGACCAAGGCAGCAAGCAAGCGAACTCATGCAGGCAAGGGGCTAGTGCCGGTTGGCGGGCCATGGCGCTGGTCGCGAGCAATGCCGTTTGAATCGACTCGCCTGTTTCCATGTCTTCTATGACGTTCAGTGTGCTATCAGCCGGATGAAAAATGACGAAACCAGGTAGCCGAATGGCTATCGCTTTACCTACAGGCCCGATCAATACTCCGGTTCCGGAGCGGTGAGCAAACCCGACGGCGAGCAAACCCAACAAAGTATGTTAGCAGGCAGGGGGTGGTGAGGCCTTTGCAGAGACGCTCACGGATGAAAGCAGCAAGGAGGCGGTGGCATCGTGCCAAAAGAGCCCCGCAAGCATGCGGGGCCTTGAACGATTAAGCTGGTACAGGTCAGACTTTTTCTTTCGGCTGGGCAGGACGCAGCACAACACGCTTGACCTGCTCTTTCTTGCCGTATTTCCCTTCACGTTCGACCTGGCGGATGATAACGCCACCCAGTCCAGCGACACGCAGGCGACCTTCCTCAGTGTCATTGATCTCCTCTGACAGTGCGCGCAGGGCCATGCGAACCAGATTGGCAGCTCGCTTGTCCGGCATCTTGCCAAGGATCTGGGGGTTCAGAGTCTTGATACGCTCTACCAGGGCTTCCGGCTTGACCTGCGTGACTTCCGGGGCTGCAGTTTTGGCGGATGTGCTTGCCATGTCATTCATCTCCATTGATCTGAATCGGTTGGGGACTCCTGCTGTCAATCAAGGAGTTCCCGCTGCTTGAGCACCCGACGCAGGGCCTGCCAACTGCGCAAAGCCTCGTTGGCGATCTGCTGGGCGGCACCTTGTTCCTCTTGCTGCTCGAACCATAGGCGCGCCTGTTCCATTTGCTCGGCCAGGGTTAACGCTGCCAGTTCTTGCTTGAGCAGGTTGGTGCGATGGTGTGTGGCCACCCAGAGTTCAAATTCCGCCACTTCCTCGAAGGTCAGCTTTTCCAGCAATTCATCGTCAAGCACAGGATCGGCGAGCTTGACGCTCCCAACAATCTGAGCCTTGCCGCGCTTGATCGAGGGATCGTATGTCATGCGTACTAGCTGAACGACATGGCGACGGATTCGAAAATGCATATTCAGACAACCTGCCAACGGGAGCTCTGTAGGCAATATATTGCCCAACAAAACCGCCTGTCAATTAAGAAACTTCCCTTAACCATGGGATTTTGTTCCCATGTGGGTCCTGTGAATGACAAGTATATTGCCCGTTTTTTTGATGAGGTGGAATGGCCTACCTGAGAGAAAAGTCCTCATGTATCAGTGTCAGGTTGGGGTTGTAAGCCGGGTCGGTATCCAGTTGTTCACCCCAGATACGGCGCATGTACTCGACTTCCTTCTGGGCTCTGGCGCGTTTTTCAACGTTGTCATCGGCACCACGCGATACGGACTCGTGATGATACAGCTCTGCATAAGGCGTCCACAGGTTGCGATAACCGGCTTCCCGGATCTTCAGGCACAGGTCCACATCATTGAAGGCAACCGTCAGGTGTTGGGCGTTGAGTCCGCCGACTTCTTCGTATATTGCCTTGCGCACCACCAGGCATGCCGCCGTCACTGCTGACAGGTTGTGTGCCAAGTGCAGCCGCGTGAAGTAACCAAACGAGTTACGAGTAAAGTACTTGTGGGCGTGGCCAGCCACTCCTCCGATACCCAGGATGACACCGCCATGCTGGACCGTATCGTTGGGGTAGTAGAGCTTGGCGCCCACGCAGCCAATTTCCGGCCTGATGGCCTGACTGACCATCTCATTGAGCCAGTCGCTGTGAATGGGCTCGATGTCGTTGTTCACCAGCGCAAGGATCTCTCCCTTGGCCTGGCTGGCGCCAAAGTTGTTGATCGCTGAGTAATTGAAGGGGTGATTCCAGCGCAGCACGCGCACCCGCGAATCACGCTGTTCCACCTCGACCATGTAGTCCAGAGTCTTGTTGCAGACTGAACCGTTATCCAGAATCAACAGCTCGAAGTGGGGGTAATCCGTTCGCTCGAGAATAGCATCCACGCAGGGTTGCAGAACTTCGACCCTATCGCGGGTCGGTATCAGCATGCTGACCATGGGAGGGTGTTCAGGCAAGGGCCAGCGGATACGGTATGTGTTGGAGTAATGACCAAACTCAACCTTGGCTGCTGGGGTCTTCGACTTCAGGAAATCCTCAACGGCCTTCAGACCTGCGTGGCTGGTGTAGCCCTTTTCTCTGCTTGCCAGCGCGGTAGAGCCCTCGACGGCGCGCCAATGATAGAGCACATGAGGAATATGCACGATCTGCTGGGCTGTCAGGCGGGCAGTCACACGCAGGACCAGGTCGTGATCCTGGCTGCCTTCGTAACCTTCCCGAAATCCGCCTACTTCGCGTACCAGCGCTGTACGGTACACTCCCAGGTGCGAAATATAATTTTGTGTCAGCAGCAGATCAGGGTTCCATTGCGGCTTGAAGTGAGGGTCGAAGCGCGTTCCATCTACTCCCAGCTTGTCTTCATCGCTGTAGATCAAGCTTGCATTCGGGTTCTGGTGGAATGCTTCGGCGACTCTCAGCAGAGCATCGGGAGCCAGACAGTCGTCATGGTCCAGCAATGCCACGAACTCTCCGTCTGCCATGGCAAGAGCGCTGTTGCTGGCAGCGCAGATATGTCCATTGCTTGGGCGGTATACGACCTTGATTCGCGAATCCTGTTCGGCATATTCCGCGAGCAGTTCTGTGACCCCGGGAGCCGTTGAAGCATCATCGGCGATACACAGCTGCCAGTGGGGGTAGAGCTGCGCCTGGACGGAGTCCAGGCATTCACGCAACCAGTCGAGAGGAGGGTTATAGACCGGTACCAGCACGGAGATGAGGGGCAGCGAAGAAAGTTTCTCCAGCCTCGCTTGCACTCCTTCGGTGGACAGAGGCTCCTGTTTCTTGAGCCACTGACGATAGTCGAGTCGCGAGGTATAACGCTCGAAAGTCGCTTCATACTGTGGCAGTGCCATGTCTCGCCAATGCTGTCCCTTGGCTTCGGCCTGACGCTTGAGCTCGGGCAATATGCGTGACCGGTTCCACTCCCTCCAGTGATGATGCATGTTGGCCAGACGGCTTGCCAGGCGGTCATGAGCGAACCAGGGGCTCAGCCAGGCGATGCGCAGGTGATGAAGAGTGAAATGCCCTTCCTGCTCCATCGGGTCGAAGCGAATGGCCTTCAGTGGCTTCGACACGTAGAACATGCGCTTGGTCTTTCGGCCGCTCTTGAGGGGCAGGAAGACGCTTTCTTCTTCGCTGAAACCTTTCCCTGTATCCAGATAGAGGCGGATGGCCACCTGGGGTTGGTCATGGTCCATGGCAACTTCCAGCATTTGCCAGCCAGGCAGTGGCAGACCCTTGCGGAGAATGAACTGTGGATCGTTGTCTGTTGACTGCCATTGCCATGAAGGATCCGTGGCGGGCAGCAGGTGCTGGTGGGGTTTCAACCGGCTGAGAGGGTGAATGGTCAGCGGTGTAAATTCCAGCAACCGTTGTAACCAGCTCATGGCTTCATCCAGGCCTTTTGCATAATGCTTGTTCACTTGTCAGTTGGCCTTTCCACCTGGACAGGCCGAGGAGGGAAAGGTTGCCCCGTCTTTGCCACTCGGCATTGTACTCGGTCACCTGATTCCAGCTTGAGCGGGAGATGGAAGCCGATATAGCCGCCTCTCGGCACCTTGAATCGGCACAACCCTGGACGTAACTCGGTGGCTGCAACCTTGTCGCGTAGCTGGTCATTCACCCAGACTTCCACTTCAACCGGGCTGTCGTCTTCGGAGGCCCACCATGCCCAGCCGGCGATGCGCTGAGCATTGGCTTCCACAAGATGCGCATGTGCATAAGGCAAGCTATCACGGAAGAGCGCCATGCGTGTATCGAACAGTCGTATGCTGTGTTTATACAGTGCGATATCCCGTGCGTTCAATCGAGTGAGCTCGGAGATATCTTCCTCGCTGAGCTCATGAGCGGCATCCAGGCGAGCTTTGCCCTGGTTATCCTCCCGGTGAGGAATGTCGATGCCATAGTGAGCATTGAGCAATTCCAGGCTTTCGGTGTAGCGCTCAGTGATACCCATCATGCCAATGGCTTCAGAGGAGACACCGTGCAGAATCTTGCTCTGGCGATTATGCATCACTGGACGAGAGTAAAAGTCCCTGAAGTCCCCCTTGTATGCGTAGTGGCGAACAAAATGGGAATATTCGGACGCCATTCGCTGCAGCGGATCACGCAGGAAGGTGACGGTACTGTTGATGCCAAAGAGCGATACGAACCGACCAATATTGACGTGTCCACCGACCATGGCCACAGCCTGTTGGCGACACTGTTCTGCAAAGCCCCAGAAGTCAGTCACATCCCCATAGAGGAAGTCTTTTACCAAGCCACTGGTGGCGCTGGAGGAATTACCGTAGTCGTAGGTAATTCTCTCTGTGCCAAAATACCTTTCTGCTCCGAGTCGAAAACTTGTACCGGCTGTTTTTGGGATATGTACAAAAAACAAAGGTGTCATATTGGAACTCAATGCAAAAAGGCTCAGGAGCTGGAGGACAGTAGATTCTTTATGTAAGACTCGCCCATTAACTCATCATATGTACAGTTGGCTTTCATCCTGCGATTGAAGTTGTAAAGGCTTCTGTCAACGGGAGAGACATTGTTACTGTCACATACTTCCCTACAAAGTTTCTTGATACGTGCCAGGAAATCCTTGTTTGGATCGAGGTTGATGGCATCACACAGCAGCTTGCCTTGCCTGTTGTTATTCTTCAGCTGTTCACTGGAAAGGCTCTTGATCGTATCGGCCTTTTCCTCCCGGCTATAGCCCAGACGGTTCAGTTCCAGAATGACGGCTTTCTCTACTGTGCTCAAGGAAACGTTCGAGCGCTTCATTCTTGCGCTATTGTTACGCATTGCCGGGTAGCCAATGCATTTCAGAAAGTCGGAGAGCACATCCTTGTTTTCGACATCCTTTTCCAGGTTCCTGATGCAGAGGCTTTCCTCTCCAAAGACAGCTGAGAGTTTTTCTAGGCACCTTCCATATTGCACGAGATGAGACAAAGGGCCTGATAGAGAGTCACGAACAAAGTCGTCAATATTTCCGGTGTAATCCCCAGGAACTATTCCATAAAGATCTGTGCGCAGGCACTGTGCATATGCACTTTCGATAAAATCAAAGACATTCTTGAGGTATACGTAAAGAGTCAGTTTTCGCCCGCAACGTATGGCAAAAGCCTGCAGTGATTCCAGGAAGTCATCGTTGAGCATATCAACAGAGATTTGCTCAGATGATATAACAACTTGCCTATGCCCCTTTATCTCATTGATAAACGCATTGGCTACAGGTCCTTGAAACTTGTGCTTGACCAACTGATGATGCGCACGGACATTGTTTGGTCTTCCTGCCTGAGGATAATAGAAACCATTCCGGTTGCTGTTATCCTTGAAGAAGTCCTGAATGGAGGTGCTTCCTACCTTTGGCCAACCAATATGAACGTGGAGCTCTCCATCCGACATGTCTTTTCTTATTCGCTGGTAATCTGCATATTTTCTGATGCGTGTATGAGTGTTCTTTCCTTTCGGAATGATGCCTTCTTTCTGCTGCTCGGTCCACGAATTGGAGAAGCCTTTGACCCGGACATAGTCAAACAGGTTCTTGTTCGCTTTCTTGAAGCTTACGGGGCACGGAAAGAACTTTCCGGAGACATCCTTGAGTAGCTGGTTGATAACCCCAGGACCAGTGCAGTTGATGACGTCGTAGTTGAATCTAGAGAGGTAGAAATTCAGCTTTATCTTGGCGATGAGAGCTTCCAGGAATGGAGAGCCTTTTGGGGCGCCAATGATGGAGTTTGTAAAATGCGCACTCTGAGGGTTGTCCTGGTACTGCGAAAAGTCATCCCTTTTGAGCAGTATGATGTCTTCATCAAGATAGTCATCAAAGCTGTTTCTCATCTGCATCGACAGATCGACATAGATGCCACCGTAATGATGAACGAGTACCAGACGAGCGATGTCTGCTCTTGAAGCTGGAATCTGGTTAAGGCAGTACCACGAATATAAGTTCTCTCCCCAATTCTCTTTGATGACTTTCTTGGCCAACTCATCATCAGCTAGTATGTAATCGTATTCGGAAAGATTGTGTCTGGTTGTTTCGGCTGCTTTCAGAATACGCTCAGGAGCATGATCAGGGTTATGGCAGAATTGAATGATACGCTTTGGAATGTTGGCCATCTTTACACCATCGTGGATTAACGATCAAGCCGCCCTTCGGGGAAAGAATCTTTATAGATACATACCTGATGATAGAAAAGACACAGTAAGGACTATCATGTAGAAAAATGCCTGATAGAGATAAATATAACAATGAATGTCTTTAAGTCATCATGGCAATTGTGAAGTTATGTAAGGTATGCGGTCTACACTGAATCTAAATGTCAGCCATCTCTTTAAAAGATAAATTTCTCAATGAATGAGCAGAGATTTTCTCTATGAGGACGAGGCTAGTGAAACTATATAGTCGATCAGGAAGGGCAGTGAATGGCCATAACGGGATGTGTTACACAGGCCATGTCTTGCTCCATCACTTTTCCCTCCTGAGGCGACCGTTGGCGGCTGTTCATTTCGCTAGCTTAAGCATGAGTTCCATTTGTATCGCCAGCATCTGCTTGATTTCCTCATGATCACCCAAGGGGGCCGCATCAATAGTCGATGGCTGTACTACAATGTCATTGACTGATGCATCGGGAAGATAGTTCTCAACGAGATACTTGCCATCGGGATCAAATCTATTTTTTATTTTCTGAATGACATTCTGAGAAATAAAACCCTGGCTCTTCTTGAATGCCAGGGAATCCTTCCCGGCCATATTCAGGATGTGCTCCTTGACCGACTCGTCATGTGCATTTTCAAAAAGGTGCGGAGACCTGGAAAGAATGCTGCATAGATGAGGATTGAGACTTATATTACTACGCGATTCGGAGGCATTTGTTTTTGAAAAGTCTATGCCGATACGTGTGTAGAAGTCCTCCAGGAGATTTCCACCATGCATAAAATCCCTGTCGAGCAGGATGACAGCCAGACTGTTTTCCCCATAAATGGCGCTGAAGGTGTCAGCAGCTATCTTGTAATTTGGGTTTCCTGCTCTGATGGCATTATCCACGAACTCATCGAACTGCTTTCCATTTTTGTAGCCCCATTGCTGCCAGGCCGAAAGTAGGAAACTGTCGATGGGCTTGATGTAATACAGGACCTGAACATCTGAGAAGTAAGAAGCAAGAAGCTTGTGAATACCTTCTCCTGCAGGATGCGCCAACCCATTAACAAGATTTTCTGCTGAAATCAGGACTGTCTTGTTGTTGTTTTTTGCTCTATTGGAAATGCGTTTCAGCTTAGCTTCCAGCTCCGATTTTCCTCTCCCCTCCATCACCTTCTTGAAGAAAGGTCTGGGAGTTTCTCCATTAGGGTTAAAACCTTTGTCACCACGTATTCGCATTTGTGGATCAGGGATGATAAACCCATTTGACTCAAGGAGTTTTCTATTGGCTATGATGGATTTCTGGATGCTGGTAGAGCCGCATTTGGCATGTCCTGGATGAAGTATAAGTCGCATAAAACACACCTATGTACTTTATATGTAGTCTTCCAGAACAAAGTCAGGATGCAACGCTTTTACCGGCTTATATGTCGTTTTCTGGATCGTTGATGCATCAAAATTCAACATTTCGGCAAGAAGCTGGTTACCCTTCTGGTAATTTTCATCAAATGACTGTTGCTCATCTACCGAGAACAGAATGAACTTGTCTTCTTCTACAGGCACATTCTCGGATAGTTGAATCACTTGCTGACGAATGCGATTGAAGTCGGCATTATCCTTTGCGGCCTTTCCTCTCTCCTGAAGAACGGCCAGGCATCGCGTCGGTAATGATGGATTCACGATGGGGTTGTCTTCAGTCTTGCCAAATACAACAGGCACATCAAAGGCCTCAAAGAAGCTGTTGACCACTTGCTTGCTATAGGGGATAGCACGAACATTGTTCTGGCCAACCGCTTCTTGCCAATGCTTGATGTTCTGATAGTAATTCAGCCAGGAAAGGTTCCTTACAGCCAGCGTGAACAATGAAGCGCTGTAGCGGATATTGGAATCTTTTACTAGCTGATTGAACAAAGAAAGCAACAGTTCCGACTGTGGTCTTAACGTGAACAATGCCTCGATTCTATTGAAGTTTTCACTGGCAAACTTCCTGAATCTCGGGTTATCCATGTAGAAGGGAGACAGCTCGGAGGATAGAAGCACACTATCTGCCGGTGACTGGTCCATCTCCTGCTGAAGCTTGTCCAGAGCCTGCGCAGGGGACATGTCGCTCTGGTAGGCTCCACTTCCCTTGAAGGAAAGGGCAAATGGGTGATGAGAGTGGTCAGGCCATTGCAGAGATTGAGGATAAAGGATGCCTTTTTCTAGAAAGTCATCCTTCTGGGCCTGAATCTGCGACTGAATTGCTGATGTGCCGGTTTTGGACCAGCCAACATGCAAATATAGAGTATCTTTTTTCATTATTCACCGATGAAAGGGTTGCGTCCAACTTGACTGATCAGCTTGCCCCACTTGAGAATCTGCTCCTCATCCAGAGCATCTTCTCCCTTGAGTACATTGGGGAAGCCAAGAGCCTGCCACTTTTCCATGGGATGCAGGATATGGAAGGTTACCAGGCCAATATCTCCAGGCCGTTGAGCATCAGCAACGACATTGTCGCCAATATGCAGGTGACGATCGATACCTTCCTGTGCAAGATCCTGCTTGACTATCGCCCACATGGAGCCATTGTCCTTGCGCTTTTGCTCTGTGCTTGAAACCAGAAGTCTGTAGGGGACCGCGATACCGACTTTTCTCAGCATCAGGCCAACCTGCTCACGGGTGTAATAACTATCGGATATCACCCATATCTTGTGGCCCATGCTGCCCAGGTGGTTGAACAGCTCCACCATCTCGTTCTTGGGAAGGATCATCTCCAGGTCGAGTTCGAATTCCTGTCGCATCAGGCTATCTGCTTCTTCCGCAGATACACCAAGCTTGAGCCCGATTTCCTGGTAGATATCATCGATGACGACATCGCCCTGGAAGTTGGCTCGCTTGCGCAGTTCAAACTCTGCCTGGTTGCGAAGTTTCACGAACTCCTTCGCACTGGAGACCTTTCCTTGTTCGCATAGTTGCTTGCCCAGTTTCAACTTTGCGTAATCGGGAATGGTGTATTCACGCCTCACCAACGTATCGAAAACATCAAAGCTGATGCATGCATGTGCCTGGATGGCAGGGAGGTGCTGATCAATGCTTCCCCGGTAGCTCGACGTCGTATAGGACCTGTCGGTAGTGAACTGCCCCGTTGTCGGATAGTAGAAGAATTGCTTATATCCCTTTTCTTCGGCCAGGCTACCCAGGACTCTCTCCAGGGCATGGAGCATGGAACCATCGTTTGGCAGGGGTTCGGCGGGGAAGTCATCATATTCCCAGCTCTCGCCGACGACACCTTCCAGGGCTTCCGGCCTTGCCCAGAACATCCCTCCTACTGGATAGCTGAGGAACTCGGGGACATGAGACAGACCAAGGCGACGTTCCCACTCGCGAATGAAGGGAACGTTCATGGTCACATGGTTAACCCAGACAGGCATCATCCAGAAGGTCGTGGGATAGTAAAGTCCCAGGCTTTTATCTTCAGCAAATGCGTTAAGCACACCGGACACGATATTGGCATCACGCAGCAGGTATTCCGTCAGGTAGTCTGCCCACTGGGTCTGTTCCTTGCCCGAGAAAAGCGACTTTTTCGAGTGAAGGTGGCAGAACAGGTCATAGTTCTTCAGGTGCTCGGAGTACTCGACCAACATGGGGCCAAAGTTGCGGCCACGGTTGGGAACTATCCTGATTTCGATCCCGTTGACCTTCGGGTGACCTCCCAGGACTTCCCTGGCTTTCTCGGTGAATTCTTCTTTCGCCAGGGTCAGTAGTACGTCGACCTGAGTGGGGAATGCATCCAGTGCCTGGGCAAAGCGATCAATGAAATCGTCGTAAAAGATATGCAGGCATACTGCGATCTTGAGGTCTTTGGCAGCCTCGGAAATGATTCTTTCGGGCTCGAGAATTTCTCGCGGCAACCAGCGAGTGATCGCCGGACCGTGCCTTCTTCCTTCCGTCTTCCCATTCTTTATATAGTGATATAGAGGACTGATCTGATGATGAAAGACGTCGATGTTTTCACGGAGGTACGTTTCACTATCAAAAGCAGGGGAAGGGTTTACGGGAGCAAAGCGTGATTTCGTCAGGTAGTCCGAGAAGACGGCAAAATCATCTTCAAAGCGAACACTGTAAGTATCTCTATACCACTGAGGATCAAAGAGGCCAGCTTCAATGCACTCTCTCATCGCGATTTCATGTTCATGCTCCTGCTTAAGCACGGCACCTTGCTCCTGTACAGGTAGATTTTCTACAACGTTCTCTTGAGGGGACTGCACAGGTGCATGTTCTGATACATGTTCTTGCTCCTGCATATCTTCAGGCTGATTTTCTATCGTTTGGTTGTTGTTATATAACTTGTCTTTTGCGCTATATGCACTGCGCTGCCAAAGCTTGAGAAACTGAGACTTTGCTTTGATCATTCTTTCCATGTTAATCCTGAGCCTCCTTTAGAAGCCAAATATATGGAGAGGATTGACCATCCCATTTCCTGATATATCGTCGTCGGCTGTAAATAGGTGCCAGGAAGCCTGGGGAAGTGCTCCAGGGCGTGTCGAGAAGACTTCGAAGAGGTCTTCCACTTCTTCGGTGGTGTAGGTGATGTCCTTGGACATGGCTTCGACGACGGCGTCGATGGCGCCATCAAGCACCGCTTCCAGGTCCTGATAGAACCGTTGGCTCGACGCTTCCCTGCCATGCGAGAAGATCAGCTTGCCATCATGGGTCTGTAGAATATCGACGACTTGCCCATGCGGGGCTGTCATCAGGCATTCGAAATAGAGGGAGCGCTCGAGCATGGTATAGCCCTGCTTCCACTCCACGCCTTCACGGAAGACGCCTCTCACGGTAGCGGTATGACCGTCGATATCCGTCTGGCCGGCTTTGGTTGCGACAAAGTAGAGGCCGTCCGTATCCCGGTTCAGGAGCTTGGTGCAAAGCTTTTGGATTGTTCCTGCATATCCCAGGTCAAGCATCATGGGCGTCAGGTTCTGGTCATAAAGTCCTGAGCGTGTGAAATATTCACTCAGGGCTTCCCGGGTGTACCTGACCTGCTCATTGAGACGCTCTGCATGTGGCTCAAGCCACTCGCTTACCTTTTCTGCATCTTCTGGAAGCTCCAGGTTGAACCCCAGCAGTTCCGGCGGCAGGCAGGCGAAGACTTCGTGCATCTGGAAGCCAAAGCGCTTCATCATCAGGTCCAGTACGCTGCCCGAGAAACCACTTTTCATTGCCAGTGGCCAGATGGAGGGTTCTCCGACCATGGCCCGGAAAAGCAGGGTACGCGATACCTTCAGATAGATGGGTGAGTGCTCGAAACGGACCAGCCCTTCACTTTCCAGGCGTGTCAGGAGCCTATGGATCAACCATCCTTCACGTGCCAGGCAAACAGGCAGACGTCCGGAGGAGTTATCGCGTACGGCGCGAGCGTACATGGTAAGAGCCGGGCCCATGAAGGCGGCCCCGAACTCACGTAATGCGGTATATGTTTCTTTCATCGACAGACCCTATTGGATAGTTGAGCTACGACGTGTAGCCATAGGGAAACTCTGCATAAATGCCTGCATGTATGAATCACTTGTAGCCGCCATGAGTGGCGGCTAGTTCTCGGGCTATGCGAAAGATGTTCCGATTCGCTTCTGGCGAATCAGTAGTGCGCGGGATGGAGCGTCAGCCCACACCTATGTTTCATGGGGTGTGGGTGCTGCGCTCTGTGTGCCTTGCGACCCGCAGGGTGCGGGAAGTGAGTGTTCGTCGGGAACGAACATGGCGATCATACTGCTCGGCGGATTTACTCAGTGCTTCCTTAGCTGAACTTCTTTGAATTCTCGAAAGAATCCCCTTGGGCGTCTTTATCGGAAACTTGGGGAGCCTGGCCTTCCACCAGCGGCCACTCAATGGCCAGACTCGGATCATCCCAGCGCAGGCTGTATTCATCGCCGGGGGCATAGTAGTCGGTACACTTGTACTGGAACTCGGCACCATCCGAGCTGGTGACGTAGAAGCCATGGGCAAAACCCGGTGGAACCCAGAGCATCTGCTTGTTTTCTTCACTGAGCAGTGCACCTACCCACTGGCCAAAGGTCGGGCTGCCTTTGCGCATGTCCACGGCAACATCGAAGACTTCGCCGCGAGTGACCCGTACCAGCTTGCCCTGTGGTTGCTGCAACTGATAATGCAGGCCGCGCAGGATACCTTGGGCAGACTTGCTGTGGTTGTCCTGGACGAACTGGTAATTGCCGCAATGTTGCTCGAATTCGCTCTGGCGAAAGGTTTCCAGGAAGAAGCCGCGTTCATCACCAAAGATCTTGGGTGTCAGCAGTACCACTTCGGGAATGGCAAGAGGTTGATATTCCATGGTTCGCCTGTGTATGGATCGAGAGAAATGGGTTAAAGGCTGTTATCCAGTAATGCTTGGGCGTCAGCAATCAGAATGTCGAGATGTGCCTCGCCTTTGAAGCTTTCGGCATAGAGTTTGTAGAGTGCCTCCGTGCCACTGGGCCGTGCAGCAAACCAGCCGTTGGCAGTGGTGACCTTGATGCCACCAATGGAGGCCCCATTCCCGGGAGCTTCGGTGAGAATGGTCTCGATAGGGTCACCAGCCAGAGTGGGTGCGCTGATGCTGGATGCATTCAGCGACTTGAAGGCGGCCTTTTGCTCGATATCGCAAGGCGTATCGATGCGCCGATAGACTGGGGCCCCATGGGCTGCGGTCAAGGCTGCGTATCGTTGGCTCGGTATCTCGCCGGTCACTGCCGTGATTTCCGCGGCCAGAAGACACAGCGCGATACCGTCCTTGTCAGTGGACCAGGCATTTCCCGCATGGGTCAACAGACTGGCGCCGGCGCTCTCTTCTCCGCCGAAGGCCAACCAGCCTTGATGCAGGCCTTCCACAAACCACTTGAAGCCTACCGGGACTTCATAGAGAGGACGGTCATGGGCTGCAACCACGCGGTCGATCATTGACGAAGACACCAGTGTCTTGCCGACCTTGAGATCGGCAGACCACTGAGGTCGGTGAGTCAGCAGGTAATCGATGGCGACGGCCAGATAGTGATTGGGGTTCATCAGGCCGGCGGCATCGACGATGCCATGGCGGTCGGCGTCGGGATCGTTGCCAAAGGCGAGGTCGAAACGATCCTTGATGGCGAGGAGGTTAGCCATGGCCGCCGGGCTGGAACAGTCCATGCGGATCTTGCCGTCGTGATCCGGCGGCATGAAGCTGAAGCTGGAATCGACCTGGGTGTTCACCACTTCAAGTTGCAGGTCATAGCGCTTGGCGATGGCTTGCCAGATCGGCAATGCCGTCCCGCCCATGGGGTCTGCACCCAGACGCAGGTTGCTTGCACGAATGGCTGCCATATCGATGACATCGCCCAGGGTGGCGACATAATCACCAATCAGATCCAGGCTGCGAGCCTTGTCCAGGGCGCTGGCCTGGTCCTGGCGCTGGATGCCCTTGCCA
Source organism: Halomonas binhaiensis (assembly GCF_008329985.2). Taxonomy (NCBI): domain Bacteria; kingdom Pseudomonadati; phylum Pseudomonadota; class Gammaproteobacteria; order Oceanospirillales; family Halomonadaceae; genus Halomonas; species Halomonas binhaiensis. Next base: position 267,844 of record NZ_CP038437.2, read on the forward strand.
CCGTCCGCCAGATACTGGTTGGCGCGCTGTTCAATCCAGCTGGTGATGTCACCTTCCGCTGGGCCGCCGTGGGTCGGGTTGTACTTGATACCACCATCCTGCGGTGGATTGTGCGAGGGCGTGATGATCAACCCATCGGCCAGCGACTCTGTACGTTCCGCATTGTGACGCAGAATGGCATGGCTGATGACAGGGGTTGCCAGCACCTCATCGTTCTCGGCAATGACGGTATCAACCTGGTTGGCTGCCAGCACCTGCAGCGTGGTTTCCCAGGCTGGGCGTGACAGTGCATGGGTATCGCGGCCAAGGAAAAGTGGCCCGGCGATGCCAGCCTGACGACGGTAGTCGGCCACTGCCTGGGCGATGGCAGCAATATGAGCGTCGTTGAAAGATCCGTTCAGTGCCGTGCCACGATGTCCCGAGGTACCGAAACTGACCTTCTGGGCAGGGTCGGTAATGTCAGGAGTCATGTCGTGATATGCCGCAAGCAGGGTGTCAATGGAGTTATCACTCATCGTCATCTGGTCTCAAGAAGTGAGTGTCGATATCAGGAAAGCGGTGCTGGGGTCGTTGCCCCGGTCGCTGGCATCCTGTGCTTCAGTCAACGTTTGATAGATGCCTTGCGCTAATAGCTTACCTAACTCCACGCCGGGCTGGTCAAAGGGATTGAGTCCCCACAGAACTGACTGTACGAATACCTTGTGCTCGTACATGGCCAGCAGTGCACCGAGGTTCCAGGGCGTGAGTTCTTCAATCAACAGCAGGGTATTGGGCTGATTGCCTCGATAGCCACGTGCCATGTGGTCTTTCAGGTCGCCGGGAATGGCATCGTCGCCCAGTGCCATCAGGCGTGCCTGAGCCAGGCAGTTGGCCAGGGTCAGGCGCTGTTGCGCCTGCAGGGATTCCTTAAGTGCAGGTGCTGCCTGGGCATGGCGACGACGTACTGCGAGAAAGTCGGCACTGACGGTGTGAGTTCCCTGGTGCAGCAATTGATAGAAGGCATGTTGACCGTTGGGACCCACGTCTCCCCACAGGATGGGGCAGGTAGCATGACCTACGCCTTCGCCATCGAGTCCGACACTCTTGCCGTTGGATTCCATTTCCAACTGTTGCAGGAAGTCAGGCAGGCTGGCCAGCCGACCATCGTACGGAAGCACTGCATGGGTGGGTATGCCGAGAAACTGCGTATTCCAGGCACCGACCAACGCCAGCAAGGCAGGCAGGTTCTCCGTGGTAGGGGCATCCAGGAAATGGCGGTCCATGGCGTGGGCACCTGCCAGCAACTCCTCGAAGGCTGGCATGCCAATGCGGATGGCCAGGCTGATGCCAATGGGCGACCACAGCGAGAAACGCCCACCGACACCTTCGGCGAATGCCAGCTGATGATCTTCCGGAATACCGAATTCGGTCATCTTCTGGGGCTTGGCTGAGACTCCGATCATCTGCTGCTCACACACTTGCTGGCGGCTCACGTCGAGTGAACTTTCCAGCCAGGTGAGTGCGGTATTCAAGTTGAACTGAGTATCCGCCGTGGTGAACGACTTGGATGCCAGAACCAGCAGGGTCGATGCCGGGTCGAGGTGCTGCATCAATGGAATCAGCTGAGAAGCATCCATGGTGGACACGAAGTGGACTGCGACGTCGCCACCCGGATGTGTTTCCTGCAAGGCCTCGCTGATCAGGCGGGGACCAAGATCAGATCCTCCGACTCCGATATGGATCACGTCAGTAATAGGTTGGCCGGTGACTCCATGCCAGGCTCCCCGACGTACCTTCTTCACCAGAGTGGCCATTCTCTCGCGCTGTTGCTGGGCAAAGGCGACTTCGTCCTCGCTGCCCTGCGGGGCGGGACGATCCTGTGGCCAGCGCAATGAGACATGCAAGGCAGGACGCTTCTCGGACGGGTTGACGATAGCGGCGGAGAACAGCCGGTTGCGCTGTTGAGCCAGGCCACGGGTATCGGCCCAGTCCGCCAGCAATGCCAGTGTCTGTGGCTGCCAGCGTTGCTTGGACAGATCCATGACCCAGGAGCCAAAACGGAAGACCAGGTCCTGAGTACGTTGGCTGGCTGAATTGCCATCCAACAGATCCGCCAAGTCGACTTCTCGCAGCTGTGAAGCATGCTGTGCCAGTTGCTTCTGGATGTAGGCGGCTTGGCCCCTGAATGCTGCCAGCGACTCCATGTCTCACTCCTTGATCAGCTGTACTGATCGGCTTTCCTGTTACGGCTTACCGTCACGGGCAATGATTATGCCTGTGCCCGGCGCTGCTGTTTGATCAGACGTTTCAGATATTTGCCGTAACCGGTCTTCTTCAAGGTATTGGCCTGCTCAAGCAGGAAGTCATCGCTGATCCATCCTTGGCTCCAGGCGATTTCTTCGAGGCAGGCGATTTTCATGCCCTGGCGGTGTTCGATGGTCTGAACGTATTGGGCAGCTTCCAGCAGGCTGTCGTGGGTGCCGGTATCGAGCCAGGCAAAGCCGCGGCCCAGGCGCTCGACTTCCAGGTCGCCACGCTCGAGATAGGCATTGTTGATGCTGGTGATTTCCAGTTCGCCACGCTCGGAGGGCTTCACGGCCTTGGCGATTTCAACGACGTCGTTATCGTAGAAATACAGCCCGGTTACCGCATGGGAAGAACGGGGGTTGTCGGGCTTTTCCTCGATGGACAGCGCCTTGCCATCCTCGTTGAACTCGACCACACCAAAACGCTCGGGATCTTTCACCAGATAGCCGAAGACCTTTGCTCCCTTGGTCTGCTGGGAAGCGCGCTTGAGCTGTTCCGAGAAGTGCTGGCCATGGAAGATGTTGTCGCCCAGCACCAGGCACACAGGGTCGTCACCAATGAACTCTTCACCAATGATGAAAGCCTGGGCCAGGCCATCCGGGCTGGGTTGCTCCGCGTATTGCAAGCGGATGCCAAACTGCTCACCGTTACCCAGCAGATTCTTGTACTGCGGCAGGTCATCAGGTGTCGAGATGATCAGGATATCGCGAATGCCCGCGAGCATGAGCACGGACAGCGGATAATAGATCATCGGCTTGTCATAGACTGGCAGCAGTTGCTTGGAGACGCCGAGGGTTATGGGATGCAGGCGCGTGCCGGAGCCACCGGCAAGAATGATGCCTTTGCGGTTCATGGGAGGATACTCTCGTTGTTTGCTGCAGGGGACTTGGCTAGGTCTCGTACGAAAAGTGCCTTTCGGTAACTTTTCGTACAGGACCTAGGGGAAGCTGGGCAGAAACACCCTGGCTGAGCCGTGATGTCGTGATAGAGCCTTCAGCTGGTCTTGTGAACCAAGCCTTCAGCTGGTCTTGTGAACCAGGCCTTCAGCTGGTCTTGTGAACCAGGCCTTCAGCTGGTGTTGTGAACCAGGCCTTCAGCTGGTGTTGTGAACCAGGCCTTCAGCTGGTGTTATGAACCAGGCCTTCAACTGGTGTTATGAACCAGGCCTTCAACTGGTGTTATGAACCAGGCCTTCAACTGGTGTTATGAACCAGGCCTTCAACTGGTGTTATGAACCAGGCCTTCAACTGGTGTTACAGACCAGGGCTAGGCTTCAGCCGAAGCGATGCCTGGCCACTGAAGGCCTTCAGCCAAGGTGTTCCGTAAGGGTCAAGGTCAGCTGTTCGCGCCAGTCGGGCAGTCGGATATTAAAGGTCTGCTCGATTCTGGACAGGTTGAGGCGCGAGTTCAGGGGACGTGTCGCCGGCGTCGGATAGTCCGAAGTCGGAATGGACGCCACGCGCTCATTGCTGATGGCAAGCTCGACGCCCTGCGCCTGGGCTTGCCCGAAGATCTCGCAAGCGAAACCATGCCAGCTGGTTTCCCCGCGTGGGGCCAGGTGATAAAGCCCCGTCACTCTGCGCTCATGCTGGAAGCGCTGAACCGCCAGGGCAGTAACCTCGGCAATCAAGCGTGCCGGAGTGGGCGCTCCGATCTGATCTCCGACAATGGAGAGTTGTTCCTTGTCCTTGCCCAGGCGCAGCATGGTCTTCATGAAATTATGCCCGCGCGCACTGTACACCCAGCTGGTACGGAAGATCAGGTGATCACAGCCGCTCGCCAGAACCGCAGCGTCACCGGCATGCTTGCTCTGCCCGTAGATGGACAGCGGGTCTGTGACATCACCCTCCTGCCAGGCAGTTTCACCATTTCCGGGGTATACATAGTCACTGGAATAGTGCACCAACAGCAGCCCGTTTTCGGCACAGTAACGGGCCAGTGTCTCGGGGAGGGTCGCGTTGAGCGCGGTGGCCAGCTCGACTTCTTCTTCAGCCTTGTCCACTGCGGTATATGCCGCAGCGTTGATGATCAACTCAGGCTTGTGCTCATCCAGGTAACGAACGACAGCATCCTGCTTGCTGAGGTCCAGTTCATTGCGGGTCGGCGCCAGGCATTCGCCCAGAGTGCTGAGATAGCGATGGACCTCATGACCTACCTGGCCATTGACGCCAAGAAGCAACCACTTCATATCTCCCTCCTTGGTTCCTGCAACGGTTTATCCTGCAGCGGTTTTATGATGATGCGTTGTGCAATTTGCTGTTCAGTTGCCTGAAGGTTGTTCAGAGAACCGAGCAAGAAACATCACAGGCTCTGGCCAGTGCCGAGCCTTTCTCCCTGGTAGCTACCGTCGAGCACGCGACGCCACCACGTTTCATTGTTCAAGTACCATTCCACGGTTTTCCGCATGCCGCTCTCGAAGGTTTCCTCCGGGGTCCAGCCCAGCTCTCGCTGTATCTTGCTGGCATCAATGGCATAGCGTACATCATGACCCGGACGGTCTTGTACGTAGGTGATCAGATCAGCGTAATTCTCCACACCCTGGGGTTTGCTGGGCGCCAACTCTTCAAGCAGAGCGCAGAGGGTGTGGACGACTTCAATGTTCTGCTTTTCGTTGTGGCCGCCAATATTGTAGGTCTCCCCAGTGGCTCCCTCGGTAGCGACCTTGATCAGCGCTCGGGCGTGGTCTTCCACATACAGCCAGTCGCGTACCTGCTTGCCATCGCCGTATACCGGAAGTGACTTTCCGGACAAGGCATTGAGAATCATCAAGGGAATCAGTTTTTCAGGGAAATGATAGGGGCCGTAGTTGTTGGAACAATTGGTGACCACCACCGGCAGGCCGTAGGTACGTCCCCAGGCACGAACCAGATGGTCCGAACTGGCCTTGCTGGCAGAGTAGGGAGAGCTTGGGGCGTAAGGGGTGGTTTCAGTGAAAAGGTCTTCTGGACCTTCCAGGTCACCATAGACTTCATCGGTAGAGATATGGTGGAAGCGAAACCCTTTGGCCTTGTCGTCATCGGTTTCCTTCAGCTTGCCCCAATAACCGCGTGCGGCTTCGAGCAACTGATAGGTCCCGATGATGTTGGTCTCGATGAAAGCGGCGGGGCCGTCGATGGAGCGGTCAACATGGCTTTCTGCTGCCAGGTGCATCACCACATCAGGCTGGAACTCGCTGAACAACTGCTGAAGACGTTCGCCATCGCAGATGTCGGCCTGAACGAAGTGGTAATTCGGATTGCCTTCCACTGCTTCGAGAGACTCTGGGTTGCCGGCATAAGTCAGCGTATCGATATTGACGACGCGCACATTCTCTCGTCCAACCAGCTCGCGTACGACGGCAGAGCCGATGAAGCCGGCACCTCCGGTCACAAAAAACGTAGTAGAAGTCACGATCACTCCCTGTGTGATGTCATCAAACGGTTAGCAATTAAAGGTTTCGTTACCGAAGCCAGATAGCCGCTTCAATCCCTGTGGTCACGGACGATCAGGACGAGCATGTTGGCAATGAAGGCGAGGAATATCACCACGATGGCAAATACGCTGGCGTTATACACTCGTCTCGGGCTGGTGGAGTACTCCGGGTAAAGCGGACTTTGCAGCACGCTGACCTGCTTCAGCTTGCGGGCTGCCTCGATGCGGGTTCCTTCCAGGGCTGCAATGGCACTGGAATAGGTTTCCTGGGCAAATTTGGCTTTCAGCTCAAGGGTCTGATATTCCGAGGCGGTACGGTTGAGGGCATCCCCGGTGGCCTGAGCCAGGCGGCCTCTTTCTTGCTCGATCTGGGAGCGTACTGCGGCGATTTCGCTGTTTACCTTGACGACATCGGCAGAACGATCGCTCGAATAACTGGACAAGGCCGAGCGGCGTGCCTGCAGTGAGGCCAACTGGCCTTCCAGGGTGGCCACGACTTGGCTGAGGCTCTCGACAGTACCCGTTGGCGAGACCAGACCATGCTCATTCTGATAGGCAAGCAGCTCATTGCGTGTTTCATCCAGCCGCTCGTTGAGTCGGTCGACCTGAACCTCAAGGAACTTCACTTGCTCTTCGGCAAGGCGCTGGCCCATTTCGTTCATGTGCTGCTCACCGGCTTTCAGCAGCAGCTGGGTCATCTTGTGGGCGAACTCTGGTGTATAGGCCTGGACTTCGATATCCAGTACGCCGGAATACTCGTCCATCTCTATCGAAACCCGCTTGAGGTAGTAGTCGTGCAGGTCCTCGATGGGAGCGTCCTTGTTCCACAGTGTGGAAAAGATGTCCCCGTGTTCGGAGTAGTGCTTGCGAAAGTCCAGTTGCTCCTGTATCTGCTTGAGCATATCGACCGAGAGCAGGTACTCGCGCAAGAGCAACAGGTCACCATTCTGCTGGGATCCTGTCAGCAGGCTTGAGAATGTCAATTCCGGAGTGGCTATCTGTGGTGTCTCAAGCACCACGGTAGCGGTTGATACATAACGATCGTCGGCCCACACCAGCCAATAGAAGCTCACCACAAAAATGGCCAGGGCAGCGACTGCCCAGTGAGGGTAACGTTTCGCCAATGACATCGCTGTTGGTGCAGTTGGATCGGCTGACGTAGTCGGCATTATTCGGTCGTCTCTTTCTGCTGTCGATTCTGGATAGCCACGATCACTGCGTGCCATTTCTCTCTGGCCTCTCGGAAGGCACTGCCATAGGCCTTGCGTTCATCGGGAGGAGTACTGGGTGTCTGGGCGGCTTCCATTTCCTGTTTGGCCTTGTCAAAGGCCGCTCGGCGTTCCTTGCGCAGAGCATGGAGCTGTTGCAGGGTGAGCGAGGAAAGGTCTTCGGGAGGCTCGGCTTTCTTCTCCTCGTCCTGAGGAGGATCGGTATCTACGTGATAGGCGTTGATGGCGTCGCCTATGTCGTCAAACCACTCGGCCTGACCGTCCTTGAGGTAGATGCCTGACTGGCACAGTTCCTTCAGGATGTCTTCGCTGTGGGAGACCATGATCAGGCTGGCCTGGCCAACCTTGTCCTTGAACGCCTTGGTCGCCTTGGCCCTGAACGAGCGATCGCCAACAGCAGTGGCTTCATCGGACAGGTAGACATCGAAGTCGAAGGCAAGTGAAAGGCCGAAGTTGAGGCGAGCCCGCATGCCCGATGAGTAGGTCCTGATAGGTTCATCGAAGGCTGGACCCAGCTCGGCGAAGGCTTCGACCTTGTCGATGATCGACTGGACATCCTGGCGTTCGCCATGCACGCGGGCAACGAACTTGACGTTCTGGCGGCCGGTCATCGATCCCTGAAAACCACCGCTCAGCCCGATCGGCCAGGATACTCGGGCATGACGAGTGATCTGGCCTCTTTCCGGATTATCCATTCCGGCAATCAGACGCAGCAGTGTGGATTTACCTGCTCCATTGCGGCCTACCAGGCCGACGCTGATCCCTTCCGGTATGATCAGGTCGATATCCCTGAGCACCCAGTCACTGCCGTGATGATTGTGGTAGCGCTTGTAGAGGTGGCTGATCTCGATCATTGGGCTTTCAAGCGGTCACGGAAGCGCACATGCAGGATAAGACCCAGGGTCATGATGGCAAGTGTGCACAGCCAGAAGTAGGTCATGCTGGTGCCATGAACCACATGGTAGCCATTGAAGAAGGCGTGACGCAGATTCTCGACCCCATGAACGACAGGGTTGAGCATCAGGTAATCAAGCATCCAGTGAGGGAGCTGGTTCAGCGGGAAAATTACCCCTGAAAGAATGAACAGCGGCAGATTGATCATTCTCACTACCATGCCGACCTCTGTGACCAGCGTGCCCAGCACGGACACTACCAGGCCAAGCGCCAACCCTAGCGACCACATTGACAGCCAGCCTGCCATGGCGGCCATCGCATCATCGGGGAACAAGTCCACGTCGAGCATCGACGCCCCGAGAATGAACAGCATGAAGATGAAGGTGCGCAGCATGCCTTCAAGGAAATTACGCACCAGAACGGGGTCAACAGGCTGCACCTGGCGATAGGCAAACAGTGCCTGGTTGGACTTGATCGCCCCTAGGGCTCGCATCATTCCTTCACGGATGAGAAAGAACCCCATCAAGCCGACGACCATCCATGGGATGAATTCCGCGCCGACGACCATGCGGTCACTTTTGATGAAGCTGCGGATGGAAACCATGATCACGGTGAAGGCCATGGGTTCGGCGATCATCCAGAACCAGCCCATACGATCGGACATAGTGCGCGAAATGGCTTCACGCATGAACATGGCGTACCAGACGCTGTAGGTGACGGCCCAGGCAGAGCGCGTATCTGCGCTGCTGCCTGGGGTGGAACGTGACTCAGGCATCAGATATCCAGAGCGACCTTGGTGGCCACTGCGATTTGATACAGAATCTGAGTAATGCTGGTAGCCAGCTGGAGGTTCTTGGTCGGCACCTCGGGCATGACCAGAATCTCGTCTCCTGGGCGCAGGGTAATATCGTCGACATTACGCACGGCGCCATTCTGGCGTACCACCAGGATGTTCTCGTCGTCGCCACGTTGGGTCAGACCACCAGCGCTGTCGATATAGTCCCAGACATCCTGTCCTTGTTGGTAGACCGTTGCCTGGGGCACCACAACCTCACCACTGATCAGGATGGAGTCTGTGATTTCAGGCAAGGTGATGACGTCGCCGTCTTGCAGGCGAATGTCACTGATACCGTCCTGGTGAGCGACGACTAGTCGACCGCTTGGCTCCAGATTACGGGCTCGCTCGACGAACTTCTGGATCAGTTCCGCCTCGCGAACACGAATCTCGGCTTCTTCGTTGGTCTGGGAAGAGGCCCCTAGATAAGTCGTTTCCAGGCGACGCAGGCTTTCCTGTAGCGCCTCTGCTTGCTGAGCCGCCACGCTCTCACGCTTGATCGAGACACTTTCCACGGCGGTCATGTCTGCGGGTACAGAGATGGAGTCCAGGAACTCGCCAAGACGAGCATCGCGTGGCAGAGCATAACGTGAAGGGCCGAAGTAGCTGCCTTCCAGCGTGACGACAATGCTCTCCGCACGTTGATCTGCGCTGTACAGCACTTCGTCGCCACTCTGCACGTTGACGGAGCTGAACTCGCTCAATGGCATATAGGTGGCAACTGGCCCGGTTGGACGATCTCCACGCAACAGTACATGAGAGACACCACTCTTCAAGCGCGCCAGTTGCGTGACTTCGGCACCTGACAACTGATTACCCAGCAGTTCGTAACGATACTCCCGGTTCACGTCTCCAGTGACCGCAATGGCGGGTCCGCGTTCCTCGACGACGATGGTATCTCCGTCACGGAACTGGAACTGCGGGAGCTGTCCGGTCAGCAGGAAGTCATAGAGATCGATGCGGCCAACTTCGCTGCCGCCTCTCATGACGCGGATATTGCGATAGCTGCCCAGGTCGTTGTCGACGCCCCCGGCCTGATCGAGGAAGTACAGTGCCGAGTCGGAAGGTGTGCCGGAGTAGCGGCCAGGACTCTCCACATAACCGGTCACGAATATGCCAACCGGCTGTACGCCCTGCAGGTTGGTATATACCTCTACATTATCCGGGTAGACACCCTGGATCGCCTGGCGTACACGGGCATCGAGCTCGCCAGGCGTTATTCCTTGCACGGCCAGAGGGCCGATCGACGGGATAAAGATATTGCCCTGTGCATCCACCGGCATTACGCGGTCGAGTTCCACGGCTCCCCAGATCTGTACTGTGACCTGGTCGCCTGGCTTGATGCGGTAAGTGCTGTTCATGCCCTCGGACATGGTGCTTCGGAAACCACCTTCGAAGAGGTTGGAGCCGAAAGGCATCATGGACTCGATATCGGCCTTGGGCTTTTCGCCGACGGGGCCATAGTTGTTGCTTGTCCAGTCGGCACGCGGCGTAGCATCGACCTGCTGCTCTGCCGAGGTCGGCTGAGCCTGTTCGGACTGAGGCAGGATTTCATCTGATTGCGTGATGCTCTGGGCCATTGCCGTTGAGGCAAGCATTCCACAGGTATAAATCGCAGCAAGCGAGGTAGTTCGAAGCGTGCGCTGCAAATTCCAGATCATTCTCATCGTACGCTCTCCGCCCCATTCAACATTGCCGTGACACGACGGTGAGATACCCAGCCTGTCGGTGTTTCACAGGCGACGATGGGCTGGCGTTCACCAGTATTCATGCCTACGACATTAAGGTGGCGACAGGTACGACCGCTGGCCGAGCGATAAGACTGCTCTGCCTGGACCTCGACATTGGCTCCCCATGGGCTGGATGACAGGTTGAGTACCTCATGGGCAGAGGAGCCGGAAAGGAAATTGCTGAGTGCTTCATCCAGGGGGCGGCCCTGCTGCCCTCCAGCAATGATAGAACCAGATGGATTCCCTTGTTGACCAGGGAAGGCACAGCCGCCGAGCAGCAAAGCCAGGAGTCCGGCCCATGCGAGTCGACTAATTTGATCAGACTTATGGTATGGCATGAATCTTCCTGAGTGAACCGACTGGAGCAGGCCCAGGCATCATGCTGCCAGCTTGATGAATGAGCTGCCAGCTTAAAGTGCTAGAAGGAAGCGCTTGAAGGAAAGGAAGGCATGCTCCGGTTTCCTCCGAGCACGCTACCGCCCTGGGATTGACTCCGGGAACTTCCCTTTCCCTTGAATTGCCGTGTCCGTGGCATGTTCGTGTTCTGCACTCCCGAAGAGTAGGCAGAGTGGTTGGCCACGTAGTCTATGAGCTGTGGATATGTCTTTCTAGATATAAAGGCAAAAAAAACGAATGAAAATAGTCGCATTTAAGAGACACTCCGCGGCTATATCGCTGAGTGGTGCTTAAACGCTATTAGAAAGAGTCACAGGACATATCCCGGGCATAGGGTGACTGCAAAATATTACAATTATGTAACGGTGGGAGTATGGGGGTGGTCGACCAATACTATGGTGCCATCATGGTGCAGTATTTGTCGGCCTCACAATGGTGTATCGCATAAAAATTCTTCATAATCAATGCGTTGCAATGTTTGTTTGTGTTGTATTTTTGTTCCTTAAAGTAAGCGGATGAATCTTTATATTATGTTTTTATAACCATTTATTAGCGCGATAAAGAGTAGGGGGAAATTGGTGTCTCTGCAAGGGGAATTGTTCGTTGGGGGAGTTAATTATCTCGTTTTACTTATCTCACGACCAAGGTTTTTAATGGATATTAAAGAGGAAGGGTAGCTTGCAGATATAGCAGGCCATCGTGGATGTCATGGCCTTTGTTTATTTATTTTAATGGAGAGGTTTATATTATATAGATAAGATTTTTATAATATTTTGACATGATTGAAGAAGAGTCATTTATGGATGCTGCATACATTTATGTGTATAGGTTGGCATCATCTATTTGATATATTTTTTCAGTAAAATCAATTTGTTATGTTTTCTTTGCGTTCGATGCTTGTTGTGCCTGTCGGCAAGGAAAGAAGGGCATGTGGCATAGCTAAATCATATAAATTGATATGCTTTTATGATTATTCGATATACAGACTGATGCCCAGTGGCAGGCATGCGGATGATGGGAAGGAGAGGGAGGGAGCTCTGCTGCAGGGAGGACTTAGACCTAAGGATAATAAGAATCTATATCAGCAGAGGTAGAGGGAGTCCGAAAAACAACACCAACATGAGGCATGATAAGCCCGTGGATAGGCGTTGCGATTATTCCTGTCAAATGGACTTTTTGTGACGTTTCTCGCCTTCTGGCTGGCCTGAATAGCTGTCTGCCTGTGTGCAGACGCTTACATAGCGTCATATCACGAATGAGTCTCTATAGGGCGCCATGGTCATAAATGGTGCAGTGCGTCACATGACAGAGTAACGGGTGATGCAAGCCTAACCCTTCTGATCGAGAAACGATGGTAATTGTCTGTATTAAAGGTTTTTTTGGGATATGAGGCAGGCTGTCGTCTGCACGAGGCCAATATTCTGGCAGGATACGAGCTGGAGTGCTTTCACAGGACGTACCTGCTACCTGTAGGCCATTGTTTCCAGATATTACCGACAAGCTGCGCGCGCAGGAGGGTGGATGTCAGTCAGGCGAAAGCCTGAAGATGCATTCAAGTAAACTTAGGTTTTCTGAATCAACGGTCTTTTGACGGCTGTTCGCATGACTATTCATGGACATGAAAACCACAGCCACCTCATCTGGTTCCTCCCCAGGACAGGCCCCTTTCCTACGCTCAGGTGAAGCTTCGATAGCCTTCTTCTTCGCTTCTGTACTGAGTCATGCCATGACGGCAAGTACCTCAGGTGGTGAACCGTGATCCATCGATGGGGTTGTCTCTTGGGAAAACATTTTTAAAGCAGTGGGTTATATGAGTTTTTATGCTTGATGCTTGGATCCTCTCGCTTTCTATTGCTGCCTGGTGTCATGCTTGCATGCAAATGTTGTGCATAAAAATTGACATAGATCACTATGCCGATTTGGAAGTGTGCTCATACTTCGCCTGCCAACTATCTCGAATACCTCTAAGTAAGTAGTGGTAGGTACTCCGCCAGGCCTGCTTAGGTTTCGTGTAGAGACCAATGGCTGGCCTGGTTCTGGGGAATGATATTGCTACCACTTCAACGGTTCATGATGCTTTTCGTTGCAGGCATCTGAACCGTGCCGGCCACAAGCCACCCATGGATGTGTGGTTCATTTATCTCTTTATGTACTCATGGATGGAGTGCTCGGGCTTGCACAAGCGGGGCATTCTTATGCTTGTCTTAGCCTTCGGATAAATACTGAACCGAAATTAGTACGGAGGAAGTGGCGTCTTGATAGTTATAAGCATGAAACATGTATCGAACCAGTGAGTAAGAGCCCCTGCTGTTAAGAGAGTGATATCTCCATGTTGGGCACGGTCTGTGTATGTACATCAGGATCTTGAATAAACGATTTTTAGTGTTTTTCATATCTTTAGTGAATCTGTCTTGGTGGTATCCAATTCGTTGATGTGACTGATCTTGTGTAAAAATTGACATGGATCAATGTTTCAAGCGTGTTGAAATGAACATATGTTTACGTGTTGTTAACAAAGCCTGAAAGGAACGGATGAATAACCCCTGAAGAAATCCATGTTGATGAACGGGGGGCTGGGCGATAAAGATGAGCTTGCAGAAAGAAAAATGGATAGATGCATTGCGTAAGTTTTCTCAGGGACACTCTTGAAAGGGATGTTTTATATTTCTGTATGCGACGGAAATATATAATTTACTTGTTATGAGAATGGTTCATGAGAAGCATAAGGAAGATAGGCAATAACGCTGGTTTTGGAAGAGAGGAAAATAAAGCGACTGCCATTATTGTGGATGATCATCCCGTTGCTCGGTTTTTAGTTAAACATGTGTTGACAGAAGCAGGTGTTGAAGTTGTTTCTGAAGCGAGTAATGGGGAGGACGCCATTCGGCTCGTGGAATATATTCAACCAGACATGGTGATTCTCGATCTCAAACTGCCTGATATGGATGGCTTGACGGCAACCGTGAAGTTACGAGAACAAGAGAATCCTCCTGTGATTTTCATCATGACAGCTCAATCCGTTGAAGCCTATGGTAAACGTTGCCGGGAAGCAGGAGCCTCGGGATTTATCAGCAAAGAGCAGGATGTAGCTGTTTTCGTAGAAGGGATTAAAGCCATTCTGAGAGGCTACACTTTTTTCCCTCAAAATATGGAAAGAGCCTGGGGACATACTAATAGTGGAGAAGAATCCTTGGGCAAGCTTTCAGTGCGGGAAAAAATGGTCATGGACTATATCATTCGAGGAATGAAGAATAAGGATATCTCCGAGTTACTGTCGCTCAGTCCCAAGAGTATCAGCACTTACAAGACCAGAGTATTCAAGAAACTTAAAGTCAATAATGTGATAGAACTAGCCGATGCTGCCCGGAGATATAGCCTTCTTGAGGATAATGAGTGAGGGTTTATATTTATCATCTATAGATGAAATCTGTCATGATGGCATGAGCCATATGTTGAAGATTAATAGCCCTATATCATGTGATGGTAAATATAAAAATTTTTAATCCTATGGTATTGAGCATGTCCTGAAAAATGATTTATGCTCATTGAGTTATATTCATTGCTACGGGATGGCATAGTGAAATTTTTGATACGAATGATTTGTATTTAATTAATGGTTTGTGTCAATGAGTTTATAGTTTTTTATGCAGATCATGACTGCCTGATATTGATGAATCCATGAAATCCACAAGCTCTCTTGTGGGATGTTTCTCTGTACCTCTGTAGGACTATTCCTAGTTTCACATCAAATACCTCTTTCGGGATAAAAATTGACGTAGCTCAATGTAGTTAATTGGATGCATGGTTAGTATTCGTACGCCAGACTTATTGATTCATCTGAAATGACTAGCTGTCAGCTCAGCATTCTGGCGGGTGTTGCATGGAACCAACGAGCCTGAAACACCAATGGTTATATCATTCTAAATTAGTGCAAATGGATTGCTCATAAGATTGATCTTATTTATGAAATTCTTATGGCGCTCACCATGTATTCGCAATTCTGAAAGGGTAATGCAAATGAAGAAGTTTGTTGTAAGCACACTGGCAGGGATGACACTCGCCGCGGCAACGGGCGCAATGGCTGCGGATGGCACCATCACTATCAATGGGCTGGTTGTCGACAGCGCTTGTAATATTGCCATTGATGGCGGAGCAGCAGACGCCACCATTGTGCTGCCGACTGTCTCCAGCAGTTCTCTGGCTGCCGCTGGTGATACTGCTGGCAACACGGCGATCTCCATGAGCCTGAGTGGTTGCCCGACCACTGGTGCTGTGCGCGCATGGTTCGAGCCAACCAATGTGGACATGAGCACTGGCAACTTGCTCAACAACGCCGCGACACCAGCAGAGAATGTTCTGGTCCAGGTGACGGATCAAGCTTCTGGAAACGTGATTGATCTGCGTGACAACACCAATAACCCCTTTGTCAACTTTGCTACTGATGGCAGTGCGACACTGAACTACGCCGCTCAGTACTACGCAACAGGTGCTGCCACCTCGGGCAATGTTGAAACCCAACTGGTCTACACCCTGGACTATCAGTAATGGCCAGCCTGCTGCGATGAGCATCGCAGCAGGCAACCATTGGAAGGAGTGTCCCGATGAAAAACATCATCAGCAGGACCATGAATAAGCTGAGTGCAGGGCTGCTGTGTGCAGCACTGTTGCTGCCCGTATTATTGTTACCCGCAATGGCCCAGGCCGCTATCCAGGTGCAGGGTACAAGATTTATCTATCCTGCCGGGGAGCGGGAGATTACCGTCAACCTGAACAATACCGGCAATCAACCTTCCCTGGTGCAAACATGGTTGGACAGTGGCAATCCCGACTCGCAGCCTGGTGCTGAAAGCCTGCCTTTTGCGATATTGCCTCCTGTGACCAGGGTTGAGGCTCGCCAGGGACAGGCTCTACGTATTGCCTATGTCGGAGCTGGTTTGCCACAGGATCGTGAGTCAGTGTTCTGGCTCAATGTGTTGGATATTCCCCCCGAGGCCAGCAACCAGAAAGGGCAGAATATTCTGCAATTTGCTTTCCGTTCTCGGTTCAAGCTGTTCTTCCGCCCCGATGGGCTGCAAGGGAGGCCGGAAGATGCGGCCAAGGCTGTGTCCTGGAGTCTGGTTCCAGCAAGTGGTGGTTATGCATTAAAAGCAACCAATAGCTCTGCCTATTATGTGAATTTCTCCCGGGTAGAGTTGAATACTGGCGGGCAGCGCTACATTGCTGATGCAGCTCAGGGCATGGTGGCCCCCGGTGCAAGCCAGAACTTCGTATTAAAAGGCATGACAACAGCGGCTGCACGAGGCAGCGTCGAGGCTCAATGGATCAATGATTTTGGTGCCAGTCAGAGCCAGGACTATTCACTGTAGTGTTCTTTGATGTTGGCAGGTTAATTAAAGGAAAAAAGGGAATTCCTGAGTCGAGTGTTGTATCGATCAGGTCTCAATGTTTGCTCACTCGCGGGCTATATATTGACCCTTTTCTTACTTTTATCAAGCGCATCAATTAATTAGATCATAAGATCGTCAATTCTATTATGAAAAGAATATTGCCATATTCCACGGCGATAGGGAGACCTATTGGCCATGGGAAGCTGAGGTTATTCCCTCTGGCACTGGCGGTTGGCCTGGCGCTGGCCACGGGGGCCGCCTGGGCTGCTGCTCCTGATGATAAAGGTAAAGGTGTTGTTACCTTTAATAGCGCCTTTTTGCGAGGCCTGGGGCAGGATATTGATATTTCTCGCTACAGTCAGGCTGGCGCTATTCCATCTGGAAGTTATGACTTGAATGTCCAGATGAATGATGATGCGTACTTGCAGCAGAAGGTGCGTGTCGAGGATACGGAAGAAGGAGAGCCCCGTTTCTGTTTCTCTACGGGTGATGTCATGCGCTGGGGCGCCAAGCTCGATCAACTGCCGGATCAGGCCAAGGTGGAGCAACAGCTGGCAAGTGACTGCATTGTTGCCGAAGAACTGATTCCCGGTGCCAGCTTTCACATGGACCTGGCCAGTCTCAGCGGCACGTTGAGCATTCCCCAGGCGTATGCCGGGCGGGTCAAGCGTGGCTATGTCGATCCCAGTGAATGGAGTCAGGGGATTACCGCCGGCCTGCTTGGCTATCATGCCAATGTCGTGCATAGCGACAATGATGATACGGATAGTACAGATTACAACATCAACCTGAATGCCGGCTTCAATCTGGCAGGTTGGCGCCTGCGCCACAATGGCAACTACTCCGACAGCAGCCTGGATGACGATGGCGGCCACTATAACACCCTGAACACCTATGCCCAGAAGGATGTCGACCGCTGGCAATCCCAACTGACCTTGGGGGAGTACTTCACGCCGGGCAGTGATTTCGACAGCATTCCCTTCACGGGGGTGCAGCTATCCAGTGATGACAGCATGCTGCCAGAGAGCGAGCGGGGATTTGCTCCCGTGATTCGTGGTACCGCGCAAACCAACGCCAAGGTGACGGTACGTCAGAGTGGCAACACGATCTATGAGACCAGTGTGTCACCTGGGGTATTTATCATTGATGACCTCTACGCCACAGGTTATGCCGGGGATCTGGAGGTGACGGTCACCGAAGCCGATGGTAGCGAGCACAGCTTTACCGTACCTTTCGCTTCGGTGGTGCAGATGCTGCGCCCTGGTGCTTCGCGCTTCAACCTGGCTGGCGGTCGCTATCGTGATGACAACCTGGAGGACGATCTCTGGTTTACCCAGGCCTCCTATCGTCGTGGCATCAATAATGCCCTGACCTTGTATGGCGGCAGCATTCTTGCTGAGGACTACCGCTCGGGCTTGGCTGGTGTCGCAGTAGGGACGTCGTTAGGGGCGGTTGCCTTGGATGTCACTCTGTCCCAGGCCGAGAATCTGCCAGATAGCCAGGATGACGATAGCATGAGTGGCAGCAGTTACCGTCTCAGTTACAGCAAGCGCCTGGTTGCCACCGGTACCAATTTTGCGTTGGCTGCTTACCGCTATTCCACTGAGGACTTTCTCAGTTTTGCTGACTATGCCCGCCTGCGTGAGGGAGATATGGACTCTTCCTCGCTGCGCGAACGCAATCGTTTTCAGTTGAATATCAGCCAGCCGCTTGGTAGGGCGGGCGACCTGAATGTCTCTGGTATTACGCGTAACTATTGGGATGAGCGTTCCAGTACTACTACCTTCCAAGTGGGTTACAACAAGAGTTTCCGTTGGGGCAGTCTGGGGCTCACTGCCAGCCGGGACCTGCAGGATGACGAAGCTCGTAACACCTATATGGCGACGGCATCGATTCCCATCGGCAGTGGTGCACGCCGTCCCACCTGGACGACCAGTCTGACCCAGGATGGCGAGGGTAGCGGCCTGGCACGTACCCAATTGTCGGGTGTCGCTGGCGAGAATAATCAGATGGGTTATGGCGTTTATGCCAGCTACGCCAACGACGATGATCGCCAAGGGCTGGGAGGTAACCTGAGCTATCGTACAGGTATGGCGCAGCTAGGTGCCACTTACAGTCAGGATGGAGATTATCGCCAGTATTCGGCCAATGCGAGCGGTACCTTGGTGGCCCATTCCGGTGGCCTCGTCTTCAGCCCGGACCGCAGCGAAACCATGGCGCTAGTGGTAGCGGAGGGCGCGTCAGGCGCTTCTCTGAATCAGGGAACGGGCAATCGACTGGATAGTGATGGAGAGGCCATTCGCGCGGGCCTGACTCCATACCGTTACAACAGTGTCGGCATTGACCCCAAGGGGTTGCCGACGGATGTGGAACTGAATGCTGCGATGCAGCAGGTCGCGCCTCGGCGCGGAGCAGTCGTACGGCTCGATTTTGCGACCACCCAGGGCAAGCCATTATTGCTCCGGATACAGAACGGAGACGTTCCTTTCGGTGCAGAAGTGCTCGATGAAGAAGGCAAGAATGTCTCGCTGGTTGGCCAAGGCGGCATGATCTTTATTCGTGGCGAATACCCAGAGCTCAAGGTTGTCTGGGGCCGAGGCAATGCAAATTCCTGTTATCTGATTTATTCAGTGCCGAAAGATGACCGCAATATGCCCTATCCCCAGGTAGAGGCCCAGTGTTTGCCTGTGTCCGCTTGATCTTCGGCCAAGAGAATTATCATGAAAAGATTTTTCTATATTGCATGTTTGTTCCTGCTGCTGCCCTCCATGAGTTGGGCGGCATGCTCAGGCCCCGCAAGTGTCGATATTCCTTATCCCGCTTTTAGCGTCAATAATGGGGATCCTATCCCCATGCATAATCCAATGATAAACGATACGCTAGATTGGACACCTGAGTTTCAGGCTGACCAGGATATTGCGTACAGCACATGCCCTATTCGCCCCACCAGTTCGGTGGTAAGAGGGGTTGGTTCGATCATTCCTGGGGTGTCATATTCCGATCAATATGGTACCTATGCGGTTTATGATATTCCTGGAGTTGATGGCATTGGCTATGTGCTTCGAGCTCGAGCAAAAGTGACAGACTGGGTCGCCATAGGTAACCAAGAAACAACAATTCGTACTATTTCGCCTACTGACGGCGATAGTACGCGACTGTTTTTTTCTATAAGACTGTATGCATATGGTGCCCCTCCGCCGGGAAACTATACTATTCCTAAAACAACACTGGCACAGTGGGGAGTGCGAGATGAAAATGGTGCATTATTGCAAGACATTGGCTGGATTCCCATCAATACAGAAGTGACATCTCTGGTCATTAATACAGTTTCGTGCAGTGTGACTTCTCCCAGTGAGCAGACCGCTGTCTTGCCGGTAGTAGGTAACTCTGAGTTTTTTGGAGCAGGCTCCACGACTTCGGCCAGCGCTTCTTTCCAGTTCAGTCTGAACTGTCCTCCAGAGGTTGCTTTGCATGCCGTCATGACGGATGGGGTAAATCCCGGTAATACCAGCGACACGCTGACATTGACATCAGATTCGACAGCCTCAGGCGTAGGGGTGCAGATCTTCAGGGAAGGGCAAGCAACACCTATCGCTTTTGGACCGGACTCTCCGGTGGCAGGCACAGTCAACCAGTGGTTTGTCGGAACCGGGAGTAACAGTTATGTACTACCCTTTGAAGCGCGTTATGTCCAAACGACGGGTAATAGGGTAACGCCGGGAACGGTCAATTCCCTGGCTACTATCACGTTTTCCTATCAATAGATCATAAGGCCGGGAGTATTATCAGCAGGAAAACTACCGGCAATTTAGTCCAATATTTCACACATCAAGAAGATCATTGATGATAAGAAAAAAGCCGGAGCAGGTTTCCCTGCTCCGGCATTGTTTTTTTAGTGGTCGGTATCCACTAGTTGCTGAGATCGACCTGGATGTTTTTTTCCTTGAGGATTTCCTGCACCTTTTCCAGAGCACGGAAGCGTTTGATGGTCAGTGGCCCGGAATAGGCATCAGACTGCAACGGCCGCGGGGGATATTCCATGTAGGACTCGGCGACCTTTTTCAGCTCTTCGCTGAAGAAAGGCAGCGCCCAGGTATTTTCACGCCCAGAGGCCATGAAGATATCGTAGCGCTCCTGTGGGTCTTCCCACAGGTTGAAGATCTGTGGCACCACATCGGAATACTGCGATGGCCCACGCCAGCCTAGCTCTGCGGCTGGGGCTTCCGATCCGGCAATAGCTCCGTTGTCACCTTTCTGGTTGAACACCGCTTTCCAGTGACCGATACGAATCGCTCCCGGCATCAACTCTGTTTCCGTGAAATAGAGCCAGGAGTCGCGCTTCCACAGCTCGTCGTCGACATCAGAGAACAGGATGGGGGCCATGTCATAGCTGTCGAAAATGATCGGCTCGCCAGCACGGTCTTCCTTGGGCAGTTCAACGCCAGCAAGGTGGGCGAAGGTGGCCATCAGGTCAAGACCACCAGCAATTTCGCTGGATCTAGCGCCAGAGTCGATATGGCCTTTCCATTTGAAGATTGCCGGCACCCGCCAGCCGCCTTCACGATCGGTACCCTTGGAGCCACGGAAAGGCGTCATGCCGCTATCGGGGTGCACATCTTGCCATGCGCCATTGTCGACGGTGTAAACGATAAGCGTGTTGTCTTCGATGCCCAACTCCTTGATCTTGTCGAGCAGCTTGCCGGTTTGGGCATCCATCTCGACGACCTTGTCGCCATACTTGGATTTAACATCCGAGGCACCGACGAACTCGTCGGCAGGCAGGTTGGGCTGGTGGTTGGCTGACCAGTTGATCGACATGAAGAAGGGCTGGTCGAGTCCTGCCAGGCGCTCCATCTCAGCCACTGCCTTTTCGGCGGTCATCGTGTCGAGGTTGGCGAGGTCTTTTTCTGTCATGTCAGCCATCGACAGCACTTCGGTGGGCTTTTCACCTGCCTCTCCCTCAAGAATGCCGATGGTGGAGTCTTCGAAGAACTTGCGCTGTTCTTCGCTGATCTGAGGGTTCCAGCCATCCAATGCGTAGGTCATGGCATTGAGATGATAGAGCAGGACGTTCTCCATCTTGTCATAGCCTTGGGCAATGGGCATGGCATAGTCGGCTTCCCCAAGGTGCCACTTTCCAGAGAAGTACGTGTTGTAGTCCGCTTGCTTGAGGACGGATGCCAGGGTCCATTCCTCTTCGGGTAGACCGCCACCCTGGCCCTGGAAGGCCACCGTGGTCATCCCCGAACGGTTCGGATTACGACCGGTTTGCATCGCTGCGCGTCCAGGAGTGCACGAGGCCTGGGCATAAAAGTCGGTGAACATCATCCCTTCATCGGCCATGCGGTCGAGGTTCGGGGTGTCCATGCCTCGGGCCTTGCCGCCCAGGTATGCGCCGAGATCCCAATAACCGGTGTCATCCGAAACGATCAATACGATATTGGGCTTCGTTCCATAAGTTGGATAACTGGTGTGCTCGTCTGTGGCTTCCTGCTCCTGAGCCATGGCCTGCCCCATGACGAGAAGCCCTGCGACTATTGCAGCGCCGCTTTGTGCTTTCGTTATCATCAATGTTCTCCTTTTATTCGCTAGAAGCTTTCAATCCCTAATTCCTGCAACGCATGGCAGAGCCAAAATAAATGTACCTCTTGAAAAGGGATGATAGGGCACGGGGAGCTCGGGCTTATGCACAGATGTACATCTGTTTAGATGCGCTCTGTTTATATATCCTTCCCGTTATACATTGCATGCGCGAACACACGGTCGTGTGTTTTCGGCACAATAACAGCAGGCCATGAATTCCGTGAGAAACCCCATTTAACAGTGGTTTGCACGATGATTGGCCTTCTGGCTGTTTCGAGTATTACCGATGCGATACTAAAACTAGTTGATGTTTCAGGAAGCGTCTAGATCACTTTCTAGATTTACTTAATTGTTTTGTTTTTTAATTTTATGCAAGAAGAACTGATGCTGTTTGTGCGTTGTATAATTCTTTTTGATTTATTTTTATTTCTTTTTTATTTGTAAGAAATTTCTTTTTCCCGATTTTAAACTCGCCATGTGTTGTGCATCGAAAGGTGAGGTAGACGAGGAGAGATGAAAGGGAGGTGAAAGGGAGGTGAAAGGGAGGTGAAAGGGAGGTGAAAGGGAGGCAGGTAGGCGGCAAGGAGTTCTGATCCATGAGAAGGATGCCAGGTCCGACGTGGAGCCCTGTGACGAAGGTAAATTGAGCAAGACTTCGTCAATTTTTCTACTATGCTCATTGGGGTATTTCGGTTTAGTTTTTAGTCTGTTGTTGCTCGTCCATAAGTTTGATTGTGTGAGAAAAGATTCCATTAACTTGACGGATCTGCCATGAAAGGGACTCGGCCTCGCCCAAGATTGATCGCCCTGGAGCCTCGCTTGTTGTTCGATGGTGCAGCAGCAGCGGCAGTCGATCAGGAAACACCGGACCACCAGAATGATCGTGGTGTGGATACTACCCACCATGCAGCAATGAATGCTGATCAAGAGGTCCAGGAGGCGTCACGTAGCCAGTTGCAGGCCAAGCGTCATCTGGTGGTGCTCGATTCGCGGCTGGATCCACAGCAGCGCCAGTCAATCATCGACAATACCAGGGACACCGCCGAACTGGTGGTCGTGGAATCAGGACAGGACGGCATCGATGCCATTACTTCGGCCCTGGCGGGTATGGACGATGTCGCCAGCATCGAGATCTTCAGTCATGGTGCCGACGGTCAGTTCCTGCTCGGCAATTCCCATGTCTCCGTCGACACCCTTCCTCAGCTCGAACAGCAACTGGGCCAATGGCGCGATGCCTTGAATGCCGATGCTGACCTGTTGCTGTACGGCTGCCGAGTAGGCGAAGGTGCTAGCGGCCAGCAACTGATTGATGGCCTTGCCGATGCCACTGGTGCGGATGTTGCCGCTTCCGATGACGATACCGGTGAAGCACGCTTCGGCGGCGACTGGCAGTTGGAGACCACAAGGGGAGATATCGATCAGCAGACCGGTACCGACCTTGTCGGACTGGCAAGCATGGAGGGACTTTTGCCTGCCGCACCAACGGTTTCCTTGGGCGCAGCCAGCCAGGAAGTGCCTCTGGGCGAGAGCTTCGACTTCACGGTCAGTTTCAGAAATACCTCTGCCGAGATCGGTTATGCGCCCTTTATCCATCTGTACGTGCCGACTACTGGCAAGGATGGTGCTGGAGCTGAAATCGACGACGGTATCACCGTCAACTCGGCCAGTTATGTAGGTGGCAACCTGCCCATCACCACGGTCACCTTCGATGACAACGGTCAGGCTGAACACCCGATTGCCAAGGACGCCAACGGCAATGCCGTGATCATCAATGCAGCTGACTATGGCTACCGCGCCGGCGATACTCTGGTGGTGGTCGAGATTCCTTTCTCCAGCTTTGGTCCTGACCAGCCGGCTATCGAGGTGACCTTTACTGCCACCTTGAGTGATCTGGCCGATACCTCAGCCACTGATGGTTCTCCTGAACTGGATATTACCGCTATCGGCGGCTTCGAACTGGGCCATGACCCTCTCGACAATCCTCAGGACGATCCCAGCGTCATCGGTACCAATCCATCGGTCATCACGATCATGCCGACGGTCGTCGATGTCGAGCAGACGCTCAACATGACCGAAGATGAGACAGCCACCGGTGAGAACTATATCCATAGCCTGACCACCACCATTAAGCCTGCAGGTATCGACCCTGAGGTCCAAACCATCAACAATGTGGTGGTAACCCAGCCGGTGCCGACCAATGTTCAGGTCACCAGTATCGATCCTGGTAGCGGCACCCTGACCTCGATCACCCTGGCCAGCGGTCAGGTTGTCACCAACCCCACTATCATTCAGGCGATGATCGATCGGGACGATGTGTTCATCACTGAATATACGGTTGAATACGCTGAACTGACGGGTGCTGAATCCAGTACCGTGGAGTTCTATGTTCCCGAACAGGATGCCGAGGGCAATCCGGTCATCAATCCGGATACCGGCGATGATGTCACCATTACCTTCGATGCCCCCACAGGCTCCGGAGAGTGGGATCCTATCGATGACCGTGATGAACCCGATGGCGGTGGCACTATCGATTTCAGCGGCACCGGTGAACCGATCAGCTTCACCGCGAAGTCCATCGCCTTGCACAAGACGGCGACTATCGTCACCGATACCGGTGCACCTGGCCTGACACCCGGCGACACTCTCGATTACCAGCTGCAGATGACGCTATCGGATTATTTTGCTTTCGGTAGCAGCAGCCAGGAACAGGGACAATTCGTGGTCACCGATACTCTGGGCAATGGCCAGACCGTCCAGGGCACACCGACCATGACGGTGACCTTTGTTGATGGTGACGGCAACGTGCAGCAGGATGTGACCGTCGATCTGATATACACCGAAATCACCAACTCCGATGGTACCACTGCGCTGGAATTCGATGTCGCTGCCTCCATGGAGGCAGCATTCCCTGGTCAGCCTTGGCTGGCAGGGGATGACGCCTTCGACCAGGTTCATGACGGCACCCCCACCAGCGCCACCATCAACTACACCACTGTCATCGCCGAGGAATATGCTACTGGCGTGGACCATCCCGCCATCAATGAGGGTGACAGCGTCAGCAACAGCGCGGTGGTCAACGCCGATATCCTGATCGATGAGAACAACACCACGGGGTTCGATGAGAGCGACAACTCCAGCACTGAAACCACGGTACCGACTGGCCAGGTGGATATCACTATCCCCAGTGGTGACGCGGAACTGTCACCCGGTGAAGACGTTACCTTCACGATAAGTTATGACCTGATCACTGGCGATCACGAGAACTTCACCCTGACGGTGTATCTACCATTACCGTTGCTGGATACTTCGGGCATCAACTGGACCGAAGGTAGCGGCCCTAATACCTGGGCGCTCAATGCTGCCAATACTCATGGGGGGGAGATCATCAGTGTCGCAAGTGGCCCGGGTAACTCGTTGGTCTTTACCTTCGCCGATGTCAGCGATGCTACCGCTCCCAGCACTATTGCCATCGACTTCACCATGACGGTGGGCGATCAGCCCTTTGCCGACCAGCGTTCGCTGGATGTACTGGCTCAATCCAGCCAGACCACGACCCTCGACAAGAATGAGCTGATCAGTGAAGACGTAGTCCGAGTGCAGTCAGTGGCCGAGCCAGTGGTGGACATCACCCATGGCGTGGTCAGTGCCAGCAACGGTACTGTCTCTGGCACTGATGGCAACTGGGCTGCACCTGGCAGCAGTGGTGCACCGCATGCCGGGCCGGTCACGGACCCCAGTGTTGGTGACGGTGGTGTCAGTGATATCGATGCAGGTGACACTCTGCGCCTGGCGACCATCCTCAAGAACACTGGCGGCGGTGGTGCTTACGATGTGGCCACCACCATAGAGATTCCCTCGGATCTGGCCTTTGTTGGCGGCAGTCTCGACGCTGCCAATCTGATCCTGACCCGTGGCGATGGCACTGAATTGATCGAAGGCACCGACTACGAAGTCAACGGCAACACCATCACTCTGCTTGATGCTGACAACCAAGCCACGCTGCTGGCCGGTCGTGATGGCACCGACAACGACAACAATGGCCTCAACGTCATTGTCATTACTTACGACGTGCAGGTCGTGGCCGCAGTGGCCGCCAGCCGCACCATGGGCAGTACCGCGACACTGAACAACTACGCCAGTGTCGAAGGTGGCGAGGACTTCACGCCCAATGATCTCAGCGATGATGCTACCCAGCAGGTTGCCGCTCCCGAAGTCAGCATCGGCTACAAGGACGGCAGCCTGACGGACGACGATTCCAGTGAGTCCCACACCAGCGGCACCAATCTGGTGGTGGGGGAGAGCATGGATTACGACATTGTCGTTACCCTACCCGAAGGCACTACCCAGGATCTCAATGTAAGCGACCTGATCCCGCCAGGCATGGTGCTGGATACCACCTTCAATGGTGGCCTCGGCTATGAGTTGATTCAGACAAGCGCTGGCAGTGGCGCCCTGAGTGCTGACTTCGCCGGTACTGTCAGCGTCGGCAGTGTCAATGCCGATGGCAGCCTGAGCTTTACTGCCAGTAGCGCTGATGCCGACAACGACACAGGCAACAACAGCTTTGTGATTCGCCTGCGCCTGATTGCCGATAATGTCCAGGGCAACCAGCAAGGCACGACACATACCAATGATGCCGAGTTGAGCTACAGCGACCCGGATGGCGATGAGGTCAATGGCACGACCCCGCTGGATCGCAACGTTGCCAGCACCGGTGATGGTGTGGTGACCAATATCGTCGAGCCTACGGTAACGATCGAGCAGGAACTCACGGTCCCTGCCGATCCAGGTCCAGGCGTCGATTTTGGTGATGAGGTCGAGTTCACCATCACCCTGAACAATACATCCGGAACCGATGCCTTTGACCTGACCCTCAACACCCTGTTGCCTGAACACGTCGATGATCTGAGCATTGCCAGCGTTGTCGACAGTGCCGGTAACGTGACTGCGGCTGATTTCATCATTGAAGATGGCGTACTGCGTCTTGCCGATGGCTCGAACGTTGACCTGAGCAATGGCCAGAGTATCACCATTACCATCTCCGGTACGGTGGGGCCTCTGGCGGCAGATTTCGCAAGCCTGAATAGCGAAGCCCAGGTGCAGTGGACCAGTCTTGATGATGAAGTCACATCCAGTGTGGGCGAGGAACGCACTGGTGTAGATGGTGCCCTGAACAGTGGTGTACTCAACGATTACCAGCAGCAGGACATCCTGGCGATTCCGGTGGCCCAGGAATTACGCGTTTCTCGAGTGGGAGGGCTGGATGATACCAGCGCGGCGGACCCGACCAGTGGCCCTAGCGAGGATGTTGCCGTCGGCGAGATCATTCGCTATCGCGTCGTTGGCCTGATTCCAGAAGGGCTGCCGACCAATTACAGCCTGACGATCCAGGTGGATGAAGGCCTTACCATCCTGCCGGAAACCGCCAACCAGATTCTGATAGCACTGATCTCGAACGGTAATGGCCTGTTCCCGATAGTGGATACCGGAGCCAACCAGATCGACGGCAATGAACAGTCACCGGAAGCGGGGGATATTCCAACCGACCTGTCCAATGGTCCGTCCGGAGTCCTCAACCCGAACCTCTACACGATCTCGGCGGATGGGCGCACGCTGACCATCAACTTGGCAACCATCGCCAATAACGACGACGGCGACAAACCTCCCGAACAGGATGATGCAGAAGGCATCAGCCTGGAGTTCAATGTTCGCGTTGATAATGTGGCGGGCAATATCGCTGGCACCCAGCTTGGCATGACGGTTACCGAAAGTCGTAATGGCACAGACTTCACCAGTGAGCGTATCGTCGAGAATATCGCAGAGCCTGGCTTCAGCGGTCTCGACAAGAGCGTGGTCGACTTCGATCCAGGGGTGGGCAGCAGTACCGGCAACGCCGTGGTGGATGTCGGTTTCTCCCAGAATGGCACTGCACCGGCCTATGATGTGTCGCTTACGGATGCCTTCCCGGAAGGCAGCAATTATACCGTCAATAGCGTGACCATAGATGGTGTGAGCTATGACCTGGGCTCGCTGCCGGATGGTGTCAGTGTCGATACAACGGATGGCGTTACCGTTACCTTTGCCCAGCTTGATCCTGGACAGAGTGTCACCGTCAACTACAGCGTCGATGTGCCCAACGATAGCGTGGTCGCCGAAGCTGATGCTCAGGCCACATTGACCTGGTCGAGCCTGCCGGAAGACTTCACTGAGTTTGCCGGTAGCACGGTGGGGGCGGATGGCTCGGTAGAAGGTGAGCGTGATGGCCGTGATGGCGCAGGTGGCGTCAACGACTACATTCTCACGGATGGTGCTGGACTGGGCATCATCGAAGGTACGTTGTGGGATGATACCAACAATGCCAATGGTGTTCAGGATGCGGACGAAGCCGCTTTCGCCGGCCAGACAGTCACCCTGACCTGGGCGGGCAACGATGGCCAGTTCGGCAGCGCAGATGACGAGCAATTCACCATCGAAACCGATGCCAATGGCCAATATCAGTTTGGTGTGTTGCCCACGGGGCTATATCGCATCACTGCCGCGGATGAATTCACCGATGCCGATGCAGGCGATGTACGCGCCCGCTACGACAGCGATGGCGGCACCTTCGGCGATGGCAGCCTGGCCGATATCACCATCACCCTTGGCGAGGGCAGCGAAAGCCCTGCCAATATCGGCTATGTGCAACTCAACGATGCCCCGGTCAACGAGGGGGTGGATAGCGCAACCGCCGAGGGTGATGAAGATGCCGTCATCGACATTACTGGCCTGTCGATTTCCGATCCGGATGCCCGCGATTCGGATACCTTGCAAGTCACGCTGGAAGTGCTGAGTGGCACCCTGAGCATCGACGATGCTGGCGGTGCAGATCTCCAGGGGGATGGCTCGGCGACACTGGTGATCACCGGTACCGTGGCACAGATCAATACGGCACTGTCCAACCTTACCTATCAGGGCAACCTGAACTTCAATGGTGAGGACACCCTGACCATTACCACCAATGATCAGGGTAGCTTCGGCGATAACCCCGACGTGGATCTGGGAAATGGTATCCCTGGCCAGAACCCGGATGATGCCCTGGAAGATGTCGACACCCTGGTCATCACGGTCAATGCGGTCAATGATGCACCCACCGCCAACGATGATACGGCCATTGCTGTGGAAGCCGGTGGTACCAACAACAACCAAGTGGGTGTCGATCCCAATGGCTTCGTGCTCAACAACGATACCGATGTGGATATCGCGACCAACGACGATGTGTTGAGCGTGATTCAGGCTGGTATGGATGCTGACAACCTGCAGGCAGTGGATGCCGACCCCAGCCAGCCACTGGAAATTGCCGGTACCT
The DNA here is from genome assembly GCF_008329985.2 of Halomonas binhaiensis. NCBI lineage: Bacteria > Pseudomonadati > Pseudomonadota > Gammaproteobacteria > Oceanospirillales > Halomonadaceae > Halomonas > Halomonas binhaiensis. The sequence goes on from NZ_CP038437.2 coordinate 296,940, forward strand.
ATGGCACCCTGATCATCGGCAGTGATGGTTTTGCCCAGTATATCGTCGACAACGACAACCCGGACGTTCAGGCATTGCGTCAGTCCGGAGATACTCTGAGCGAGAGCTTTGTCTACGAGATTGCCGACCTGGCAGATGCCACGTCCCAGGCCAGCATTAGCGTGACCATCCAGGGCGCCAACGATACTCCCGTGGCCGAGGATGATACTGCGACGGCTATCGAGGCGGGTGGCGTCAACAATGGTTCCGGCGGCCAGGATGCCAGCGGTAATGTACTCGACAACGACAGTGATGTGGATGAATACGGCGAGACTCAGGCGGTCAGCGCTATTCGAGTGGGTGACAAGGACGCTGATGGAGCCTTCACCGATGTCAGCGCAGGCACCGGCAGTGCTGACGGCACCAGCATCACGGGGCAGTACGGTACTCTGACCATCGGTGCCGATGGCAGTTACCTCTATGTGGTCGACAACGACAATACCGATGTTCAGCGCCTGACTGATGGCGACAGCCTGAGTGAAGATTTCAGCTATGTGGTTACCGATGCTGGAGGCCTGGACGATATTGCCACCCTGACCATCACCATCGATGGCAGTCAGGACAACCCGGTCGCCACCGACAACTCGACCACCGCCCAGGCGCCATCCACCGATGGCAATACTCCTGCACAAAATGGCACTGGCAATCTGATCACCGATGATGACGGTGATGGTGTCGATGACGATGTCGATGAGGTCGACCAACCTAATACCAACCTGGCGGTGAATGGTATCCGCACGGGTGAAGAAAGTGCCGGCGGCACTCTGACCGAAGTGACAGCCGGCACGGATGTTACAGGCAGTTATGGCACCCTGACCGTCAATCCTGACGGCAGCTATGAGTATGTTGTCGATGGCAGCAATCCGGATGTCCAGGCGCTGGCCGCCGGTGAGACCATCACCGAGACCTTTACCTATCAACTGGTCGATACCGACGGCAATACCGACCTCGCTCAACTGGTAGTGACCATCACTGGTGCCAACGATCCGCCTGTTCCAGTGGATGACAATGCCACTGCCATCGAGGCGGGCGGCGTTGACAATGGCACCCCCGGGGTCGACCCGAGCGGCAATGTGCTGGACAACGATAGTGATGTCGACGACCCGACGGCTGACTTGAGCGTCAGTGATTTTTCCCAGGGTGGAACGTCGGTGGCTGCCGGTCAGACGATCACAGGAGCCTATGGCAGCCTGACGATCAACGCCGATGGTAGCTATAGCTATGTACTGGACAACGACAATCCGCAAGTTCAGGCATTGCGAACGGCCGGTAACACCCTTGGCGAGGTGTTCACTTATACCGTTGTAGATCCTGCTGGCAGTGCCACTACTGCCACGCTGACCATCACCATCGAAGGGCGTAACGATACCCCTGTCGCCAATGATGATGATGCCACCGCCATCGAGGCAGGCGGCATCGATAACGGCACGCCGGGTAGCGACCCCAGCGGTAATGTGCTGGACAACGACAGTGATGTGGATGGCGCTGACAACGGCGAGACCAAGAGCGTGGTCAGTGTCAGCCAGGGAAGCAATAGCGCCCAGGCCGGGGAGTCCCTCGCTGGGCAATACGGCACTTTGGTGATCAATGCCGACGGCAGCTACACCTATGTGGTCGATAACGACAACCCTGACGTGCAGGCGCTGCGCACATCCGGCCAGACGCTGACCGATAACTTCGACTACGTGATGCGTGACACGGCTGGAGCAACCTCACAGGCCGCCCTGACCATCGTCATCCAGGGGGCCAACGATACACCTGTGGCCAATGATGACAGTGCCATCGCTGTCGAGGCGGGCGGGATCGATAACGGCACGCCAGGCACCGATCCAAGCGGTAATGTGCTGGACAACGATAGTGATGTGGATGGCGCTGACAACGGTGAGACCAAGACCGTGGTCAGTGTCAGCCAGGGAAGCAATAGCGCTCAGGCCGGGGAATCCCTCGCCGGGCAATACGGCACTCTGGTGATCAATGCCGATGGCAGCTACCGCTATGTGGTCGATAACGACAACCCCGACGTGCAGGCCTTGCGTACACCTGGCCAGACACTGACCGAGAACTTCGACTATGTAATGCGAGACACGGCTGGGGCCAACGCTTCAGCACGCCTGACGATTGTCATTCAGGGCGCTAACGATACGCCTGTCGCCAATGATGACAGTGCCATCGCTGTCGAGGCGGGGGGGACCAATAACGGTAGTGGTGGTGTCGACCCCAGCGGTAATGTGCTGGACAACGATACCGATGTCGATGCCGGTGACAACAAGATCGTGACCGGCATACGCACGGGCTCCGAAGCTGAAGATGGAGACCTGCTCGGTGTAGCAGGCAACCGCACCATTGCCGGAGAGTATGGCAGCCTGACCATCCATGCTGATGGCAGTTTCACCTATGTGGTCGACAACAGCCTGGCTGCCGTGCAGGCCCTGGTGCCGGGAGAGACATTGCAGGAAGCGTTCACCTATCGCATGCGTGATACAGCGGGGGATACCGATATCGCCCAGTTGACGCTGACGATTCGGGGCGCCTGGGATGCACCGGTAGCCAGCAATGACTTCGCCTATGCAGTGGCAGATACCCCGGACAACCCCACGCCCGGTATCGATCCCAGCGGCAATCTGCTGTCCAACGACAGTGATGTCGATGGCAACGATTCCCTCGGCGTTGGTGGCGTTCGTGCCGGAGCAGAAAGTGCTGGCGCAGTACCAGACAACATGACGGACGCCGGCGTCACCATTGTCGGTGATTACGGCACCCTGACGGTCATGCCGGACGGCAGCTACACCTATGTGGTGGATGATGCTGCCCTGGTGGGGTTGGATCCGCTGGGCTTTGTTGTCGACCGCTTCACCTATAGCGCTCAGGACCTGGGTGGGTTGACCGACCCAGCACAGTTGACCGTGTTCGTGCGTGGGCGCAATGAAGCCCCGGTGGCGGAAAACGATACCGGCCAGGCCATCGAAGCGGGAGGCCTCGGCAATGCCACACCTGGAAGTCCTGCCAACGGCAATGTCCTCGACAATGACAGCGACCCGGATGCAGATGTCGCTCCTGGCCCTTCCGGTCCCAATCTGCAGGTCATCGGCATCCGTACCGGAGATATCGATGGCAGTGGCTCAGCAGGTGCCGTTGGCGAATATCTGCAGGGCCAGTACGGACGCCTGATCATCAACAGCGATGGCAGCTACACCTACGAGGTCAATGATGATGACCCGGCGGTCCAGGCATTGCGCCAGAGCGGCCAGACGCTGGTAGATGTGTTCACCTACACCATCGGTGATCGCTGGGCGGCTGAATCCAGTGCTGAACTCTCGGTTACCATCGATGGCCGCAACGATACCCCGATTGCCTCGGATGACGATGCCACTGCCGTCGAGGCCGGAGGTATCGACAATGGCACTCCCGGCATCGACCCGAGTGGCAATGTGCTCGACAATGACACCGATGTCGATGGTACTGGCTATGGTGAGACCAAGCACGTGGTCAGCGTCAGCCAGGGGAATGGTACTGCACTGGCTGGCCAGACGTTACAGGGTCGCTACGGCACGCTGATCATCAACGCTGACGGCAGTTACCGCTACGAAGTCGACAACGACAATCCGACTGTCCAGGCGCTGCGAACGGCAGGCGAGACGCTCACCGAACGCTTCGACTATGTGATGCGCGACACGGCGGGAGATACTTCCAATGCCCGCCTGACCATTGTCATTCAGGGCGCCAATGACAACCCGGTCGCCCGTGACGACAGCAACTTCGCCAGCGATCAGACTCCTGAGCCTCAGGCCACCGGCAACGTGCTGCCCAATGACAACGATGTAGATGGAGGCGACGAGCTGCACGTGGTCGACGTACGCCCACTCGATGGTGGCGATACAGCAGCAGCCGGCCAGGCACTCTATGGGCGTTATGGCACGTTGCTGCTCAATGCCGATGGCAGTTATGAATACATCATCGACATGAGCAACAGCGAGGTGTTGCGGGCAGCCGGGCGCGGCGCCATTCTGGATGACGTCTTTGTCTATCGCATCACTGACAAGGCTGGCGCTACTGCCACTGCGAATCTCACCATCACCCTGGATATTGCGGCACCCTACATCCCCGTGAAAGACGGTATCGGACCGCATTTTCTCGATCGCGATCCCTGGCAACCGGGGCCGGGCAGCGATCTTGGCTTCGAGCCCGTCGTCTATGTCACTCCGGAGGTCCAGCGCAGCAATCTTGAGGCTTCCAACTACCTGCGTCTCAGTCATGGTGCCAACCCCCGCCTGGTGACGTTGCCCGAAATTCAATCGCTCTCGCTTGCTGAAGGGCTGGGGCAGGTGGAGGGGCAGTTCGTCCGCGATAGCGTCCTGATCAGTCGCGCCTTTGCCGAACAGGACAGCCTGTTGTTGCTCGGCCGCCATGGCCGCACGAGCCTGAGTGCCGATGGCCTGTTGCCCGATCCGTCCTTCTACGCACCGACCCGAAGTGCCATGTTCGAAGGCACCTTGAGCGATGACGATGCACCACAACAGGCGCCGTCGCAGCAGAGTGCTCCGTCCTTGGCTCCGCAGGCCAATGACGGACGTCCGGCCTTGCCGCCTGGCGCACGCTGGGTCGATGGGCCTCCCGCTCTGAGTGACGGCTCGGAGGGGCATGACGGTAGTGTTGCGGACAATGCGAGCACAGCAGATTCCACTCTGACAGCTAACACAACGATAGCTAACACAACGACAGCTTCGGCAATGCCAGACGCAGCGACCTCTGTCGCACCAAGTTTCCGCCAGCAGCTGCTGGCTGCCACCCAGCATGTAGTGCCTTTTTCTGGGGAGTCGGATTCATGATCCCATTGCGACAAGGATATCGTATGGCTCGCTTTCCTCTGACAACAATCAGCGCGGCAGTCGTCGCCTCGATGACACTCACTGCCTGTTCCAGCCTCGAGCTGAACCCGTACAGCCAATCGGAAGTCCGACAACGGGCGATCAGCGATCAGGCCCATATGTATCAGGAACAGGAACCCCTGAACCAACCGGTGACCTTCTACCAGGCGGCGGCGCGGGCACTGAAGTACAACCTCGACTATCGGCTGAAGCTGATGGAAAGCGCTCTGGCAGCGAACCTGAGGGATGTGTCGCGTCATGAACTGTTGCCGCAGTTGATTGCCGAGGCGGGTTACAGCGACCGCAACAATGACTCCGGCGGCACTTCGATCGGTATCGAGGACGGGGAAGAAAGCTTGCGTCCTTCGACTTCGGAAGAGCGCTACAAGACCACTGCCGGTCTGGGGCTGAGCTGGAGCCTGCTGGATTTCGGCCTCGCCTACTATGAAAACCAGCAGAAGGCCGACAAGATCTTGATGGCGGAGGAGCGCCGTCGCCGAGTGGCACAGAATGTGTTGCGTGATGTGCGCAATGCCTATTGGCGAGCGCTGGCCGCCCAGCGCCTGATTCCACAGCTGGATATCCTGCTGGCGCGCACGGAAGTGGCGCTGGATGCGGCGCGCCAGGCCCAGCAGCAAGGGCTGCTGCCACGTCAGGAAATTCTGGCTTATCAGCGCGCCTTGCTGGATTCGACCACCTTGCTGACCGCGCGTCGTCAGGATCTCGAGCTGGCCAAGACCGAACTGGCAGCGTTGATGGCCTTACCACCGGGCACGCGCCTGGAGCTGGCCGACGAACCAGAACCGGTACTGCCTCCGGAGCCGGCCAATATCGAGCAGCTGGAACAGCTGGCGCTGGAGGAACGCCCCGAGATCATGGAAGAGTGGTATGGCAAGCGGGTCAATCAGAATGACCTGGAAGCGGCCAAGTTGCGCCTGTGGCCCAATGTTTCGGTCAACGCAGGCTTCTATTATGACTCCAACGACTACCTGTACAACAACGACTGGTCCCAGACAGGGGTCAATGTGTCGCTGAATCTGCTGCGGTTGTTGCAGTACCCGGATCTCAACAACGCCCAGGAAACCCAGGGTGATGTGGACGACCTGCGCCGTACGGCGCTGTCGATGGCCGTACTGACCCAGGTACGTGTCGGTGCACTGCGCTACCACCTGGCCAGGGAAGAGCTGGAATATGCAGATGAAAGTCTGCGAGTCGATGACGAACTGCTCGATTACGCCAAAGCTGCCGCTTCGACATCGATTGGCTCCGAACTGGAAGTGATCCGCGCCCAGAGTCGCTATCTGCTTTCGCAATACCAACGTGAGGCAGCCTATTCACGGGCCCAGGAAGCTTGGGGCAGGCTGTTCAACTCCGTGGGCCTGGATGTGCTGCCGGATAGCATTGCTGATGACAGCATCCAGACCCTGGCCAGTGAGCTTGAGCGCATGATGAGCGCCCATGAAAGAAACGGCATCATTGCTGGGCCGCCTCCTGCCCTGCAACCGGTTTCTTCCCCCGCACCTTCCGAACCGGCAGCGGGTAACACTCAGGCGTCCGCCGCACCACTACCACGACAGAATGCAGGAGAGGGTGAAGGAGAGGGTGCGCATGGGGGAAGCCATGTTATCTGAGCAATCGTTGCTTAGGGTTCCTGCCATGATCGTGCTGGCGCTGCTGGTGGCGCCTGCATCACTGTCGGTACAGGCGCAGGAAAGACTGGGTGAAGCACCGGCAGGGATGCAGATTCAGACCGAGACGGCAGGGCAGGCGGAAGCCGAGGTGCCGGCACCGACACCTGAGATGGAGCGGCGCATGGAGCAGGTGCGGGAGAATCCTGAGGCGCTGCGTATGCGAATGCTTCTGGCACCGCAACAGGAAGCGACGCTGTCCAGCCGTATGGACGGCACTCTGGAGGAACTGCCGGTTGAACTCGGTGACAATGTCGCCGAGGGCGATATGTTGGCACGCTTCGATTGCCGGGTTCAGCAGGCCAGGGTCAATGCGGCCAATACGGAAATCTCGGTGGCACGCTTGAACTATGATGCCAAGCGCAGCCTGCGCCGCCTGGACGCAGTGGGGGATCATGAGGTTGCCTTGGCTCAGGCAGAGGTGGAAAAGGCCCAGAGTGCGCTCAACCTGGCGGCCGTCGAACGTGACCAGTGCACCCTCAAAGCTCCCTTCTCGGGACGCATCGCCAAGGTCCACGTCAAGCCGTATCAGACCATGGGGTCAGGGACTCCGGTTGTCGACCTGGTGGGGGATGGAGCGCTAAAGGTCAGGCTTAACGCCCCGTCGGTACTGTTGCCCAGGTTGCAGGTTGGCCAACCACTGGACATCGCGGTCAATGAAACCGAGCAGCACTATGGCGCGACACTGAGCGCTATCAGCGCGCGCATCGATGCGGTGGCGCAGACCGTGGCACTGGAAGCGACTCTCGATGCCTCGCACGAGGAACTGCGGCCGGGCATGACAGGCAGCGCTCAGGTGCGTTTCGAGACAGCGGCGCAGGCCCCCGCCGAACCGACACAAGAGTGACGCCATGAGTGCTCAGGAACAGCCGGTGCCTGCGTCTCTCACGGCGCTGGCGATGGCGTTGCGTGATCGTGCCATGGCGGCGGAGAACTTGGCGGCATTGATGTTTTCCATCGCCAACGATCCCTACCCGTTACTGCGTTTCCGTCAGGCTGTGGTGTTGGTGCCCAAGCCAGGAGGCGCCGAGGTGCCTTGTGTGTCAGGGCTGGCCACCCCCAAGGAACAGACTCCCTATCTTGGCTGGCTCAAGCGTGCCACACGCTGGCTGGATACCACCCTGGAGGACCCTGCACCACGTATCGTGTTGCGTGAAAGTGTCGAACCGCCACCCGAGATTGCCGAGGGCTGGGCACAGTGGTGGCCTGGTGTGCTGTGGTGCGTGCCGTTGCATGGGCGAGAAGGGGAGCGTCTGGCGATCGTGGTGTTCCTGCTCGACCAGGCTCCGCCCAAGGCGGTGAAAGAGCAGATGCCCGGGATTGCCAGTACCTGGGCCTATTGCTGGCAGGCCATGATGCCGAAGCGCAGGACGACCTGGCGCATACCCGCTGGGCGCCTGGCATGGCTGGTGATCATTGCCATCGCGGCGGCCATGTTCATTCCGGTACGCCAATCGGCCTTGGCTCCGGCCCAGATCATCTCCCGCGAGTCGATGGCCGTCACCAGTCCACTGGATGGCGTCGTGGCAGAAATGCTGGTACGGCCCAACCAGACTGTTGCCGCGGACACGCCCCTGTTCCGGCTTGATACGACCAGTCTGGAAAGCCGTGCGGAGGTGCTGCGTCAGCAACTGGCGGTCGCGGAAGCGGAACTGGATGCCGCAGGCAGCCTGGCTTTCGACGACCCCGCCAGCCTGGCCGAGATCACTCGACTGCGAGGCCAGCGTGATCAACGCCGTGCGGAACTGAAAGGCGTGGAAACCGAACTGGAGAGAGCTCTGGTCCTTGCACCCAGTGCCGGGGTGGCTGTCTATCGCGACGAAGACGACTGGCAAGGGCGTCCTGTGACGACAGGGGAGCGGATCCTGCAACTGGCCGATCCCGAACAGCCGAAGATGGAAATCCAGCTTGCCGTGGCCGATGCCATTTCTCTGGAGCCAGGCGGTGAAGTGACGCTGTTTCTCACCGCCTATCCACTGACGCCGATCCATGGCCGCATTGAAGATACCAGCTACCAGGCCCTGCCTGACGATAATGGCATTGCGGCCTATCGCCTGGAGGCGAGCATCGAAGACCAGGCAGAGCATGCTCGCCTGGGATTGCATGGCACCGCCAAGGTCTATGGTGACGAGGTCAGTCTCGGCTATTACCTGATGCGCCGCCCGATTTCGGCATTGCGCGCCTGGACCGGATGGTGATCCACGGATGAGTGATGCAGGGATGAGTCGTACAGGGATAGGGATGGCTGCGCAAGTCGCGCTGGGGGATTCCGGGGTGGACCCTCGGGCCCAGTCTCCGGTAGCGCCGCTGCGTGATGATCTTCACCTGGTCGAAGTGGAGCGCGAACGCAGTGGCGAGCCGGCCTGGTCGATCGAAGACCCCGTGACCAACCGCTTCTATCGTATCGGCTGGCTCGAGTTCGAATGCCTGCTGCGCTGGGGGCAGACCCCAGAACGCATCTGTACCCAGGTGGCCGCCCAGACCGCCCTTGAACCTGATGTGGAGCAGGTGCTGGAACTGGTCGAGTTTCTCGATCGACATCAACTGCTGCGACCGGACCGTGAACGTATCGGCCAATATGCCGCAGAAGCGGCCAAGACCACCCCTTGGCTAAATGTCTGGTGGTGGCTGCACCACTACCTGTTCTTCCGTATACCCCTGCTTCGCCCGCAACATGCACTGCAGAAGCTGGCTGACACCATCCCTTGGCTGTTTACGCGCGGTTGCGTGCTGGTGGTCCTGCTGCTGAGCCTGTGTGGTGTCCTGCTGGTCCTGCAACGTTGGGATCTGTTCACGCATTCGGTGGTGGAGCTGTTCTCGTTCTCCGGTCTGGTCAGCTTTGCCTGCGCGCTGGTGATCGCCAAGTCACTGCATGAGCTGGGCCATGCCCTGGTGGCCACTCGGCAAGGGGTTCGGGTGGCCCATATGGGGGTGGCCTTCATCGTCTTGTGGCCGATGCTGTATACCGATACCGGGGAGAGCTGGAAGTTGAAGGGGGCCCACCAGCGCTTGGCGATATCCTCTGCCGGTATCCTGACGGAGCTGGCCATTGCTGGCCTGGCCACTCTGGGCTGGGTCCTGACCGAACCCGGTGCACTCAACAGCGGCCTGCTGTATCTGGCGACGACCAGCTGGATGCTGTCACTGGCGCTGAATGCCAGCCCTTTCATGCGTTTCGATGGTTACTTCATCCTGACCGACCTGCTCGATTTTCCCAACCTGCACGAGCGAGCGGGAGCCCAGGCCAGAACATGGTTGCGCCGCCGGTTGCTGGGGCTTGATCAGCCGTGGCCGGAACCGTTTCTGCCACGTCAGCGCCTGGCCCTGGTGGGCTTTGCCTTTGCCACCTGGCTGTATCGACTGGTGCTGTTCCTGGGGATTGCCCTGGTGGTGTATGCCTTGTTCTTCAAAGTGCTGGGGATTGTGCTGTTCATTGTCGAAATAGCCTGGTTCATCGTCATGCCGATTACTCGTGAGCTTTCCCATTGGTGGTCCCATCGCAGCGAGGTACCCCGTCGTCATCGCCGGGTCTGGTGGTGGCTATTGCTCATTCTTGTCGGGGTGCTGAGCATCCCGTGGCAGACCAGTGTCAGTGGACCTGGGGTATTGCGTTCGCAGCATGCGATCACTGTCTACGCTCCTTTCCCGGCACTGCTGGAAGCACGCCGTGCCGATGGCGACGTGGACTCCGGCAGTACAGTGGTCACGCTTTCCAACCCTGATGTCGGTCTTGACCTGCAGGCTCAGCAGGCGCAACTGGCCAATCTCGATGCCGTGCTGGCGGGATTGCTTGCCAACCCCCAGGGGCTGCAGCAGGACAGTGCCGCCCGGGCTCAGCGACTTCTCAACCTGAGCAACATCGAGGCCACCCAGCGGGAAATCACCCGGATGTCACTCAACTCACCCTTTGCCGGGCGCTGGCAGCAAGTGAATCCAGAACTTGAAGCGGGGCAGTGGGTCAGTCCCCGCGATCCACTAGGGGTGTTGATCGACCCTGAGCACTGGATGGTCGATGCCTATGTCAATCAGGACGAAGTTCACCGCCTGACGCGAGGCAGCCGCGTATCGTTCTTTGTCGAGGGGCGTATGGCACCACTTGAGGGCGAATTGGTCGATATAGCCCCGACGCGTACCCAGTATCTTGAATATCCTGTTCTGGCTGAGCAGCATGGTGGCTCTCTGACCATACAGCAAGACGCTGGTCGTGATACTGGCCGTCTGCACCTCGAGCGTCCATTGTTCATGGTAAGAGCGCGCCTTGATGCCCCCTGGCCAGAGGCGCGTGAAGCGCGAGGCAGCCTGCACATCGACGCAGAGCGCGAGAGCCTTGTCATGCAATTCGTCAACTGGGTGGCGGCCATTGCGATTCGTGAAAGCGGGTTCTGAGGGAGCGCGGCATAAATGTCTGCACGGCTCAATCACTGGGCTATATCCGCCATCCATGGCGGCTACCCTTCAGGCCTTTCGCAGGATGTTCCCATTCGCTCCCGGTGAATGGGTGCGCGGTGCTGGTGCCGTCTTGTTGCTGGTCCTGCTGCTGAATGGTTGTGCGAGTGTCGCCGATTGGCGTACGACGTCGAGTGCAGCGGAAATAAGTCAGCCGAGTGCAAGGGACATGAGCTGCCTGAACACGCTTGCCGTCTTCGACGAAACCGTGGCGGCAGCCGGTGTCGCGGATGCTGGCTATGCGCGTATTGCTGGTTTTCCCTATCTACGCAGTGATCGTCTGCTGGCGAGCTTCAATCATCAGTTACATGATGATCCGTCAGATCCCCGTTATAGCGACTGGCTGACGCGCATGCGCGCCCTGGATGCCGAGGCACGGCGCATCGAGGCGGCCAACCTTCCACCTGCACAGCGCCAACGGCTGGGGCAGGAGCTGGTTACCCGGAACCCAGTGGCCACCGCCAATGCCTGTGCGGATACGTTGCTGGCGGAGGAGTTGCTGGGAGCGGAAGATCACGTGGCCAGGGCAGCATTGCAAGAGGCTGTCGAGGTGCCCGACAGTTATCTCACCGCATGGCGGGTGATGGGGCTCTATCCACTGACCAGCCTGGGCCTCGCCGCGGGGTATGAAGGCTGGAAGCGTGGCTATCTCGACGCCTTCCGCCAGGATGTCCAGGGACTGCCGGCTGCAGCGCTATCCTCTGACGCCATGACCTATTATGTCCCCGCCGTCGTGGGTGACTCTCTGGATGCGGCCGATGAGTGGCTGCGCAGTGCTCCGCGCAGTCCCCTAGGGCTGCTGGATATCGATGACCAAGCCTTGCTACGTCTGGCGGCCTATCATGCGCCGGTATTCTCCGTTGGTGTCCGTAATCATGATGATGCTCTTGGTGCGCCGTATTGGCGGCAAGGTCCCAAGGGGCCACTGCCAGCGGTGGATACCAACCATCCCATGGCCGATGTGCGCCTGGCCCATACCCGTTATCAGGGACAGATATTGCCGCAGCTGGTCTATACCGTGTGGTTTCCGGCACGTACCCGCAGTGACGCCATGGATATCCTTGGCGGGCGACTGGATGGGCTGGTCTGGCGAGTGACGCTGGGGCCGAATGGCAGGCCGCTGATCTATGACAGCATGCATCCCTGTGGTTGTTACCACTTGTTCTTCCCCGTGCCGCCATTGCAGCGAGTCGAGGTGGCGGCGGACAACGATCCACGTGAAGCGCCGTTGACCCCCATTTCGGCCCCACCACTGGAAGATGGGCAGCGCATGGGCCTGCGCTTGGCACCGACCAGTCACTTCCTCGAAGGACTTGCCGTAAGTGAAAGCATTCCCAGCGGGGCCATCCCCTACACCTTGCGCCTGGTAAGTGAGCCGCCGAAGTACGGGCGGCGTTCGCTGGCATTACCCGATGGTGGTCGCCGCAGCCTGTTCAACAGCCAGGGGCTGGTGGAGACGACCGAGCGTCTCGAACGCTTCATTCTGTGGCCATCGGGGATTCGCAGCCCGGGAGCCATGCGCCAGTGGGGCAACCATGCCACGGTATTCGTGGGCCGGCGTCATTTCGACGATCCCTTCCTTTTCGAAGAGGGGTTTTCTGTGTCGAAGGAGGCATCCAACTGACACGACGTTCATGCTGATGTCGGTCTTATGTACAACCCCATGAAGCAAGACCTGCGGCTGGTTCTGGTTGTTTAATATTGCCAAGGGTGCCCTCGAGTCCTGATCATTGCTTGCCGACTTTTTGTGCAAAGCATAGGGTGGCGTGATGTCTCGCCACAGAGACGATATCGTGACAGGCGAGTAGAGAAACATGTTCGACTTCAAGGAAATCGAGGCATTCGTGTGGATTGTCAGGCTCGGCTCCTTTCGCCTTGCCGCCCAGCATCTTCACTTGACTCAACCATCGGTCTCAGATCGCATCAATCGTCTCGAGTCATCTCTCGGCGAGACTCTGCTGGAACGTTCACGACGCCCGGTCAAGCCCACCGCCAAGGGTCGCCAGTTTCTCAGGCATGCAGAAGCCATGCTGGATGCCCGCCAGAATGCGCTGTCGATGATGAACCTCGATACCCCCTTTCAGGGCACTCTGAGACTGGGCGTGGTGGAGTCCATCGCACATAGCTGGCTGCCGGGCTTCCTGGCGGAACTGGCGACAAGATTTCCCGATCTGACACTGGAGCTGCAGGTCGACAGCTCACCAGGTCTGGCTGCGATGATGCGTGCCGGCAGTATCGATCTGGCCTTTCTGATGGGGCCGGTCGATGCCGAGAACGTACTCAACCGCTACCTGTGCCAGTATCGTATGGGCCTGGTCGCAAGTCCCGACCTCAACTTCACCAGCAGTGATTTCTCTCTCCATCGCCTCGGCCATATTCCTTTGATCTCCTTTGCTCGCGACAGCCGCCCTTATCGCGAGCTTGGTTCCCTGCTGCATCAGCAGGGACTGGACGACGTCAAGCTGCACTGCTCGAGTTCTCTATGGACCATCGTTCGCATGACGCTGGATGGTCTGGGCATTGGTGCCATTCCACCGCGTATCGTGGCAGCCGAGTTAGCGCGAGGAGACCTGATCAGCCTGCCTTGTCAGCTCCCGGCACTGATGTTCACTGCCTCCTGGCCCAACCATCTCGATGCCATCCTTGCCGAGGGTATCAGTGGTCTGGCCATCGAAATCGCCAGCCAGGACCAACATCAACATGCCAGCATGGCCTGAGCCTGAAATCTGGCTGTATGAAAGGTTTTTCCGATCATTTGGCATCATAAAAATCGATTGGATTTATCTGTCTGGCCTTTTTATCTTGTCCATATACTGACAAGAACGACTAGGCAGGCTGTAATGGCTGAACTGGCACTAAACGCAACCTCAACTCCTCAACAGGCTCGGCGTCTCATTCGGGATGGTCACTGGCAACAGCACACCAGTGGCCTGGCCGCAGGGCATGCCCAGGCCAACCTGGTGATTCTTCCCGAGGCGCAGGCCGATGATTTTCTGCGCTTCTGCCAGGCCAATCCCAAACCGTGTCCGGTACTTGATGTAACGGCCCCTGGAGATCCCTACCCGCGGAGCCTGGGAGACGATATCGACCTGCGCTACGACCTCCCCACCTATCGCGTCTACCGTGACGGAAAACTGAGCGAGGAACGCCATGACATCACTGACCTGTGGCGTGATGATTTCGTTGCTTTTTCCATCGGCTGCTCGTTTTCCTTCGAGGAAGCTCTGATTGCTGAAGGGCTTGAGGTGCGGCATATCAGTGAACGGCGCAATGTGCCCATGTATCGCACCAATATTCCGCTCATCGGCAGCCGCTTGTTCGGTGGTGAAATGGTGGTATCGATGCGCCCGTTCACCGCGGCCCAGGCGATTCGAGCCATCCAGATCACCAGTGACATGCCGCGTGTGCACGGTGCTCCCATCCATCTCGGCGACCCGGCCCAGATCGGTATCAGCGACCTTCAGCAGCCGGATTTCGGAGATTCGCCGGTCATTCATCAAGGGGAAATTCCGGTCTTCTGGGCCTGTGGTGTGACACCGCAGCTGGCGCTGGAAAATGCTGCTCTACCGCTAGTGATCACCCACAGTCCAGGTCACATGCTGATCACTGATATTCCCAATCATCGCTTCAAGTTCGGGTGACCTGCGGGCAACCCTCTGTGGCCATCCGTGAATGCGACCTTCACCAACAACAAGAGCAACGCATCATGAATCGACACTTTAAAAATAAACACTTTCTAGATAAGCGCTTCATCTCATCCGTTCTTGGCCTTGCCGTCGCAGTGGCCAGCAGCTCCGCCATTGCCGCCACTGACCTCAATGTGGTCGGCAGCTGGAGCAGTCTGGAACTGCATCGCCAGTTCGAAAAGCCGTTCTGGAGCGAGACGCTGCCCAATGTCGCCGACGCTGATATCCAGACACAGGTCACCACCTTCGATCAGATGGGCATTCCTGGAAGTGATGTCTATCGCTATCTCGGTGATGGTGTGTTTGACGTCGGCATGACGGTGGCCGACTACACCGTGGCGGATGCTCCGGAACTGGAGGGGCTGGACATTCCCATGATCGCCTCGGATGCCGAAACGGCGCAGGAAGTTGCCCAGGCCTTTCTGCCACTGGCGGAAAGCACCATGAATCGGCGTTTCAATAGCCATGTGCTGGCCATCGTCCCCTATCCGGCACAAGTACTGTTCTGCAATGCGCCGATCAAGGGGCTCGCCGATCTCGAGGGCAAGAAGGTTCGTGCCAGTGGACGTTCGACGGGTGAGTTCATCGAGGCACTTGGTGCCCAGAGTCTGAATATCGCCTTCAACGAGGTCCCGGGTTCTCTCGAACGTGGCGTCATCGACTGCGCGGTGACGGGGTCTCTGTCCGGATACAGCTCCGGCTGGTACGACGTGTCTTCCCACCTGTTGCCGATACCGTTGGGTGGCTGGGACTACGTGATTACCGCCATCAACCAGGACAAGTGGCAGTCGCTGGATAGCGAAACTCAGCAGCTGATTCAACAGCACATCGATAGCGACTTCAGCGAGCCGGTGTGGGAAAACGCACGCAGTGAGACCGCGCGCGGCATTGCCTGTCTGACGGGCAGTGGTGAGTGCCCGCTGGGTGAGCCAGCGCAGATGACACTGGTGGAAACCAGCGAGAAGGATACCGAACGGGCACGCGAGGCCATCGAAAGCACCGTGTTGCCAGCCTGGGCGGCACGTGTCGATGCCGAGACACTTGATGCCTGGAATCAGAGCGTCGGCCAGTTGGTCGGGATGACAGCAACTGCGCCCTGATCGGATGTTCTCTGCCGCCCCCTGATGGGGCGGCTCCTTCGCAGGATCATGATCATGAACTCACTTTCCCTCGCACTGGATGCCTCAGTGGCATTGACGCGCACGATATCCGGGATCTTCGCCCGCCTGATGGGCTGGCTGCTGCTGGCTATCGTGATGTTCATCGGTGCCGAAATCATCATGCGCAAGGTGTTCAACCACTCGCTACCGGGTGTCCATGAATACGCAGGCTACCTGCTGGCGATGCTCTCGGCCTGGGGACTGTCCCATACCCTGCTGGAACGCGCTCATATTCGTATCGATGTCGTGCATGGCCGCCTGCCGGTCTGGTCGCGCCATACGCTCGACGTGTTGGCCATGGCCGCTCTCAATCTGGTCGCCTGGACCATCGCCATCCACGCCTGGCCAGTGCTGGCCAAGTCGCTGAGCAACGGTTCCACCGCCAATACACCGCTGGCGACACCGTTGTGGATTCCTCAGTTGGTATGGCTATCCGGCTATATCTGGTTTGCCATCACCACCAGCGTGCTCGGCCTGCGTGTCATTGCAGCTATCTTCGCGCGCGATGGTGCCGCCTTGAACGCCGTGGCTGGCGTGGATCACGGCAGTGACCAGGAAACGGCTCAATCTGGAGAATCGGCCTGATGCTTGCCTACCTTTCCATCGGTATTCTGACGCTCCTGCTGGCCGGTATCCCGGTTGCAGTGAGTCTGTTCCTGCTGGCCTTCGGTATCGACCAGTTCTACTCCTTTTTTCCGCTCACCAAGGCATTGGGGCAGAACCTGTGGTCGGCGGCGGATTCCTTTCTGCTGATCGCCATTCCCTTGTTCGTGTTGATGGGCGAGATCATCGTACGCGCGGGTATCGCGAATAAAGCCTATCGCGCCATGGATAACTGGCTGTCTTGGCTGCCCGGCGGTCTGCTGCACGCCAATGTCACGACTTCTGCACTGTTCTCAGCGACTTCGGGTTCATCGGTGGCCACTGCTGCCACCATCTCGACGGTAGCGCTACCCCAAGGCAAGGCGCTTGGTTATGACGCCAAACTCTTCTGCGGCAGCATTGCTGCAGGGGGCACTCTCGGCATCCTGATCCCGCCGTCGATCAATCTGATTGTCTACGGTTTCCTCACCGAGACATCGATTCCCAAGCTGTTCATGGCGGGATTGATTCCTGGCCTCGGCCTCGCTCTGCTGTTCATGCTGGCTTCGTTGCTGCTATGCCTGTGGAAGCCGGAACTCGGTGGGCCAAAGCGCAGCGTGGCCTGGGCGACACGTCTGCACAGCCTGCTGTTCCTGCTGCCTTTGCTGACGCTGTTTGCGGTGATTGTCGGCTCGATCTATCTAGGCTGGGCCACACCTACAGAGGCTGCGGCGATCGGTGTCCTCGCGGCACTGGGACTGGCGGCCATGAACCGCACGCTCAACGGCAACATGCTCAAGGCGGCACTGGACGGCACCATCAAGACGACCTCCATGATCCTGTTCATCATCATGGCCGCCTCCTTTCTCAACTTCGCCCTCGCATCATCAGGCATGGTGCAGAAGCTGACGGGGCTGCTCAATGCCTATGACCTGGCGCCCTTTGCTCTGCTCATGGCTGTGATCGCACTGTTCATCGTACTGGGGTTCTTCATCGAGACCCTGTCGCTGATGGTCATCACCATCCCCATCGTCACGCCGCTGATCGTCGCGGCAGGCTTCGACAAGGTGTGGTTCGGCATCATCATGATCCTGTTCGTTGAACTCGCTCTGATCACTCCTCCCGTGGGGCTCAACCTGTATATCGTCCAGGCCGCTCGACGAGGTGAGCGCTTTTCTGACGTCATCGTCGGCACGCTGCCTTACCTGGTCGCCATGCTGGTCATGGCTGCACTGCTGGTGGGTTTCCCGCAGTTGGCCACCTGGCTGCCTTCCGCGCTATAGCAGCGCCAGTGCCCATCATCTCAGCTTCTTCACAACCCCCACTCCTTCATAACACCAACTTCGGAGTCCTTGCATGTTGACCTTCACTCATCCGAACGGCACTTTCAGCGTAGATATCGAGCATGTTGCCATTGCCGGTTGGGCCGGCCGTGACCAGGCTGGCGTTCAGCACCACATCGACGAACTCAAGGCATTGGGCGTCAAGCCTCCTTCCACTACCCCTCTGTTCTATCGCGTCAGCCGCGAGATGCTGACGCAGCAGGAGCATGTACAGATGCTGGGAGACGCGGGTTCTGGCGAGGTCGAGACTTGCCTGGTCAGCGATGAACATGGCCGGATCTGGGTGACCATCGCCTCGGACCACACCGACCGAGCCCTGGAGGCAGTCGGTGTCGCCGAGTCAAAGCAGCTGTGTGCCAAACCTGTTGCCCGTACAGCCTGGCCACTTGATGAGGTACTTGCGCACTGGGACCAGTTGCAACTGCATAGCGAGATTGAGGAAAACGATGCAACCGTCACTTACCAGCAGGGGACTCTCGCCGAATTGCTGCCGGTTTCAGCACTCATCGAGCGCCTGCCCCAGGCATTGCGCAATGGCCAGGGCTTGGCACCGCAGAGTGTATTGCTGTGTGGCACGGTGCCTGCTATCGGAGGCATTCGCCCCAGCGGTCGCTTCCAGATGTCCTTGATCGATCCGGTTCTCCAGCGCCGAATTGATCACCGCTACGTCATTGAGACACTTGAGGTGGTGGCATGACGTCTTCCCCATCCGCTATCGAGGCTGCGGCTGACTGGTTGGCGCGCCCGCCGCAACAGCGGCCGATCACCAGCCTGATCCGAGCCTATCAAGGTGAAGCGTTTGGCCCACTCGATCTGGTTCAGGCCCTCGACCAACGTCATGCACAATTGGGACGCGCGGCAACCACCAGCATTTCCGAGTTCTGTCCTTCGCGCCTGTTGCGTGATGCCGAGGGAGAAACGCTGCTGGGCATGCAGCGGCGTCACGTACCACTGTTTGGGGTGCCGGTCACGATCAAGGACCTGTTCGACGAACGAGGCAAGATCACCAGGGCGGGGTCCACGGTACTTGCCGATGCGCCTGTAGCGAAGCGCAATGCTGTGGCTCTGGATCGCCTGCGCGGAGCGGGTGCCCTGCATGCGGGGCGTACCAGCATGAGTGAGTTCGCCTTCTCCGGGCTGGGGCTCAACCCGCATATGGGCACACCGCCGAATCCTTTCAATTCCGATCACATTACCGGCGGCTCCACCTCCGGTGGTGCCGCGTCTGTGGCACTCGGGTTGGCGGCGGCGACCCTGGGCAGCGATACTGGCGGCTCGTTACGAATTCCGGCCGCATTCTGCGGCCTCACCGGCTTCAAGCCGTCCCAGGACAGTGTGCCCCTCGATGGCAGCTTTCCGCTGTCTCCCAGCCTTGACTGCATCGGTCCGATTGCTCCCACGGTCGCCTGCTGCGCGCTGATGTGGCAGGTATTGAGCGGTGCCATCACGGTGGAAGCCCCCAGGCGGCCGCTGACCCTATTGGTACCCGCAGGTGAGTTGAGTGAAGAAGTGGATAGTGATGTTGCCCAGGCTTTCGCTGCCGCCGTGCACAAGCTGGAACAACTTGGCTGTCGTATCGTGCGTCAGTCACTGTCCTCCATCGATGAAGCCTATGCCATCAACCAGCGCGGAGGGTTGGTCGTGCCAGAGGCTGCTGCCGTGCATCACCACCTGCTGGAGCAGCATGCTGGCCTCTATGACCCCATGATCGCCGAGCGTCTGCGAGGTGGTCGCGATATTACTGCCAGTGAATACCTGGCCCGGCTATGGCCACGGGAGGGCCTGCAGAGCCGATTTGCTCAACAGGTGAGGGATGTCGATGCCGTATTGATGCCAACGGTTGCCATGCGTTCGCCACGCCGTGACGTTGTGGAAAATGATATGCAGGAATTTCAGCGCCTTAACCGTCGCGCATTGCGCAATACCAGTGTCTTCAACTACCTGGATGCCTGCGCTATCTCATTGCCGTACTTCATTGCCGATGATGAGGAGCCGATTGGCCTGATGCTGGCACGTCCGCAACATCAGGATGCGGAATTACTGGGCGTGGCAGAAGGTGTGGAAAGACTGCTGGCGTCTTGATGACGCCAGCAGGTGGTCTTGCTTTTACAGATGCCATTCCAGATTGAAGGTCAGGGCGTCGGTATCGACTCCTGGCTTGTCATGGTTGCCGTACTTGTTGCGCCAGAATTCATAGCCGGCGCCGACCCATAGCTGGTTGCTCTCTCCCCAGGCCAGTTTGCCGACATCCAGCATCAATGATGAGCGGATCAGCCGTTCAGGCTTGGTCTCTGTACCGAAATAGTCCTCTCCCTTCGGGCCGTTGTAATTGAAGAAGCCCTGGAACTTCATTGGCATTGCACCAGCATCGAAGGGAACACCCCAGGCGACATTGAACTGGTAATAAGGGTCAAACGACACATCGTTGTCGTTACCAGGAAAACCACAGGCTTCGAGCCCGCAATGATTCCATTCGCGGGCGTAGTACAGGCTGACATCGAGGAAACCGGCCGGCAGGTCGAACTTGAGCGTCGGGCCTACGGCAACAAAGCGTTTGCGTGGTGCGAAGGCGCTGTTCTTGGTGTTGAGGTCGAAACCGGCGGTCAGCGCCACATCCTTTATCGGTCCGAAAGCCAATGGCTCGCCGAATACCTTGCCGTAATGCAGCTGATGACGATAGGCCAGATAAGCCTCGGTGGCACCACTGTCACTATTTTCGGCAGGGTCTTCATCGCCGGATTGCAGTATGTCCAGGTTGAAATAATTCTGGCCATAGACATAACCACTGGCGTGGGAAATCTGCAGGATATTCTTGGTGACGTCTTCCGGATTGCCGGGTTCGCTGAACTGTGTGCCGTAGCGGTAGCCGATGAAAGTATCGCTCCACGTTGCCGCTTGAACGGAGGAAGTGCAGACCAGAGCAAGGCCGCCGATGGCGGCAAGTCGGGAGGTCGTGCTTTTCATTGTGGTTATCCTCATTGAGGAAACACTGCATAAATGCCTGCGCTACTCAATCACTGCGTTACGCGGTGCTGGTACGCCAGCCCGGTCGGAATCCTCACCTATACCCCATAGGCTCCGGCTGTTGTGCTCCGGGCGCCTTGTGATTGAGCATGCTCGTCGATTTATTCAGCGCTTCCTTGATTATGTGAGCCGATTTATTTAGTGATTTCTTGTGTATCGGCACGCACGGTGGAAACTGCAGGCCCAGGGACTTTTCGTTCAGAACCTGGCTGGCCTGCAGTGGGGAGCCTCTGGTGGGGAGGAGAGAGCTATGTCAGAAACCGCAGATCAATAGCGCTTCTTATCAACAAGCTTTTTTGTCAATAAAGCTTCTTCTGGGGAGGGCCCGCGAACTCCAGTGGCCCGACACTTTTCATATCGACCTCGACAACCGCGGGGCCGTCATGTCCCACGGCTTCAGCGATCACTGTCTGGAAGTCGTCGCTATGGCTGACTTTCCAGTGCGGCAGGCCGAGTGATGCGGCCATGGCCTGGAAGTCGGGAGTATGCAGGTCGTTGTAGTACTGGCGGCCGTCGAAGTACTTGTTCTGGATGCCACGCATCACGCCGTAACCCCCGTCATTCATGACCACCAGTGTCATGTCGAGGGATTCCTGGGCGAGGGTGGCCAGCTCGCCGACCATCAGCATCAGGCCGCCATCACCGACCACCGTCACGACTTTTCTGCCTTCCGCACCCACGGCGCAGCCAATGCCGGTGGCCAGACCCTGGCCGATGGCGCCGGCCAGTGAATGGATGTTGGTCAGTGGGCGTTCGATAGGCAGCAGGCGGCTACCCCAGGTGCTGCCGGAAACCGTGATATCGCGCACGAAAACGCCGTCTTCGGGCAGGGCATCGCGAATGGCATCGTTCAGCCTGGCGTATTCACCGACCTGCTTGCGCAGGGCTTTTTCGGCGTCCTGCACGGCCCGAGCGATATCAGTGTCGAACTTGGAATCAGGAGAGAACTTGCCTTCGAGCCGCTCGGCCAGGCGCGAGAGTACATCGCCGCATTCACCACACAGAAAGGTATCGGCGCTGTAGTTGCGCTGTGCCGCGGCCGGATCAACGTCGATCTGCACCAGCGGGTGTGGCAATTCCACCGAGTAGGTGCGGGTCTCATTGCTGCGCAGGCGCGAGCCAGCCACCAGCATCAGATCGCTCTGGGCATACAGCTCTTCCACGGCCGGGGCACTGTGGAACGCGCGCAGGCTGCGTGGGTGGCTGTCGGGCAGCACACCGCGTGCATGGGTGCTGGATACCACCGGCAAACCGATATCGGCCAGGCGGCGCACGGCATCGCCTGCTGCGAGGCAGCCTCCGCCAATCCACAACATGGGGCGTTTGGCGGCCAGTACCTGCTCGGCCAGGCGGTCGATCTCGCTATCGGCAATGCGTACCGGGGCTGCAGCTTGCACTGGAGTCGATGCTATCCATTCCACCTCACTGGCCTGGATGTCGATGGGAATTTCAATGCTGACCGGCCCGCGCGGCAGGGTCATGGCTTCCTGAATGGCGCGATGCAGCAGGGGCACCACCTGCTCGGGTGTGCAGGCACGATAGGCGCGTTTGGAGCAGGCCTGGAGAAAGCCCATCTGGTCGCGGGTCTCGTGAATGAAACCGGCATCACGATCCAGATAGGCTGTTTCGACCTGGCCGGTGATGTGCAGCAATGGCGTACCGGCATTCAGCGCTTCGAGCATGGCGCCGACGGCGTTACCGGCGCCGGCGCCGGTGCTGGTCAGGGCGACGCCGAGTCCGCCCATGCGGGTATGGCCGTCGGCCATGGTCACGGCGCCGGCCTCACCGCGAGAGGGTACGAAGCGCACGCGCTGGCGCTGGCCGATAGCATCGGCAATCGGCAGGTTATGAATAGAGATGACGCCATACACGGCCGAGACCGAATAGGCTTCCAGGGTGCGGGCGACGGCTTCGCCTACGGTGATCGTTGTCATGGTGATTCCTCTGTATTCCGTGGGCACTCAGTCGCACCAGTTCATGGGCGTGCTGTCGAGCCCCAGGTACAGGCTCTTCTGCTGCATGTAGGCATAGATGCCCTGGCGTCCTTTCTCGCGCCCAAGGCCGCTGTCCTTGTAGCCGCCGAAAGGGGTCGAGATGGAAAATTTCTTGTAGGTGTTGATCCATACCGTGCCGGCCTCGAGCTTGCTGGCCAGGCGCAGGGCGCGCTGGTAGTCGCGGCTCCAGATACCGGCGGCCAGGCCATAGGCATTGTCATTGGCCAGCCCGATCAGCTCGTCTTCGTCGTCATAGGGCAGGGCGACCAGTACCGGACCAAAGATCTCTTCCTGGCATACGCTGCTGTCATTAGGCAGGCCTTCGATCAAGGTCGGCAGGTAGAAGCTGCCGTTGGCCAGCTCAGGCGAATCCGGAATCCCGCCACCCGCGCGGATATTGCCGCCTTCCTGACGGGCCCGTTCGACATAGGCCGCGACACTGTCGCGATGGCTTTCGCTGATCAGCGGGCCGAGATGAATGCCGGGGGTCTCGG
Source organism: Halomonas binhaiensis (assembly GCF_008329985.2). NCBI lineage: Bacteria > Pseudomonadati > Pseudomonadota > Gammaproteobacteria > Oceanospirillales > Halomonadaceae > Halomonas > Halomonas binhaiensis. The sequence continues at coordinate 320,261 of NZ_CP038437.2, forward strand.
GATGACCGACACGCAGGTGGCGGGTAATGCTTTCCAGGCGCTGCATGGCTTCGTCGTAGCGGCGACGCTGGATGAACAGCCGCGAGCCAGCGATGCAGGCCTGACCTGCGGAACTGAAGATGCCGTAGGCCACGCCTTTGACGGCCTGCTCCAGGTCGGCATCCTCGCAGAGGATGGTCGGTGACTTGCCACCCAGCTCCAGCGAGGTGCCAATCAGTTTGTCGGCAGCGATATGGGCCAGGTGACGACCGGTATTGGTGCCGCCAGTGAAAGAGATCTTGCGTACCTTGGGGTGACGCACGATGGCTTCGCCAATCACGCTGCCGCGCCCGGGCAGCACGCTGAGCAGCCCCTTGGGCAGGCCCGCTTCCTCGAACAGCTCGGCAAGCTTGAGCGCGAGCAGAGGGGTGGCCTCGGCAGGCTTGAGCACTACGGCATTGCCACCGGCCAGCGCGGGGGCAAGCTTTTGCATCTCGCTGGCGATGGGAGAATTCCACGGGGTGATCGCAGCAATGACACCCAATGGCTCGTACTGGCTCAGGGTCATGAAGTCGCTGTTGCGCTGGGTCGGCAGTTCGCCCTCAAGGGTTTCGCAGGCTGCAGCGAAGTAACGGGCCGTGGCCGCTGCGCTGGCCACCAGACCGCGTGTTTCGGCCAGGGGCTTGCCATTGTCACGGGTCTGCAGTGCCGCCAGTTCCTCGCTGCGCGACTTGATCAGCTCGCTCACGCGATACAGTACTTCGGCCCGCTCATGGGGCTGACGGTCGCGCCAGGACGGCGCGCGCCAGGCGGCATCAGCGGCGGCCACGGCTTCCTCGACATCTTCGAGGCCTGCTGCGTTGAGCTCGGCATTGATCGATCCATCGGCGGGGAAGCGCGACACCATGGGGTCGCCTCGGCCTTCACGCCATTCCCCGGCGACGAAAATCTTGTGGGTCATGTCAGAATCTCCGCTTAGAACGACACCGGTTCAAGCGCCTGGCGACAGGCGCGAACCACCGACAGGGCGGCCAGGGTCGAGGTCTTGGGATTGTTTTCCAGGGGGTGGCCGTTGAGCTCGATGCTGAACTCGCCGAAGCGCCCTCTGGCGTGAATGCGGTGGGTGTTGCGGGTGGTCGCCGGATCGACAGCAAGCTGCACCTTGGTATCGCGCATGCCAAGCCCGGCCAGGGCGATGGTGGCGGCGACATTGGAGTTGGCCGGAAACAGGCGCGCAGCTTCCCCGGCATTGCCTTCGAAGAACACGGTGCGTTCACTGACGCTGCTCAGGTCGATCAACTGCTCGGCATGACTGCCTTGCCAACTGCGCGGTGCCTTGCAGGCTTCATACGTGACGTCTTCCAGACCGCCTTCGCGAGCGGCGGCCAGGCCATCCATGCCGGCCACGGCGCCAGACAACAGCTGCATACGCCCACCACCTGCGCAGGCGGCAGCGGCCAGACGCTGATAGAGGGCCTCGTCGGCCAACGCGCCGGTGGCCACCACGGCCATGGTCAGGCCGCGGCGCAGCACGGCTTCGCCATGTTCGGCCAGGCCAGGCTGCCCGGCGCATTCCACCACCAGGTCCGGGGTCTCGCTGCATTGCTCGATACTGCTCAGCACGGCGACCTTGCCAGCCAGGCGGTCGCGGACCTGAGCGGCAAAAGCTTCCGGTACCACCACCCAGGCCAGTTCCATGCCTTCGGGAAGTAAACGGTGCACTTCAGCGCCCATGGCGCCATAGCCGATCATCAGGAGTCGTTTTGTCATTGAGATGAGCTCCAGGAGTTATAGGTGGCGGTTGAAGCCACCGGAGACATCCAGGGCGGCGCCGGTGGTGAAAGAGGCCATGGGAGAGGCAAGGAACACCAGCGCGCGCGCCGGCTCTTGCGGGTGCCCCAGGCGGCCCATGGGAATGCCGCGCTTGGTGGCGATGCCTCCAATCCATTCTTCCCAGCTCTGTGACGGGTCATCGCGTTGCTCGAAGCGACGCCGCCATTGGCCGGACTCGACCATGCCCAGCAGGATGGAGTTGACGCGAATGCCTTCCTTGATCAGCTCGTGGGAAAGTGAGTGCGTCATGTTGAGCAGGGCGGCACGCGCTGCCGAGGTGGCAATCATGTGGGGCTCGGGCTGCAACGCCAGCAGTGAGTTGACGCAGGTCAGCGAGCCGATGTCGGAAGCGGCAAGCTGACGGCGGAAGGCGCCCAATGGGTTGAGCACACCGAACAGCTTGAGGTTGGTCTCGGACAACCAGGCTTCCCTTGGAGTGTCATCGAGATGGGCCACATAGCCCTGACCGGCGTTGGCGATCAGCATGTCGGCAGCGCCGAAGCGCTCGGCCACTGTAGCGGCGAACGCCTCGCAGGAATCGGCATCGAGCACATCGCATGTCTCGGTCAGCAATTGGGCCTGGGGAAATTCCCGCAGCAATTCGGCCTGGGCGGTGTCGAGGCGCTCGCGGCTGCGGCCGCACATGGCCACCTTGGCCCCATGGGCCAGCAGCAGGCGTACCGTTTCCAGCCCGATGCCGGAGGAGCCGCCGGTGACTACGGCGACCCGGTCTTCGATCATGAAACTCATGGCAGGGTCCTCATGGGGTCTCGAGCAGTGGGCGAGAGAATGTGTCGACGACGGCGGCAAAGGCCTGCGGTGCATCGATATAGCTGGCATGACCGGCATGCGCGATGGCGTGATAGGGCAGATCGAGTCGTTCTGCCAGGGCACGCGAAGCCTGCGGTGTGGTGATGCGATCTTCATCGCCACACAGCACGATGGCTGGGACATTCAAGGTCGAACCGTTCAGGTAGCCTTCCAGGGCATCGTTGGCCAGCATCCAGCTGGCCTGGGCGAAGCCCTCGACATGCAGGCGTTGCATGCCTTCGCGGACCCGGGCGATGTCGTCCGGGTTGGCGTCATCGCGCAGCAGTCGTGGGGCGCGTGCCGCGGCGTAGGCCTCGTGGCCCTGCTCGGCAAGCATTGTCCAGCGGCTGCGATAGACCTCATCGCGCTTGTCCGCGTCGGCATCGCGATAGCCCAAGGCAGGATCGGCCAGAACCACCCCAGCCAGTCTCTCGGGCCTGAGCGCCGTGTAGGCACTGGCCATCATGGCCCCCAGAGAGTGGCCGACCAGTACGCAACGCTCGATGCCAAGCGACTCGAGCCAAGCATCAAGGCGCCTGGCGTAGTCACCCGCGCTCGGATGAGCTCCGCTGAGCGGCTGACTGTCTGCGTAGCCGGGGGCATCCCAGGCCAGCACACGGTAGCCGTTCAGGTGCGCTGTCAGTGGCGCCCAGGAAGCTGCGCCGGAGCTGATGCCGTGCAGCAGCACAATGGCTGGGCCCTCACCACTTTCCCGCCAGGACTGACGACCTTCAGCGAGTGCCAGGCTGCTGGGGATTGCGTACTGAGATATCATGGTCGGGGAAGTCATGGCCGCATCACTCATCCGTTACGCTTGACCGAGGCCAGCGGGTGATCTTCCGGATAGGTCGGGATCTGTGGCCTGGGCGTACCCAACATCACGCACATCAAGGCTTCTTCTTCACTCTCGTTGAGCAGGCCGCGATAGATGCCCGGCGGTACTGAAATCACGTCGCGCTCTTCCAGCACGGTCTCGGTGTAGTTGTCACCGTCCTTGATGAACAGGCGGATGCTGCCTTTGAGCACGAAGAAGACCTCTTCGACATCGTCATGCACATGCAGTGGTCCTTCACACTTGGAAGGCAGCACCATGGTCGAGAAGGTGAAATGCTCGGCCGGAATGGTATTGGTGTCGTTGGCAACGCCAGTGGCTCCGGTGCCGATGTAACGCATCTGGGCTCGACGGTATTTGGGGTCGAAATCGGCCTGGAACTTCAGGGCATTCCAGTCGTACTTGCGACCCTTGAAGCGGGCGATGCGTGTTTCGATCCAGTCCTCGAAAGATTGGTCGTCGGGCTTGTTCCAGGTAGCGAACTGTTCAGACATGATCAGTTTCCTCGATATCGCGCAGGTGGTGATGTAGAGGCGCCTTGTTGCGCGTCACCCGGTGGCCATGAAGTGCTGAAGGTGGCCGGATTCGGGACAAAGGCTCCCCTGACCAGTCACCCGAAGGTGACTGGCTGATCGGTTGTTGCTGTGTGCTCTGTGTTGCTCTCTCAGGCCCTGCCCTGATTTCAGGTCAGGCGCTGGTCTTCTTCTGACGCCGGGTCTCGGCGTCAATGCCGCCCTCGATGGCCCATTCAGTGAAGGACTCCAGTGAGTGCTGCATTTCACGCGGCACCCAGGCTTCAGTGAGGTAGTCCTCGTTGGTGTAGTACTCGAAGGCGCCGCCCAGAGGACTGTTGACGTACCAGAAGTAGGCGGAGGAAATCGGGTGCCGACCCGGGCCCAGGAACGTGCTCCACTGGCGCCGGTTCATCGCCAGGCCACCGCCGATCACCTCATGAATATCGCGTACGGTGAAGGCGACATGGTTAAGGCCCGCGCCACGGTGTGGCAGCTTCAGCAGGAACAGGTTGTGATGGCCGCCACGCGCCTGCATGCGCAGGAAAACGGCGCGGTCCGTGTAACGGTCGGAGACCGAGAAACCCAGCAGTTCGCGATAGAAACGTTCGCTGGCTTCCAGATCATCGACGAAGAACACGGCGTGACCGACACCCACCGGAGTGGCTTGCGTGTATACCGGGCTTGGCTGATCCACGCGGCGCATATCGCCATATTGGTTGATCGGCGTGACGTCCAGCTCGACGTCGCGCAGACGAGTAGGGCGGATGCGTACCGCCAGCCCATTGGGGTCACGGCATTCCAGGCTGTCGCCATGATCGACGTAATCGGGCTGATCGCTCAGCTTCTCGCGCAGTGCGTCCAGGTCTTCAGCCGATGCCACGCCCCAGGTCATGCGCCGCAGGGTGGAGCCGTCCTCGAATGCCGGAGGCAGCTCGGCATCATCCATGGCACGGATGATCAGGCGGGCGCCATCGAGGGTCTCGAAGGTGGCGCCTTGGGTATCTTCGTCAAGGCTATCGTCATCCACCTGGCCCAGGCCGAAGTCCTTGGCGAACTGCTTGCCCGTCGCTATGTCTTCTGCGCCAAACTCCAGTTCTTCGATACCTACGATTTTCATGATGGTCTCCTGCTGAACATGACCCTGGTTATCGGTCGTGACTGTTCAAAAAGTTCGTTTTCAAAAGATTGTTTTCAAAAGTTTTTTCAGAAATCCACTTTCAGCCATCCGGTTTCAGGGCATGAGCGTCCCTGTCGCGCTGCATATGGCGGCGCGATGCTCTGGCTGTACTGGTGTTGACTCAGGACCGGAGAGGCGTGTGATCAGCCGTCCGGCAGAGGGTCACGAGTGTGCTGTCATCCCATCTGGCGCTTTCCTCCCCGGGTGCCTTGATGACCCAGCAGGTTGGAAATGTTGCTGGCGGCCTCGGCCACGTCATGGCGCAGTCGCTCACGGTCACTTTCTGGAATCTCGTGCACCGGCACCATGATGCTGACCACGGCTTCTATCTCGCCGTCATGGTTGAACAACGGATAGACGATGGAGGAGATACCGAACTGGAAGAACGATTCTGCGATCACATAACCGCGTTCACGGTCTTCCTGCACCATGGCCCACAGGCTTTCCCGGTCTTTCGGGGAGCCGGGTTCGTTGTCCGGCAGTTGGTCGTCAGGGTAGAGGGATTCGAAGGTTTCCCGGCTCTCTCCGGTCAACAGCATTCTGCCCAGTGAGGTGCGGTGTACCGGCAGGCGCGTGCCGACACTGACACGCCGAATCGTGGCGTTGGCCGCGCTGACGCGGGCGACATAGATGACATCACGCCCATCACGGATGGCGATATGACTGGAGCAACCGGTTGTGTCACGCAGGGACTCGATGACTGGCTGGCCGATTTGCACCACATCCAGAGAGGCGACGTACTCGAAGCCGAGGCGCAGCACGTTGACGCCGAGCGAGTAGAGTCCGCTTGTGGGGTGGCGCTGGACAAAGCCCATGTATTCCAGGGTCTGGATGGCACGGTAGGCGGTGGCCTTGGGAATATCCACAAGCTTGAGGATCTCGGCAAAGCTCATCTCCCGATGATGGCGACTCAGCTCCATCAGGATGAGCAGGCCGCGTTCCAGGCCTGGAATCAAGTATTTCCGTGCATCCTTTTCCATGTCGCTCATCGCGTCATCGCCTCTTGGTATCGGGTCGACTTGTATGTCCGCTTTCAAGATACCGGATCGAACCAGAAACTCATCTCGCTCGGTTATTTATTCAGCGCTTCTCGTGCATCACTTTGCGATATTGCCAAATACCGATTGGTTTATATATGAAACTATATTTCTTATTTGGTACGCATGAAGCCTAGTCTTCGCCTGTCATCCCTGTCAAGGTTTTCAGGGTGTTTATTTTCAATGTAAGCAGCTGATATATAATCAAAAAATTGAAGTCTAACAGGGCTGTGATGCACGGTTTTCGACCGTGCATCGTCCCTCAAGCATCCTCGATCTGACGTTCAGTAACGCTTGACCAAGGGGAGCAGGACACCGGCTCCTACAAAGGCCATGGCCATCATGAACATCAGGCCTGCAGTCATGTTGCCGGTCATGACGATGAGGCTGCCGATCAATACGGGTACCAGCGCCCCCGAGAAGTTGCCCATGCCGTTGAAGATCCCGCCTGCGGTGGCACTGACATCGGAAGGAGTAGCCTTGGCCAGCAGGGCGAAGACATTGGGGGCACCGACGCCCCACATGGCGGCACTGAATGACATGGCCGCAATCATTGCCCAGTTGGAACCTTCGATGGACAGCACCAGTGCCAGTCCCAGGCCTGCGCCAAGCATGGAAATCGAGCACATCAGCGCGCGGCGATCGAAACGGTCGGAAACGATCGCGCCCAACACTTCGCCCACCAGCATGGCGAGGAAGGGGAGGGAGGAGAAAATCCCGGCCTGATCGAGGTCGATGCCCTTGTCCTGCACCAGATAGGTCGGCAGCCAGCTGTTGAGCCCCCACAGGTAGGCCAGAAAGGCGATGTTGAACAGACAGATCGACCAGAATGACCAGCGCTTCAATAACTTGGTGGTGGCTACCCGGTGGGTGGAGAGTGGCACATGGGAGTGCTCGCTATGTTGCAGGGCCGGAGAGCGAGTCGAGACATCCAGCTTGCGAAACACCAGGTACACGATCAGTGCGACAGGTATCGTCAGCAGGGCGATGGCGAAAAAGCTGGCACGCCAACCGAACTGATCGACCACCCAGATGGTGAACGGGAAACCGAGAGTGGCACCGATCGGTGTGCCGAGCAGCCACAGCATGGTGGCACGGGCCTGTTCTCTTGGCGGAAACAGACGTTTGACGATGGTGTAGGCCACCGCGAACATCGGCCCTTCAGCGATACCGAGCAGTATTCTCAGCCCCAGTAACCAGCCGAAGTCGTCGACGAAACCCATGATGGCCATGATCGCCGCGGTGACGGCCAGCATGCCGTACAGGCAACTTCTGGGGCTGAAGATATCGCCGAGGAAGCCCAGAAACATCGATGAAGCGCCATAGGACAACAGGAATCCTGTCATCAGCAGGCCGAGTTTGGTGGATTCTCCGGTAAGGCCCAGGTCCGCCTGGAACGTCGGGCTTGAGATCAGCACGGCGATGCTGATCTTGTCGAAGAAGGAAAGGATAACGCAGGCCAGCAGGGCCAGTGGCACCAGCCAGCGCCTTGTTCCCGGCATCGGCCCGACCTCGTTGAGGACCCCGGTCGCCTGGGACGGAGCAGCAGTATGGGACATGTCATTACCTTGATTGTTATAGGTGTTGTCAGGGAAACACTGCATAAATAAATGCGGGCGCTTCCTCAGGGGCTAGTCGTATCGGTCGCTTGCTATGGGCGCTCAGCGCAGCTGCATCAGGTTGAAGTCGGGGTCTTCCAGCGACTGCGGATCGAGAGTGCGTCCGGCACTCATCCAGCGTTTACCAAGCTTGATTGCCCTGGGCTGGTCGAAGGCCACCATCTGCACCAGGCGGTTGTCCTGATCCAGGTAGAAGAACACAGGACCTTGGGCTTCCTTGCGCACCACGCAGTGGGTCTCACCGCTGGGAACACCAAGAATCTGGATATTGACGCCGTGCTGGTCAGACCACAGCCAGGCTGGCTCGTCGTAATGGGCTTCCTTGCCAAGCATGGCATCGGCCACTACGCGTGCCTGGTTCTGGGCATAGGCCCAGGATTGCAGGCAGAGCCCCAGATGGGGATGCTGGGCGACATCACCGGCGGCGAAGATATACGGATCTGACGTCTGGCCGGCAGCGTCGATGACAATGCCCTGCTCGGTCTTGAGCCCTGCCTCGCGTGCCAGTTCCAGATTGATGGTCACCCCGGTTCCCACGACGATGAGGTCATACGGCTCATGCGCCTGTCCGTCGGCCAGGATCGTGACTCGGCCGTCCTGTGCTTCGTCGAGTTGGATGTCCTGGCGTTCCAGCTCCAGTCCGACACCGTGTTGCTGGTGAAGCTCGCGGATGGCCTCGGCCACTTCAGGGCCCACGCTGCGCCCGCAGAGTGCAGGGGCACGTTCGAACACATCCACTTCCATACCCAGCTTGCGGGCGCTGGAGGCCACTTCGAGGCCGATCCAGCCACCGCCGATGACGCCAACGCGCCGACTGCCCTCCAGGCGTTCCTTGAGTTGGCAGGCATCATCCCAGGAACGCAACGTCATGACGTTGCCAATGCCAGCCCACTCTTCCACGGGTAGTCGAGGCCGACTACCCGTGGCAATCAGCAGGCGGTCATAATTCAGGCGAGTGCCGTCGTTGAGTTCCACCTGGCGGGCGTCCCGGTCGATGCGTGTGGCCCGCTGTGGACGGTGCCAGTCGATATCGAGTGCCGCCAGGCTATCCGCGGGAAACAGCCTTGGCAGCGGTTCCTGGGCAGTGATCACGCCCTTGGACAAGGGAGGGCGTTCATAGAAGTCGTGAGGCTCGTCGGCCACGACCATCAGTTGGCCCTGGAAACCTTCGCTGCGTAGTGCCTTGCAGGCATAGCCGCCGGCCTGACCGCCGCCAATGACGACGATGCGCTGGATGTCACTTGTCATGTTCGCCATTCCTCAGTTGAAGACGAAACCGCCGTTGACCGGGATGACCTGCCCGGTAACGAATGCCGCCCAGTCCGACAGCAGATAGAGAACGGTGCCGCTCACATCGTCTGGCTGCTGTTCGCGTTTCAGGGCTCGCCCTTGGGCATAGAAGTCATAACGTTCCTGGGGAACGTATGCGGTCGCTTCACAGTGGGTCAGTCCCGGGGCTACGGCATTGACGCAGATATGTTGCTCTCCGAGTTCACGCGCCATGGCACGGGTCATGGAGATCACGGCGCCTTTGCTGGCAACGTAAGCCATCAACTTGGGGGCTCCCCAAAGGGCGGTATCCGAGGCCAGATTGACGATCCGGCCGTTGCCACTGCGCTCGAGCAGAGGAACGGCAGCGCGGGTCATCAGCCAGGGACCGCGCACGTTGACGCTCATGACCCGGTCCCACAGGTCCATGTCGTAGTCCATGAGGGTATCGCCACCCACGCCAGTGGCGATGGCGGCGTTATTGACTAGTCCATGCAGGGGGCCCTGGCTGCCGATGCGTGCCATGCCGTCTTCGATGGAAGCTGGGTCGGCCTGATCGATGACCAGGGCTTCCACTTCAGCACCGCTTTCACGCAATGCCTCGGCCGTGGCATTCAGCTCTTGCTTGAGGATATCGCTGATGACCAGCCGTGCCCCTTCACGGGCAGCGGCTTCGGCAATATTGCGGCCCAGGCCGCGAGCAGCGCCGGTGACCAGGATGCGTTTGTCTGCGAGCATTCGGGGCATGTCAGGCCGCCTGCTGGCGCTGGGCCAACTGCTGCTTGGCCATTTTCAGCATCACACGGCGCAGGCGGGCCAGTCCGACATCATGCTGATAGAGGTTCTCGTGATCGCGGGCATCTGGAGCCATGTCCTCGAGAATGATGCGGTCCTGCTCCAGCACGTCCCAGTGCAGCTGCTCGAGCTTGGTGCGGTAGAAGAAGCGCCATACCTGACGCTGCCAGCCGCTGACCTTGCGGATCCGCCAGAAGAACACTCGGGTGTTGTTCTTGTCCTCAGGGACGGCCATGCCGACGATCCAGAACGGACCACCTGGTCCGAAACGTTTCTGGTAGGGGATCGACAGGCGTAGCCAAAGCGCGCCGCTATTGCCGTATTCCACCCAGTCGAAGTTGACGCCGGTCTGGCCGGTCTTCTTGAAGATGAAACCGCTTTCGGTGGGCTCAAGCACCATCTCGGCCTGACGATCACCCTCGGCCATGGAGTGGGAATCCGAGTGCAGGTAGGTGCCGTGCATCGGGTCCATGACGTTGTCGATGGCGTATTGGTAGTTGCACTTCCAGGTGGCGGTGCACAGGAAGTGACCATAGCTTTCGCCATCGGTCAGCTGTTCGGGCAGTTCGAGCTCGCAGGGCTGCTCGTCCGGCGTGGTAGCGAAGTAGACGAAGATGGCGCCATGCGCTTCCTTGACGGGATAGCGGCGTACGCAGTTCTGGCCCACCAGGGGACTATTGCTGATGGCCGGGACATCACAGACTTCGCCTTCACCATTGACTTCGACACCGTGGTACCAGCAGGCCAGGCGGTTGCCCAGGTTCCAGCCCTTGGACAGTCGCGCGCCGCGGTGCGGGCAGCGGTCCTCGATGGCATGCAGGGTGCCGTCGTGATCGCGCCACAGGGCCAGGTTCTCACCCAGACGGGTGATGCCGACAGGGTTGCTGCCGACTTCCCAACTGGCGGCGACGGGATACCACAAGGAGCGCAGACCGTTGTCCAGGTAGTCCTGAATATTGTCTTGCACGTTGGTGTCAGAAGAGGGTGCTGTGGTCATGACTCGACCTCGTTGTTTGGATTATGCGATAGGGAAATGGAACAGGAAGAGGAGACTTCTATCCGAGGACGGCCATTTCCTGGAGGAAGCTTTCCTGGGTCCAGGCCTGGCCATGACGGTCACGGTGCTGGCGGGCATTGAGACCTTCGACCAAGGCATCTAGCTCGGTCACGCCATCGCTAAACACTTCTTCGAGGGCTGCCAGCAGATCTATCTCGAACTCACCTGGCACATTGGCGCGAGTCTGCCAGACAGGATTGGCAAATCCGCCAGGGGGCTCGATATAGCCTTGCCCGGGCTCAGTGGAAGGGATGATGCGCTGCCAGCTCTTCAATTGTGGGTTGTAGTCTTGATGCGCCACGGTTCAGCTCTCCTCGCTGGTCTGGAGTTGTACTTCGTTGTCGATGATGCGGACCGGATAGACGTGAAGGTCGCGGTCAGCCGGCTCGCGTAGGCACTTGCCGGTGCGGATGTCGAAAGTCGCTTCGTGCAGGGGGCACTCGACCTGTCCATCCTCGACAAAACCTTGCGACAGCAGGGCATAGGCATGGGGGCAGACGTCTTCCAGGGCGTAGTAGTCGCCGTCGAGGACATAGACGCCGATTTCCTTGCCATCGATCTTGGCGGAGTAGGGGAAGTCTTCCTGAACCTGGTCGGTCTTGCAGACAGTCGTCCAACTCATGATGCAGTCCTCATCGGTCGGGGATGGGTATTATTGTTTCAATTATGAAACTTTGTTTTTTATTTGATCCGATGAGGTCCCAGTATAGGGACGGCAACCCGACTGTCAAATACTACATAGTAATGGAGAGGCAAAACATCCCCCATGTCCGTGCTCTCACACAGATGAAGTGGGGGTAATGTATTGAATTTATGGGAGGTTCAGAAAAGAAGACTGATGGATCAGCGCAGTGCAGTATTCAGGGACAGGCTGTAATCATTGCTGGGAATATGCATGACCTGCCAGGCGACAGGGGTGTCATCTGCCAGGCAATAGAAGGTTTCCAGCCTCAGGCCGGTGGCAGAGGACGTATCGTGGCCGGGGTGCATGATCCTGGCGATGGTCTTGGGCAGGCGCACCATGCGCAGGCGATTCTCGGCATGGCTGAGTGTCACCCGGCCCTGGGTTTCCAGCAAAGGCAGGATGCTTTCGTGTTCCAGGGCTTCTGCATCAGCTTCCAGCAGGGTAGATGCCATGTCCGCCCGCAGGTGTATCTCGGTATGGCAGTCAAAGGCGCCATCGATACGATCCTGGCGTATCAAGCGGACATAGCCGCTCGGGCATTCTCCCAGGATGTCGCTCCAGGTTCCCTGGCGAAGCACATGCTCACGTTTCAGCAAATGGATGAAGACCATACGTACCCTGGTGCCATCAGGGCGCAGGAAACGGAAAGCGGGAGTGGTGATTTCGCGGCGATGATCGCCACCGGCAACGAATGTGCCAACGCGACGGCGACGGTAGAGATCACCACTATCCACCAGTTCCCGCAGGGCTTTTTGTACCGTGCCCAGGCTGACGGGCAGGTTCGCCGCCAACTCCTGTTCGGTTGGCAGGCGCGTGCCTTCGCTCAAGTGCCCCTCCACGATCAACTCGATGATCGCATCGCGCAGGCACAGGTACTTGGGAGATTTGGGAGAGCGTTCCAGGTGTATGGAGGTGCGCTCGGCCAGCAGAGGTAGCACGGCACTGCCTTAAGAAAAAGTGAGGAATGGCGCATTCTAGCAGGGAAGTTTGTGGGCCATAAGGCAACGGGAAAAGGCAGCTCGATATGGTCGTGCTTCAGAATTTTGCTGCAGTCAGCAAGCCTTGTGCGTGAGCGAAGATTCATGTTTTTAATTTGAATGATCAATCAACATAAAATAGGCTCAAAGGGCACTTGAGACTTTATCCAAGCATGCATCGTCATTGAGTGTCTCTCGTCGGAAAGCGATCGGGAGCCTGTATAACAAGGAGAACCAAGTTGATACATCCCTCTCTGCATAAGCATCGTAACCTTCTGTGGCCTGCTGCTGCCGTCACTGGACTGGTGGCTTCCCTGGCGGCAGGCCAGGCGCTGGCCGATGATGCCATCTGTACGCAAAAGGCCTATTCCATGGGGCTGCGCTACCAACAGCAGTCTGCAGAGGCCGAAGCGTTGCAGCGCCAGGGCTTTGCTCTGGCCACATACCGGCTCAAGGAGCAGATCGAAGAACATGGTGAAGACGCTGATCTGGCGATCATTACCGATCTGGATGAAACCGTGCTGGATAACTCACCGCTGCTGGCACGGGACATGGCCGAGTGCCATGACTACACCACCTGGGATACCTGGAAGCATTGGGAGCGTGAAGGTGATCCCCGCCTGATCCCTGGTGCCAAGGCATTCCTCGACTATGCCGATGAGAAGGGCGTGACCATCTTCTACATATCGGACCGTTATCAGGAAAACGAAGCCGATACCATCGCTACCCTTGAAGCGCTGGATTTGCCCCAGGTCTCTGAAGACAGCGTCATGTTGCTGGGGCCACCCAAGGCGGAACGCAGGGCCAAGGTCGCTGACGAGCATACTCTGGTCATGCAGCTGGGAGACTCACTGCACGATTTCGATGGCAAGTTTGCCGATGCGGATCTGGCGGGTCAGCATGCGCTCGTCAAGGAGAATGCCGAGCGTTTCGGCCAGGACTGGATTGTGCTGCCAAACGCGGCCTACGGTGACTGGAGTGACGCTGAGCTGACAACCTGGGGAGCACCGCTGGAAACAGAGTGATGCCATAGCTGGAGGCTCGTGACGGTAGTGTCATGGGCTTATTGCGGAGGGGCGGGCCTTGTTTCGGTTCGGTTCGTTCCTCCGAGCATCCTTCTCTCAATCTTCTGAGCTCTCAATCTTCTGAGTTCTCAAGCTCATCCCTCCGCTTTTCAAACCAAGGGCCGTGGCAGTGCCGGGGTCTTTACCTTCTTTTTACGCTTTAGCCCGAAAATCGGCATCGAATTTTTACGCTGCTACTTCCTAAGCTGGCCTGGCTTACCTTTCAAGGAGTCTAGGTCATGCAATGGTTGTTACTTGCGCTCTCCCTGTTGATGGGAGGATATCTGTTCGCCTCGTTGCTGTGGCCCGAGCGCTTCTGACGCATTCATGGAGTTCGGGAGACAACGATGAACAATGTCATGCTCTGCTACGCCCTGGTATTTATCTTGGCGTTTCCCCTTGGGCTGTATCTGGCCCGTTGCCTGGATGACAGCCCCAGGGCATCACGTCTGGACCGGCTGTTCTGGCCGATAGAGGCGCTGCTGTACCGTTTGGCAGGTGTCGATGCTGGTAGCGGCATGTCCTGGAAAAGCTATGCCTGGGCGGTGATCAAACTGCATGTGCTGATGATCATCCTGGCTTGGGTGACGTTCATGGCCCAAGGGATCTTGCCGCTCAATCCAGACGACATTCCGGGAATGTCCTGGGACACGGCGCTGCACACGGCGATTTCGTTTGCCACCAATACCAACCAGCAGCACTACTCGGGCCAGGCACAGCTGTCCTATCTCAGCCAGACACTGGCTATCGTCACTCTGCAATTCGTCACTCCTGCAACCGGCCTGGCAGTGCTGGTCGCCATTGCCCGGGTTCTGCTCAAGCGCAAGGATGCTGAAACGGCAACGGATGCCGGGGCACAAGGGAATACGCCCATTGATGTCGGGAACTACTATCGCGATCTGGTTCGTACCCTGGTGCGCGCGATGCTGCCAGTGGCGGCGGTGGTTGCCTTGCTGCTGAGCTGGCAAGGGGTGCCGAGCACGCTACATGGTGCCGAGGTGGTGCAACCGTTGGATGCCAGCGTCAGTGAAAGTCAGGTGATCCCGCGTGGACCGGTGGCCGCCATGGTGGCGATCAAGCAGCTCGGTACCAATGGCGGTGGCTGGTATGGGCCCAACTCCAGCGTACCGCTGGAGAACCCGACGGCCCTGGCCAATGTGATCGAGACCGTCTCCCTGTTGCTGTTTCCGGTGGCATTGCTGATTGCCGTTGGCGTGATGACCGGACGCAGACGGCTGCTGTTCGGCATTGGTACGGTAATGCTGGTGTTCTCGTTGATATCGACATCATCGGCGATCATCTCGGAGCGTGCGCCCAATGCTGCTTTCTCCGGGTTGGCACTGTCTGGCAGCGCCAACATGGAGGGCAAGGAACTGCGCTTCGGGCCTGAAATGTCGGCCCTGTGGGGGAGCTGGACGACCCAGACCTCGAACGGTTCGGTCAATGCCATGCATGACAGCTTCAATCCCATGGGTGGGCTGGTGGAATTGATGGACATGTTCGTCAACGTCACCTTCGGTGGGGTTGGTGTCGGTCTGATCGGTTACCTGTTGTATCTCATGCTGGCCGCTTTCATCGGCTCCCTGATGATCGGACGCGCGCCCGAGATTCTCGGCAAGCCGCTGGAAACCCGGGAGATGCGCTGGATATCCCTGGCCATCCTGGCCCAGCCGCTGGTGGTCCTTGGGCTGACCGCGATCACCCTGGCGTTTCCGAGCCTGACCGGCAACTCCAATCCGGGCTTCCATGGCTTGTCTCAGGTGCTCTACGAGTACACCTCGGCCTTTGCCAACAATGGTTCCGGTTTTGAAGGCCTGGGCGATGACACGCCGTGGTGGAACCTGAGCTGTGGACTTGCCCTGTTGGCTGGGCGTTTCTTGCCCATGCTGGCGCCTCTGGCGGTGGCCGCCTGGCTGGCACAGAAGCGCACCGCTCCGGCCGGACGCGGCACTCTGTCAATGGACAGCGCTGCCTTTGCAGGATTGACCGCAGGCGTCATCGTCATCATCAACCTGCTCGGCTTTCTGCCGGTCCTGGTCATGGGACCCGTGGCAGAACAACTGAGTCTGGCTTTCTGAGTGCTGGCCTTTTGAAGTCTATTGCTGAGGAGTGGAAAGACATGTCCTTATCCAGTCATACGAGCCAGGCACCACAACATGACACCATGAGGTTGCATGGCCGTGAGCTGATGGTGGAATCCCTGCGCCGGTTCAGCCCCCGGGCCCTGGCACGCAATCCGGTCATGGCCGTGGTCGTGGTAGGCACCCTGGTATGTGCGCTTTACACCGGCCTGGCTCTGGTTCGAGGTACCAGTGTCTGGTTTTCCTTGTCGGTGACCTTGATCCTGTGGGCCACTGTGCTGTTTGCCAATGGCGCAGAAGCCCTGGCGGAGTCTCGAGGCAAGGCCCATGCGGGAAGCCTCAGGGCCACCAAGGGACAACTGAAGGCGCGCAGGCTCGACAAGGGAGGCCGGGAATACCTCGTTCCTGCCGACGACCTGCGTCGAGGCGATCAGGTCCGGGTGCGTGCTGGCGAGCTGATTCCCGCCGATGGCGAGATCATCGAGGGCGCGGGCTCGATCAACGAGTCGGCGGTCACTGGTGAGTCGGCTCCCGTATTGCGAGAGGCCGGCACTGACAGCAGCGGGGTCAATGCCGGTACCAAGCTGCTCTCCGATGAGCTGGTCATTGAAGTCAGTGCTGACCCGGGCGAGTCCTTGCTTGATCGCATGATTGCACTGGTGGAAGGCGCCAGTCGGCAGAAAACACCCAGTGAGCTGGCGCTGTCTGTGTTGCTGTCCACGCTGACCCTGATGTTCCTGATCGTGGTGGTCACGCTGGTGCCGATGGCCGAGTTCATTGGCGTCACGCCGTCGCCGGTGATGCTGGTGGCGTTGCTGGTGTGTCTGATTCCAACCACTATCGGTGGCCTGCTGCCGGCAATTGGCATCGCCGGCATGGAACGAGCGATGCGTGCCAACCTGATCGCCAAGTCTGGCAAGGCAGTGGAGATTGCCGGCAGCATCGATACGCTGCTGTTGGACAAGACCGGTACCATTACCCTGGGGGATCGCAAGGCCACGGAGTTCTCTCCCTGTGGCGGTGTTGCCGTGGCACACCTGCGTGATGTGGCTTATCAATGTTCCGTGGACGACCCCACCCCGGAAGGACGTTCCATTGTCAGTCTTGCTCGGGACCAGGGCACCCAGGCGACCTTGTCTACCGGGGCCGATTTTCTGCCGTTCTCGGCATCGACTCGGCTGTCGGGTGTGGATCTGGCCGATGGCATCCGGCTGCGCAAGGGGGCACCCAATGCCATTGCGGCTTTTGTCGAGGATAACGGTGGCCGACTGCCTGATGATTATATGCGCCTGGTCGAGCGTATTTCCCGCGATGGTGCCACGCCATTGGCGGTTGCCGAGGAAGACCGGCTGCTTGGGGTGATCGCACTGTCCGATGTGATCAAGGCCGGCATTGCCGAGCGCTTCGTCCAGTTGCGTGAGATGGGCGTCAAGACGGTGATGGTGACAGGTGACAACCCCCTTACCGCTGCAACCATCGCGGCTGAAGCGGGTGTCGATGACTATATTGCCGAGGCCACGCCGGAGCGCAAGCTGGAAGTCATCCGCGAAGAGCAGGCCAAGGGGCGTCTGGTGGCGATGATGGGCGATGGTACCAATGATGCCCCGGCGCTTGCTCAGGCCGACCTGGGACTGGCGATGAATTCCGGTACCCAGGCAGCCCGGGAAGCGGGCAACATGGTGGATCTCGATTCCGATCCCGGCAAGTTGCTGGCAGCGGTGGAGATCGGCAAGCAGTTGCTGATCACCAGGGGCGCCTTGACGACGTTCTCCCTGGCCAACGATGTGGCCAAGTATTTCGCTATCCTGCCGGCCATTTTCGCGGCCAGCATCCCCGCGCTGGGAGCCCTGGATATCCTCGGCCTGCATTCGCCGGAGTCCGCTGTGCTGGCGGCGGTGGTCTTCAACGCTCTGGTGATTCCGGCACTGATTCCCTTCGCGCTTCGTGGGGTGCGCTTCAAGGCTTCCTCGGCGACACAACTATTACGACGCAACCTGTTGATTTACGGCTTGGGCGGTGTGCTGCTGCCGTTTCCTGCGATCAAATTGCTGGATCTGATCATCGCTGCGTTTCTGTGAGGCTCTGGTTCGTGAATTGGGCTTGCGATGCAAGGATATGGAGAATAGGAGCCATGTCATGACAACGTTTTCTATGTCACGTACTTCCTGGTGGGTATCACTGCGTCTGGTCGTGGTGCTGGCACTATTGCTGGGACTGATTTATCCCTTGGCGGTCACTCTTGTCGGAGGGGCGCTCTTTCCCCACCAGGCAACGGGTTCGCTGCTATACGACCGTGAGGGGAAAGTGGTAGGTTCGGCCCTGGTTGGCCAGGGTTTCCAGGAAGCAAGATATTTCCATGGACGGCCATCGGCGGCGGACTATGCTGCTGATGGAGTGTCAGGCTCGAACCTGGCACCGAGCAACCCGCAACTGCGTCAGCGAGCCCTGGACGAGGCGCAGCGGCTGCAGACTCGGGACGGCCTGGTGGCCGGGCAGATTCCGGTGGATCTGCTGGCGGCTTCCGGTTCGGGAATCGATCCGCATATTTCTCTCGAGGCAGCTCAGGCGCAGCGCGCACGAGTGGCGCAGCAGCGAGGTTTGAGCGAGTCTGAAGTCGATAGCATGATCAGTGCAGCCATCGATGATGGTGGTTGGCTCGGTAAGCCACTGGTCAATGTGTTGAGGTTGAATTTGGCGCTCGATGCCCGTTAGGGAAACACTGCATAAATGCCTGCGCGGTGCTCATGCGGCATTCTCCGACGCGTCAGAAAATCTCTGTTCAAGGAAGCAGGATGAAGAAACCGGGAAGTCAGGAAGTGCCTCGCCCTGATCCTGATGCCTTGCTCAAGTCCGCGCGCCGTGAGGCGCGCGGCTGTTTGCGTATCTTTCTTGGCGCCGCTCCGGGGGTCGGCAAGACCTATGGCATGTTGCGCACAGCCCAGGAGCGCTGTGCGCAGGGTGATGAAATCGTCATCGGCGTGATCGAGTCTCACGGGAGGGTAGAGACCGAACAACTGTGCGAGGGCATCGAGCGGCTGGCTCTGGCCGAGCGGATGTATCGTGGGCGCAGTTTCCATGAGTTCGATCTGGATGCCGCCCTGGCTCGGGCCCCGGATATCATCCTGGTCGACGAACTGGCCCATCGTAATATCCCTGGCAGCCGCCACCCGCGGCGCTACCAGGATATCGAGGACTTGCTCGATGCGGGTATCGATGTGTGGACCACGCTCAATGTCCAGCATATCGAAAGCCTCAACGATATCGTCGCCCGGGTCACGGGTATCCGCATGCGAGAGACGATACCGGACTCCTTGATCAGTCGGGCCCGGGAC
The DNA here is from genome assembly GCF_008329985.2 of Halomonas binhaiensis. Taxonomy (NCBI): domain Bacteria; kingdom Pseudomonadati; phylum Pseudomonadota; class Gammaproteobacteria; order Oceanospirillales; family Halomonadaceae; genus Halomonas; species Halomonas binhaiensis. Next base: position 339,323 of record NZ_CP038437.2, read on the forward strand.
ATCACCTTGATCGACCTGACCCCTGATGAACTGATCCAGCGTCTCCAGCAAGGCAAGGTGTATGTTCCTGAGCAGGCCAGGGCGGCGCTGGACAGCTTCTTCAGTGAAGCGAACCTGACTGCCTTGCGTGAGCTGGCCATGCAGACCATGGCCGAGCGGGTGGACGCGGATGTGCGTGACTCCATGGGAGTGCGCGGTGTGGAGGGGCCCTGGCCAGTACGGCCGAAGGTCCTCGTTGCCCTTAGCGGGCGCCCGGAAGATACCAGCCTGATTCGTGCAGCACATCGCATGGCGGAACGACAACATGCCTCCTGGCGGGCAGTGCATGTCGATACAGGCCTCGATACACCAGCGATACATCTGGAGCTGGAGCGCTCCAGCCAACTGGTCGAGAGATTGGGTGGCGAGGTTGTCATCCTGGCCGGCCAGAGCCGCCTGATGGAACTTCTCGATTACGCTCGGCGTAACAACATCACTACTCTGGTCATCGGACGTGCGGTGTCTCGACCATGGCGTTTCTGGCACCGCTCCCTGGGCAGCAAATTGCTCAAGGTCGCGCGGGACTTCGACCTGGTCATCGTCTCCGAAAGCGGGAGGTGCAAGCAGAGCAAGCCCTTTACGTTGTTTGAACGTTCATGGCTTTCCCTTAGCCGGCGCGAATACTGGGTACCGTTGGCCGTGTTGCCGGCAACACTGGCAATTGCGCTGGGCATTGATCGGGTGATGGAACTGGCCAATGTTTCCCTGGTGTTTCTCACGGGTGTGCTGGTGGTGGCCGCCTTTAGCGGAACTCGGGCGGCCATGCTGTGCGCTGGACTGAGCTTCCTGGCCTACAATTTCCTCTTCACTGAACCACGCTACACCCTGTTCATGGACCACCGCCATCAACTGCTTTCGGTGGTGTTCTTTCTTGCCGTGGCCATGATAGGAGGGCAGTTGGCCGGTCATGCCCGGCGCCAACTCATTGCGCTGCGTGAGAGCCGCGACCAGACCCAGAAGCTGTTGCAGTTTTCCCGTGCCTTGTCGGTGGCGGCCGATCATTCTGGTGTGCGGCAGGTCGGTGTCGCCACGCTGGCCGATTGGCTGCAGGTACCTACGGTGTATCTCGAAAGTACGGCAGAGGATGATGAACTGCATTTGAGCGAGTCCCGCCCCGGTGTATTGAATTTGGATGCTACGGCCCGCCAGGCGGCGATGTGGACCTATTATCATCAGCGCCCCAGCGGATATGGCTCTGATACGCTGTCATCTCAGCGCTGGCGCTTCATTCCACTGGTCGACAAGGATGTTGTGCTGGGTGTCGTCGGGCTGGCCCTGGCCGATCGCCAGGCACCATTGGTCTACGAGCAGGAAATGCTCATCGATACGCTGCTCAATCAACTGACGACGGCGCTGGCGCGTACTCGCATGGTCAGCGACTTGAGTGCGGCGAGGATGGCGGAAGAGAACGAGCGCCTGCGTTCAGCGTTGCTGTCTTCGGTGTCTCATGACTTACGTACGCCACTGGCATCGATCATCGGTGCGGCCAGCTCCCTGCGCGATCTGGATGAGCAGTTGTCCAGCGAGGACAAGCGTGAGCTTCTCGATGGTGTACTGGGTGAAAGCGAACGCCTCAACCGATATATCCAGAACCTGTTGGATATGACTCGCCTTGGCCATGGTGCGATGAAGATCGAGCGGGATTGGGTAACGTTGCCTGACCTGGTCAATTCGGCGCTCAAACGCCTCGGTGCGCCTCTGGCCAAGCTGCATGTCACGCGCCATTGGGCGGTGGACCTGCCACTCTTGTATGTGCATCCTGCGCTGATCGAACAGGCGCTGGTCAATATCATAGAAAATGCGGCGCGCTATTCGAAACCCAGTGACGACATTTCGAAACCCGGTGATGACATTCGCATCGTTGCCGAGCAGAAAGGCAGCGACATGGTGATTTGTATCTGTGACCAGGGGCCGGGTATCCCCGAGGAGATGCGTGAGCGGGTATTCGACATGTTCTTCAGTGGAGGAGAAGGCGACCGTGGTCGCCATGGCAGTGGCCTGGGACTGGCAATATGCCGCGGGATGATAGGAGCCCATGGGGGCTCGATCAGGGCTGAAGGCAACCCGACCGGAGTCGGTACCTGTATCATCATTCACCTACCCTTGGAGGATTCTCCACCGGGACCACAGGAGAGCGAGGCAGCGGATGAGTGTTGATCAAAATCGTGTCCTTGTCGTCGATGATGAGCTGCAGATTCGCCGTTTTCTGCGTATCAGCCTCAGCTCCCAGGGCTTCGACGTCATTGAAGCTGAAAACGGTGAGCAAGCCTTGCTGAGGGCGTTGAACGACAAGCCCGATGTGGTGCTGCTCGACCTTGGGCTGCCTGACGTGGACGGCCACGATGTATTGTGTGCCATCCGCGCCCAGAGTGATGTCCCGGTGATGGTCGTGTCGGTGAGAGCATCGGAGGATGAAAAGGTCATGGCCCTGGATGCTGGAGCCAATGATTATGTGACCAAACCCTTCGGTATCCAGGAACTGCTGGCCAGGGTGCGCGCGGTGTTGCGTTATCGTCGCCAGACCAGTGGTGTTGCCAAGGTTCGGCGCTTGCAGGCGGGGGATCTGGTCATTGACCTGGATGATCGGCGTATCACCCTGTCCGGGAAAGCTGTGAAGCTGACACCCAAGGAGTACTCCGTACTGGCGTTGTTGGCCGAGTTTCCTGGGCGCGTGGTCACCCAGGCCCAGATACTCAAGGATATCTGGGGCCCCGTGCATCAGCATGACACCCATTACCTGCGTATCGTCATCAGCCGTTTGCGCCAGAAGCTGGGGGATAGTTCCGAGCAGTCGGAACTGATCCAGACAGAGTCCGGCGTTGGCTATCGACTGATGGCGGCCGAGGTCGAGGACACTTGAGGCGTGGCCGGTTCAGTCCTGGCGCACGGATGCCTCTCCGGTTTGCCTGTTCGGCATGTGGCTCAGGCGCAGTATCCAACTGACAGCCATGACGCCGGCCAGCAGGATGGCTCCGAACAACTTGAAAGCTGTGTCGTGCCCGAAGTGATCGATCAAGGCGCCGGTAAAGACCACCGGCAGGCTGAAGCCGATATAGGCCATCAGGAAAAATCCTGCACTGGCCCGTGAATGTTGCTCTTCCCCTGCCTTGGCCAATACACCGCTCATGCCGCCGAGGTAGATGAAACCATAGCAGGCGCTGCTGGCCGCCACGGTACCCGTGAGCACGGTTATCAGCGAACCTTGCAGCGCTCCCCAGGCAATCAGGGCAAAGGCCAGTGGCAGTATCACCAAACCCAGTTGTGTTGATATCGCCGGGCTCAGCTTGCGCGCCCAGGGCTGGAACAATACACCGCAGCTGCAGATACCAAAGGTGGCAAAGCCCGACCAGGACGACAGGCCATGCTGGGCCAGGGTCGATGGCAGGATGGCAATCACCAGTCCCACGGTGGCCCAGGCCAGCAGGATAGCCAACCCGAATGGCAGGGTGCCTGCGGGATAGGCAGGCAGACGCAGCATCTTGATATGGTGCTGTCTCGCTGAGGTGTCGGGTACGCCAGCCACCAGCACGAGTGCCAGCGTTGCCGCAGCCAGATACAGCCATAGGCTTGGAGGTGTCAGGCTGGGCGAGTGCATGATGAACAGGCTGGTCACCGCCGCGCCCAGGCCAAAGCCAAGCGACGTGCTGGCTGTGACCCAGTTGGCTGCCACTCTCTTGTCCTGTCCCTTGAACAGCTGGAGCATGTAGGCGGGAGCTGCCGCGGAAAGCAGTGCTGCGCCGATGCCCATCAGGAAGCGGGCGGCACCCAGTGTCACCAGACCCGGCGCGATGATGGTGAGGGCCGTGGCCAGCAGGCTCAGGCACAGGGCGGTGACAATCAAAGGCCGTCGTCCCAGCTTGTCCGGCAATCCGCTCAATGCCAGCAAGACCGGCATTATGCCGACGACATAACAGGCAAAAGCGATGGTAGTCGCCCCGACACCTGCACCATCTTCTTCCGCCAGTGCATGGTAAAGAGGAGCCTGGAGATTGACCGCTGTAGTGATCATGCACAACGCAAAGGCAAGCCGAAGCGCGTTGAAACGAGACATAGGACACCTTGATAAGTAAGCAAAATGCTTTTTATGGCAGTCTCGCACGATGCTGATAAAACCTTGGATTACAGTTGGCAATCACTGTTCTGGTATTTCTGCAGTTGATATCAAGTGATCCGATATTTGGTTGAAGGAAGTATCTGATTGAAGAGCGCATTTTGCTGAAGGAAGCTTGCCATTCATGCAACTGAAGGTAGACAGATGCTCTGGACGACCTCTGGCATTACAGGTCGTGGAGGGCATGCGTGAGTGGGTCGCACTGAATGGCGCCGGTGGTGGTACCCGACTGCCATCGATCCGTAGGCTTTCGAGTGAGCTTGGCGTCAGTCGTAACGTCGCCATTGAGGCCTATGAGCACCTCATCGCCCAGGGACTGGTGCGTTCCAGGCCGGGATCGGGCTTTTTCGTTGCTGACGGTGCCTCCGATGCCTTGCTCAAGAAAGGGGCCGACGCGACCAGCCTGGAAGAGGTGACCAGTGAAATGTGGAATCTCTTTCAGGACGATGAAACCCGCCTGAAACTAGGATGCGGTTGGTTGCCCAGTGCCTATCGCGAAGGAGACGAGCTGGCGTATGCCATTCGCCAGGTCACTCGGCAAAGTCGCCCTGGCATTTTTGATTACGGCACCCCGATGGGAATGCCTCAGTTGAGAGTGCTCATACAAGAGCGCCTCAGGTTGTTGGGCATCTCGGCCGATGCCAACCAGATCATGCTGACGGGTGGGGGGAGTTATGCCCTGGACCTGGTTGCCCGGTTGATGTTGAAACCCGGCGATAGTGTATTTGTCGAATCGCCGGGCTATTACAATCTGTTCGGGCTGCTTCGACTGCATCGTGTCAATGTGATTGGTGTTCCCAGACTGAAAGATGGCCCCGATGTCGAGAGGATGGAGTATCTCCTCAAGCATCATCAGCCAAGACTGTTTTTCACCAATAGCGTGTTTCAGAACCCGACCGGTACGACGCTGGGACCAACGGTTGCTCATCGTATCCTGCAACTGGCCGAGAGCCACGACTTCCACATTGTCGAGGATGACATCTACGCAGATTTTCAGCATGACCCCACAATACGTATTGCAGCCTTGGATGGGTTGCAGCGCGTCATCTATCTCGGCAGCTTTTCCAAGACACTGTCGTGTTCACTTCGAGTGGGTTTCATTGCTGCCGAGCCGGCATTGTTGAAGCAATTGGTGGATATCAAGATGCTGACCAGCATTACAGCATCCCAGTTTGCCGAGAGGGTGGTGACGACCATGCTTCAGAATGGCACTTATCGGAAGCTGGTGGAAAGAGTCAGAGTAAAACTTTCAGGCCAGATGGCGGCGACACTCAACCTGGTCAAGGAATCCGGCTGGGAAGTCTTCGCCGAGCCGGCTGGCGGCATGTTCATCTGGGCCCGGCATCCGCATGTTGCGTCTTCGAACCAACTGGTTGCCAATGCACAGGAAGCCGGGATCAGTCTGTCTTCCGGCCACGTTTTCTATCCCCAGGGCGACAACGCTTCCTGGGTGCGTATCAATGTGGCCTATGCTCGGGATAAGCGTGCCATGGCCTTTCTGCGCCAACCTGGCACTTGATGATGTGGTTTATTCGCTTGATTACGCGCTGACTACAATCCCAGAGCAGCAACCTCATCCTCGGGAATCACGTCCACTTCCACTTCTAGCGTCTGCATGCCGCCCCCGGTGACAACCCCCTTGAGCGGGGCGACATCGGCGTAATCGCGTCCCCAACTGAGTACAGGATGCTGTTCGCTGGCCCGGGTGCCATTGGTGGGATCAAGAGCCAACCAGCCCCATTCGGGAATCAATACGGAAAACCAGGCGTGGGACGCGTCGGAGCCGATCAGCCTCGGCTGTCCAGGTGGTGGGGCAGTCTCGAGATAGCCGCTGACATAGCGTGCGGCCAGACCCACGGAACGCAAGGCTGCAATGGCCAGATGTGCGTAGTCCTGGCACACCCCGCGCTTGTGTTGAATCACCTCCAGCGAGGTGGTTTCCAGCGTGCTGAAGCTCGGGTCGTAAGTGAACTCCTCGAAGATGCGTCTGTTGAGTGCATCCGCCATTTCGACAAGATCTCGACCTGGGGTCAGGCAGGGTGCCAGCCAATCTGCCAGTGCCTGGCAGCGCCGGATAAAGGTGGAATCCTGCAGGAATGGCAGCGCACCTTGGCTTTGCGCGTAATGTTCCTGCGCCAGGCGATCACGACATTCCTCCCAGGTCATCTTTCCCACAGGGGGCTCGGGCCGTGGCAGGGTGGTGATCCAGGCGTGCATGGTCACATCAAGGGTGTCGTGGGGAGCATTGACATTGAACAGTGAGACGACATTGCCAAAAGCGTCAAGATACTGTGACTGGTACTCGGGAGTCGGCAAGACCTCCAGACGTATATCCTCGACACGCTGGTAGGAAAGCGTACGTGGTGTCAGCCGTGCCTCGTTCCTGCTCAGGGTTGCGGGCTCGGTATAACGATAGCGAGTGGTATGACGCAGGCGATAACGGGGCATGGTGAGACTCGAAGTGTCGGCGACAGAAAGCTACTGCCCCCAGAGGATGATATCAAGATCTAGCTTGGTCTCATGATGCGTTCAAGCCTTTCTTGCGCGTACCGGCATAGATGTCTCGTCATGGTGCATAAGAGGGATAGGTGCTGGTACAAAAGTCTACTTAACTGTGCGTATTCGACGCAATTGCCTTCAAAATCAAGGAATTTCTTGCAGACTGGCTCGTCGCTTGCTTGGCTAGATCTAGGCCCGGTTGCTAGTGGGCTGAATATACAAAGGAAGATGCAATCCATGTTTTTGAGCATGTGACTGTTGGGCATGTGGTTGCTGAGCATGCGGTTAATGGACATGTGATTGCGGGATAAGGAGGCATTGCCGATGAGCCGAGTCGACTGGCAGCAATATTGCTCCAACGAGTTCTACGATGAACTGATGGCGGCGCCGGGTATGCCTCGAGAAGCTGCGAGGATGCTATGTGATGTGCTGGCTGGATTTGCCCCCAGCGAGCTGGCGGAGCGCAAGACCGCCGCTGAAATTGCTATCCGCACCATGGGCATTACTTTCACAGTCTATTCCGAAGGAAGCATGATCGATCGGGCATGGCCCTTCGACATTGTTCCTCGGATCATTCCAGCTGATGAGTGGCGACGAACAGAGGCAGGTCTTGTCCAGCGTGTTGAAGCCCTCAACCTGTTTATCGACGATCTTTATCACGATCAAAAGGTCATCAAGGACGGAGTGCTTCCTGCCGAAGTCCTGGCCAAGTCGGTCAATTTTCGCCCTCAGTGCGTGGGCATCGATCCACCGCATGGTGTGTGGGCGCATATCTGCGGCTCTGACCTGGTCAGGGGAGATGATGGCACACTCTATGTGCTGGAGGACAATCTGCGCATTCCATCGGGCGTGTCCTACATGCTGGAAAACCGCAATGTGACCAAGCGTGTGCTGCCTGAACTGTTTTCCTCGGGGCGGATTCTTCCTGTGGACGATTACGTGCCACAGCTATACGACATGCTGGTCAGCATGTCGCCTCGTCATTCAGATGACCCCCAGGTAGTGGTTCTGACTCCTGGTATCTACAACTCGGCCTATTACGAGCATGCTTATCTGGCCCAGCAGATGGGTGTGCAGCTGGTGCAGGGTTCGGACCTGATGGTGGATGGCGATGATGTGGTCTATATGCGCACAGTGCGTGGATTGACCCGGGTCGATGTGATCTATCGTCGTATTGATGATGATTTCCTGGATCCTGAGGCCTTTCGGAAGGATTCTGTGCTCGGTGTGCCGGGACTGATGCGGGCCTGGCGCAGCGGTAATGTAGCCTTGGCCAATGCTCCTGGAGCGGGCGTGGCAGATGACAAGGTGGTGTATGCATTTGTCCCGGAATTGATCCGCTATTATCTGGATCAGGAGCCATTGCTTGCCAATGTGCCGAGCTACCTGTGCATGAGAGAGGAAGATCGGCGCTATGTGCTCGATCATCTCGACCAGCTGGTGGTCAAGCCTGCCAATGAGTCGGGCGGTTACGGCATGCTGATGGGACCACATGCAACCCGGGAGGAACGAGAGGCTTTTGCCGAGAGGATCAAGGCGGATCCACGCAATTACATGGCCCAGCCCATGCTCAAGCTGTCGACGACACCCACCTTGTTTGATGGTCGGCCAGAACCGCGCCATGTTGATCTGCGCCCGTTCATTCTTTCTGGACAGGGTTCTACCTATGTCACGACAGGTGGTTTGACTCGGGTGGCGCTGAACAAGGGCTCCCTGGTGGTCAATTCCTCACAGGGTGGCGGCAGCAAGGATACCTGGATTGTCGAGACGGAAATGGTCGAGACAGGAGTGGTCGAGCCAGGATTGGCTGAGACAAGGCTGACCGAGACGGGAGGGTACTGATCATGCCGATGCTTTCACGTGTAGCCGAGAACCTGTACTGGATGGCTCGTTATGTCGAACGAGCCGAAGATACGGCTCGTCTGGTCAATGTTACCAATCACCTGATGCTGGATCTGCCGCGGCGTCAGCCGTTGATGTGGTCTGCGGTCGTTGATATCACAGGGGGAAGCGAAGATTTTGCCAATCTCTATGATCAGCCCAATGATCGTAATGTGATGCAGTTCCTGTGTGCCGACCAACGCAATCCGGGCTCCATTCTGTCGGCCTTGGCTCAAGCCCGTGAGAACCTGCGTACCACCCGGGATGTGGTGCCGAGAGAAGTATGGGAAGCCACCAACCAACTGTACATGACAGCCTGTGCACAGTCTGAAGCCGGCCTGGGCCATGGACGCAGCGAACTGTTTCTCAAACAGATCATCAGTGGCTGCCAGATGATGAGGGGATTGGTGGAAGGTACCTTGAGCTATGGCACTGCACGTACCTTCATGGTGCTTGGACGTCAGATCGAGCGAGCTGACATGACAACCCGAATTCTCGATGTGCGCTCGGGCAGCCTATTGTCGCGGGGACCGGATGACATTCGTCCTTTCGAGCACCTGCAATGGATGAGTGTGCTGAAATCCCTGACGGCGTATCAGATGTATCGCCAGCACGTGCGCTTGCGGGTACGGGCCACGGATGTCCTGACCTTTCTGCTGCAGGACCAGAACCTGCCTCGCTCTGTCACGCGCAGTCTCTGGGATGCTTCCAGGGCATTGATGTCCCTGCCTCGCCATGAGCGAGCCCTGGCGGCAGTGACTCAAGTGCGTGCGGATGTGGCCGAGGCTGATGTGGGCGGGCTGGTGCGCTCACCGGAGGGGCTGCATGACTTCATCAATGACTTGCAGATTGGTCTGGGTGACCTGCACGATGCAATCCGTCGGACGTACTTTACTCCGCTGGAGGCTGCTCTGCAGATGTCGGCGGCGTAGCTTGGGTCAACACCCTGTCCAGGAAGGCAATCTGATCGCTCACGACTGCGTCCAGCAGGTTGCCTTCATAGATATCGAAATGGCCGGCATCGTAGGTACATAGTGTGGCGCGGTTGCCCAGTCGGGTGGCCGCGCGATAACCCGGTGCGATGGGCGTCACGGTGTCTCGCAGGCACAACTGCAGCAAGACTGGGCAGCGTATCCTGTGCACCCCCCTGATGGGGCGATAAAGGCCCAAGGTAAGCAGTACACGGGCCGACATGCGGTTGTCGAATGTCTCCGGTGCCAAGGCGGTGATTCCTTCCAAGGCATCATCGGTATCCAGGGCTGCCAGCTGTCCGGGTTCGGCAGCGATGGGAATATAACGCGGTTGCATGCCAACCCGGCCTCGCAGCCAGTCTTCAATGGCGACCTGGCTCAGCTTCAGGATTGATCCGGGGCCGTCGTGTTTCGACTTGGCCCATACCGACGCCATGCCATCCAGCATCGGGTTCTGTGCGATGACGGCGGCAACATCGTGGTGCTCGGCAGCCAGCGTCATCACATGCGCACTGGAGAAAGAAGTTCCCCATAGCACCAGAGGTGAGGCAGGGGACAGGTGCTGAGCAAAGGCAATGGCGGCGGCCCAATCCTTCAACTGATCACGAATGGTCAGCAACTGGCGTGGTTTTCCATTGGAGCGGCCGAAATAGCGGTAATCGAAACCGACGACTCGATAACCGGCCTGGGAAAGTCTCGTGGCATAACCGGGCAGGCCGCCATCGATGATACCGCCGAGTCCAGGGGCCATGACCAGGGTCGCAAGTGCGGAGCTATCGATAGCGTCTTCCTGGGGGGCGAATCCAGCTGGTGGAAAATGCCAACCACGACATGTCGTGCCTGCACTGGAAAAGGCGATTTCCACGGCCCCCTGCGGTAGCGGTAGCTGGGTACCATCGTCACTGTCACCCGCGCTATGGCCAACGGTTTCCGAGGTATGTGAGTGGCCTTGCTCATGTCTCTTGCTCAGATGCATGGGGCAGATGCTCAGTGGCTTGGTGTGAGTTGCTTGGTGTGAGTTGCTTGGTGTGAGTTGCTTGGTGTGAGTTGCTTGGTGTGAGTTGCTTGGAGTCAGTGGCTTGGAGAGAGGTGCTTGGTCATATAGACGCTGTTCGGGTCCTCGACGTAATTGCCGAAAGGAGCACAGGTAGTGAAGCCGTGCCGCAGGTAGAACGCTCTTGCTGCGCTGAAACCCGGTTGAGAACCTGTTTCCAGGCTAAGTCTGTGGTAGTGGCGGGCATGAGCCTGATCGATCACATGGTGGAGCATGAGAGACGCAATGCCTCGGCGCAGATGTTCCGGCGCGGTGCGCATCGACTTGATCTCACCATGTGCTGGCGAGAGTGCCTTCAATGCCACGCAACCTATTAGCAGGCTCCCCTCCCAGGCTCCCCATAGCGTGACCTCTGGAGCTTTCAACTGCTCGATACCCAGGGCATGCCGGCTTTCGGGAGGAGAGCCCTGCGAGAGTTCGGCAAGGTTTTCCAGGTGGGCCTGGATCATGGCCACCATCTCCGGCCGGCTCAGGTCATCTTCAACAATATCTATCATGGCGTCATGGGTTGTGTATCAAGATATCTGTGTATCACGACATTTGAGCGCTGGGCCAGGTCAGTCTGACGATCAACCCGCCACGCTCGGCGTTGGTCAGAGACAATATGGCACCATGCCGGGCCGCCAGGGCCATGGCGATGGACAGGCCCAGGCCACTGCCTGTGGTGCTCTGGTCGCTGGCGCGGCGAAAGCGCTCGGTGACTGTCGTCAACTGATCTTCAGGAATGCCCGGGCCGCTGTCCTGGATTGTCAGGGTGGTGCCACTGTTGTCCTGGTGCAGGGCTACATCGATGCGGCCTCCATCGGGGGTGTAGCGCAGGGCGTTATCCAGCAGGTTACGAATCAGGATGCCCAGCTCCACGGCATTGCCGTCGATGTATACCGAAGGAATGTCATGCATGTGCAGTTGTTGTTGGCGAGCTTCGGCCAGTGGCCAGGACTCAGCGACCAGTTCGAACAACAAGGGTCGCAGGTCGAGATGCTGCCAGTCAGCAAACTGCTTGCGATCGACTCTGGCCAACGTCAGTAACTGATCGACGACCCGTTGCAGGCGTGCAATACCGCGTTGAGCCTTGGGCAAGGCATCACGCTCACCTGCCTCTGCATTGTCGAGATGGATCTTCATCGCAGCCAGAGGTGTGCGCAGCTCATGAGCTGCATCGGCGGTAAAGCGACGTTCTCTCTCCAGGGTCTTGTCCAGGCGGACAATAAACTCATTCAGTGCACTGCGCAGGTCATGAAGCTCCTGGGGCACCGGGAGTGTGATGCGGCTGAGATCATCGGCATTGCGATCATGGACCTGGCGCGAAAGCTGATGGATAGGATCAAGGCCGCGGCGTATCAGGTACAGCATCATGGCTAGCGCCAGGGGCAACAGCAGTAGCATGGGCCATAGATGATTCAGAGCCACTCGTTCGACGATTTCCTCGAGAAAGTGATATTCGATTCCCAGGCGTAACCACAGGTCGCTCTGTGCATCGAATACCGTAAGAGAGCGCCAGCGCTTGCCCTGGTACTCGATCCAGCTAAAGCCTTCTGACTGCGGGGCAGCAATGGACTCATCACTGCTGTGCCAACGGGGACCGACCACCAATGGCCTGGCCTGGTTGTCCCACAGGCCGATTGTCAGCTTGCGCTCCTCATGGTGATACAGGCGCGCGCTAGGGAGATGTACGGAGGTCTGTGACGTGATACCGGATGCTGGATATAACCGGGCAGACGCGTCACCTTGGTCGAGTCGTTCTGCCAGACGTCGATAGTCCAGTGGCGTGGGTTGGTCAGGCAGGAAGGACATGATCTCCCGGGCGGTTAGGCTCAATTGGGCATCAAGAATCTCTTCCAGTTCGTGGTTGGTGATCAGGTAAGTGGCCGTGACTGACAGCACAGTAATCAGGGCCAGACTCAGCGCCAGAGTGCGGAACAGGTAACGACGAATCGAGTTCATGCCTATGGGGTTTCCACCGCTTCGATGTTGAGCCGATATCCGATGCCTCGTACGGTCGTGATCAGGGAACGATCCAGTTTCTTGCGCAGGTGGTGGACATGCACTTCGAGCGCATTGGACTCCAGCTCTGCTCCCCAGCCATACAACAGGCTTTCCAGGCGGGGGCGCGAGAGGACCTGGCCAGGTTGATGGGCCAGTTCTGCCAACAGGGCGAACTCTCTGCGGCTGAGCTCTACTGCTTGCCCTTGCCAGGTCACCTGATGGCTGGCCTCGTCGATACTCAGCCTGCCAAGGTGGATGGTCTGTGAGGCACGTCCTGCAGCACGGCGACGGATGACGCGCAAGCGGGCGAGAAGCTCCTGCAGCTCGAAGGGTTTGAGGACATAATCATCAGCACCAGCGTCCAGGCCACGAATTCGCTGGTCGATGGCATCGCGGGCAGTGAGGATCAGCACTGGCAGGGAGCCACTGCGACGCACCTCGCTCAGCACATCGAGTCCATCCATGTCGGGCAGGCCAAGATCCAGCACCATGACCGAAAAAGGCTCTCGCTTGAGGGCCTCCAGGGCGTTCCCGCCCTGCTGAAACCAGTCCACGGCATATCCTTCTCGTTCGAGAGCCGTCTTCAAGCCATCTCCGAGTAGTGGATCGTCTTCGACGAGAAGTGCACGCATGTCACTATCTTCCTGTGTAGTTCTTCCTGTTTAGTTAATGGTGCTGGTTCAAACTCATGAAATGATACTTACGTAACTTGCAGAATATTCTGAAAAAATCGGCAAATTTTGCAGAGTCGATAATTGAACGTGGCAGGGAGCCATATTGTCAGTCTTTTAATATAGGGTTAAGGCTCAGCAGACATAATCCTCTCCCTTCCCTTTTCTGACAGGTTCTCGATGATGACCCATATTGAGCTTTCTGTCCTGATTCCTGCCCATAATGAAGCCGGTAATCTTCCCGCATTGCTGGATGAAATTGCCCTGGCATTGTCAGGTATCACCCCGGTCATCACCCCGGTCATCAACTACGAAGTACTGGTGATGGATGATGGCTCCAGTGATGACACGTGGTCACTGCTGGTGCAACGTGCACAGCACGATAAGCATCTGCGTCCGCTGCGTCACTCCCACAGTGCAGGCCAGAGCACTTCTGTCTGGCAGGCTGCTCAGTTGGCGAGAGGGACCTGGTTGGCCACTCTGGATGGTGATGGCCAGAATGATCCTGCTGATATCCCGGCACTCATGCAGGCGGCGATCGATGAAGATGCCGTGCTGGTCGGCGGCCATCGAGTGGTACGCCAGGATACGAAGTTGAAGCTGCTGTCATCTCGTATCGCCAATAACATTCGTCGCCGCTTGCTCGACGACGACTCTCCCGATAGTGGTTGCGGAATCAAGGTGATTCGCCGTGACGCTTTCCTCTCATTGCCTTATTTCGATCATATGCATCGTTTTCTGCCTGCCCTGATCCATGCTCAGGGAGGCAAATGCCTGGCTCGCCCCGTCAATCATCGAGAGCGTGGTACAGGCCAGTCGCATTATGGCCTGGGCAATCGCCTGTGGGTGGGTATCGTCGATCTCATGGGGGTGATGTGGCTCAAGCGGCGTTCACGCCTGCCTGCCTTGGTCACTGGCATCGAGGACAGCGAGCTTCTTCGGGGTGAGAGCGAGGCAGTGACGCAAGCGCACGAAGAGTCCGTTGCTGCACATGTCGTGTCTTCTCGCATGGAGGCCCTGAAAGGATGACGGTCACTGTGTGGATGATCATCGGCTTTGCCGGGCAGGCGCTCTTTTCTGCACGTTTTCTGGTCCAGTGGATTGCCAGTGAAAAGGCCAAGCGCAGTGTGGTGCCTACGGCATTCTGGTTTCTCAGCCTGGCAGGTGGGGTGACGTTGTTTGCCTATGCGCTGCATCGCCGCGATCCTGTCTTCATTCTGGGACAAGGTACCGGTCTGCTTATCTACCTGCGCAACCTGGTGTTATTGCGCCGACACAAATGCAGCCAGCAAGAGCCTGCCTGAATGTTGTCAGTGTATATCCCTCCTGGCCGATCCTGATTCCGAGGCTGTTCATGTTGTCATCATGCTTTGCTACGCGCCCTCGTCGCCTGCTGGCCTGGGCAGTTCTGGTGGTGTTCGCCACTATATTGCTGTCTCTGGGGTTGGGCTGGCGTGACCCCTGGCCTGCGGATGAACCTCGCTTTGCCCTCAACGCCATTGAAATGCTGGTAACAGGGGATTTCTGGATTCCTCATCGTGGTGGCGAGCTATACGCGGACAAGCCGCCGATCTTCATGTGGGCTTCAGCGTTGTCGATCTGGTTGACGGGTTCTTTGCGCATAGGGTTCCTGCTACCGACCTTGCTGGCCGGGCTTGGAACCCTGGCACTGACGGTGGATCTGGTGCGCCGTCTGTATGGCAACAGGGTCGCCTGGTTGAGTGGGTTGGCACTGCTGGCCACTCTACAGTTTGTGTTGCAGGCCAAGACGGCCCAGATCGACATGATGCTCACCTTCTTCACTACCCTGGGCGCTTATGGTGTGATGCGCCACGTCTTGCTGGGGCCTGCACGCTGGTGGTGGCGAATCGGCTTTGCTGCGATGGGAGCCGGTATCCTGACGAAGGGCGTCGGCTTTCTGCCGATGGCATTGTTCCCGGCCTGGGGGTGGCTGGCATATAAAGGGCAGGCCCACAGGGTCAGCCTGCGCCAGTGGCTGGAAGGAGGGGGCTGCCTGCTGGCTGTGGTGCTGGCCTGGGGGATACCTATGGTCATGATCACGACCTTCGGTGACGACCCGAGTCTGGCGGCCTATCGTGACAACATCCTGTTCAAGCAGACGGGCCAGCGCTATGCCAATTCCTGGGCGCATTTGAAGCCTTGGTACTATTACATCGTTGAAGTGTTGCCCTGGGCGTGGATGCCGCTGGTGCTGGCGTTGCCATGGGCGCTGCCCAACTGGTGGCGGCGCATCCGGCGCCAGGATGCGCGATTGATCCTGCCACTGTCAGCGCTGGTGCTGATCATCGTGTTCTTTTCGCTGTCTCCGGGCAAGCGTGGCGTCTATATGTTGCCCACGACACCTCTTGTGGTGATGACCCTGGCGCCTTTGCTGCCAGGTCTGCTGCGTCATCGTCTCACCAACATCTGTGCCTTCGGCACGACTCTAGTGCTGGGCATTCTATTGCTGGTCGCCAGTATTCTTGGCTTCATACATATAGGCGCCCTGCAAAAACTGGCTCATGACTATGGCATCACGCCATGGTGGGATTGGTTGGTGCTGGGTGGAGTCGCCATTGCTTTGGCAGTGTTGATGCGGCCACGCCGTGGCATGCTGGCCTGTACCCTGTTCTTGTGGCTGGTATGGGGGTGGTGGTCGACCCTGGGGTACGTGTGGATGGATCCACACCGTTCACCTCGAGACATGATGGCGGTGGTGGATGAGCAACTCGGACCCCAGGGTGAGCTGGCGATGCTCGACTTCAGTGAGGAGACGTTGCTCCATGCCCATCGACCCACGGTACATTTCGGAGACCATACTCCAGTGGATGAACAGGTGCCGAGAGCGATGGCCTGGCTCGCCGAGAACCCTGGAAAGCGCTGGCTGCTGGTAGAAGAGGGAGACTTCGATAGCCTTGAATGTGGCGACCTCAATCATGGAGTCGACCTGGGTCTGCAGAACAGCAGCCTGTGGAAACTGATACCAGGAACGGCCTTCTCTGGATGTCCGGCCGATGCCAATGCAGCTCCCCTGTATCTGGCACCGACATCACTGCCAGGCTCCGGTGCCGAGACGTACTTTTAAGAGAAGTGCTTTTAATAGAAGTACCTTTAAAATGAGGGGATTCACCTGGCGCATCATTCTCTGCCGGGTGAACCCCCAATGCATTGCGATTACTGAATGCATGTGATCACTGAATGCACCGCGATTACTGAAGATAGGTATAGCCTTGCAGACCTGCTGTCAGGTCAGAGAGGAAGCGACGTTGCTCGCTGCTGTCCAGGTTGCTGGCGGCCAGCTGCACGCGCAGGCGTTCCCGCAGGACTTCGGCACTGAAATTGACATAGCCGAGTACATCGCAGACGCGGTCTCCGCGTTGCAGGTTGCTGAGGATCCAGTTGCCTTTGTGATCCAGGGATGCATCCACTGCATCGGTATCACCGAACAGGTTGTGCAAGTCGCCGAGGATTTCCTGGTAAGCGCCGACCAGGAAGAAGCCCAGCAATCGTTCTTCGCCTTCACGCCATTCCGGCAATGGCAGGGTAGTCTCGACACCCTGACCATCCACGTAGCCGTCGATACGGCCATCACTATCGCAAGTGATGTCCTGGATCACGCCTCGTCGGCTTGGCTCGCAGTCGAGCCCGGTCAGTGGCAGGACCGGGAAGATCTGATCGATACCCCAGACATCCGGTACCGACTGGAACAGGGAGAAGTTGACGAACAGCTTGTCGGCAAGCTTTTCTGCCAGTTCATCAAGGATTTCCCGGTGAGCCCGGTTGCGGGGATCGAGCTGCTTGCGCAGCGCAGCGGAGGCAGCAAAGTAGACGCTTTCACCTTCTGCTCGGGCTGAAAGATCGGCCAGGCCAAGGACGAAGCGGTCATGCAGGTCGCCCATGTCCTGGACAAGGTCGTGCCAGGCTTCAACCAGAGCGCGGGGCTCTGGATCTGCTGCGACGATGTCATAGGTCTGCCACAGGGATTCCACTTCCGGGTCATCACTGAGGCGTTCGGGTGTCTTGGTATCCACCCGCTCTTCGCCAATCACATTGGTGATCAGCACTGCGTGATGAGCGGTCAGGGCGCGACCTGACTCGCTGAGCAGGTGTGGGTAGGGCAGGTCTTGTTCCTGGCACACTCGGGCGAAGGCGTTGACCACATTGCGGGCATACTCATGCATGGAGTAGTTGATCGAGCAGAAGCTGCGCGAGCGCGTACCTTCATAGTCGACACCCAGGCCACCACCCACGTCGACAGTATCCACAGGAGCACCAAGCGCACGTAGGTGTTGATAGAAGCGAGCGCACTCGCGCAGGCCGCCTTGAATATCGCCGATGTTGGCAATCTGGGAGCCCAGATGGAAATGGACCAGTTGCAGGCTCTCGAGGCGGTTGGCCTGTTTCAGGCTCTCGATCACGTTGAGGATCTGTCCTGCCGTGAGGCCAAACTTGGATTTTTCGCCGCCGGTATCCTGCCACTTGCCCTTGCCCATGGTAGACAGGCGGGCGCGCAAGCCGATACGTGGTACGACACCGATGCGCTCGGCCTCTTCGAGAATCAATGGCAGCTCCGAGAGCTTCTCCACCACGAGATAGACACGGTGGCCAAGCTTCTCCCCCATCAGGGCCAGGCGCACGTATTCACGATCCTTGTAGCCGTTGCATACGATCAGTGAAGAAGCATCGCCTGATTGTGCCAGGACCGCCATGAGCTCCGGCTTGCTGCCGGCCTCCAGACCGACACGGCCACGGCCACGTTCCTGAGTGGCAAGGATTTCCTCGACCACTCGACGTTGCTGGTTGACCTTGATCGGGTAAACGGCGGTGTAGCCACCATCGAACTCGTCCTCCTCCATGGCCTGATCGAAAGCCGCGCATAGCTGCTCGACCCGGTCATGAAGGATATCAGTGAAGCGGATCAGCACCGGTAGTCGCAGTCCTGCTTGACGCAATTTATCGGTCAGCTCTGCCAATGGCAGGACCGGGCCTTCCACGGCGTCACCCAGGGGGCGTACCAAGGCTTGGCCATCATCGTTGACATCGAAGTAACCACTTCCCCACTGGTCGATGTTCCAGATGCGTCGTGCGCGTTTGGCGGGCGATGGTGCAGCGGTGCTGTGGCTCATTCAGTGGGCTCCAGCGCTGACGGCGGGCTCTGGTAAAGGCAGCGCGCCGTGGTGGATTCGGGAGAGCAGGATCTGACGGAACTGCTCCGGATCATGAGGGGTCAGGTCATGAGCGGGTGGATCCACATAGACCACCAGCAGACGAGATAGCCAGTAACGCAAAGCCGTCATCCGCAGCATGGCCGGCCATAGCTCGATCTCGGTAGCATTCAGCGGACGTTGGGCCTGGTAGGCGCTCAGCAGGGCATCGTGGCGCTCCTGGTCAAGATGGCCATCGGCATCCGTGGCCCAGTCGTTGATCACGATGGCCAGATCGAACAGCAGGTCACCGGTACAGCCATTGTAGAAATCGATGATGCCGCCGAGGCTGTCGCCGTCGAACAGAGTGTTGTCGCGGAACAGGTCGCCATGCAGTGCACCCTGGGGTAACTCAGGGGCTTCTCCGAAGACACTCTGGTAATACTCCACTTCGTCTTGCATCAGCGCCTGGTCCTGCGCAGAGATATACACCAGCACCTTGTGATGCATGGCGGATAACCAGTTCAGGTCCCGTGGATTTGGGCGGTGGCCCGGGAAATGCTGCGAGACCCGATGCAGCCGACCCAATGCCGTACCAAGGGCCTGACACTGTGTCAGGTTAGGCGCCTTGGGATGCTTGCCGGGCAGGCGTGGGAACAGCAGAGCAGGACGTTCGGCCAGCTCATGCAAGGCAATCCCTTCGCGGTCGTGAATAGGACCTGCGACAGGAATGCGATGCTCGTCCAGGAAATCCAGCAATTCGACAAAAAAAGGCAACTCCTCATGATCGCCCTGTTCGAACAGGGTCAGGACCAGTTCACGCTGGTCGGTCGTCACGAAGAAGGTGCTGTTTTCGGTGCCTGCAGGCACACCCTGCAACTGAGTCAGTTCGCCTACATCGAAGCGGCTGAGAAAACTTGCGACCTGCGCGTCGTCAAGAGGTGTGAATACGGCCATGTGTCGTCTCGCCCGGAGTTTGCAAGGCGGCTATTGTAGCGACTCGAAAGAGCTAGGTCCTGTACGAAAAGTGCCTGAGTCCGGTGATGCTGCGTTGGAACTGATCTCAAATGCTCATTTACTCTCCGTAAACTCCGATTTTTTAATCAATTCCGCCTGCCTGACCATCGCAACGACTCTGCGTACACAACCTTGCACGACATAGGGTCAGCACGAGATAGGGTCATTTCACCCAGCTGGGGGCATCCACGCTATTTCCGTCCTGACGCTGGAAATTGCCATCGCCATTATGATCGACAAGAAAGTAGGCCGTGCCGCCCTTGGGCTCGATGCGAATGGCATAGAGCTTGCCGTTGATGCGGTACTCGCGAATCGTCTGGCCGGCTTCCTGGCGCACCTTGATATCCGGCTCGACTGTCTGGGCCAGCAGTGGCGATGCGCTGGCCATGAGGGCCAGAGCCAGCAACGGGGCGAGAGCGAGGCGAAGTAAGGGCATGATGAGGACTCCTAGCAAAAATGGCTCCAAGCAAAGATCGATAATGATGCGTATTATGGAGCCAATCGTTCAGGAAGCATGCAAGCTTTTCATGCATAGGTTACGCATGTTACCTGATTGTCAGTCAAACATGATGCGCGAACAGTGTTTCCTGTTTTGACACAGTTTGCCACCATTTCGTTCAGGGACGCCGATCCATGGCCTCTAGCCCCATCGTTCTCGTCGACGGTTCCTCCTATCTATACCGCGCCTTCCATGCCTTGCCTCCTCTGACCACATCCAAGGGTCAGCCTACCGGGGCCATCAAGGGTGTGCTCAACATGCTCAAGAGCCTGCGCAAGGACTATCCGGATAGCCCCATGGCGGTGGTTTTCGATGCTCCAGGAAAGACCTTTCGTGATGAGCTGTTCGCGGAGTACAAGGCCCAGAGGCCTTCGATGCCTGATGATCTGCGCGTCCAGATCAAGCCGTTGCATGACTGCGTGAAAGCCCTGGGACTGCCATTGCTGTGCATTGAAGGCGTCGAGGCCGATGACGTCATCGGCACGCTGGCCCGGCATGCGACCGAAGCTGGGCGTGACGCCGTGATTTCCACGGGTGACAAGGACATGGCCCAGTTGGTCAATGGCCATATCACCCTGGTCAACACCATGAAGAATGAGACGCTGGACGTCGCCGGGATCAAGGAAAAGTATGGCCTGCCGCCAGAACTGATCATCGACTACCTGGCCTTGATGGGAGACAAGATCGATAACATTCCGGGCGTGCCCGGAGTAGGGGAAAAGACGGCGCTGGGCCTGTTGCAAGGCATGGATGGAGGGCTCGATACCATCTATGCGGATCTCGACAAGGTCAAGACACTGTCCTTCCGTGGTGCCAAGACCTTGTCCGGGAAGCTCGAAGAACATCGCGACATGGCCTATCTGTCGTACCAGCTCGCCACCATCAAGACCGACTGCGAGCTGGCGATCAGCCTGGATGAGCTGGTGGTTGGCGAGGAGGATAATGAGGCCCTGATCGAGCTCTACCGGGAGCTGGAGTTCAGGACCTGGCTTGAGTCACTGCTCAAGGGGCAGTCCCAGAAGGGGGGGACGGCGTCCCCGTCCGGCGATCACGACGACGATACTGCATCGGAGAGAGGTTCCAGCAGCACGCGCCAGGATGTCACCATCCTTGAACAGGCCCAGCTCGATGAATGGTTGAAGCGCCTCAAGAAGGCCGAGGCATTCTGCTTTGATCTGGAGACGACCAGCCTGGACTACATGGAAGCGGATATTGTCGGTATCGGCCTGGCTCTGGAACCTGGCGAAGCTGCCTATATTCCCCTGGCCCACGACTATCTCGATGCCCCGCCCCAGCTGGACCGGAAGGCGGTATTGCAGGCATTGGCTGAGGTGTTGGGCGATGCTGGGATTGCCAAGATCGGTCAGAACCTCAAGTACGATATTTCGGTGCTGGCTCGCTACGACATCGCGGTCAAGGGCGAATTGATCGATACCATGCTCGAGTCCTATGTGCTCGACTCTACTGCCACTCGCCATGATATGGATTCTCTGGCATTGAAGTATCTGGGCGAGAGTACGATCAAGTTCGAGGATATTGCGGGCAAGGGCGCCAAGCAGTTGACCTTCAACCAGATTGCGCTGGAACAGGCGGTTCCCTACGCGTGCGAGGATGTCGACATCACCTTGCGCCTGCACCGCGAACTGCGCCCAAGACTGGAGAAGACCGGCCGTGTGTCCGAGGTGCTGGATCGATTGGAGAGACCATTGATCCGAGTGCTGTCGGCCATGGAGCGCAATGGTGTGGCATTGGATGTGGAGCGCCTGCATACCCAGACACAGGAGCTGGGCAAGCGCATTCAGGAGCTGGAAGCCCGGGCCTACGAACTGGCCGGGCGTGAGTTCAATCTGGGCTCACCCAAGCAACTGGGACAGATCCTGTTCGAGGAACAGGGCATTCCGGTCATCAAGAAGACCCCCAAAGGGGCTCCGTCGACCGCGGAAGCGGTGCTGGAAGAGCTGGCCCTGGACTATCCGCTGCCCAAGGTGATCATGGAGCATCGTGGACTTTCCAAGTTGCGCTCGACCTATACAGAGAAGCTGCCCAAGCTGGTCAACAAGGCCACGCGTCGCCTGCACACCAGCTATCACCAGGCCGTGGCTGCCACGGGACGTCTGTCGTCCACCGACCCTAACCTGCAGAACATTCCTATCCGAACCGAGGAAGGGCGGCGTATCCGCCAAGCCTTCATCGCCCGGCCTGGCTATCGTATCGTTGCCGCGGATTACTCCCAGATCGAGTTGCGTATCATGGCTCACTTGTCTGGTGACAAGGGACTTCTCTCTGCGTTTTCCGAGAACCGGGACATCCATGCAGCCACTGCTTCAGAGGTGTTCGGTGTCGCACTGGATCAGGTCAGTGCTGACCAGCGTCGCAGTGCCAAGGCGATCAATTTCGGTCTGATATACGGTATGAGTGCCTGGGGACTGGGCCGTCAGTTGCATATCGAACAGAGCCAGGCCAAGACCTACATCGATCGCTATTTCGATCGCTATCCTGGTGTGGCGCGGTATATGGAGCGTATTCGTGCCCAGGCTGCCGAGGACGGTTTCGTCGAGACGCTGTTCGGTCGCCGCCTGTATCTGCCAGAGATCCACTCGCAGAACCGTGCCCGTCGCCAAGGGGCTGAACGGACTGCAATCAATGCACCGATGCAGGGCACGGCTGCGGATATCATCAAGAGTGCCATGATCGACGTGGATACGTGGCTGCGTGATAACGTCGAGTTTGATGCCTGGATGGTGATGCAGGTTCACGATGAACTGGTGTTCGAGGTGCGTGAAGATCAGGTCGAAGCCTTCATGGCCGAGGTCAAGCAGCTCATGCAGAACACCGTCACTCTGGATGTTCCCTTGACCGTGGAAGCGGCGAGTGGTGCCAATTGGGATGAGGCACACTAGGCCATTCATCGCCATATGGGGCTGGAAAGAAAGACTCGATATCTGCCATTGGAGGTATCGAGTCCAGGGGCTGACTTCTGGTAAAATACATTCATGTTTGTATGTATTTTGGGGAAGGCAATGTTCCGCTCTTTTCTTTCTCTGCGAGGTTTCTCTGTCCCTCTGGATCTTCCGACGGCAGGAAATACGCTTAAGGTGCCCCGGCGCGTAATGGTACTGGCCTTGGTCGGGCTTTGGGGGGCACAAGCCCATGCCGATGGTGTTGCCAGTCTCAAGGTGGAAAACGACATATTCGCTGGCAGCAGCGATGGACACTATTCCAACGGCATCGAGGCCAGTTGGGCCTTTGTTCCGGAGTCGGACCACTGGACCCGGAAGATGGGGGAGCGTCTGACGGGAATTCCTGCAGAAGAATGGGAGCTTGCCGCCTGGCGCTTGAGCCAGCAGATGTATACACCCATTGATATCTCGCGCAGTGACCTGGTCGAAGATGACAGACCTTATGCAGGGCTGTTGTATGGAGGGGTTTCACTGTTCGATGAACAGCAGCATGAGCGTTGGCGCCAGCTTACCGGGGTGCATGTCGACGTGGGCTGGGTCGGTCCCGCCAGTCTGGCTGAGCCGACCCAAAAGGGGATTCACAAGATAACCGACAGTGATGAACCTGAGGGATGGAGCCACCAGCTCGATTTTGAGCCCATCGTCAATCTGGCCATGAAACGTGGCTGGATAGCAAAACGGCAACTGGCAGGACTGGAAGTCGATACCGGGCCCTCTGCAGGATTCGCCCTTGGTAATCTCTATACTTATGTATCCGCAGGCTTTGGAGCGCGAATCGGCCAAGGGCTGGAACGTAGTTACAGCATTCCTGCCGTAGCGCCTGCCGCCACGGGACAGTCCTGGTTTCGCTCAGGTTCCGACTTTGCCTGGTATGTATTCGCCAACTTCGAAGGCCGCTATATGGCCCACAATCTGCTGCTGGACGGCAACACCTTCGAGGACAGTCATTCCGTAGAGCGTGAGCCTTGGGTAGGCGATGCCCAGGCGGGTGTCACCATGACCTGGCAGGACTGGCAATTATCACTGACCAATGTCTGGCGTACTCGTGAGTTCGAGGGTCAGGACCGCCACGATGAATTTGGTTCGATCCAGTTGTCGTGGCAGTACTGAAGGCGCGGGAAGCCCTGAAAGTATAGAAAGCCTCGAAGCATAAAGCTCCGAAACTTGGAGCAGCTAGGCGGGCAGCATCAGCCATATCCCCGAGATCAGGGCAAAAAGCAGTACTCCCAGACGCAGCCGGCGGGCGTCGATACGCTGATGAATCATGCGACTGGCGACGCTGCCGATCAGCAACGGTGGTACCAGCGCCAGTGCCCACCCCAATTGCTCCATGGTGACCTTGCCAGCGATGGCCAGGATGGCCAGTGATACCAGTTCTCCGACCAGAAAGCAGCAGGCGATGGTCGAGCGTAATTCCGGACCGGGGCGGTGCTGGTAGAGCAGTGCGAGTGGAGGACCACCGACGCCGGTGGCAGTCTCCGTGACACCGGTGATCATGCCGACTGAAACGCAGGAGCCTGGGCCGGGACGAAAGACCGGCGCAAACAATGCCACCAGGACTGCCAGTACGGTAGAGGCACCAACCAGTTGATTCAGCCCCTCGGCACTTAACAGCACCAGTATCCAGAGCCCCAGCAGGGTGCCAGGCAGGCGCCCGGCCGAGATCCAGGCACTGCCGCGCCAATCGATGGCATCACGTTCTCTCAGAGCAACGAACAGGTTCAATGGCAGCATCAGAACCAGTAATGCTACGGGCAGAAGGTGGGGCTCCAGCACACCAAGCACAGGTGCCACGACCAGAGCAAAGCCGATGCCGATGGCACCTTGAATGAAGGCTGCCAGCCCCGTTGCCAGAGCCAGGATGGCAAAGGTGGTGGGGTCGATCATTGTCTCTGCTCCCCGGCACGGCTGGACTGGTGGGGCTGGGATTGAAGTTGAGATTGAAGTTGAGATTGCAGTTGAGACTGATATTGGGAACGGCGCAGGGAACGATGCGTACTTGAGGTGGGGTGGATACGCTGGATGGGAGACTGAGCAATGGCCGCAGCAGCGCTTTCGCGTATTTCTGCCATCAATTCGCGCGCATCCCAGTGACAGGGCCAGCCTTGCCACAGGCGCAGGCGACCAAGGGTGAAAACGCCGTCGATCTGGTCGCGATTGCCATAGCGAACCAATTCCCAGGGGCGGTCCCAGCTTGGTGTCATTTCAGGCGTATCGACATTGACCAGCAGGAAGTCGGCCGCCAGGCCTTCAGCGATGCTGCCACAGATGCCCGAAAGCCCGGCAGCATCGGCAGCATCGCATGTTGCCATGTCCAGCCATGGCCAGCCGCCACCGCAGGAACTGTCGCCCGTTGCCAGGCCGATGGTCAGTCGTTGGCTGGTTTCGGCAGCATCCATCAGGCGGAAAGCATCACTGCGCGTGCCATCGCTACCGAGGCCCATGCGGATGCCGAGTGCGCGCATGTTCAAGGCAGGAGCCACGGCATTACCTTTCCAGCTGCTGGCCACCGGATTAAAGGCCACAGCCGTGTCAGTATCACGCAGCAGGTTCAGTTCGTCCGGTGTCACCAGGGTGGCATGAGCAATCAATGTCTGTGGGCCCAGAGCTCCGACTGCGTGCAGGTGCTGCAGTGGTCTCAGGCCTCGTGCCACCAATGAACGCTCGATGGCCTGAAGGTGTTCGTTGACGTGACTCTGGAAGATTGCACCATGCGTGACGCACAGTGCTGAAACATCATGCAGCATGTCATCGCTGGCCGCTTCCGGAATGGAGATCGCCAGTGATGGATGAATCAAGCCTGACGACGGCCAGCGTGTGAGGTGATGCTGGGCGCGATCGAGGATCTGCTGGCGCTGCTGAGGTGTGGCGCTGCCGCCCTGGTCGTTGCAGATCAGCCCCAGTACGCAACGCATACCGGTTTCCTCGGCAGCCATGGCCACGGCGTCGATTTCTCCGGCAGAGCGGGTGCCGGCATCGACGGCCGTGGTAAAGCCTCCACGCAGGGCCTCCAATGCGGCCAGTTTTGAACTGAGATACAACATGCGTTCGTCGAGGCTGGACTCCAGAGGGACCCAGATTCGGCGAAAGATCTCGGATGGCTCGCCGAACACCAGTGACTTGCCCAGCGATTGGGTCAGGTGATGATGGCTATCGATGAAGCCGGGCATCAGCAAGTGAGATGGCAATTCCAGAGGGGCCAGGTGAGGCAAGCTTGCGCATAGTTCGGCGCGAGGTCCGATGGTGGCGAAGCGGCCCTGTGCGATATGTACCGCCATGCCCTCGACGATATTGCCGTCCAGTAATATTTCCTGGGGAGCCAGCAGCAGTTCATCGGCATCGAAGTCGCTGGCGGTGAGAGAGGAAGGCAAAGTGGAAGAGCGCATCAAGAAGGCTCCTGGTCGGTAGAGGTGGTGTAGGTATCGGGGCGATGCGACGCCGTCGTACGCCTGGTGCACTGAAACAGGATGTTGACAAGTACCGCCGTGAGAGTGCCCATGGCCAGGCCGTTGCCAAGAATGATCTGCAGGTGCTTAGGGAAGTCGAAATAGAAATCCGGTACGACGATAGGCAACAGCCCCATGGCCAGTGCCGAGGCCAGGGTATAGAGGTTGCCATGCTCATTGAGATTGACGTTGCGCAGGATATTGATGCCCATGGCACCGATGATGGCGAACACGATCACTGCGGTACCGGCAACCACCGGGGTGGGGAGCGCGGCAGCAAGGCGACCAAGCGGGGCGAAGAGGGCAATGACGATCAGCAGGGCGCCGGCCGCTACCGTGACATAGCGTGAGCGAATGCCAGTGGCGCGCACGATACCGATGTTCTCGCCACTGGTGATGATCAGGGAAGTTCCCAGGCACCCCCCGAACAGTGATCCCAGGGCGTCAGCGCGAATATTGCGAGGTACCAGGAGGCTGGGGTCTCCTTTCTTGCCGACGATTTCGGCAGTCGCCATGGTCTGTCCGGTCGCTTCGGTCATCGATACGACACTGAAGATGATCAAGGGCAGCGAGGCGATGACGTCGAATTTTGGCGTACCAAAAGGAAACAGCTGAGGCAATGCCCACCAGGGGGCAGAGGTCATGCCACTGAGGTCGATGTCGCCGAACAGGGCCGCAATCAGTGTTCCGCTCAGCAAGCCCAGCATCACTGAAATGCGGCGTAGCACTCCTCTGAACAGGCGAGCACAGAGCACAATGGCGGCCATGGTGGCCAGGGCCAGCAGTGTGGTGGAGCTTGAGGCATAACTCGGGCTATCTGATTGGCCAACAATCAGGCTACCGAAGATCTTGACCAGATTGACGGCTACCAGGAGCAGCATGGTGCCGATCACGATAGGAGGAAAGAAGCGCAGGACCCGAGTAAAGAACGGCAGTGCAATGAAGTAGAACAGGGCAGTCAGGATGACAGCCCCGGTGGCTGTCTGCATGTCGGTGGCTTGGGCGATGGCAAGGAAAATGACGATGGGAGCGCCACCGGGAACCTGCACAAAAGGCAGGCGGGCTCCGATCCCCCAGGGTCCGAAGGACTGTAATAAGGTCCCCAGCCCACAGGCAAGGAAGGTGGCACTCATCAGCGGTACAGTGACGTCAGGGCCGAAGCCCATGGCCTGGCCTACCAGGAATACGGCGGTGATAGGCGCAGCGGCCATCACCAGGACGTGCTGAAAGCCGAACAACAATGCGGTATGTGGTGCCAGCCGCTCGTCGACGGGATCGGAGGCAGAGGCGTCAGGGTGGGACATGGAGAACCTCGTTATTGTTGTGGTGTTCTATGGGTGAAGGCTTAGAAGTTAGAAACTAGGGCTATGCATGGATGTAGGGATGTCGTGCTGTCTAGCAAGCTCAAGCTAGTGCTCTGAGCGCGTGCTGGTCCATCATCGTTTTTCGTTTCATCTGTTGCTTTTTCGGCAACGGTGGGGCTTTTGTCATATCGATGATAGAAACGGGTAACAGGATCATGCACGAGCTGGAGGAAGCATCATGCCGCTAATGACAACTGCTTTGCGTTACTTCGAGGAGGTGGCACGTCAGGGATCATTGCGCAAGGCCGCTGAACGGCTCCATGTAGCGGCTTCGGCAGTCAATCGTCAGATTCTCAAGCTGGAGGAACAACTTGAGGTGCCGCTTTTCGAACGCCTGCCGCGCGGCATGCGATTGTCATCTGCAGGAGAGTTGCTGCTCTATCAAGTGCGTCAATGGCAACGCGATGAGCGCCAGATTCTCGGTGTGCTCGATGAGATTCGTGGTGCGGGTTGTGCCGAGATTCGCGTCGCCAGTGTCGAATCGATGACAGACCTCACCTTGCCTGCCGTCATGCGACGATTCGAGCAGCGCTATTCCCAAGTGCGTTTCGAATTACTGACCAGTCTGACGGATGTCATTGTGGAGCGTATTGTGTCGGGAGAGTCGGATATCGGAATCTGCGTGAACGCATCTCCCAATCCACGCGTTCGTACGTTACGCAGTGCCACCTTTCGCTTTGGCGCCGTCATGGCGCCAGATCACCCTCTGGCCAGGCAGAAGGAAGTGAAGCTCAAGGACTGTGCTGAATACCGCGTCATTCTTCCTGACAAGGACATGTATCGCGGCTCGACCCTGGAGCAGACCCTGGCCTACCATCAGGTGGCATTCAGCA
This sequence comes from Halomonas binhaiensis, assembly GCF_008329985.2. Lineage (NCBI taxonomy): Bacteria > Pseudomonadati > Pseudomonadota > Gammaproteobacteria > Oceanospirillales > Halomonadaceae > Halomonas > Halomonas binhaiensis. The sequence goes on from NZ_CP038437.2 coordinate 367,798, forward strand.
CCTTTGCCGAGTGCAGTCGTGTGCTCAGTATCAAGTCCCTGGCCCGTGCCGGCCTGGGGATTGCCTTTCTCAATCCACTGGATATCGTTCGGGAAGTCCAGCTTGGCGAACTGGTTTTTCGCCCCTTGTCCGATCACCAGATAGCGGGTGCCAGGCTGGATATCTGTGTAGCCAGAGAGCGCCCCATGTCGCCGGCTCTGGCCCTGTTTGCAGAAATGCTGAGTGAAACCCTGGCAGAAGAGGAAAGACGAGGATGAGTACTGACGATTGCGGCGTGCCGGGCGCTGCTTTTGTCGGCGGATCAATATGAGGTATCAGGCGCGGTGCATGGGAGGCATATCGGCGAGATGCGATGATGTTGCATGGTAACGTCCTCGAGTCGTGACGGGCACGGCTATCGCATGGAGACAAGGAAATGACGCGGAGAACCCTTACCTGGACGGGACTGGCTGTGGCCAGCGCCATGAGCCTGACTGGCTGTGTAACTACTGCTTCGCCACAACATGTAGCAGCTCTGTTCAACTGTGCAGAACTCAAGCAGGCCGTTGCCAGCGCTGACAATGGCTTTGATGACATCAAAGGCCAGTTCAGGGAAACGCGCCTGACACGTAGTTGGAACACCGACGTGCAGGCCTTTCATGAGGCTTGCGTGATTACTTCGGCACAGCGCCCGGATCACTATGAATGCTTTGGACGCATCGACATCAAGGACCCTGGAAGCGCCCTTGCCATCGCCAGTGAAGAACTGGGGCAATGTCTCGGTAGCGACTGGAAGGCCTCGATGAGTGCTGAGCGTGCCATGTACCGGAGCCAAGGGACTGATACCGTAGTGACGTTGGAGACTTTCATCAACGACCGCCATCATCGCGTCGGCACATTGGGCGTCTTCCAGAAGGAAGCCGATGCCTTGCCGAGTGGCCAGCAAGGTATCTGATCACCATGGAATGAGATATCCGGCTGGTGATGGATCCAGCCGTCTTGCTTTACCCTGGACCTGCGCTCTCCGACGCGGGTCTTTTGTTTGGGCGTGACGGAATTACGCCGTCTCAAGCTCTGCGATCGAATAGAAAGAGGGATAGGTGACATGGCGCATGCGAGGTATGTCGGCATAATGCTATGGTGTGATCCTGGTTACCTCATCAAGGTCGTGATGGACACGGCTATCGGTCGGAGACAAGGATATGACACGGGGAATCTTTATCAGGGCCAGCCTGGTCATGGCAGGGCTGAGCCTGGCGGGATGTGTCACCACCACCACGCCTCAGCAGGCGGCTGATCTTTTCGATTGTGCGGCGCTGGATCAGGCCGTTGCCAGCGCGCCGAATGGCTTCAAAGATATCAAAGGCCGTTTTACCGACACTCGTCTGACACGCAGTTGGGAGACTGATGTCCAAGCCTTTCACAATGCCTGTGTGATTACTTCGGCGCAGCGCCCTGATCATTATGTATGTTTCGGCCGGCTTCAGGTTGAAGATCCGCGGGGTGCCTTGGCAGCGGGAAGCGAAGCGCTGGGGCAGTGCCTCGGTAGCGAGTGGACGGGAACGCCTGGTGATGACCGGGTAATGTTCTCTCGTGCAGACACCAATGCCGTGGTGACTCTGGAAACCTTTATCAATGACCGAGGCCGCCGCATGGGCGCATTGAGCGTTTTCCAGCGGGCTGCCGATGCCATGCCGCTGGCCGATGAGGAAAAAGGAGCGCAATAGGCACTGATTGACGCTCACATTTACAGAGCCCACGCCATTCGGCGTGGGCTCTGTGGCATTGGAACGTCGTTTTATATGAGCGCTACTCAAGTAGCGTTCTGAGGATAACGGTTGTCTGCGTTGTAACGTCAGGCGTTAGACGTCCGTGCAATCAACGCCAGCCCACGCGATCGAAGATCTTCACAGCTTCGGGGTTGTTGGCGCCAAGTACGCTGACATTGACGTCGTCTTTTTTGAACTCACCCCAGGAAGTCAGCGTCTCGTTGATGGGCAGGCCTTCTACAACCGGGAATTCATAGTTGCCCTGGGCGAACAGTTCCTGGGCTTCATCGGAAGCCAGGAACTCGAGGAACTTGATAGCGTTATCGTGGTTGGGGGCACCTTCTACCAGCCCGGCACCACCGACGTTGACGTGAACACCGCGGTCGCCTTCGCCCTGGTTCGGGAACAGGATCTTGACCTTCTCGGCGGCTTCCTTCTCGCTGGCATCATCAGAATTCAGCATACGTACGTAGTAGTAGTGGTTACTGACGGCCACGTCGCACTCGCCAGCTGCCACAGCCTTGATCTGGTCGCGGTCGCCGCCTTCAGGTGGGCGGCCCATGTTGTCAACCACGCCCTGAGCCCATTGCTCGGCACCTTCTGCGCCATCGTGTTCGATGATGGAGGCCAGCAGTGACTGGTTATAGACATTGTTGGAGGAACGGATACAGACCTTACCCTTGAGGTCTGGATCAGCCAGGGACTCATAGGTTGGGATCTGTTCAGGATCGATGGTATCCGGGTTGTAGAAGAATACCCGCATGCGCTGGCTGAAACCGAACCACTTGCCTTCGGGGTGGCGCATGTTTTCTGGCAGGCGCTCGTTGAGTACGGTGGAGTCGACAGTAGCAAATACGCCGTCCTCTTCTGCGCGCCACAGGCGTGCAGCATCCACTGTCATCATGATGTCTGCCGGGCTGGCTTCACCTTCCCGCTCGATGCGCTGGATCAGTTGATCGGAATCGCCCTCAAGGACATTGACTTCGATGCCGGTTTCCTTGGTGAAAGCATCATAGAGTGCCTGGTCAGAGTCATAATGCCGAGCAGAGTAGATATTCACGCTACCTTCGGCATAGGCAAGACTGGCTGCACTCGATAGGGCAATGGCCACCGCAAGGCGGGAAATGTGGAACATGCGTACCACCTCCAGAAGAGATCGTTATTTTGCTAAATGAAAATCAATGTAATTCCGCGTTACTATTCATAGCCTGTCGCCGAGACGGCGTCAATCGCGCTAGCATGGGAGCTCCTTGCTCACGACCTCATCGGTCATGAATACTCTTCCCCGCGTTCCACAAGCAAATGGTGGCCACAGTCATGACAATAACCACGATGGAGACAACCTCGACGATTGCCGATACGCTGGACGATGAGCTAAGCGATCAGAGCGCTTCTCCATTGCTGGAAGTCCATGGTGTCCGGCATCGATACGCCCAGGCGAGCACTGGCAGCGTGGCCGTGGAGGATGTGTCCTTTGTGATGCACCAAGGTGAAGTGTTGTGCCTGCTGGGTCCTTCGGGGTGTGGAAAGACCACCTTGCTGAGGGTGGTGGCAGGGCTCGAGGAGTTGCAGGAGGGAGAGTTGCGTTTCAATGGCCAGACGTTGGCCACACAGGGGATGCCTCATGTTCCCCCGGAAAAGCGCAGTGTCGGCCTGGCTTTCCAGGAATCAGCCCTGTTCCCCCACTTGAGTGTGCTGGACAATGTCACCTTTGGGCTCAAGTCACTACCTCCAAAGCAGCGGCGCATGCGTGCCATGCAGCTACTTGACCAACTTGGCATGGCAGCCTATGCCGATGTCTTTCCCCACACCTTGTCCGGGGGACAGCAACAGCGTGTCGCCCTGGCCCGGGCCCTGGCACCTTCCCCGCAACTGATGCTGCTGGATGAGCCTTTCTCCAGCCTGGATGCACGCTTGCGTGACCGCATTCGCGACGACACCCTGCATGTGCTCAAGCAAGTCGGCGCCGGCACCTTGCTGGTAACGCATGATCCGGAAGAGGCCATGTTCATGGCCGATCGCATCGTGCTGATGCGTGATGGGCGAATTGTGCAGATCGGCACTCCCCAGGAACTATACTGCCATCCCCTGGATCCCTTTGTGGTGACCTTCTTTGGGGAGGTCAATCATCTGGAAGGCGTCGTGGCAAATGGTTTCGTGCATACTGCAGTAGGACCTGTGGCCACGAACCTGGCAGAAGGCAGTCGTGTACAGGTACTGGTGCGCCCTGAAGCTCTGCGAGTCGTGGAGATCAAGAGCGATGTACCTCATGACCATCACAGCCATGTGCTGATAGCGCGCCTGTTGGGGCGTTCCAGCCTGCTGCATATCTGTGTCCATGGTACCGATGGTCAGGAAGCACACTTGCACGCTCGGATGCCGGGCGTGTTCCTGCCCGAAGAAGGCCAGGCCGTTCAAGTCAGCCTGGATCCCTCTCAGGCGTTTGTCTTTCCTGCCGACTAGAAATGCAGATCAGCCGCGCCTCCCCGACCTATTTTCTCTAGGGCCATGTTCTCTAGGGCTATGTTCTCAGGAGCCATGCGCAAGTCACGCTCAGGACTTGTGCTGTCCTGGGCGTGACTTGCGCATGGCCACACTCAGCAGAATCACCGGGATGACTCCTACCGCGACGATGGCCAGAGAGGCCGTGGATGCTTCGGCCAGGCGCTCGTCGGCTGCCAGGTTATGGGCGCGTACCGCCAGAGTGTCGAAGTTGAATGGGCGCAGGATGATGGTGGCAGGCAATTCCTTCATCACATCGACGAATACCAGGATCGCTGCTGCCAGCAGGCTGCCGCGCATGATAGGGGTATGGATCTTGCGCAGTGTGCCGGTAGCCGTTTCGCCCAGCGTGCGCGCAGCCGCATCCATCGATGGTGTGACTTTCTCCAGGCTGGCTTCCACGGCATTGAAGGATACGGCCAGAAAGCGCACGACATAGGCATAGATCAGGATGAATGCGGTACCACTGAAGAGCAGTCCGAACACTTCACCGGTGTAGCCCTTGTACAACTGGTTGAGGTGATTGTCGATCCAGGCAAAGGGAATCAGGATACCGACGGCTACCACTGAACCGGGGATGGCGTAACCCAGCGCCGCAATGCGGGTAGCGGTGCGTGTCAATTGGCCAGGCATCAGGCGAGCGCCATAGCTCAGGATGACGGCCATGCCTACGGCCACTGCGGCAGCAATCAGAGCCAGCATCAGGCTGTTGCCGGCGTACTCGAGGAAGGCGCCACCGAGCACGCTGTCACCCTTGCGTAGCGCCATTTCTGCGAGCAGCAGGCAGGGAGCAACGAAACCGATCAATACCGGTAATGTGCAGGCAAGGCTGGCAGCAAAGGCGCGTATTCCCGTCAGACGATACTCGGGCAACTGCTGATAGCGATGGGAGGTGTGATGGTAGCGACGCTTGCCCCGAGACCAGCGTTCGAGCAATACCAGCAGGATGACAAAGGCCAGTAGGCAGGCCGCCAACTGAGCGGCGGCAACCTGCTCGCCGAGTCCGAACCAGGTGCGATAGATGCCGGTAGTGAAGGTATCAACGCCGAAATACTGCATGGCGCCGAACTCATTCAGGGTCTCCATCAGCGCCAGGGAAACCCCACCGACCAACGCGGGGCGAGCCAGGGGAACGGCAACCTGGGTGAACATCTGCCAGGGCCCTCGTCCGAGAGAACGCCCGACATCCAGCATGCATACCGATTGTTCGAGAAAGGCAGCACGAGCCAGCATATAGACATAAGGGTAGAGCACCAGAGTGACCAGGATGGCAGCACTGGGTAACGAGCGGATATCTGGAAACCAGTAATCTCCCCGGGACCAGCCAAAGGTTTCGCGCAGTGCACTTTGCAGTGGCCCTGAGTACTGCAGGAAATCGGTGTAGGCATAAGCAATGACATAGGTCGGCACTGCAAGTGGCAGCAGCATGGCCCACTCAAACAGGCGCTTGCCTGGAAAGCGGCACATGACCACCAGCCAGGCCGTCCCCGTGCCGATCACCAGAGTGCCGAACCCCACACCCAGTACCAGCAACAGGGTATTGGTCAGATAGCGAGGAAGTACCGTAGCGGCCAGGTGACTCCAGATATCGCCTGCAGGGACCAGAATATGACCCAGGATCACCAATACTGGCAGGGCGACCACAGCGGCAACCGCAAAGGTCAGCCATGTCCAGGTGGAGAATGAACGGCGCAGGCGAGCCGAGGGCGCAGAAACCGGGTGAGTAGGCAACAGACGAACTCCAGGAAGGCATCAGCGCATGATAATCACCAGAGCCTGTAAAGCCTAGGGCCCCATCTGTCGGCAGGGCCCTAGGCTCTGTGCGAAAAGTGTCTGCGCTTGTTCATGCTGCGTTGGAGTCGATCTCAAAATGCTCATTTACCCCCCGTAAACTCCGCTTTTTCGATCAATTCCGCCTTGCCTGATCATCGCTCGTCGACTTTTCGCACAAAGCCTTGCCTTGAATCAACCGTATCCCAGCAAGATGGAGGGTAATCCGGTAATCAGCCAGGGGAACAAGGCCATCAGTATGCAGGCCAGCATGATCAGCATGCAGAAGGGAATTACCGCCTTGTACAGGTCGAGTGTCTGCACTTCAGGTGGCGCTACTCCCTTGAGATAGAACAGGGCGTAGCCGAAAGGTGGCGTGAGGAAAGAGGTCTGCAATACCACCGCCACCATCACCACAAACCACAGCATGTCGATACCCATGGTCTGGACGATCGGCAGCATGATTGGAAAGCTCAGCAATACGATCCCGGTCCAGTCAAGGAACATGCCCAGCACGAATACCAGCAGGAACATCAGGATCAGCGCTCCTGTCGTGCCACCTGGCATGGCCAGTACCAGTTCACTGATCACGTCCATGCCGCCGCCGATGGAAAAGACACCGGTGAAGGCCGTTGCACCGACCAGGACGAACATCACCATGGTGGTGGTCTTGCCGGCCTCGATGAAGGTCCTGTAGCAGGTGGACAGTTTACGATCGCCAAAGATCAGGAACAGGATGAAGGCCAGGGTCACGCCAATGGCAGAAGCCTCGGTGGCCGTTGCGATACCGGTGAACAGCGCCCCCAGTACCCCAAGAATCAAGCTCATTGGCGGAAGGACATATTTTCCCATCATCAGCCACATCTGACCGCGACTGATCTGAGCTCGCTCTGCAATGGCGACCGGGGGGCCATAGTCGGGTTTGATCATGCATACTGCCAGCACAAACAGCGCATACAGGGCTCCCAGCATCAGGCCGGGAATCAGTGCACCTGCAAACAGGGCGCCTACTGAGACCGGGGAATAGCTGGCCATCAGGATCAGCATGATACTCGGTGGGATCAGGATGCCGAGACAACCACTGGCCATGATCACACCAGCAGACAGGCCTTTGTGGTAGCCGTACTTGAGCATCGGCGCCAGGGCAATCAGCCCCATCACGGCAATGGAGGCTCCGACGATGCCGGTGGTGGCCGCCAGCAGGACGGAGACGATGACCACGGTCAACGCAAGGCCGCCCGAGCATAATCGAAACAGCGTGCCATCAGAATGAACAGTGGAATGGCGACCAGGACATAGTTGTCCATGGCACGGCCATAGATATTGTTGATGATGATGCCGAGCACTTGGGGACCAGGGCCGAACCAGGCACCCAGGACTGCGGTTCCTCCCAGAACGAAGGCCAGGGGATGTCCCATGAATAGACCCACCATCAGTCCGCCGAACATGAATACAGTAAGCATTTCCGGACTCATCGGGCATCTCCCTCTGCCGGTGTGCCGCGTAGTTCATTGATGGCACGTATCACGATGGCGATGGCCTGGAGCAGAATCAGCACTGCCGCAATGACCAGGACGGCTTTCACCGGGTAGACCGGAATGGAAACGATGCCGTAGGTGGATTCAGAACGACTCCAGGAGCGTTCAAAGAACTTCCAGCTATAGGTAAGGAACATCACGATGAATGGCGTAAAGAAGATCAGATAGCCGAGGATATCGATCAATGCGCGCCCACGCCGTGACAGCAGGCGCTTGAGAACGTCCACTTCCACATGGGCGTGATGACGCAGGCCATAGGCGGCCAGCAGCATGAAGTGGGTGCCGAACAGCATGGTGGTGACGTCGAAAGCCCAGTCACTGGGTCGGCCTATGAAGAAGCGGCTGGCAATGTCATAGACCACCACCACGGTGATGACCGCGATCAATGGCGCGATCAGACGGCCGAACCACTCGTTCAGGCAGTCGATGGCCTTGGCAATATTGTTCATGAGGGGAGGTCCTGTGAAGTCAGCATCTGCCTGGATGGTCTCAAGATGATGGTCTCAAGATGGATGGCCGACGGACTGGCAGGCAGTGCCATCGGCCATCACCGAGCCATAACCCATGGGCCATGACGGTGGCCCGGGGGCTACTTGTTCATGCAGGCTTCAATGTCTTCCAGTGACGGTAGATTGTCGGTCACTCGGCTCATGTTGTAAGGCACCGAGATGTCGCGCCATTGTGCGTAGTCCTGCAGATAGCTGATCATCGAATGATAGATCTTGGCATGCATGGGGTCTTCGCAGGCACCCTGCACGATCACCTCGTTGGTGATGTCCTGAATCTTGGCCAGGTCATCCGCGGACAGCTGATTGATGGTGGTGCCGTCTGCGAGGAACTTGGCCGTGCCATCGGTGGACTCTTTCTCGGACCAGGCCAGTGACCAGGTCATGGTCGCTTGGGCGGCGATCTTCAGTTTTTCCTGGGTTTCCTCGGACAGGGCGTCCCAGGCCTCCTTGTTGATCATCACCCCGAACACACTGGCGGACTGGTGCCATCCGGGTGTCATCCAGTAATCGGCAACCTCGGAGAACCCTGCCTTGTAATCGACACCGGGTGTGGAGAACTCTGCGCCATCGACGACACCGCGCTCGATGGCCTGATAGATCTCGCCACCGGCCAAGGTGACCTGGGAACCGCCAAGTTGTTCCAGCACACGTCCCTGGTCACGACCGGATAGTCGCAGGCGCTTGCCCTTGAGGTCTGCCAGACTTTCGATGGGGGTGCCGCCACGGAACCCCGATTCATTGTTGGTGATACCGTAGGGCAGGTAGACCATGTTGTACTGGCCGTAGACCTCCTGATAGAGGTCGAAGCCCCCCCATTGATTGATCCAGTTCAAGTAGTCGACACCATTGAACAGGCTGGTGGTGGTAGCCAGCGGCGAGAATGCTGGACTGCGACCGGCCCAGTAGCCGGGCCAGTCACCGGAAGCCTGGATACTGCCGCTTTCGGTAGCATCGAAGACCTCGGTGCCAGGCATCAGGGTGCCCCCGGCATAGAATTCGATCTGGACCTCGTCGCCGGCCAGTTGGTTGACCAGTTCGGCCCAGTGACGGTCGATCTGGATCAGGTCCAGGTTATCTGGCCAGGTGGTGGTCATGGTCCACTTTTCCTGGGCGACCGCGTGGCTGGAAAGGGTGGCCAGGGCGATGCCCGCAGCCAGACCAGTCAAGGTAAACTTGTTCATTGTTTGTTGTGCTCCCCTTGTCCTTGTCTTGTACAAGTGATGATTTGTTATTCGTACTGGGTTCTGCACTGATGATAGGGCGCTGGGCCTCGGGTTTCCGGAAGGTGATTCGACCATCGATGATGGTGCCAAGGTGTCCGGACCGTTTGGCTTGCAACATCAAGCTAGCACGCGGCGAGAATTCTGTTCGATGCTCCCTTGGTGGCTGATGCGGCCGAGACGAATCCCCTCGAGAGTGGCTGGTGTGGAGGAAAAGATGTCGATATATCAGATAAATGAGGGCTTTTGTCGTTATCTTTGCTGCATCGGTGCTGTTATTTCAGCGTTTAAACACTCGCTTAAATTAGACCAAAGTTGATTAATGGAATCCCTATGTCGCAGAGTTCTTCGTCATTTGAAATCAGCCGGCTGGAGTCCTGGCGACATAGCCTTTCCGAACGACGTTGGCGAGGACTTGTATGGGTCACGGGGGCTGTCGGTGAAGCGGATGCATGTGTAGCGGGGGTCAGGGATTGGTGGTTGCAGGGCAATTGGCAGGCGCCGTTGTGGGTAGGAGGAGTGGCCGCCTGCACAAGTGAGTCTACTGAGCTCCGCTCAAGTCAATCTATAGACCCCCGCTCAAGGCTGTCTCCTGCCAAGGCGCGAACCCGTCTGGGAAGCGAGCATGACCTGATCGTGATTGATGCGCTGTCGCCGGGGCATGGGTTGGATCCTGATGCGCTGGGAGCGCTTGCGGGGACTCTGGTCGCGGGTGGGATTCTGGTGTTGCTCACAGCGGATGATGGTGGCGCCAGGCCGGATGCGGACTATGCGCGCCTGGCGGCACATCCATGGACATTGGAACAGATGACCAGCCGCTATCTCCGGCGTTTCCACTCGCGGTTGGCGGAGCTGGTCCAGCAGTTGCCTGGAATTGCCTGCTGGCGTCCGGGGCAGTCGCTGGAGTGGCAGGATATTCCTGCTGGCAGTATCACGCAGCCCGAGCCCGTGCAGGACGCGGAGTGCCTGACTCTGGATCAGGCAAAGGCGGTCGACAGCCTGATTCGGCTCAAGCGTCGCCGTCCTTTCGTGCTGACGGCCGATCGTGGACGAGGCAAGTCTTCAGCGTTGGGCATTGCCTGTTCACGTCTGCTGGAAAAGGCTGCTGCCAGGCATGAGGTGCTGGATATCGTACTGACGGCCCCACGACCGGACGCGGTAGCCCCTGTATTTGAACGCCTGGCTGCACTGTGTCCTCAGGGTGAACGTAGCGCCAACGAATTCGAGGCACCTGGTGGCAGCGTACGTTTCATGGCGCCTGATGCGTTATCCGCCATGGTGGCTGGGGGCGGCAAGTCTTTCGGCCGGCAAGAGAGCAACACCGGCAGGCATTCTCACGGCGACATGAGGACTCAACGTCGCTTGCTGCTGGTGGACGAGGCCGCAGCGATTCCTGCTGCCATGCTGGCTGAGTGGCTCCTGGCTTTCCCTCGCATCGCCTTTTCCACCACGGAGCATGGCTATGAAGGTTCCGGGAGGGGCTTTGCACTGCGTTTTCGGCGTCGCCTCGATGAGCTGACACCGCAATGGCGCAGCCTGCATCTGAAAACGCCGGTACGCTGGGCTCAGGGAGACCCTCTGGAAATTGCCACGTCACGCCTGTTGCTGCTGGATGCGGAGCCAGGGGATATCACTGGCGATGGTGCTGCCTCCCGGCTAGGCCGATTGCCCATATGCCTGCTCGACCCCGATCAACTGATGACTGATGAAGTGGCCCTGGCTAGATTGTTCGGCTTGCTGGTTCAGGCCCATTATCGCACTACGCCAGCAGATCTCCGTGCATTGCTTGATGCACCTGGTGGTCACTTGATGCTGCTGGGTGAGCCCGACACTCCTGCCGGAGTCATTGTCAGCCAGGATGAAGGTAGCTTCGATGCTGAGCTGGCCGATGCTGTGGCGCGCGGTGAACGGCGTCCACGGGGACATCTCCTGGCCCAGTCCCTGGCCGTGCATGCAGGAGAAAGAGAAGCGCTCATTGCACGCGTCAGGCGAATCAGTCGCATCGCCGTGCATCCTGAGATGCGCAGGCAAGGAGGCGGCAGCCGATTGTTGGAAGCTGCCCGGAAGCAGGCTGAACACGATGGCGTCGACCTGCTGGGCGCCAGTTTCGGGGCTGATCCAGAGTTGTTGTCCTTCTGGCTCAGCCAGGGCTACCGCATTGTGCGCTTGGGGCTGACGCGTGAAGCAGCCACCGGTGAGCATGCTGTGATGGTGGTCCACCCGTGCTCGGAGCATGGACGCATGCTGGTCGAACGTCTTGCCCAGCGATTCCAGTGTCAATTACCGGGATTGCTGGCGTTTGAGCTGTGTACTTTGTCTCCTGCATTGGTGGCTATATTGCTGGAGGCCGTTGCAAGAAGGGCCGCTGCAGGAGAGACCCAGTCAGGAGATCCGTGGGCCTATATCAGCACAACCCATCGGCAGGATCTGGAAGATGTGGTGGCCGGTGGCCGTGAGCCGGCATTGGTACGTCCGGCCATCCAGAGCCTGGTGACGGCGGCGGCGGGCGCCGGCTGCCTGGCAACGGTCGATGCTCAATGGCTGGCAGCCTGGGCTTTCCAGGGGCGTGACGAGGCAGCCTTGGCACATGCGCTGTCACTGACAGGCAGGGCTCAGGTCAAGCAATGGCGGCGTAGCACAGTGGCAGAGCTGTTGGACGGGCTTGGTAGTCTTTCCAAGCGGTATCAGCAAGGGTAGAGTGCCTTCAAACTCGGGGAAAATTCTTTAAATTACACCTCCCCATTCTGAATTGGGTCAATATCCTCAGATCAATATATAAAGGCGCTATGAACGCACATCTTGAAAGTCTGTCTCCGGCCATTCTGTGGCGCCACTTCCGCACACTGTGTAATACACCTCGTCCTTCTGGCCATGAAGCGGCGCTGTTGGTCAAACTGGAGCAGTGGGCGGAAGAACGGGGCCTGGATCACGACCGCGATGCCTACGGTAACCTGCGTATCTGTAAACCGGCGAGTCCAGGTTTTGAGCAGGCGCCAGGTGTGATTCTCCAGGGCCATCTGGATATGGTGGCGCAGGCCAACGCCAATTCCTCCCATGATTTCACTCAGGATCCTATCGACACAGAGATCCGTGATGGCTGGCTGAAGGCGCGTCATACCACCCTGGGTGCTGATAACGGCATCGGTGTGGCGGCGGCCCTGGCGGCACTTGAGGACGATGGTATTGTGCATGGTCCGCTGGAGGCGCTGTTCACCCTGGAAGAGGAAAGCTCCATGGGTGGGGCGTTGAACCTGGCCGAAGGGTGGCTGGAAGGCAAGTTGTTGCTCAACCTCGATTCCGAGGATCGTGGCCAGGTATATATCGGCTGCGCGGGTGGTGCTGATGTCAATGTAGAGGCGCAATTGCCTCAGGAGCCGCTGACGGAGGACGAAGTGGCCATGACGCTGGCACTGACCGGCCTGCGCGGAGGTCATTCCGGCATCGATATTCACAAGGGGCTGGGGAATGCCAATCGCCTGCTGGTTCGGGTGTTACGTGCCCTGGATGCCTGCGGCGCACGTCTGGCAAGTTACCACGGTGGCACGCTACGCAATGCTCTGCCCAGGGAAGCTTTTGCCACCATTGCATTGCCCCAGGACGAGGTTGAAGCGGCCAGGTCACGGGTGGCAGCGCTGGAAGCGGATATTCAGGCGGAGCTGTCAGGGATCGACGATGCACTTTCCCTGAGTCTGAAGATTGCCGATGAGGCGCCCGAAAATGCTCTCGCGCGTCAGGCAAGTCGTTTGCTGATCGCTGCATTGCATGCGGCGCCTTGTGGTGTCGAGCGCATGAGTGTCGAAGTACCGGATGTGGTCGAAACGTCCAACAACCTTGGTGTGGTGCAACTTGCCGACGGCCGTTTCCATTTGTGTGCACTGGTGCGCTCTCTGCGCGACAGCGCCACTGCCGACATGGCGGAGCGCTTTCGGGCCCTGTTCGAACTGATTGGCGCCCATACTCGGGTAGAGAATGGGTACCCCGGCTGGACACCTCAACCTGAAAGCGCATTGCTCCAGCGTTTCTGTGAGTTGCATCACACTCGGCTTGGCTGTGAACCTGAGATCAAGGTCATTCACGCGGGGCTCGAGTGCGGCATCCTGGGTGGCAAGTACCCTCATCTGGAAATGATTTCCTTCGGGCCATTGATTCGCGGTGCTCACTCCCCAGACGAGCGTGTCGAGATCGCTTCGGTGGCAGAATTCTATGGCTTGCTCAAAGCGTTGATCACCGATCTGGCACGGAATCCGGTTTGAGGTGATGGGTATCGTCGATCCCTCGGGGCCTCTCCTGTCCATTCTGCTATCGCTGTTAGGGGCTGTCTCGGTGTTGGCCGGCGTGGGTGCGCTGGCCTGGAGGCAGGGCCGCAAGCATTTGTTCAAGGCCCGACAACAGGCTGAAATGCTGCAGGCTCGCCTGCAGGAGCGTGATGAGAAGACTCGTCAGCTCGAGCAGGAACTGGCCGCCAGCGATGTCCAGTTGGATGCTTGCCGCGAGCAGTTGCAAAGCCTGCAGGGTGCTCTCGACGAGACTCGCCTGCGTCATGCCGAAGCCAGGGAGCGCAATGTGCGCCTGGAGGCGGAACGTGAGCAGTTGAAGGAACATCACCGTGAGCGCTTGGCATTGCTGGAAGAGTCTCGTGAGCGGCTCAAGAACGAATTTCAGCAGCTTGCCGGGCGTATCTTCGAGGAACGTCAGCAAGCCTTTCAGGCCCAGAGTCGAGAAGGGCTGGAAACGCTGCTCCAGCCATTTCGCGAGCAGGTCGATCAGTTTCGTCGCCGGGTCGAGGAATTGACTGGCCAGCATAGTCGCGAAAGTATCTCGCTCAAGACCCAGATCGAGCAATTGGCAGGTCTCAATGCCCGCCTTGGTGAAGAGGCTGCGGGTTTGGCTCGAGCGCTCAAGGGGGATCAGAAAACCCAGGGGGGCTGGGGCGAACTGATGCTGGAAACCGTGCTGGAACGCAGTGGATTGCGCCCCGACATCGAATATCGACGCGAGGTCTCTCTCAATGGAGAGCAGGGCCGACAGCGTCCGGATGCAGTGATCTACCTGCCTCAAGAGCGGCACCTGATCGTCGATGCGAAGGTTTCATTGAGTGCCTGGACGCGGGTCGTGAATGCGGAGGACGACAGTGAGCGGGAAACTGCCATGAGCGCTCACTTGCAGTCCCTGCGCAGCCATATACGTGGCCTTGCTGCCAAGGACTACCCCGCCTTGCCTGGACTCAACTCGCCCGATTTCGTGTTTCTGTTCGTACCGATAGAGCCGGCGTTTGCCGCGGCCTTCGAGCGTGATCCCTCGCTATTCCAGGAAGCCTTTGAACGCCAGGTGGTGGTGGTGACACCTACCACCCTGCTGGCCAGTCTGCGTACCGTGGCTGGACTATGGAGCATGGAACGCCAGAATGACAACGCACGCTTGATCGTGGCACGAGCTGAACGCTTGTTGGCCAAGTTCTCTGGCTTTGCAGAAAGTCTGGAAGATGTTGGCAAGCACCTCGAACGTGCCCGGGATAGCCATCATCAGGCCATCAATCGTCTGTCCAGAGGGCAGGGCAGTCTGGTGGCTCAGGCCGTTGAGCTTGAGCGCCTGGGGGCTCGCATGAAGAAACCGCTGCCGGCGACATTGCGGCGTGCGGCGGAAGCCGATGCGCTGGCGCCTGGAAAAAGTCCCGATGAACAGCCTGATGACAGCACGCCATGAGGCCATGAAATGAACAAGCCCACCGATCGAGGTGGGCTTGAACTAGCACTAGATCCAAGTACTAGGATCTAGTGCTGGAGAAAGAACCGATGTCGTGTCTGGTATCAGCCGAGATAGGCGCCCAGCATCCACACGGTCTTTTCCTGTTCGCGAATATAGTCGCTGATCTGAGAAGCGGTACCCTCGTCATCGGCATCGGAAGCCACGGAGAGAATTTCGCGCTGGAACTCGATCAGGGTCTGGAAACCAGACAAGACGCCTCGTACACAGGCTTCGCCATCATGTACGTCCTTGTCTTCCTGGATGCGTGACAAGGTGGTGTAGTCGCTGTAGGCATGTACTGGCTTGTGGCCCAGGGTCAGGATACGCTCGGCCACTTCATCGACCTTGACCAGCAGGTCGGTGTAGAACTCTTCGAACTTCTCGTGCAGTTCGAAGAAGTTGGGGCCCTTCACGTTCCAGTGATAGCCACGCACATTCATGTAGAAGATCTGATAGTTGGCCAGCAGCTCGTTAAGCTTGGCGGCCAGATCGCTGGCGCTGCCCTGATGTAGACCGATAGCGTTAGTGTCGCTCATGCATTGCCTCCTTGATCATGTTCTGCGGTTCAGTCTATCCGTGGTACTGACGACAAAAAAGCCAATTCCGTGTATCGCAACCATAGCTGGATTGCATGACATTTGCTTGCGACATTTGGCAGCACCCTCGATCCGTGGTGTCTTCGCTCGACCGTGCTTGTGCATATGAACAATATGTAAACACTAGCCATGAGCGGCCTAACTGCACAATTCATGCTTGCACGAGCTCTGGTCTGCACGAGCTCTGGTCTGCACGAGATTCAGAGGTGCTGTGTGGCGTAGATGGCCCGCACGAGGTTCTCGGTGCGGTCGCTCAGCAACTCTGCGCAACGAGACAGGGCCTCATCCAGGTCCATGGGGCCATCGGCCAAGGCAAAGGCAGCGCTGACGCCTTCCTGCAAGGCGGCCTGCCAGCCCGGAGCCATGCGCCCTGCCAGCACAATGACAGGGACATGCCTGGCACTGGCCGCACGTGAGACCCCGATAGGAGTCTTGCCGGACAGGCTTTGGCCATCGAGTTGGCCTTCTCCGGTAATGACCAGATCTGCCTTGGCCAGGCGCTGTTCCATGTTCGCCTGTTCCATGATCATTTCGATGCCAGGCCGCAGACGTCCACGAAGGAAGGTCGCAACAGCGAAGCCCATGCCTCCAGCGGCACCAGTGCCGGGTTGTTCGCGATGATCTTCATTCAGTACTTGACTGGCATGATCGGCAAAGTGACACAAAGCGGCATCCAGGTGTGCCACATCTGCCGGGCTGGCACCTTTCTGAGGGCCGAAGATGGCGCTTGCTCCGCGTTCTCCGAGCAGAGGATTGTCCACGTCCACGGCGGCTTCCACTTCGATATCGGCCAGGCGCGGATCAAGCCCGGACAGATCCAGGTGGGCGAGGTGTTGCAGAGCAGCGCCACCGGGGGGCAAGGGCTTGCCTTGTGCATCGAGCAGACGCGCGCCCAGTGCCACCAGCATACCGGCTCCTCCATCATTGGTGGCACTGCCACCTAGAGTGACCAGCAGGCGCTGAGCGCCACTGTCCAGTGCCTCACGGATGAGTTCTCCTAGACCATGGGTAGTGCTGTGCAGAGCAGTGCGCTCTTCCCGTGTCAAAGCCTGCAGACCACTGGCTTCGGCGAGTTCGACATAGGCGGTGCGAGATTCAGGATGCCAGCCCCAGGCGGCCTTACAAGAACGTCCCAGGGCATCCTGAACGGTTGCAATGCGCCGTTCAGCACCGGTGGAGGCCAGTAGAGCATCCAGGCTACCTTCGCCGCCGTCGGCCAGCGGACATTCGTCGATGCCGATGGCAGGGTCGACGCGCCTGGCGCCTTCTGCGATGGCTCGCGCAGCATCTCGGGCAGACAGGGCGTCCTTGTAGCTATCGGGACAGATAAGCAGGTTCATAAGGTAACTCGCTCTTAGCGTTCTCTTTACTTGTGTTCTCTTTGCCTGGGCCAGGCGCCATATGGAAACTACTTTATGGAAAATATTTCCATATGTATATCCCGTCTACTTGCGATGAGTGTCATCAGCCCGTTGATGCGTTTCCCGATGGCGTGGGACAGCGTAGACTCTGGGGAAGTATTTCATAGCCGCTCCATGGAGGTCGTGATGCGCTTGCCCAAATTTTTTCCACTGGCATCGCTGGCGGCCGTCGCCTTGGGTGGTTGCCAGGCTACCCCGACGAGCCTGCCGATGGCCGAACCAGATCCCGCTGC
The DNA here is from genome assembly GCF_008329985.2 of Halomonas binhaiensis. NCBI lineage: Bacteria > Pseudomonadati > Pseudomonadota > Gammaproteobacteria > Oceanospirillales > Halomonadaceae > Halomonas > Halomonas binhaiensis. Next base: position 385,080 of record NZ_CP038437.2, read on the forward strand.
AGAATGTCACTGGAGCATCACTCCTGGATCGCTGGATCTCAACGATGTGGCCACTGCACTTGAGAAGCGTGACTTTCTGATCCGTGACACTGACACGGATCTGGGTGTGGTCTATGCCGAGCATGCTGAGCGTGCCATCTACCACAATGCTGATGCGATTCGACCTCGGGTCGGGATTGGGATCGGGGTAGGACGCGGTGTCAGCGTGGGCAGCGGCGTCGGAGTGGGCTTCGGTGGCTGGGGTTGGGGGATGGATGATGCAACGCGTATAGAGCGTGTATCCGTGGCTCTCAGCGATAGTGAGGTTCGCGTCAGTCGAGATATCCGCTTGTTCGACTGGAATGGTGATCTGCGTGAGTTCCGCAGCGCCTCCGATGCGAACTTCTGTGTCGCCCTGCGTCAGGACATGACACCCATGAACAGCTCCGGGAGCAGTGTGAACAACGCTGGGGAGGCGCAGTAATGAGAGGGATGAGAAGGTTGGCCTTTTCCGGGCTGTTGTTGGTCTCATTGGTGGGGTGTGCGACGCCGTCGGCACCACCGGAGCCACCGCGAGAAGTGCACACGCAGGCGACCCCGCAGGTGGCGTTGCGCGAGAGTCTCGCTTTGATGATGGAGCGGGGCTATGTGATTACCCAGGCCGATGGAAGTCTTGGCCGCATTGATGCTGCTCTGGGACGCTATCCTGGTTATCGGGTCGAAATACGTGTCACGCAGGATTCAGGCGGTGGCAGCCGTATTGCTGTACAAGCCCTGGGGGGCGGTAGAGCCCTGCCGGGCAATGTGGTTGAACCCCTGTTGGTCGACCTGCAGTCACGCCTGGGCAGGGAGAACCCGCTGTGAAAAGCATGCTGAACATGCTGATCGTGATGACTCTGTCATTGGCAGCGCCAGTTGCGGTGGACGCCCACCCGCATAGCTGGATTGACCTGTCAGTACGTCTTGAGGTGGATGACAAAGGGCGTCTACTAGCACTCGAGCAGGCCTGGCGGTTGGATCCTTTCTACAGTCTGGTACTGCTTGAGGATCTGGCAGCAGAGCCTGATGGCATGAATGTTGCGCTCGATCGACTGCGCGGCGACATGTTGAGGACCCTGGCTCCTCAAGGTTTCTTCACGGAAGCGGAGGTGGATGGTCAGGCGCTGTCATTCAAAGGGGTGGCCGAGGCAACGGTAATGAATAGCAATGACCGCATTGTGCTGCATTTCCGCTTGCCATTGCGCAAACCCATCACGCTTGCCGGCCATCTGCTCAGCTATCGGGTCTATGACCCGACCTATTATATCGAAGTGGTTCACGAGGCCGAAGATGACGGTTCGACCCCGCTGCCGAATGCACTGGTGGTGCCGGACAGGCTGAATTGCGAACATGAGATCGTCAAGGCCACCCCTGATCCAGAGAAAGTTGCCGAAGCATCGCGCCTTGATATCGATGAGACAGGAGACCCCCGGCTGGGTCGTTTCTTTGCTGAAACTGGACGGGTGGACTGCAGATGAAGGAGATGACCAAGGGGCGCAGTACGGAAAGCCGTGCTGGAATACGTTGGGCTGGGTTATTTCTATTGTTCGCAGCGATCTCACTGGGCGGCGTGCTGTTCTGGGGAGTGGCATCCGGTGTTCTGGACGATGTCAGCCATTGGATCTATCGCGTTCAGGGAGACCTCCACCGCCGGATGACTGAAGCGGTGAGCCTGGTCAATCGTACCCCTTCGCCTCAGGCCTGGATGACGCTACTGGGATTGAGCTTGTTCTACGGCATTTTCCATGCTGCTGGGCCGGGTCATGGCAAGGCGGTGCTATCCACTTACCTGCTATCGCAGCGACAAGGGACTGGAGGCTGGCGCAAGGCACTGGGACTATCCTTTGCTGCAGCGATAGTTCAGGGCATGGTAGCCATTGCTATCGTGCTGGTGCTAGTTAATGTACTTGGCTGGCTGACGCGGGAAGCACTGGGCAGTGTCATTCGGGTAGAGCAGCTCAGCTTCCTGCTGGTGGCCTTGTTAGGAGCATGGTTATGCCTGCGAGCAATACGCGATTTCATCCGTCTGCAGCGGAGTGCATCTGAACAGCCCGCAGGCCATCAGCATGCACATGAGCAGCATACACATGAGCATCATGACCATGCGCACGAACATCATGCCCATCCACACCAGGCTCACCAATACCATGATCATGTCTGCTGCGGTGGACATCATCATCTGTCTCCAGCGGATCTTGCCGACTCAGGGCAGAAAAGCACTGTCTGGCTGACCGTGTTGGCCATCGGAGCCAGGCCATGCAGCGGCGCCGTATTGCTGATGGGGGTGACGACCCTGCTGGGGCAGCCGCTGATGGGGATTGCTGCGGTGATGGTCATGGCGCTGGGTACTGCTCTAACTGTCTCGGCGCTGGGACTGCTCAGTGTCCTGGCACGCGGCTGGGCGGAGCGACGCCTGGCTAGCCACCGCCATTGGTCTGTGGGATGGATCATGCCTCTGGTGGCTCTGACAGGGGGAGTGGTGATCTGTGTGCTCGGCGTGTCGCTATTGCTTCACGCCGAGCAAGGAGCTGGCAGCCTGCCGTTGCTGGTGGCTCCGAGAGGCGGGGGTGGGCTGACCGGAGGCTAGTCTCCCAGCGTAAGATCATCGACCAGTGCCAAAAGCTCCTCGCTGATCTGCTCCAGGCGCGCATCGTCGTAAACCTCTGCCTGGCCTTGCCCCCATACCGGGCCAGGCCAGGCGGGGTCGTCCTGGTGGCGCAGTATCACGTGGAGATGCAATTGCGCCACCATATTGCCAAGGGTGGCGATGTTGACCTTGTCTCCCTGGTATTGCTGTTTCAGCGCCTGGCCGAGCCGGGTCGCTTCACGCCACATCTGTTGCTGGTCGTGTTCGGATAGCTCGAAGACCTCGCTGATGGCAGGGCGGCGTGGGATCAGAATCAGCCAAGGGTAACGGGCATCATCCATCAACCTGAGTTCGCACAAGGGCAGGTGGGTGATGAGATGGCTATCAGCCGCAAGACGGGGGTGCAGGGAAAAGTGGTTCATGACAAGGGGTCTCAGTTCGCTGGTGAGATCGCAATAACACAGGACAAGGATCGCCCATGACGCTATTCGAAGCCACTGCCTTGCTCGGCATTGGTGTCGTGGCAGGCTTCATCAATGTGCTGGCAGCGGGAGGCTCCATGCTGACATTGCCGCTGTTGATGTTCTTCGGTTTGCCTCCTCAGGTCGCCAATGGCACCAACCGAGTTTCCATCACTTTTCAAAGTATCGCTGCCGTTGCCAGTTTCTTGCGGGCTGGATCGCGGCATCTGGATCTGAGCTTGCGCCTGTCCTTGCCTGCCGTTGCGGGTTCTCTATTGGGGGTATGGCTGGCGCTGAATATCAGTGATGCTCTGTTCCAGCATATTCTTGTGGTGGTCATGGGGTGTGCGGCAGTGATCATGATGTTGCCTCAGCCCAAACTGGATACCCGACCGTTGTCCAGAGATCGGCTGACACCGTCGATATACCTCGCCATGTTTGCCATCGGTGTGTATGGCGGTTTTCTGCAAGTCGGGGTGGGCATTCTGTTCATTATTGTGCTGTATCGCGTGCTCAAGATTGACCTGGCTCAGGTCAATGCTTTCAAAGTGTTGATCATACTGGTATACACTTTGCCTGCCTTGGCCATGTTTCTGTGGCATGACCAGGTGCGCTGGAGCTACGGGTTGGTGCTGGCAATGGGAAGCATGACCGGGGCCTGGCTGGCAGTAAAGGTCAATGTGAGCGCTCGCGGGGCGATGGTGGTCAAATGGCTGACCTTGGCTGTCATCGTGGTGATTATCCTCAGGCTGCTGCTGTAAAGGGTTGTGGATAACGATGAAGGCCGCGCAGCTCTTTGGGCGCAGGAGGACTAATGTCAGCTAGTTGATTATTTAGCTAATTGATTATTTAGCTAGTTGACCACGGTGCCGCCATAATAGATAAAAGCATTGTTGCCGTTTGAAAAATGAAGGGAGCTGGAAGCATGAAGAGAACGTTGTCACTTGTATTGATTTCGCTGTTCACCCTGGCAGTGCTGACTGGCTGCAACACTTGGAGGGGCGTAGGGCAGGATATCGAGAAGGGCGGGGAAGCCATCCAGAATAGCGCAAACAAGTAAGCCGGCATTTGCGCAATCTTTCCTCTGCTTCATCGGGGGAGCCTATTGGGCTCCCCCATCATCAAGCGCTATATTCTGAGTCTTCGCAAATGCATCTATTGGCAATGGAGGCCAGACATGAAGCGATTCTTCCCCGGACTTGTGATGCTAGCTGCTGTGAGCATGGCGGGCTGCCAGTCTTCCGCCCAGACAGCACCATCCGAGCCAGCGCCCATGCCGCCGAAAATGGGGGCTCAGGCACCTTGCGATGCCGATGCCATTCAGCAGCATGTCGGTAGCCAGTACCAGTCAAGCCTCGATGAGCAATTATTGGGCGAAAGCGGGGCCAAGACTTTGAGAGTATTGCGTCCTGGTGATGCGGCGACCATGGATTTCCGCCAGGATCGCCTGAACGTGAAACTGGATGACAGTGATGTCATCGAGTCTCTTGACTGCGGCTGATGGGCACGCTGTTGCCTGCTGTGACCCGTTGATGAGCTGCTGAATACGTTGAAGATGGACGTCTGCAGATAAAAAGGGCTGCCCTCGAATGGACAGCCCTTTTAGTTGCTGGATGGGTAGTCTTACGGGTTGGTTGCGTCGCCGTCGAACCTGGATTGTGCCTGTAGCTCGCCGGCGGCTTCCTGCTTGCGCAGCTTCTTGCGCAGGGCTGCTTTCTCAAAGCGCAGCTTGCGAATTGGCGTATCCAGTTGCAGTGGCTGCACCGGAGCTGGGCGGCCATCCGAGTCCACTGCCACCATGGTCAGGTAGCAGCTATTGGTATGACGGATGATCTTCTGCTGAATATCTTCGGCGATGACCTTGATTCCGACTTCCATGGAAGAGCGACCAACGTGGTTGATACTGGCCAGGAAAGTGACCAGTTCACCCACATGGATCGGCTGCTTGAACAGTACCTGATCCACTGACAGCGTGACCACATAATGGCCGGAGTAGCGGCTGGCACAAGCGTAGGCAACTTCATCAAGCAGCTTGAGGATAGCGCCGCCGTGGACCTTGCCACTGAAATTTGCCATATCAGGGGTCATCAAGACCGTCATGGTCAGTTCGTGCTGGCCAGGCAGGCTATGATCATCCATCGTTGTTTCCTTTATTTTAACGGGGTTAGAGCCAGGTCAGGCAGGCGCCGATGATGGCCCCTGTGACAAACAGCTGTATCAGGCAGAAGCCCATGATGTCCTTGGCCTTGAGACCGGCAATGCCCAGTACTGGCAGGGCCCAGAAGGGCTGCAGCAGGTTGGTCCAGGCATCTCCCCAGGCGACGGCCATGGCGGCGCGAGGAATATCGACGCCAAGTGCCTGGGCGGCGGGAATGACCACGGGAGCCTGCACTGCCCACTGACCGCCACCTGACGGGACGAACATGTTGACCACGCCTGCGCTGATAAAGGTCCAGAAAGGCAAGGTGGTTTCAGTGGCAAAGGAAATCATTGCCTGAGACAGTGTCTCGGCCAGCCCTGATTGCACCATGATGGCCATGATACCGGCGTAAAAAGGAAACTGAATGACAATGCCTGCCCCACCCTTGATAGCTTCCTGCAGACTGTTGAGCAGGCTCTGCGGGGTGCGGTGCAGCACGATGGCCAGAAACAGAAACAGGAAGTTGACGACATTCAGATTGAGGCCGCCACCACCCACGAAGTAGCTGATCAGATAGATCAGCCCTGGGAAGCCTACCAGCATGGCCAGGGTCATGCTGTTTTCCAGGCGTTCTGCCGGTCGGGTGATGCGTACCCGCGGTTCTTCCTCTGCGCCGAGCAGAGCAGGGTCTACATAGATGCTTTCGCTCTCGCTGGGCAGCATCAGTCGATTGACCAATGGAACAGCGACAAACAGTATTGCCACCAGAAGCAGGTTGAAATAGGAGAAGATCGTGTCAGCCGTGGATACGATGCCAATCCTCTCCTGCATGAAGTGGCCTTCGGTGGCAATGGTCAGCGGCACGGAGCCGGCCAGTCCGCCATGCCAGACAATGAAGCCGGAGTAAGCACTGGCGACCAGCAGGCGGTAATCGACCTTGACCTGGCGCGCCAGGGCCTTGGCGAATAATGCACCAACTACCAGCCCGAACCCCCAATTGATCCAACTGGCGATGAGCGAGACCAGCGTAACGAGAATGATGGCGGCACCGGCATTCTTGGCATAGCTGGCAAGATGATCGAGCAGGCGTTTCACCGGAGGAGAGCTGGCCAGCATGTAGCCGGTGACCAGTACCAGCAGCATCTGCATGGAAAATTGGAGCAGGCTCCAGAAGCCATTGCCCCAGTAGTCGATCACTGCCAGCGGCGACTTATGCTGAATGGCAATGGCGGCAACAGCAGCAATCAGGGTCAACAGCAAAACGAAGATATAAGGGTCGGGCAGATAACGTTCGACCAGCTTCACAGCGGGTCTTGATAGGGCTCTGAGCATGGCGAGTATCGCTTTTCTGATTGTTGAGGGAGGGGCCTCTCCTGGCCCTGGCGATATTGCAGCGGTATTGCCGACAACAGTGGATTGTAGTCAGGAGCTCCATCGGCTGCTGCGATAGATACGATAGTAAGCGATCAGTACCGTGGAACGCACGATCGTGAAGAGGGTGAAAGCAAGCCATAGGCCATGATTGCCGAGCCCCTGTGTCAGCCACCATGCAGGCAGGTAGATCGCGAGCGCGATGAAGATTGAGTTACGCATCTCGGCAATGGCGGTGGCGCCAATGAAAACGCCATCGAGCAGATAACTCCATACCGCGACCAATGGCATGATCACCATCCATGGCAGATAGTCTGCTGCACTGGCCCGTACCTCGGGAAGTCCGGTGAGCAGGGCGATCAGGGCATTACCGCCCAGCGCAAAGGCCAAACTGGCCAGGATGGCGCTGAGCAAGGAGCATAGCGCAGCCCCGCGTACAGCCGTGGCAAATTCGTTGAAACGCCGGCGGCCTACAGCATGGCCGGTGAGTGCCTCGGCAGCATTGGCGAATCCGTCCAGTGCATAGGATGTCAGCATGATGAACTGCATCAGCACCGCATTGGCAGCCAGTATGGTGTCTCCCTGTGCTGCGCCCTGAGCGGTAAAGAAGGCACTGGCGAACAGCAGTCCCAGGGTTCGTACGAACAGATTGGCATTGATCGAGAATAGCTCGGCGTAGGCTGACAGCCTGAACAGGCGCGGTGTTTCAAAGTGTCCAGCCAACAGACCAAGGCGTTTGCGGCACAACCAGAGGCCAAGCACCAGCGCACTGTAGTCGGCAATCACTGACGCCCAGGCGACACCGTCGCTGGTCATGCCCAGGCCCATCACGAACAGCAGGTCGAAGGCAATGTTCACACCATTGTTGACCAGCAACAGCATCAGCGTGACGCGACTGTTCTGCTGGCCCAGGAACCAGCCAAGAATGGCATAGTTGGCCAATACCGCAGGGGCGGAAAGCAGACGTATGCTGGCGTAGCTGGCGGCCAGCTCTGTGGCTTCGGCGCTGCCATCCAGTAACCATAAGCCCAGGTGAATGAGGGGGTGGCCCAATGCAATCAGCAGGGTGCCGATACAAAGGGCCAGGATCAGCGATTGGCCGAGGAGGTGACGCACTTCGTCGTCCCGCTCACGACCATAGGCCTGGGATGTAAGGCCGGTAGTGCCCATGCGCAGGAAGCCGAAGCTCCAATAGAGGAAGCTGAACAATGTGGCGCCTAGCGTGACACCGGCCAGGTATCGGGAATCTGACAGGTGTCCAACCACGGCAGTATCGACCAGGCCGAGCAATGGCACGGTGATATTGGACAGGATGATCGGCCAGGCGAGAGCAGTGATGCGAGGCAGGCTGGCAAAGCTATCCTTGAGAGACGACACGGCGAACCCCTTCCCTGGGCAAGTAGAGGGGACGCCGGACAGGCAACTCCCGTCTCCGCCTGGATCAGGCGGCAGTAATGATGCGGTATTTATCCATCAGTTGGTCGTGGTTCTCGACACGATCCGGGTCCAGAGGGATGCAGTCTACCGGACAGACCTGCTGACACTGGGGCTCATCGTAATGGCCGACGCATTCCGTACACAGGTTGGGGTCGATGACGTAGATCTCCTCACCAGGAGAAATGGCGCCATTAGGGCATTCAGGTTCGCAGACGTCGCAGTTGATGCACTCGTCGGTGATCATCAGGGCCATGGGGGTCCTCACGCAGAGTCTTGGCCGTTGAGCCAGGCAGCGCGATAGGCCAAAAAATCCATCAGGCAACATGCCTGCGCGCTGCAGTGGGTGGCGGATATACCGCCAAAGTCCAAGTGGTTTGGTCAGGTATTGTAATGCTTGCGCATCGCTTCGGCGACCTTGGGATGCACATGTTGGGTGATATCGCCGCCGAGACGGGCGATCTCGCGTATCAGAGTGGAAGAAATGTAAGTGTTTTCCACTGCCGGAGTGAGGAACACGGTTTCCAGGTCAGGCATTTGGGCACGGTTCATATTGGCCAACTGCAATTCATATTCGAAGTCGGATACGGCACGCAGTCCACGCAGCAGTATGCGGGCGTTGTTGGCTTTCATGAACTCTGTCATCAGCCCGGAATATCCGACCACTTCAACGCTGTCGTACCCATCGAGGACGTCCCGAGTCAATTGCAGGCGTGTTTCGAGGGGTAGCGCCGGTGATTTACCGGGGCTTTCTGCAATGGCCACTACCACCTTGTCGAATAGCTTTACCGCCCGCTCGATCAGGTCGAGATGGCCATTGGTGATGGGATCGAAAGTTCCAGGATAGACGGCAGTCGTCATCAGCTATCCTCGTCGTTGAAACGCCCAAAGGGGTTGTGCACATCCAAGGAAACAGGCTGGGCATAACCAGGAATGCGAATGGTATCGCTGCCTACTTCGAGCTCAGGACCTTCGAGCACTCCCTCGCCAAAACGATAGCGGACCTCGAAATGGCCTGCATCGGCCTCGTTGTGATAAGCCCCGGCCCTGGCTCGGACTGTCTCGCGGCGCTCGCGCCACGCTGCTACAGCCGCTTCGCCATGACGCTGCTGTAACAGGCGCTCCGTCACCTTGGGCGACAGCACGACACCAGTGGCGTTATTGCCACCGAAGCCTTTGGCATTGATGAAGGACGCGTCGGCATCAAACTCGATGGTGTGCTGGAAGAAGCGCAGGCGTTCGGCATAGACATCGTCGGCAATGCGGTCGATCGTACCGATGCCTGGCAGCAAACCGTAGGCAAAGCTGCCCAGGGCGCTAACCATCTGGTCACCTGCCGCACTGCCCTGAGAGTGACCCAGATAGGCCTTGATGGCGACGACTGGCCAGTCATGAATGCCGTTGGCCTTGGCCACTGCATCGAATACATGGGATTCGGTAGTGCGATTTTTTGGTGTCGAGGTGCCGTGGGCATGGAGGTAGGTGCGCTCACGCAGCGCTTTCTCTCCCAGCATGTCGCGAACCAGGGCACAGGCCTTGCCCAGGGTGACATAATTGCCAATTCCCGGGGCTGAGATAGAGCGCTTCCAGCCGTCGGCGTTGACAAAGACGTCGGGCACACTGCCGAGGATCTCAGCGCCAACCTCCAGTGCCAGTGCATCGTCCATCAGCATCACGAACTGGCTGGCTTCGCCCATGGTGAAGCCGCAATTCAGAGCAAAGGGCCGGCTGGCGCGTTGGTAGTCTGCGTCGGTGAGCAGTTCCAGGGCGTCCAGGGCCTTGAGGCTATCATCATCGGCGAGAGCGCCCATGACGCGGAAGCCTTCGATCACCTCCGGTGTGATAGGAGCATCGGCAGTTCCCACCATGACCACGCGGGAGCGTCCTGCGCGGATGTCCTCGATGCCCAGGCGCAGGTTGTACAGGAAGCTGGCGCAGGCACCGAGTGCCGCGCCAGTAGCCCCAACACTGCCAAGGACATAGGCGTTGAGGAAGTCAGCCGGCATCTGACCATAACCTAGCGGCATCTGCTTGGACGTTGCGCGCTTGCCGGAGACAAAACTTTGCAGCAGCCCACCCCAGCCTTCTTCATCAAGCTGGCCGATGGAGTTGCCAGCGTAGACGCTGACGCTATCCGGATCGAGCCGGTCGCGCAGGGTATCCCATTCCAGGCCGCTGTTGCCCAGGCAGTCGCTGGCGGCAAATACGGACATGGATAGTCCCTTGGGATGATGGACGCTGCGATACAGCTGGCTGGCATCGAAACCGCTAGGGAGCTGACCGGCGGTACGTACCTGGGCCGGACGAGATTCCGGCAGCATGACATCCATGTTCCCGGCCGGAACCGTGACTTCCATGTTGTGGCGGTCCAGTTCGCGGACTTGCCAGGTAGGCGGTAGCTCAGCGGGTAGCTGGCGGCGACGCACACGGAAGGTCAATGGTGCATCCAGCGCCAGGCTGGCAGCACGGTTGGCCGGTAGCCCTTCAGCACCGAAGCGTGGATCTTCGATACGACGAATCAGGGTGTGGTTGAGCACATGGTCACGGGTAGCTGCGACCAGAGTCTCGGCATCCAGCTCTTGGCCGGAAGCGTCATACCAGCGCTGGTCAGCGTCACGGCTGGCCAGACGCATCATTGCCGCCAGGCCCAGCAGAGTGCGGGCCTGCTCAGCCTTGGGCAAGGCATCGAGCACAGTGCGGCGGAAGGCCTGGTGGCCCGAGGTTCGGCCGGCCGGGTTAACGCCGCCCATGCCCACGATCACAGGTAGATGTGACAAGCCGGGGTCCTCGTCAATAAATCGGGAAAATGAAGCAAAACGCCGTTCGATATTGCCACGGGAGAGGATTGCAGGCCAAGAATCTTAGCATTTGGTCTGGTTGACGTCATGCCTGGTGCAATAACGAAACAGCTGCACCTTGAGTGAGCGTCACGGGTATTTGGGTGGTGTTCGCATTACACTTCCCGGTATTAATGGATTTGACCCTGTGCATGAAGAGGATGAACCATGTTCATGTCCCTTTTTTGCCGGGGCTGTGTATGTACGACGAGATTGCCATGACTCAGTTCCATAGCCGCCCGATCAGTTCGGGGCAGACCGAGCCGCATGAGGATTTGACGCGCAGAGTTGGCCGAGCGCTGTCCCATGTCTGGCGCAAGCCAATTTCAGGCCATACGCGTGCAGCCTTCGAACAGGCTGATGCCTGGCGTAGAACCCGGAAAGGCAGAGGGTTGATCCTTGATTCATGCTGCGGGGTAGGCTTGTCGACCCGCAAGTTGGCAATGCGCTTCCCTGAATACAGTGTGATTGGTGTCGATCGCAGTGCAGATCGATTGTCCAGAGACCATGGTGAGTTGCCGGACAATGCTCTGCTGGTGAGAGCTGATCTGATGGATTTCTGGCGTCTGGCGCTGGCTGGAGGATGGCGGCCGGAAAGGCACTATCTTCTCTACCCCAATCCCTACCCCAAGTCGGTGCAGCTCAAGATGCGCTGGCACGGTCACCCGGTATTCCCCGCTATCGTAGGCTTGGGGGGACGTCTGGAGGTGCGTTCCAACTGGCGTCTGTATATAGAGGAGTTTGCCATTGCCGTTGCACAGGCTTCTGGTGTCACGGCTCCGCTGGGGCCTTTCGACCCGGGCGATGATCCCTTGACCCATTTCGAGCGCAAGTATCAAGCCAGTGGCCAACCTCTGTGGCATCTGGTGGTTCAACTGGATTACCGCCCTGGACTGCTTCCGGGCACCGAACTCATGCCAGGTCTCTGAAACGTTCTCGCAGCGTCTGTTGCAGCCAGGTGGCGATGGGGCCCTGACCGGCATCCCGGCGGGTGACGGTATCCACTTCAATGCTGGGCGCTTCTCCTAGCGCGGCACTGGTCAGCAGGGTGAGGCGATGTCGAAAGGGAGGATAGTGGGCAATATGCTCGGGCACGATAGCCCAGCCGAGGCCGCGGGTCGCCAGTTCGCCCATCGAGTAGAAACTGTTCAGGCGCCAGCACTGGCTACTCAAGGGAGGGGCCTGTGTGTTGGATGACGGGTGGCGGCGAGGGGCCATCATCAGCTGTCGATGTTGTGCGAGATCACTGGGTGTGACGTGGGGCAGACTTGCCAGGGGATGTGATACCCCTACTACCCAGTGCTGGCGAAGCAAGGCAATGCAATGGCTTTCCAGCGCACCCGGTGTACGTTCGTGACTGAGCAGGATTCCCAGGTTGGCCGTTCCATCCTGGACCCAGCCGGATACATCTCCTTGGGCACCATATAATAGCGTCAGAGAAAGTGCTGGGTAGTGCGTTGCCAGTGCCTCAAGGGTTGCGTCTACCGGTGGTATTTCCACCAAAGCCTCATCAATGGCGACCACCAGGCGGGGTTCTTCTCCCAGTGCCAGGGTATGTGCACGGGCATTCAGGCGTTGGCATTGAGTGATCACCGCATGGGCTTCCGGTAACAGAGCCTCACCTGCGGCGGTCAGGGTAGGGGAGCGAGTACTCCGATCAAACAACTCGCAGCCAAGGTCCAGTTCCAGGTTGGCAATGGCCATGCTTACCGCAGACTGGGCTCGGCCAAGGTGGCGTGCTGCTGCGGAAAATGAGCCTCGTTCGACACAAGCGATGAATAGCGCTAGCTGGTCCAGTGTCCAATGCATGATGAGATCACCTTACCTATCTGATTTGTAGATAGTATCTAGCTGGATACTATCAGGAATAGCACTAGAATATCTTTGGCTTATCCTGCTGCCGTTAAAGTCAAAGGAGAGAATTCCATGCGTTCGTTCAAGGAGCGTCTGGCCCATATGTCATTGTTTGAACTTGGTGGGCTGGTGATCGTGACTCCGCTGGCCAGTGTCATCAGCGGCCATGGCCTGGGCGAGATCGGCGTCCTGGCTGCAGGGCTGGCGACGATCGCCATGCTGTGGAATCTTGTCTGGAACTGGTTCTTCGATCGCCTCGTGCCGACTCGCCAGCGAAGCATTGGGCAGCGGTTCGCTCAGGCGATGGGGTTTGAGCTGGGCTTGTTGCTGGGGACCCTGCCTCTAGTGGCCTGGTGGTTGAACATTGGCCTGGTCGAGGCATTCTGGCTTGATGCAGGCTTCATGCTGTTCTTCCTGTTTTACGCCATGATCTTCAACAGCCTGTTTGACCGTGTCATGCAGCGGCGCCTTGCGAAGCAAGACTCAAAAGCGAAGCAAGATTCAAAAGCACAGCAAGCCATGAGGGAAGCCTGATGAGTTACTTGTATCTGGCCCTGGCTATTGTGGCTGAAGTCATTGCGACTTCAGCCTTGAAGGCCAGCGAGGGATTCAGTCGTTTCTGGCCCAGCGTGCTGGTGGTTGCGGGCTATCTCTCGGCATTCTATCTGTTGGCTCTGGTATTGCGCAGTGTGCCGGTGGGTATTGCTTATGCTCTGTGGGCGGGGCTCGGTATTGTATTGGTTGCCCTGGTCGGCATTGTTGTCTATGGCGAGAAACCTGATTTTCCCGCAGTACTGGGTATGGCCATGATTGTAGGAGGTGTGGCCATCATTCAGTTGTTTTCTTCGGTTGCCTCTCACTGAATTTGTATACAAAAAAATGGGATAGACAATAGTATAGTGGTCTGAGCTGTCAAGTTTTGTCGCCAATAACATCGGTTAATTGTATACATTGCTGTCTTTTCATGTATGCAGTTTTTCGAGGCGCAAAATGGATAATGATGGTCGTCCGTCTCTTGAGGTCATCCGTAGCCCCACTCCTTCTCTCCGGTCAGGGTGGCCCTGGGGGAATGTCATGGCGGCTGCCGCTTTGGTCGCCGTTGTGGGCAGCCTGAGCATGCTGGCACAGCACCTTGGCCAGTCATGGCAGTCTTCCTGGCCTGCATATGATGACTATTTCTCTGCATCTGACTCAGTTTTTTCCTGGGGAAGGTGGCTTCTTGGCGACATCTCGGAACCTACGTTCTACAAGCACGAGCTGGCGAGCCTGGGATTATGTGTCGGAGCGTTTTTTGCCTGGCTTGCAGCATATCGAGGGAGCCGCTGGCAGGGCTTCCCCATTGCCTATGGTTCGGGGCTCTGGCCCTGGATACTTGCTGCATCCACGCTGTCACTGCTGCTGAATCAGTTGCTGTGGGGCTGGACGTTGACGAACACCGGAAATTGGCAGCCGACCTTCGTGGTTTTTGTCTCTCTGCCAGCGGCGACGGTTCTGCTGCTGGGACGGGGCTGGCGGGTTGCCATGCTGGGTGCCGTCATGGGCCCCCTGCTGGTGACGCCATTGGCATTGCTGCTGATCAACTATCTATGTATTCCGATGGGATGGCCTGCGGTGATTGGCGGGGTTGGGGCCATGGCACTGGGGAGTGTGACTGCCTTCTATCTGTATCGTGTCTTTCGTGGCGCCATTGCTGTCTGGGTGCGCTTGCCTGTGAAGCCACATGAGATGCTTTTGGAACAGGGCCCTCGGCACGAAGCCAGGTTTGGCGCAGGGTGGACAGTACGGCGCATCCTGGCGGACTTTTCCGAGTCACAGTTCTACGGTAATGAATGGGCGGGGCTAGGCCTGATTGTGGGGGTATTGCTTGCCGTTGCCCTGAACCCTCTTGGCCCTGCCTACGGCTCGTTGTTGTTGCCACAGATCTTGGTAGGGCAGGCGATGACTTCCGCCATTGGCACCATACTATGGCGGCGCAAGTGGATGGAGAAAGGCTGGTATCCCACTTATGTCCCTGTGGTATCTGTTGTACCGGCCTGCGTGATTGACCTGGGTGGTTCTCCGGAAGTGATCATTCTCAGTGCTTGTGCAGGGGCGCTGATCGGGCCTCCTCTGGCCAGTTGGGTCTCAGAGCATCTGCCAAGTGACTTCCATCCTTATATCGGCAACATGCTGTCTATGGCATTGAGTACCTTGACCATCATTCTGTGGCTGAGGGGGGTATTGGGCATGTGAAGCGGCATCTCTGTCGAAACCGTCATCATCACACGGTAGACTCGATATTCAATTGCGCCGGGAGCTGGCGCAATATCCGTATTCACCTCAGGGAAGTCCTTATGCCTTGTCGTCCGTTGCCACCCTGGCTTGCCACCATCATGACAGTTTCTCTGGCTGTGCTTGCCACATCTTCTGTACAGGCCGCCGGGTTTTCACATCTTCAAGAGCTTGGCCAACAGGGGTATCAGATCAGTGCTCAGGCACGCTTATTGGGCGACAGTGCTGAAGAGCCAGAAATTCTGGGCAGTATTACCCCTGAGAAGCTGCTGACACCAGCATCGGTGACCAAGGTCTACACCGCAGCAGCCATTCTGGATGCACTAGGTCCTCAGTATCGTTTCACCACGACGCTCAAGAGTACTGCGCGTCCAACTGGTGATGGTGTTCTGAATGGAGATCTGATTCTGGACGGTGGAGGTGACCCTGGACTGACCAGCGAGGACTTGTGGCGCTTGACTCAGCGTCTGTATCAGGCTGGCGTTCGTCGAGTGACGGGACAGCTGCTGGTCAGTCAATGGCGCTTTGGTCCGGTGGAATGCCGGACGGTTGATCGCTGTGCAGTGACCGAGCGCTCCGACAATGCCTACAGCGCTTTGCTGAGTTCCTCTGGAGTGAACTATGGCAGCTGGTGTGTGCAGGTGGCCCCTGGAGCTGTTGGGGGGCCTGCCCGGGTTACAGACTGCAATGCCATGACGCCGCTGATGGGTATCAGCAATACAGTGACCACTCAGGGAGCGAATGGGGCCACGGGGCTGGTTGCCAGCCGGGTGCAGGAAAATGGTACCGAGCATCTGCGAGTGGCGGGCAAGATCACCATCAATGAACTGCCCCAGGAAATCTATCGTGCCAGTGCCGATCCTGCAGCGCAGACAGCCACGATCCTGGGAGCCATGCTTGAGCTTGCGGGTATCAAGGTCGAAGGCGGTCATGGCACGACCAGCGAACGGCCACCTTCCAATGCCATCCGTTTGGCGGCAGTGGATGGTAAACCGTTGCAGGAGCTTCTGCTGCGCATGCTCAATTATTCGAACAACTATATGGCTGACGTGATGGCACTGGACCTGGTGGACGAGCCCCAGGCGCAGCTCGACCAGGCCGGAGAGACCCTGGAGGCCTTCGCGGCCGAGATTCCGGGACATGGGCCTGTGACACTGGAGAGTGGCAGTGGATTGACGACCGGCAACAAGACATCGGCACAGGGGGTCAATTCCGTGCTCGAGTACATGTACGGGCGCAGCGAATTGTTTCCGGTCTTTGCCGCTGGTTTGCAGGCTCCTACCAATGGCCCCATGCGTCACTTACGGCGAGGCTCCCAGACATTCCAGAGCCATGTGATGGTGAAGACAGGGACGTTGAACCAGCCGGTAGCCGTGCGTGCTCTCAGCGGATATTTTCGTACCACTGGGCAGCGCTGGGGAGTATTCACGGTGCTGGTCAACGGCACATCCAATACCCCCTACCTGAGCTGGTCACGAGTCCTGGACCTGGTATCTCTGGATCTTGACCAGATGATTTCCCAACACTGACTGACGCCTTGCCTGAGGAGATAGTTGATGAAGCCCGGACATACCGGCTGGCGCCACTTGGTTCATTCCACCCGCTATTCGCTCAAGGGGCTCAAGGCGGCATTCCGTAATGAATCCGCCTTTCGTCAGGAACTTGGCTTGTGCCTTGTGCTGGTACCTCTGGCCTGGTGGATCGGAGATACGCCAGTTGAATGGATTCTTCTCGTGGGTAGTTGCTTTATGGTGCTGATCGTCGAACTGGTCAACACTGCCATTGAAAGTGTGGTCGACCGGATTGGGCCTGAGCGTCACGTCCTTTCCGGGCGAGCCAAGGATATTGGCTCGGCAGCAGTGATGCTGGCGCTGATCATGGCAGGGTTGACCTGGATCCTGCTGGCTGCCGACAAATATCATCTGCTCTAACCTTTCCTTCTCATTGACCTTCCCGAACATGCAAAAGTCGGCCCTGATATCGGGGCTACGCTATAGCGCATGGGTGGTATGCTCAGGTTAAAGCGTTCTTGTCTATCGGCATTCGAGCGCGCAAGCATTGATCAAGGAGTGCTGCCATGGACCTGAGCATGGATTTCCTACCTCGCGAGAATATCCCGGCTCCCTTATCTGGGGCCTTGGACAAGGCCTGGGGGCAGCTTCTCTCGAGCATTGAGCAAAGTGACAATCTAGCGGCAATGCGAGGCGTGGAAATACCCTCTGAAGTCTATCTGGCATTGGAACCTCATCGGCGTATCCAGCTAGCGAAGGTATTGACGGTGTCGCGCTTCGCTGGAGCTACTCTGGTGCGTCACCCCGAGTGGTTGGCCAGTCTGGACTCCAGTGGTGAATTGGACACTGCCCTGGCGCCACAGGCGCTTAAAGAGTTGCTTGATGAAGGCCTGGAGGCTGCCGAGGATGAAGCTGCCATGCATGCTGTGGTGCGCCGCTATCGGCGTGCGCGGATGTTGGGCATTGTATGGCGCGACCTGACCCGTCCCCCTGGTGTTGATGCCTGGAACACAAGCGCTGCGGTATCACGTCTGGCTGAGGTATGTGTTGAAGGTGTACTGAACTGGCTGGAGCGTCACTTCGAACCTCGTTGGGGGCTGCCTGCACCACGTCGTGATGGCAGTGAACAGCGCTTGGTCGTGCTCGGTATGGGAAAGCTGGGGGCGGGCGAACTCAACCTGTCATCCGACATCGATCTGATTTTTGCTTATCCCGAGAAAGGTGAAACGACGGGAGGGCGTAAAGCCCTGGATCATGTCGAGTATTTCACCAAGCTGGGGCAGAAACTGATTGCCGCTCTGGATGCCGTGACCAGTGAAGGGTTCGTGTTCCGTGTCGATATGCGCCTGCGCCCGCTGGGCGATGGAGGTCCCTTGGTTGGCAGCTTCGCTTCCCTGGCGAGCTATTACCAGGACCAGGGGCGTGAGTGGGAGCGCTATGCCATGCTCAAGGCGCGCCCTATCGCGGGTGATATCGATGCTGGTTACGAACTGTTGTCCAGCCTGCGTCCTTTCGTCTATCGCAAGTACCTGGATTTCGGTGCTATTGAATCCCTGCGTGAGCTCAAGGCGATGATCAATCGTGAGGTCAAGCGCAAGGGCATGGAAAGCAATATCAAGCTTGGCTCCGGCGGGATTCGCGAGGTGGAGTTCGTGGTCCAGGTCTTTCAACTGATTCGCGGGGGCTGTGATACCGAGCTTCAAGTGACCTCGTTGAAGACAGCGCTGCAGCGTCTGGCCGAGCTAGGCCTCCTCCCCCAGGAGGTAGTCGACGAGTTGATGCCTGATTACGTTTTTCTGCGGGACCTGGAACATGCGATCCAGGCTCTGGAAGATCGGCAGACCCAAGCGCTGCCTACGGGGCATCTGGATCAAGAGCGGGTTGCCTTTGCCCTGGGCATGAATGGTTGGGATGAGTTGCTGGTGTGCCTGAAGGCTGTGCGAGATAGAGTGAGACGCCACTTTGATGCGGTCATCAGCCAGCCTGAAGATGATATCGAAGAGGAAGAAGAAAACTCTGAACGCGAGGTGTGGAGTCAACTGTGGCGTGGTGAGCCCGAAGATGAAGAAGCTTTGCTGCTGCTTGCTGATGGGGGCTTCGAAGACCCGGATATGGCCTTGAAGAGGATCAGAGGGTTATCCGGTTCACGCCAGGTCCAGGCCATGCAGCGAGTGGCTTATGAGCGCCTGGATGCCTTGATGCCCATGTTGATAGAGGCCGTAGTCGCAAGCGAGATGCCAGATACAGCTCTGGAAAGAGTGTTGCCACTTATCGAAGCTGTGCTTAGACGTACGGCGTACCTTGCTTTGTTGCGGGAAAACCCCGATGCACTGGGACACTTGATGCGTCTGTGCAGTGCCAGCCCATGGATTGCAGAGCAGATCGCACGTTATCCCGTATTGCTCGATGAGCTGTTGACTCCAGATACTCTCTATACGCCGGCAGACAAGGAGCGCTTGGCTGACGAGCTACGCCAGATTCTGGCACGCATCCCTGAGGAAGATGAGGAAAGTCAGCTCGAGGCATTGCGAGTGTTCAAGCATGCCCAGGTATTGCACGTGGCTGCGTCGGATATTGCAGGAACCCGTCATCTGATGAAAGTAAGTGACTTTCTTACCTATATTGCCGAGGTCGTGCTGGATGCTGTGCTGGCCATGGCCTGGCGAACACTGACACGCAAGCATGGCTTTCCGATAGGGCACGATGGCGAACGTGCAGGTGAGGTTCCTGAGTTTCTGATCGTTGGCTATGGGAAACTTGGAGGCATAGAGTTGGGTTATGGCTCGGATCTTGACCTGGTGTTTCTGCATGATGGTGCACTCCAGGGCGAAACAGATGGTTCCAGGCCGATTGACAACAGTGTGTTCTTCACTCGCCTGGGGCAGAGGATCATTCACCTGCTTTCTGCGGTGACGCCAGCTGGCTCCCTGTATGAGGTTGACATGCGTTTGAGGCCTTCGGGGAATTCAGGGTTGTTGGTCAGCCCGATGACGGCTTTTGCTGAGTATCAGCGCGAGCAGGCTTGGACTTGGGAGCATCAGGCATTGGTACGGGCGAGAGTGGTGTCAGGGCATGAGCGTCTGGCACAGCACTTTGAGTCCATTCGCAGGGAAACCCTGGGGCGTCAGCGTGACCGCGATGAACTACGCGAGGAAGTGGTGCAGATGCGCCACAAGATGCGCGATCACCTAGGTTCAAAAGGTACGGGTTCAAAAGGTACGGGTTCAAAAAGTACAAACTCCCAAAGCATAGGAGGGAATGTTGGCGGTGAGGACGCTACCTTTGATCTGAAGCATGATGCAGGTGGGATGGTTGATATTGAGTTCATGTGTCAGTACGCGGTATTGGCATTGTCTCATTACACTCCAGAGCTATTGCGCTATAGCGATAACATGAGAATCCTCGAGACCCTCGAAGAAACCGGTTATCTACAGCAGAAAGAGGCCGTAGCGTTGCGGCAGGCGTATCTGGAAGCGCGTGCGGCCAACCACCGTATGGCGCTGACTCGGCAACCTGCTAGAGGCAATGTTGAGGCCTTTCGACATCACCGGGAGGCAGTAATGGCTATTTGGCATAAGTGGCTGGAACCCGGTATTGAGTCATCGAATTAAACATATATGTAGATTACCTTAAAAATAATAATGCATTAGCCACTAGCATGAATTGAATAGGCCCTTATCCCTCAATAGGAGTAGGGCTTTCTTATTGTAAAAATGGCATGGTTCAAGTGATGAGAATGGATTATGCTGCATCGCAAAGTGGCCGGCTAATGAAGCATATAAAGCGAATCAAATAAGATTATTGTGATCGTCAACGAAACGGTACACAATAATCTTCCGGCCTTGGATCTCATAGAAGGCAGGTACTCAAAATGTTAGACAAGCCCGGAGCGAGAGTGGTCGTGGTGGATGACCATCCCATGATTCGCCTTGCCGTTTCATTTTCTCTTGATAATCATGGAATTAAAGTCGTTGGTGAGTCGGATAATGGTGCAGACGCCATCCAGCTGATCAAGGTGCAGAAGCCAGATCTTGCCATACTCGACATCGGTATTCATGGCCTAGATGGACTAGCTGTAATCAGAAGAATTCAAGCTTTGGATAACCCCTCTAGAGTGCTGGTCTTGACTTCCTACCCACCCGAGATTTATGCCATGAGGTCTTATCTAGCTGGTGCGTCAGGGTTTGTCAGTAAAGATAAGGATATGTCAATTCTAGTTAGTGGAGTAAAAACAATTATAGGAGGATATACATTTTTCCCTAGTCTATCTTCTGACCCTTCAGATGCTCCATGCAATAGTGAGTGTGATCTTATAAAGTTATTATCTAACCGCGAGCTCATGGTGTTCAATAAACTACTCAAAGGAATGAGTAATAAAGAGATTTCCCAATCCATGCTCCTGAGCAATAAGACTATTAGCACTTATAAAGTGCGTATTTTTGATAAATTGGGAGTCAGCAATATGATTGAACTCTATGATTTGGCTCGGCGCTTAGATGTGTTAGATGGTTTGTGAGAGATGAGTTCAATGCCTTGGAATATTTGGAGAGTTTTGCTGTTTCTGGTCTTTGGTCTATTGACTGATATGAACAGCTTTGCCAAGGATGGGGAGACTCAGGATCTTCCATATGTGCAGGCCCAGAAAGTTCAGGTTCTGGATAGACCTAGTGTGATTCATGCACCTGTAGGTTTATCGTTAGATGAGCAACAGTGGCTGGCGACAAAAGGCTCCCTGAAAATAGGGATAGCAGAACCATTTATTATTCCTTATGAAGTTTTCTTTGGTGAGGGTCAGTACGAAGGCATTAGTGCCGACGTCCTTTGGGTTCTCGGAAAAGTTACTGGAAAGGATGTTGAAGTATATAAGTTCCCATCATTACAGGCTGCAAGTGAAGCCATGAAGAAAGGAGACATTGATGGAATTATTAATGTCAGAGAAGGAGATGTGGGGTCTGATGGAATCTGGTACAGCCAAGCATATATAAATCCTCAAATAGCGTTGGTTCGTGCCAATGGGGATCTTGGTGAGAAACAAAGCCGGACAGAAATTGATTATGTCTATGATGCCTGGAATAGGCGTGCTGTAGATAATACTACTATATCGCCAAAAATATCCGGGCGAGCTGTCGAGATGAAGGCTTCGCCCCTAGAGGCTATTTCAGAAGTAGTATTTGGAAAAGCTCACGTTGCTGTCACAGACAATATTAGCGCACAGTTTTTGATTAGTCAGGCATATTCTAATGATGTTTATGTCAGCAGCCTATCAGATTATCCTTATGGCGGCATACGTTTTGCTCTATCTGTAGATAGCAGTGAGTTTCAAGCGATTATTAATAAAGTGTCTGAAGAAGTTGTAGCGAATCAAGCAGAATCAATTCTTGGACGATGGGATGGTGGTGGGGTTATGGCGAGAAATAATCTCGAGCTTACCCCTGGGCAGCAGACATGGATTAACGATAACCCACTCGTGAAAGTGGGTGTCAACTATGACTTCCCCCCATACTCATACTACAATCGTGAAGGAAAGTACTCTGGGGTTACACAAGATATATTGAACCTGCTTTCAGTAATGACGGGGTTGAACTTTCAGACAGTTCCCTTTACCACTGTAAGGGCTGCCCAGTTAGCTCTGGATAGTGGAGAAGTCGATATATTGGCGGATTTCTCTCCTAATAAGGAGCGCCGAAGGACACTATTATTCAGTCACCCATACTTGCTGAGCCCATATGCCGTAGTTGGGCATAAGAATGACAATGAGCTGATTACACAAAAACTATTGAGTGAGTCGATGCTGGCAGTACTGAAGGATAGTGCTATGCTGCCAGGCTTTATGGAAAAATATACCAATGCGAAACTATTGTATAAAAATGATGTCCGCTCTAGCTTCCAGGCAGTAGAAAACGGAAATGCTCGTTACGCAATTCAACCACTGCTGGTATCACGTTATTTTATAGAGCGGATGAAAGGAACACACCTTGAAGTTAAGGATATTCTCGGAGGTGATGTATATAAGGCATCTTTCTCAGCAACTTCCAGTAATGCACAGCTACAGGAAATAGTTGAAAAAGCACTGAGTTCTATAGAGCCAAATGAATTGAGTGTGATAGAAAATCGCTGGAGGACCAATCCAGTCCTTAAAACTTCTGGGTGGCAGGATTATCGTACTGCTGTAATTATATCTATTTTCATCTTCAGTGTCGTGATTGCGTTATCTTTCGCCTGGAATTTTCTTCTTCGTCGACAAGTCAATAGAAGGAAGCAAGCTGAGGCTGGGTTGAAAGATCAAATCGAATTCATGGAGGCAATGATAGAGGGAACTCCACATCCAATTTATATCAGAGATGATAAAGGAGGAATGGTACGCCATAATAGTAGCTATCAGGAGTTTGTGAAAGGTAATGTCCAGGAAATCCTTTACAAGGATGATATATCTATTTACTCCTTGGATGATATGTCTTCCAAAGAAATATATGATGACTACTGGCATGCAATAAAGTATGACAAAAAGATAATAAAAGATAGAAAGATCGTGCTGGATGGAGAAGAGCTAACTGTTTATCACTGGGTTATCCCATACAAGAGCCATTCAGGACAAGTTTGCGGAGTTATCGGAGGATGGGTTGATGTCAGTGATCGAGAAAAGCTAGTTCGAGACTTGAAAGAGGCAAAACAGTCTGCTGAGAGGGCCAATAGTTACAAGAGTACTTTTCTGGCTACTATCAGCCATGAAATACGTACTCCCTTGAGTGCGATGATTGGTATGTTGGAATTGGCTGTGAAGCAATCTCATGAGAGGCAAATTGATACACAATTGATTACCACCGCCTATGACTCTTCTAAAGATTTGCTTAGCCTAATAGGAGATGTCCTTGATATCTCCAAGATAGAAGCGGGATACTTTGAGCTTCATCCTGATCGCTATAACCCGGTTGATATATGTAAGAGTGTAATAAATACCTTTGCTCCTCTTGCAGAGAAAAAAGGTCTGGTTCTTAGCTTGAATGCACCGGGTGATATTCACCAAGAAGTATATGTTGATGGTCAGAGGCTAAGGCAAATTATTTCCAATCTTGTTAGCAATGCAATCAAGTTTACTGAGTCAGGCCAGGTTGGTGTGTCACTAACGCTCACCCCAAGAACTGACAAGTACCTGGATGCCAGAATCATTGTTCATGATACAGGATGTGGCATTGCACCCGAAGATATCGAACGTCTTTTTGCTCCTTTTACTCAGCTTAAGCCTACGGTTCAAGGTACTGGGCTCGGACTCGTTATCTGTCGCCAGCTAGCACAAATGATGGGGGGAAGTGTAGAAATAGAAAGTCAGCTTGGTAAGGGAACAACAACGGCTGTATCTCTTGTTCTTCCTCCTCTGTCACCCTCGACACATATATTTTCTTCTATAGATATGGAAGAGGAAACTCTTTCCAAAATGCGTGTGATGGTAGTAGATGACCACGAACCTAATCGTATGCTGATATCTCGCCAGTTGGAAATGTTGGGGCAGCAAGCGTGTGAAGTAAGTGATGGAGAGTCTGCCTTTGGTTTGTGGAAGAAAGACCGGTTTGACCTTGTCTTGACGGATTGTAATATGCCAGGAATTTCTGGTTATGACCTGGCAAAAGCAATCCGAAAAGAAGAAGGAGTCGGGACTCACGATTTCTCGACATATATATATGCCATTACTGCTAACGCAACTGCAGATGAAAACAATAGATGCGTTGATGCAGGAATGGATGGCTGCGTATTTAAACCATTATCTCTAGAAGACTTGAGAAGCTTGTTGCTTTCTGTCCAGGCAAGAAAAAAGGTGAATTGCAGACTGAAGGATATTGGTGATGATGTCGATATATGTCGAATGTGTAAATCAATTGGTGTCGATCCGGATACTGCCAGGGAATTGCTAAGTGAGCTTTATCGTGCAAATGCCAAAGATATGGAGGCGCTTTCCCTAGCGATAAGAGATTCAGATGAAGTTGCTCAACTTGAGCTTGTTCATCGAATGAAAGGGGCGATTAGAATGGTTGGTGGTGGAAGAATTGTTGCTATGTGTGAGCGCATCGAACGTCTTTTTGATAGTCATGAGTCAAGAAGTAAGCGTAACAGCCTTATACAGGAGCTTGTCGAGATGTTGAATGAGTTTCAGGCATCAATTTATCCACATGCATCAAAGTAGAAGGGTGTGAATGATTGGGAATTTTCTGTCAATTCAATAGGATGATTCCTACTTTAAAAACAATATATATGAGAGAACATGATGCCTATGTCTGCTTTCGGAGAGTACCGATTGTGGATTCATTAATAGATGGGATGGTGACTCAACAGCCATGAAAAAGACTTTATTTTGTTTCTTCTCTGCGTTGTCGCTGTCCTCATCTATCTGCATATATGCTTATGCTGTTGAGCCTTCAAGCGAACAGCCTGTTGCCATGCCTGTCATGGGACTCCAGGAGATTGTCCTGCGGGCTTTTGAGACAGATCCTATGGTAGTGACAGCTGCAGCAGATCTGGGCATTAGTGCTGGTGCAGTAGATGAGGCGAGAAGTGCATGGAAGCCTCAGATCGGGTTTCAAGCAGGTGCTGGTGGATCTGCAGATGACGATAGTGATTTTGACCAGACCCGCACATACGGATTTACCTTGTCGCAATTAGTGTATGACTTCGGTCGGACAGATAGCACCATTGATCAGAAGTTAGCATTGTCACATGGTAAGCAATATGGGCTGCAAATGGCCGTAAACAGTGTTGCAGCCAAGGCCATTCAGGCATATCTCAATGTCAAGCGTTATGAAGAGTTGAAGCGTGTAGCAGAAGAGGGAGTCAGCTCATTACAGAAAGTAAAAGGTATTGCCACCTTGCGAGTCGAAGGGGGCTTGAGTACAAAATCTGATGAATTACAAACTGATGCCAGAATTGCCAGCATGCTGTCACAGATTGCAGACTATGATGCACAAATAGCTGCTGCAAAAGTCCAGCTTTCTGTGTTGACAGGAGTGCAGGTTCAGGCGTTGGCATCATACCCTGATGACCTGAAGGATACCAAGACCAACCTGGATGCTATCGATTATTCTGTGATCCCTGAAGTTCAGCAAGTTGAGTCACAGGCAGAAGCATCGGAAAAAGAGGTTGATATTGCCAAGACTCAGCGCCTGCCAGCTTTTAGAGTTGAAGGCCAGCGCATTCGTTATGACACGAATGATGCTTATTGGGATACTTCTATTCAGCTAAAGATGGATGCTCCGATTTATCAGGGAGGAGCGGTATCTGCTCGCGTCAGGCAAGCTGAGAGCCAGGTGCAAATGTCGGAGTCTCAGGTAAATCAGGCTCGTCAGGATGTTCTTTTGGCTGCTTCTACGGCGAACTCAACTCTACAAGGAGCCAGAGGGAGAACTGTAGCTGCGCAAAGACAGCTGCAAAGCTCACTGAAATCGAGAGATGTTTATCGCGATGAATATTTGCTTGGAAATCGAAGCGTCAATGATTTGCTCAGCACCGAACAGGAAGTGTACCAGGCTAAAGTTGCTGTAAAGACTGCCATGTATGATCAATGGAAGTCTGTCATTGATTACCGCACGGCGATACATCAGCTGTTGCCTGCATTGCGTGTCCAGGCTCGGTCGGATTTGCTGCCGGATATCTAAGATGAGGTGTTCCGTAATCCATGTATATTAAGGTTGTTTCCCGCCTATCTCTAGCCTCGGTAGCATACGATAGCTCTACAGTAGCTTTGTATGGGCCAAGTGTTGTTCACGTGAGCGCTCAAACGAGTCAGGTGAAAAGTGTCTATCGTCAAGGAAATGACTTGGTCATGACGCTGGATGGTGGCCAGGAAATTATACGTATTCAGGACTATTTCGCTTTCTCTTCGGATGGAGAAAATGCCAATGAACTTGTCTTGGATTCCGGTGATCAATTGGCGAAATATTCATTTTCTGAAACTGAGTTGACAGAAGAAGAGCTGTTAGCCGGTGAGAATCAGAATGGTATTTTGCTCAGTTCCACTGTCGAGCCGGTGGCCGACATCGATGAGCTGCTCGTAGGAGAGAGTGATTCTCTTGTTTCTTCCTTAGGTAACTGGCTGGGTTCACTAAGCCCAACTGCCTGGGGGATTGGCTTGGGAGGAATCCTGCTGGCAGGTGGTGCAGCCGTAGCACTGATGGATGATGACGACGATAGCAATCACCTCGAGAAAGATGATAGCTCGCCTGACACTCCAACGACTCCGGCTCCAGTCACCCTTGATGCAGTAATGGATGATCAGGGCGACAACAAGGGTGCCCTGAAAGATGGGGACCGCACTGACGACCATACTCCGACCTTTAAAGGAACAGGAGAGCCAGGTGCCTCGATCCAGATTAATGATAGTGACGGTGAGACGCTGGCAAGCACACAGGTGGCAGAAGACGGTACCTGGTCGGTAAGCTTGCCAACCCAGGAGGATGGGGATCATCAGTACCAAGTGGTACAGATTGTCGGGGAAGATGTGCAGCAAGGTGACAGTATTAGTCTCACGATAGGAGAGGATGCTATAGATCCGGATAGCTCCTCCGACCCTGTGTTGGCCATAGATCCGGTCAGTGATGATGATGTGGTGGGAACGAATGAGCTCGAGGATGGTATATCGATATCAGGCTCTGCTGAGGGGGTTGATGCTGGATCTACCATGATCATCACTCTGAATGGAAAATCCTATAACACAGAACTTAATACAGATGGCAGTTGGGAGATTGAACTGCCTGGTGAGACACTGACGAATCTCTCTGCTGGTGAGCACGAATTGATGCTGACGGTGGTGGACGATGCCGGAGAGTCTCATAGTATACAGCGTACCTTGTTGATAGAGAGTGATACGTTAGCCATGTCGGCGAGCTCGGAGGAGCTTTCAATCGATCTGAGTGAGCTGCTCGATAATAGTAGTACCGCGTCGCATTCAGTTATCGATGCCGGGCATGACCCAGGTCATGATGCAATATCTGCGCAAAGTTCATCCTTTGACATGGCGGCGTTACTGGAGGGGGCTTCATTGCCTTTGATGTAACCCTTACTGTCATGATGATAGGTAAGTAAGTTCATTAGGAAGATGTGAAAGAGGCCACCATACTAGGTGGTCTTTTTTTAGGTAATTTCCTACGTTTTCTCCGGAATGTTCTGGGGGACTTCAAATCCAGTGCCTCCTTACACTTGACTCATACATTCGTTTACTTGCCAGAGACTGAGCCGGGTCTAACTGGTTGTGGGATATATCATATGGGCACTCGTGATCATGGAGCTTGGCTAACAGCCTTTGTCGCTGTAGCCAAGCATCATCGCTTGGATTTCTCCGAAGAAAATGTCCGGGTAGCAATGAGTTGGGAAGAGGACTCCCCTCTAGATCTTTACCTGGAAGACATGGGCAAGCAGTTGGGAATGACTGTGCGCAACGTGGGGTTTTCCACCGTCCTTCTTACACCTTGGCGGATGCCCATGGTGGTGCAGTTCCATGATGGCCAGGTTGGCATGGTGGAGAAGATTGATCGAGATGGGAAAATCCATATCCAATTCAGCACAGATGGTGGCCTTGCAACGTCCTTTGACAAAGCGGAATTGGCTGAAAAGGTAGCGCATGCCATTCTGCTGAAACCTCGAGAGTCAGCTCCCGATGTGCGCGTAGATGAATATCTCAAGCCGTATAAGCGTAACTGGCTATGGAGTATAGTCTTTCGCGACTGGCGCAGATATACCGATATCATCATCGCTTCTCTGGTAGCCAACGTACTGGCACTGGCAGGCATGACCTTCTCCATGCAGGTATACGATAGGGTGGTGCCGGCTCAGTCTTACCCGACCCTATGGGTACTGTTTGGTGGTGTGATGCTGGCGATATGTTTCGAGTTCTGCATGCGCCTGACACGCACTCATATTTCAGATGTCATAGGTAAGCGAGCGGACTTGCGTCTGTCGGACAAGGTTTTTGGTCATGCGCTACGGGTCCAGAATAGTGCGCGCTCCAAGTCGACAGCGTCATTCATTTCCCAGGTCCGTGAACTGGAGCAGGTGCGTGAGCTGGTCACGTCAACAACGATTGGGGCAGTTGCCGATCTTCCGTTCTTCTTCTTGTTTGCTGCTGTCATTTGGTTGATTGGGGGGCCGTTGGTTTTCATCGTTCTGGCTGCTGTTCCCCTGTTGCTGATTCCTGGTGTATTGCTGCAGCGTCCTCTGGCGCGTTTGGCAAATGACGGTTTGCGTGAGTCTGCCGTACGCAATGCGACTCTGATCGAGTCAGTGGAGAATGTAGAAGACATCAAGTTGTTATGTGCTGAACAGCGGTTTCAGAATCAATGGAATCATGCCAACCAGGTGTCGGCAGATATTGCCAAGCGGCAACGTTTCCTTGTCGGCATGTTAATGACCTGGACGCAGGAAGTGCAGTCCATTGTTTATGCTTCAGTGCTGCTGACGGGAGCCTATCTTGTCATCAATGGTGATTTGACCACTGGTGCTCTGGTCGGTACCAGTATCCTGGCATCCCGCACAATTGCCCCCTTGTCGCAGATTTCCGGTGTGTTATCTCGCTGGCAGCAGGCCAAAGTGGCTCGCAACGGTCTGGATGAACTGATGAAGCGCCCACTGGACCAGCCGGAAAACGGGCGTGCTGTGCACAAGGCAGTAATTCGTGGTGGGTATGATCTTCGCAATGTCGAATTCTGGTACGACGACGAAAAGAAGGTCTCCAACCTTTCGGTGCCAAACCTTTCAATCAAACCAGGTGAGAAAATTGCCTTACTGGGACGTAATGGTGCTGGTAAATCGACATTGCTGCAGCTACTGGCGGGCATGCGATTTGCTTCCCAAGGGCATGTACTGATTGATGATGTGAACATCACATCATTAGATACAGGCGACCTGCGGCGTGATATGTGCCTGTTGCACCAGAACACCAAGTTGTTCTTTGGCTCATTACGTGAAAACTTGATCATGGGCTCGCCTCTGGCGACAGATGAAGAGATTCACCAGGCATTGGTGCTGAGTGGTGCATTGAGTTTTGTTCAGCAGCAGCAGGGTGGACTGGATTACATGATCATGGAGGGCGGGCTGGGGCTGTCTGGTGGTCAACGTCAAGCGTTGCTGTTGGCCCGTCTGCTGATTCGTAGCCCTAATATTGTGCTCCTCGACGAACCAACGGCTGCAATGGATGAGATGACTGAGCGCCAGGTGGTCAAGCAGCTTAAGCGCTGGATGGGGCAGCGGACCCTGGTAGTAGCGACTCATAGACCAGAATTACTTGAGTTGGTAGACCGTGTCATCGTGGTCAATGACGGAAAGATCGTCGCTGATGATGCGCGTGATGTAGTGCTCAAGAAGTTTTCCAAGGCCTCCTGAGGTCAGTCGAGAGATGGAGAGGTAAGAGGCCATGTCGGGCATATCCAATCTGAATGCGCCAAGTGGATCATCGCTGTCCCGCCCTGGGGCAAATATGCCTCTGCGTGAACCAGCGCTACCGAAGAGCACTATCATCGTGTGGCTGACAGTCCTTGTGCTGAGTGCCTTTATAGCATGGGCTTGGTATTTTCAGCTGGCAGAGGTCACTACAGGTAGTGGCAAGGTCGTGCCGTCGTCCCGTGAGCAGGTCGTGCAAAGCCTGGAGGGAGGGATCCTCAAGCAGCTCTATGTGAAAGTGGGTGACAGGGTCGACAAGGATCAAACGCTGGCAGAGTTTGATCCTATCAAGTCAGAGTCGGCAGTAAATGAGACGAGAGCCAAATTGCAGGCTCTATTGGCGAGTGCCGCACGCCTGCGAGCTGAAGTCAATGACAGAGAACCTGAGTTTCCACCCGAAGTCACTATCGATCAAAGCCTGGTTGATTCGGAAATGCGCTTGTACCGGTCTCGCAGGGATAGCCTCAATGAGACGGTCAGTGGGCTACAGCATGCCTTGAACCTGCTGCAGCAGGAAATTCGCATGACAGAGCCCTATGTGTCCAAGGGGGCTGCCAGTGCAGTAGAAGTGTTACGCCTGCGTCGACAGGCCAGCGACCTTCAGAACAAGATTGATGATGCGCGTAATCAATATTACGTCAAGGCTCGTGAAGAACTCTCCAAGACTACGGGAGACATTGAATCCTTGCGCTCGGTCGTAAGAGGGCGCCAGGATGCCTTGACTCGGTTGGTCTTCACATCTCCTGTCAATGGCATAGTAAAGGACATCGACGTTACTACCGCAGGGGGGGTTGTACCGCCTAACGGTAATGTGATGACCATTGTTCCGGTAGAAGACCAGCTTCTGATCGAAGCGCGAATATCCCCACGAGATGTGGCTTTCGTGCACCCTGGACAAAGAGCTCTGGTCAAGATTACTGCCTATGACTACTCCATCTACGGTGGGCTGGATGGGGAGGTGACAACGATCTCTCCTGATACCATTCAGGATGAAGTGAAACGCGATACCTACTATTACCGTGTCTACATCCGCACAGATAAGTCCTATCTGGAGAATGATGCTGGACACAAGTTCCCGATATCACCTGGGATGATCGCGACTGTGGATATCGCAACCGGCTCGAAGAGTGTCCTGGGTTATCTGCTCAAGCCTCTGAACAAGGCACGAGAGGCTCTGAGGGAACGCTGAAATTTCCCATAATGGATCTGCCATGAACGGAGTCTGTGCATGACGCCAGCTCCGTTCTCGGTCAAGGCGTCAGCAAAAACCTTTCAGGCATCGCGAAAGATAAATCAGGGATATTTTCCGCGACGCCGATTTTCTACCAGCACATCAAGAATTTCCGTTGCCAGCTTCATGGTCTCCGTAGGTTTTTCCCCGCGCCGCCGACTACATACGATAGGTGAAGTGATGTGGGACTCCGCCAGATACAGGTAGCGGATACCATCACGTTTCTGCCGCTTTACCTGCTCTGGCACTAGTGTGATGCCAAAATCAGAGACGACCAATCCCAGGGCTGTCTGCATTTCGTTTGCTTCTTGCACGACATTTAGCTTGAGACCTCTACGTCGAAACAGGCCTTGGACGATATCTGCCAGGCTTGGTCTTGGGCTGGCTGGATAGAGCACAATTGGGTATTCGGCCAGTTCCTGCATAGAAGGAGTAGTGCCATCCAGGGGATGGCCTTCCGGTACTGCTGCCATCAAGGGTTCTTCGAACAATACCTGTTGTTCGATTTCTGGATCGTCAATCACCAGGCGACCAAAACCAATGTCGATGCGCCCTGCTTTTAGAGCGTGTACCTGCTCTACCGTTGTCATTTCAGCCAACGTCAGTTCCAAATTCTCCTTTTGTCGTAATTCTCTTACCAGGATAGGGAGCTGGCCGTAAAACAATGACGGTACGAAGCCAATGCCAAAGATTTCGCGACTATGGCGGACCATGCGACGCACTGCGCTGACAGTAGTATCCAACTTTTCAAGTATCTGGATGGCGTGCTCATGGAAGAACTTTCCTGCTGGGGTCAGACTCAGCCCACGAGGCCCTCGGATGAAAAGCTTGACGCCGAGCTCTTCTTCTAATTGGTTGATTTGTCGGGTTAAAGGTGGCTGGGCCATATGCAGCTTGGCCGCCGCGCGAGTAATGTTCAATTCTTCTGCAGCTGCACAGAAATAGCGAAGATGGCGAAGCTCCATAATACCTCCAGGGTATGGAAGACCACTTAAACCATATTGGTTCCAAGGCTCAAGGGCAACGAGACTGTTGCTCAATGCCAGAGCAGTACCGAGTCACCCGACTGCAGGAGCCGCCATGTCAGTCTTGATTGAATCCATTGAGACGCTAGTGGTCGATTTGCCGACCATTCGTCCACATAAGCTATCAATGGCCACAATGGCCACCCAATCCATGGTCATCGTTCGCCTGCATTGCTCAGATGGAATCGAAGGTCTGGGAGAGGCCACGACAATCGGAGGATTGGCCTATGGCCCAGAGAGCCCCGAGAGCATCAAGGTTAATCTGGATACTTACCTGGTGCCGGCACTGGTCGGTCAGGATGCCTCCAATATCAATATGTTGATGGCTCGTCTGGACAAGATTTCCCAGGGTAATGCCATTGCCAAATCATCGCTGGAAACGGCACTGCTGGATGCACAAGGCAAACGGCTGGGTGTCAGTGTCGCAGCTCTTCTCGGTGGCGCCCGCCAAAGCCACCTGCCGGTTCTGTGGACCTTGGCCAGTGGCGATACCGATCGTGATATTGAAGAAGCCAAAAGTCTGCTGGCCGAGCGTCGTCATCGGGATTTCAAGCTCAAGATCGGGGCCAGAGACGTAGATGTAGACGTCAGTCATGTCGCCAGGATCAAGGCGGCCCTGGGTGACAGCGCCAGTGTTCGAGTTGATGTCAATCAGGCCTGGGATGAGCGAACTGCCGTACATGCCATTGCTGCGCTGCAAGAGGTTGGCTGTGACCTGATAGAGCAGCCGATACCAGCCCGGAATCATGCTGGCTTGGCTCGCCTGTCCGAGCGCTTCGAGGTTCCCATTCTGGCCGATGAGGGGGTGCAGGACTGTATCGATGGCCTGTCATTGATCAAGAAGGGGTTCAGTGGGGCCTTTGCTCTCAAGATCGCCAAGAGCCGTGGTCCTTTCGGCGCGCAGCGTCTGGCCCACTTGGCTGGA
The DNA here is from genome assembly GCF_008329985.2 of Halomonas binhaiensis. Classification (NCBI taxonomy): domain Bacteria; kingdom Pseudomonadati; phylum Pseudomonadota; class Gammaproteobacteria; order Oceanospirillales; family Halomonadaceae; genus Halomonas; species Halomonas binhaiensis. The sequence continues at coordinate 418,161 of NZ_CP038437.2, forward strand.
GCTGCCGGGATCGGCCTGTATGGCGGCACATTGCTCGAAGGCAGTATCGGTTCCGTGGCAGCCCTGCATGTCTGGGCGACACTGCCTGAAATGGCATGGGGCACAGAGATGTTCGGACCACTGCTGCTCACTGACGACATTGTCAAACAGCCGCTGAGATATATGGAGTTTGGCGTAAAGCTACCCCAGGTACCGGGGCTTGGTGTCGAGCTGGATGAAGACAAGCTCAGGGAATATACACGGCGCTGACATGTCGTCATGTCGTTCCAGCACATGATCGATATGTCATCTCAATAGCGTGCATTACCCGATTCAACATTCTTGGAGGAGAGTCACGATGCTTTTTCAGGTGGAAATGAAGGTCAACCTTCCCTCGGACATGCCTGAGTCCCAGGCGACCGAGATCAAGGCAACCGAGAAAGCGTATTCCCAGGAGCTGCAGCGTTATGGCAAGTGGCGGCACTTGTGGCGTGTCGCTGGCAGCTACGCCAACGTCAGCATCTTCGATGTGAAAGATAACACTGAGCTCCAGGACATCATCTCTCGCCTGCCACTGTTTCCTTACATGGAGATCAGCGTCAAGCCCTTGTGCCGTCACCCCTCTTCCATTCGTGACGATGACAGCTGAAAGGTTCCTGTCTTGCTGTGGACTCCGATAGGGATGACCTGCGCAGGGCATTGATTCAATCAAGAGCAGATTAGAACAACAACACCATGCAACCGTGAGGTAGCGCCATGAATAGCATGAATGAGAGCACGCAGAACGTACGGATTTTCGATACGCCGGAAGTTCAGCAATTTCTGCGAGTCATCGCCGGTATGGATAACACCGAGGGTAGCGATCGTGCCAAGGCTATCCTGCATCGAATCCTGTCCGACCTGTTCAAGACGATCGATGACTTCGATATCACCCCGGACGAGTACTGGCGTGCCATTGCTGTGCTGAATGCGCTGGGAGCGGGCACTCAGTTTGGCCTATTGTCCCCGGGGCTGGGGTTCGACCACTACCTGGACATGCGCATGGACGCTGCCGATGAAGCGGCACAGAGAGCCGGCGGTACGCCACGGACCATCGAAGGGCCTTTATATGTGGCAGGGGCCCCGGAGGTCCACGGTGTCGGTCGTATGGACGATGACCCTGATCCAGATGGCGAGACCATGTGGCTGACAGGGCAGGTGCGAGATATCCAAGGGGCTCCCCTGGCCGGTGCCCAGGTTGAGGTATGGCATGCCAATTCCAAAGGAGGGTACTCCTTTTTTGATCCTACGCAGTCTGATTACAACCTGCGCCGTACCATCATTACCGATGCAGAAGGTCGCTATGCCGTGCGTAGCACCATTCCTTCTGGCTATGGCGTGCCCCCCGGCTGCGCTACTGACCAAGTGCTCAAGGCTCTGGGGCGGCACGGCGAAAGACCTGCGCATATCCACTATTTTGTCTCGGCTGCTGGCTATCAGCATCTGACTACGCAGATCAACCTGGCGGGCGATCCCTACACCTACGATGACTTTGCCTATGCCACCCGTGAGGAGTTGGTCGTGGATGGCAGACGTATCGAGGATGTAGCCGAGATCGGCCAGCGTGGCCTGGATGGTCCTTTCACCGAGGTGGTGTTCGATGTTGAGCTGACGGCGGTCGATGATCCCTCGCTCCAGACTCGCCATGCTCGTCCTCGGGCCAAGGAAAGCAACGAGGCCGCCAGTCAGCAGGCCGGTTCCGCCAAGGTTTGAGTCTGTACCTCCTGAGCACAGCCCAGATGAAAGGGGCTGAGAGCTCGGCCGCCCCCAGGTCGGGCACCAACATCACAAAATAGCGAGGACCAGGATCATGACAACTCAGCTTGATCGACTCGAGAAGCGCGTTCGTGGTGCCGTTGTCGATGACGCCGAGAAAGGCATCTATCGCTGTCACCGAAGCATGTTTACTGACTCTGATTTCTTCGAACTGGAAATGAAGCACGTTTTCGAGGGCAACTGGCTGTACATGGCTCACGAAAGTCAGATTCCCGAGCCAGGTGACTACTTTACCCTGCAGATGGGGCGTCAGCCGATCATCATTACCCGTGACAAGGACGGTGAGCTGCATGCCCTGATCAATGCTTGTGCACACCGGGGGGCTACCTTGTGCCGTCGCAAGCGGGGGAATAAAGGAACCTTTACCTGTCCCTTCCATGGCTGGACGTTCAAGAATGATGGCAGGCTGCTCAAGGCCAAGAATGAAAAGACAGGCGCCTATCCTGAAGGCTTCAAGTCAGAAGGCTCACATGATCTCAAGCGCTTGCCGCGCTTCGAAAGCTACAAGGGATTTCTGTTCGGCAGCCTGAGTGATGATGTGCAACCGCTGGAGGAATACCTCGGCGAGACGCGCAAGATCATCGATAACATTGTGGACCAGGCTCCAGACGGACTAGAAGTTCTACGCGGCTCTTCCACCTACACCTATAGCGGCAACTGGAAACTAGGGGCTGAGAACGGTTGCGATGGTTACCACGTCAGCACGGTCCATTGGAACTATGCCTCCACCATGGACCGCCGCAACTATGAAGCGGGTGGTACCAAGGCCGTCGACGCTGACGGCTGGTCGAAGAGCCAGGGTGGTTTCTACTCCTATGAGAATGGCCACATGTTGCTGTGGACCCGCCTGCTCAACCCCGAGGTACGTCCGGTATATGAGAAGAGCGATTGGATTGCGGAACAGTATGGAGAAGCGCGGGCCGATCACATTATCAACCAGACACGCAATCTCTGCCTGTACCCGAATGTCTATCTGATGGACCAGTTCTCGACACAGATACGTGTACTGCGCCCCATCTCCGTGGACAAGACGGAAGTCACCATCTACTGCTTTGCTCCCAAGGGGGAGTCAGCGGAAATGCGTCGTGTACGTCTCCGTCAGTACGAAGATTTCTTCAATGTCAGCGGTATGGGAACACCTGATGATCTGGAGGAGTTCCGTAGCTGCCAGAACGGCTATCAAGCGTCGGATGTGGCCGAGTGGAACGATCTGTCACGGGGGGCTCTGCAGTGGATCGAAGGGGCTGATGACAACGCCAGCGCGATAGACATGAAACCGCTGCTGAGTGGGGCTGCGCCTGAAGATGAGGGCTTGTATGTGCTGCACCATAAGCACTGGGTCTCGGAAATGCTGCGTGCCATTGACAAAGAGCGTAGCCAATTCATCGCTACCGCATCCTGAGTGCCCCGGGAGGAGAATCACCATGTCCATCAGCTATGAACAGATCCAGGCCTTTGTCTATCGCGAGGCTCGCCTGCTCGATGATCGCCAGTGGGAAGAATGGCTCGAGTGCTATCACAAGGACGTCGTCTTCTGGATGCCCTGTTGGGATGATGATGACACTCTGGTCAAGGACCCCATGTCCGAAGTCTCTCTGGTGTACTACCCCAATCGTGAGGGGCTGGAGGATCGGGTCTATCGCATCAAGACCGAGCGTTCCGGTGCCAGTACGCCAGAGCCTCGCACGACGCACCAGATCACCAATCTGGAAGTCCTGGAGCGTGATGCCGAAAGCATCAAGATACGCTTCAACTGGCATACATTGAGCCACCGCTACAAGCAGACCGACAGCTACTTCGGGGCATCTTTCTACACCCTGGATATCACCGGTGGGCAGCCACTGATCAAGGAAAAGGTAGTGCAGCTCAACAATGACTATATCCACCAGGTCATCGATGTCTATTACATCTGACCCGTGGCCATGACTGGGCTGGGAGAACGATCATGAGTTATACCGTCGCGCTCAACTTCGAGGATGGGGTATCGCGCTTTATCGAATGCAATGCAGGCGAAACGGTGCTGGATGCTGCCTATCGTCAGAAAGTCAACTTGCCGATGGATTGTTCCGATGGTGTTTGCGGCACCTGTAAGTGCCATTGCGATCAGGGGGAATTCGAGCTCGGTGACGAGTATCTGGAGGAGGCCCTGTCGGATGAGGAGCTTACCGAAGGGCAGGTGCTGACTTGCCAGATGGTGCCGTCTTCCGACTGTGTCCTGAGGGTGCCGGTGGCTTCCACATTGTGCAAGACCAGCGCTGGCAAGCGTCAGGCCTCAGTAGTGAGCGTTGCACCACTTTCCGATGATGCCATTGAGGTCGAAATCGATATCGAAGGTGATGCAGTAGGCTTTTTGCCTGGGCAATATGTGCATCTGGAGGTGCCTGGAGCAGTTGGCCAGCATCGTTCCTACTCGTTCAGCTCGTTGCCTGGAGAGAACCGGGCCAGTTTTCTGATCCGCAATGTTCCGAACGGTCTGATGAGTACCTATCTGACGCAACAGGCAAAGGCAGGTGACAGCCTGGAAGTGACAGGGCCCATGGGAAGTTTCTACCTGCGCTCTGTCCAGCGTCCGATCCTGATGCTTGCAGGGGGAACCGGATTAGCGCCTTTCCTGTCGATGCTCAAGCAGTTGCGTCAGATCGGCTGCAAGCACCCGATCCATCTGATCTATGGCGTCAATGTCGATGATCACCTGGTCAAGTGCGACGAACTCGATGCAGCAGCGGCCGAACTGGATTTCGACTATGCCACTGTCGTGGTGGATGAAAACAGCCAGCACCCTCGTAAAGGCTATGTGACCAACCACATGGACCCGGCGAAGCTGCATGGTGGTGATGTCGACGTCTATCTTTGTGGTCCGCCACCAATGGTGGACGCTGTGCTCAAGCACTTTGCTTCTGAAGGTATCGAACCGGCCAGCTTTCACTACGAGAAGTTCACTCCGAATTGACCTGATTTGTGCCAAGAACTTCTTGTCCACCATTGCGAGAAGGAAGTGTCATGCAACGATTCAACGATACCGTGATGCTGATCACAGGAGCTGCCCAAGGGATTGGGCGGCACCTGGCAGAGCGTGCAGCGCAAGAGGGAGCACAGTTGATCCTGGTGGATCGTTCCCACTATTTGCAGGAAGTCGCAGACATATTGAATGCCCAGGGTAACGACGTCCTGGCCATCAATGCCGACCTGGAGAATTGGCAAGGAGCTGAATCCGCTGTTCAACAGGGGCTGGAGCGATTTGGTCGCATCGATGTGCTGGTCAATAACGTTGGGGGCGCGATCAACTTCAAGCCATTCGAGGAGTTTTCGGATGTCGAGATCCAGGCTGAGATCACGCGATCATTGATGACCACGCTATATGCCTGTCGTACCGTGTTGCCATCCATGGTAAGGCAGCGCAGTGGCGTGATCATCAATGTCTCGTCAGCGGCGACTCGCGGTATCCACCGTATCCCTTATTCCGCAGCCAAGGGAGGAATCAATGCCATTACCGCCTCGCTGGCCATGGAGTATGCAGATGCTGGTATTCGCGTAGTGGCAACTGCCCCAGGGGGGACAGAGGCACCACCTCGCAGGATTTCGCGTGGAACCCCTGAGCCTCAGAATGAAGCACAGCGAGCCTGGTATCAGGCGCATATTGATCAGACCATTGATTCATGTCTGATGAATCGCTACGGCACTCTTGACGAACAAGTTGGGCCTATCCTGTTCCTTGCCTCGGAGGATGCCAGCTATATCACAGGCACGGTGATTCCCGTAGCAGGTGGTGATCAGGGGTGATACCTGATTGAAACATTGTGTCAGTTGACAGCAAAAAGAGAGTCCATTGAATGGGCTCTCTTTTTGCATGGAGCGATGTGATCATGTGGGCCTGTGAATCTCCAGCGAATGCTCTATCTTGACGTATGTGGTCGGAAGATTGCGAGAATAGTTCGATGCTCAGACAGCTCAAGTAAACTTAGTTGCTGCTCGTGCTTTACATAATGTTACGCATTGTGCTGGCGCGCTCCACTTTTCAAGGCTAGCTTGGGGTTATAGCGTTATTTGACCAATGTCTCAGGAGGAGATGTGTATGAAAAACAGCATGAAGCGCACGATTGGTATGGCAATGTTGATGGCTCTGACCGCAGGTGGCTTGGCAGCCTGTGACAAGGAAGAGCCTGCCGACGCTACGGACGATACCAGCACCGAGCAGCCCGCGGATCAGTCTACAGATGATTCTGCTGCTACCGCTGATGAAGAGATGGATAACGCGGCAACTGCTGCAGATGAAGCAACTGACTCCGCAGAGGAAGCTGCAACGGAAGCTGGCGATACCATGGATGAAGCGGCAGATGATGCTGCGACGGCAGCAGAAGAAGCTGGATCTGAAGTGGAAGATGCTGCAACAGAAACCGGCGATGCCATGGGTGAGGCTGCAGATGACGCCATGAATCAGGCCGAGGATGCTGTCAACGGTGCCATCGATGATGCTGCCGATAGTGCCAAGGACGCAATGAACGGTACTGAGGCTGACGCCGACGCTTCTGCGGAAGGGGAAGCAACAACCAACTGATGTGATCAGCTGAGCGCTGTTCAAATGAATCCGCTTATTGCAATGATGTAGCGAGAAGTACGGAGGCCGGGCATACGCCCGGCCTCCGTCGTCAGGCTGTTGTGCAGCAGCATTCATGAGGAAATTGCTCAAGCATGGTTTGAGCTGGCTTGAACCTGCCGGCAAAAGCGTTGCTGGTCGAAACCTGGACTCGTCAGCCGACTTTTCAAGCTTGATAGCCTCATCTACTGACGGATGCTACCGTCTCAATGCCTCCTTTGAGGGTGCTTTCATGCGCAGAAGATGCAAATTGGATGATGCTTGAATGACCTCGGGTGGCATCCAGGGGAAAGATAGCAGCATTCTTCCATGTCATAAGGTCTGGTCAATGACATGTCGTTACAGAATTTGAAGGCACGATGCTACCGGGTTAGTCAGTCGTTATTTTCAGGAATCAGAAACAATAAAGCCAGGGCATTGCCCTGGCTTTGTTCATTGAAACCGGTAGTTGCTCGGCATCAGCTGTTCTGTTCAATGCCCTGCACATACCAGGGCGCGCCTTCGCGCACGTCACGGACCAAATGCCATGTCTCGTTGAACTCGGTCTGGGTGCCGTTTTCGTCGAGGATGCCATGGAAGAGCACTCGGGCCTCTGCCTTGCCATTGATTTCCTGGATGCCTCCCATCTCGGCGAACAGCCGGATGACCTCGGTGCTGTTGTTGGCAGGTTGGTTGGCGCGCTCTTCACGTAGCAGGTTGTACAGCTCGGGAGTGACGTATTCCTGGATACCCGAAAGGTCATTATTGTCCCAGGCACGTTGCAGGGTCATGAAGTGCTCCTTGGCACCACCAAGGAAACGTTCTCGGTCGAACCACTCTGGTTCGCCGACAGGGCCGGATGCCATGTCACCAGACGAGGTGCCTGGCATGTTGAAAGGTGCAGATGTGTCATGCTGCTGGCGCTGCATGACATTGTCGCCCGCCCCGGCCATGGCAGCCCGGCGCCGTGCCAGGAAGCGGAACAGCAGGAACGCCAGGCCAGCCATCAATAGAATGTCGACGATCCCAAGGTTATCGAATGCACCGCCGAAGAATAGTGCGCCAAGCAGGCTACCAGCCAGCAGGCCGCCCAGCATGCCTCCCATGAAGCCGCCCTTGCGAGTACCGGCTGCACCGGTGGCTTTGGGGGATGATGCGGTAGAACTGGATTTGGCAGAGCTGGGAGCTTGTTGGGAAAAGCTGCCGACACTCTTGCCGCCGCCCAGGCGGCGGGCCTCGGCGTGATCAACGGCAAGGCCAAAGCCCAACACGCTAACCATGATCATGACCAGAAGGTGGCGCATGGCATATGACTCCATCTTTTGTGGTATGTCTGTCGCCCTGACGACAGACCGGGATATTTTGGATCAAGCCTCCATTCTATCCATTGGAGCCGCGGCGCAAAGCTTTATCGGTGAATTATGCTTCACCTGACGACTTTCGATAGACTATGGCCTTTTCCCGCGGTGGGGATGAGGAATGACCATAGGTGAGCTGATTCGCCTCCTTAGTGATGGCGAATACCATTCTGGCCAGCAGTTAGGAGAGCGCCTGGGAGTATCGCGCGCGGCAGTATGGAAACAACTTCGTAAGCTGGAAGATCTCGGCATTCCGATGGAGGCTGTGAAAGGGCAAGGATATCGTCTGTCATCCCCCATGGAGTTGCTCGATGGTCATTCCATCGTTACTGCCTTGTCGCGTGAGTCGCGCCAGCATCTTTCCCGCTTGTTCGTCGAAGAGGTCTTGCCTTCCAGCAATGAGTTTCTGCGCCACCGCTTTCAGCAGGGTGCAGGCCATGCCGAGGCATGTCTCGTTGAGCAGCAGAGCGCGGGGCGGGGTCGCCGGGGTCGAGTATGGACCACCCCATGGGGACGCACTCTGATGTGCTCTGTAGGTTGGCGCTTCGAGTCTGGAGTGTCGGCCCTGGAAGGACTGAGCCTGGCGGTTGGCGTGGTCTTGGCTCAGGTTCTGGAGCGGCATGGACTGAAGCCTGCGCTGAAATGGCCCAATGATGTATTGCTGAGAAATGATGACGGTGAATGGGGGAAGCTCGCTGGGATTCTTGTGGAGATCAGTGGAGATGCCGCAGGTCCTTGTGAAGTGGTCCTCGGCATGGGCATCAATGTGGATCTGCCTGATGACTTTCGCGCCTCCATCGACCAGCCGATAGCCTGCGTGTATGACCAGGCCCCGGGTGTTTCACGCAACATGCTGGCTGCTGAGTTGCTCAATGGGTTGCTGGCAATGTTGGCGGATTTCGAGGCTCAGGGCTTCGCTGGCTGGCAGGGTGAGTGGAATCAGCGCCACGCCTTCGAAGGATGCGAAGTCGACGTCATCCGTGGAGAGCGTCGCGATGTCATGATAGCGGAAGGCGTCGATCAGAATGGCAATCTTCTGGTGCATCAAGGCGAGCGCCAGGAACGCCTGGTAGGAGGAGAAATCAGCGTGCGTGGCCGCTCATGATTCTTGATCTCGATATCGGCAATACACTATCCAAATGGCGCCTGAAAGACTCTGTCAGTAGTGAAATTCGCTCGCGAGGTGCGGTGTGGACGCGTGATGAGTGGAAGCCCGGTGCGGATATCCCCGACCTGGAAGTGGTGGAGACGGTGCGTATCTCCAGTGTTGCGCGCCGTTCTGTACTGACTCAGACAGAGAGGCTGCTCAAGGATAATGTACGTACAGTGCACGTGGCGCGACCTGCCCATGAGACGTTAGGGGTGACCAATGGCTATGTCGAGCCCGGCCGCCTAGGAGTGGACCGCTGGATGGGTGTGCTGGCCGGATATCAATTGGCAGGTGCCTGTTGCGTGGTGGACTGCGGCAGTGCCATCACGATTGATTTTGTGCTGCCTGGTGGCCGCCATCTGGGCGGTTACATTCTTCCAGGGCTGCGCTTGATGAAGGAAAGCCTCAAGCTGGGTACTGGCAACGTGGCCATCGATCCGGACAGTGAAGCAGATGAGCTGCTTGCGCCTGGGAGACGCACTGCAGAAGCGGTCAACCATGGCATCTATCTGGCCGCAGTGAGTGCTGTCAATCGTATATATGCTGAAGTATGTGACCGCGAAAGCATCTCGCTGCCGATGCTGGTGACGGGGGGGGATGCGCTGGTGGTGTCACGGGGTATTCAGGTGCCTCATGCTATCTGGCCCGACATGGTCTATGCCGGGCTCGAGGCATGTTTCCCACTGACGGCTGCTGAGCGTGCTGGCAAGATGGCCGGGGCTCCAGCACCCCCGCGCCCAGTACCGTTGGAAAAAATTCGTGCGGGCCTTGCATTCTCATCACTGCTTTGACATCATACGCCGCGTTCCGGGGCTGAGTGGCGGGAAAGTTCTTGTTGCTCTGCGCTAGATGGAAAGTGTGGATAAAGAAAGCTTCTTGAAGAGCTTTTGAGAAACAAGCACTTGACATTGCGGGACGGGGCGATAGAATGCTTCGCCAGTTGGAGGGGTTCCCGAGTGGCCAAAGGGAGCAGACTGTAAATCTGCCGCGAAAGCTTCGAAGGTTCGAATCCTTCCCCCTCCACCAGAATTTGAGATCGAATATCGGTTTTCTGGTATTGGGTTTCTGAGTGGGTAGGCGGGCATAGTTCAATGGTAGAACCTCAGCCTTCCAAGCTGATGGTGCGGGTTCGATTCCCGCTGCCCGCTCCAGTGTTGGATGTCCTTGCCTGTCTGAAGGTATTGATATCAAAGAGTGCGCTCATGTAGCTCAGGGGTAGAGCACACCCTTGGTAAGGGTGAGGTCGACGGTTCAAATCCGTCCATGAGCTCCAGTGTTGAAAGGGCGGGCCTAGGCCCGCCTTTTCTTCTTGTCATCGCTCTGGTGGCGAGGTGTTTGCTAGGTGCGAAGGGGGTTGCCAAGTGTTGGCGGCTCCGCTAAGATTACGCCCGCTGTTGCAGAGGTGCCCGCAAAGGGTTGCCTGCATCGAGTACAGGCCAGTAGCTCAATTGGCAGAGCAGCGGTCTCCAAAACCGCAGGTTGGGGGTTCGATTCCCTCCTGGCCTGCCAGTCTTCCCCAGACTGGCAGTTTTTTGTACACTATCTGGTTTCGATTGCCGCGCCCTGAGGAGTCTCATCTTTATGAAGCATAGCGCCGAGGTGCAGGAGTCGCGCCACGACGGGCTCAAATGGGCGGTTGTCGTCGTTCTTCTGGTGTTGGCCGTTGTCGGCAATACCTATTTTGCCGATCAGCCGCTTCTGTATCGTGTTCTGGGTGTCGTTGCCCTGTCCGTGGTCGCTGCTTTGGTTGCCTTGATGACTGCCAAGGGGCGCGAGCTGATGGAGCTGGCGCGAAGCGCCAAGAAGGAAATTCAGCGTGTCGTCTGGCCGACTCGCCCTGAGACTATCCAGACCACGGCTATCGTGTTGGTGTCCGTTGCTGTGGTCGGGTTGGTGTTGTGGCTGATTGACACTCTGCTCAGCTGGGCAATGTCCGGCGTCATCGGTTAGGAGATTTCATGTCCAAGCGTTGGTACGTCGTTCATGCCTACTCCGGCTTCGAGAAGCATGTCATGCGCTCGCTGATCGAGCGTGTGAAATTGCATGGCATGGAGGATCTCTTTGGTGAGATCCTGGTGCCTACGGAAGAAGTCGTCGAGATGCGTGATGGCAAGCGCCGCAAGAGTGAGCGCAAGTTCTATCCTGGCTATGTTCTGGTCGAGATGGAGATGGTAGATGAGAGCTGGCACTTGGTTAATGAAACTCCCCGTGTGATGGGTTTCATTGGTGGTACCAAGGAGAAGCCGGCGCCGATCACCCAGCGCGAGGCGGATGCAATCCTTAGTCGCGTCCGTGATGGTTCCGAGAAGCCGCGTCCCAAGACATTGTTCGAGCCGGGACAGTCTGTGCGTGTCATTGATGGCCCCTTTGCTGACTTCAATGGTGTGGTGGAAGAGGTCAATTACGACAAGAGTCGCCTGCAGGTCAGTGTGTTGATCTTCGGCCGTGCGACGCCTGTCGAGCTGGAGTTCTCCCAGGTGGAGAAAGAATGATGCCATTCATTCGGCCGATTGCCGGGTGAAGGTGGTGGTTGCTTTTTAATTGTTATCGAGATCGCCCCTATTGATACGGTAGGGGCGATCATGTCGTCCCGGGGAGCTGCTTGCAGCGTTATTACCCATCTGGAGTCTTAACATGGCTAAGAAAGTCCAGGCATACATCAAGCTGCAGGTTGCAGCTGGTAAGGCCAACCCGAGTCCCCCCGTGGGTCCTGCTCTGGGTCAGCACGGTGTCAACATCATGGAGTTCTGTAAGGCGTTCAACGCTGAGACGCAGAACATTGAGCCGGGTCTCCCGACTCCCGTGGTCATTACCGTCTATTCTGATCGCAGCTTCACCTTTGTCACCAAGACGCCGCCTGCGGCGATCCTGCTGAAGAAGGCTGCAGGTATCAAGTCCGGCTCTGGCGAGCCGAACAAGAAGAAGGTCGGTACTGTGACTCGCGATCAGCTGGAAGAGATTGCCAAGACCAAAGAGCCGGATCTGACCGCTGCTGATCTTGACGCCGCTGTGCGTACCATCGCTGGTACTGCTCGCAGCATGGGCCTGAACGTGGAGGGTCTCTGATCATGGCTAAGCTTACCAAGCGCGCTAAGCTGATTCGCGACAAGGTCGACGCTACCAAGGCGTACTCCGTTGATGAAGCAGTGGCACTGCTCTCCGAGCTGTCCACTGTCAAGTTCAAGGAGTCCTTGGACGTTGCCATCAACCTGGGTGTTGACCCGCGTAAATCCGACCAGGTGGTGCGTGGCGCCACTGTCATGCCTCATGGTACTGGTAAGGACGTGCGCGTTGCTGTCTTTACTCAGGGTGCCAATGCTGACGCAGCCAAGGAAGCTGGTGCTGATATCGTCGGCATGGAAGATCTGGCAGAGAAGGTCAAGGCTGGTCAGCTCGACTTTGACGTCGTCATCGCATCTCCGGATGCCATGCGTGTTGTCGGTCAGCTGGGTACCATCCTGGGCCCGCGTGGCCTGATGCCTAACCCCAAGGTTGGCACCGTGACTCCGGATGTTGTCACTGCTGTCAAGAATGCCAAGGCAGGTCAGGTGCGTTTCCGTACCGACAAGAACGGCATCATCCATACCACTCTGGGTAAAGTCGATTTCGATGCTGCTGCTATCAAAGGCAACCTCGATGCGCTGCTGGCTGATCTGAAGAAGCTCAAGCCGAGCAACTCCAAGGGTGTGTACTTCAAGAAAATGACCCTGTCCACTACCATGGGCCCGGGTCTGACCGTCGATCTCGCTCCTCTGGTGTGATGATCGATGATCTGGGGGAGCGCTGCGGTGCTTCCCCTCGCTTTGCGGTACCCGTGCCGGTCACCTGGCCGGCGGGCACCGTCAAAGACCGCAGGCGCTGTCTGGTGGATGGCCTCGAAAGCTGAGGTCGATGACAGCTTAATCGTTCGCTGGAACACCTGCGCAGATGGTGTGCCGCCAATTCTGGTGAGCACCATCATACGGCCTCTCTTCCTGGTGGGAGAGGGGGATGGTAACCACCGGAGCCCCCGGGTTCCGGCACGAAGGAGTGATCACTGTGGCACTAGCACTCGAAGGCAAGAAGGCAATTGTTGCCGAGGTCAGTGAAGCCGCGAAGGACGCTCTCTCCGTCGTAGTTGCCGATTCACGTGGCGTTACGGTCGACAAGATGACCTCTCTGCGTAAGCAGGCCCGTGAAAATGGCGTCCAGCTGCGTGTTGTTCGCAACACCCTGGCACGTCGCGCCCTGGAAGGCACTCAGTGGGAGTGCCTGAACGAGACCTTCGTTGGTCCGACTCTGCTGGCGTTTTCCCTCGAGCATCCGGGCGCTGCTGCCCGTCTGTTCAAGGACTTCGCTAAAGATGAGAAAGACTTCGAAGTCAAGGCGCTGGCATACGAAGGCGAGCTGATCCCTGCGAGCGATCTGGACCGTCTGGCAAGCCTGCCGACTTACGACGAGGCGATCGCCAAGCTGATGTCCGTCATGAAGGAAGCTTCTGCCGGCAAGCTGGTTCGTACCCTCGCTGCGCTGCGCGACCAGAAGCAGGAAGCTGCCGCTTAAGGCGCTCTGCTCATCGCACAGACTGCATGACTCATTTCGCACTCCCTCAATCGGGGGTGCCCGCAAAGTTAGGAATATAGACAATGGCACTGACCAAAGAAGACATCATCAACGCCGTCGCTGAAATGTCCGTGATGGACGTCGTTGAACTGATCGAAGCAATGGAAGAGAAGTTCGGCGTTTCTGCTGCCGCTGCTGTTATGGCTGGTCCTGCTGGTGGCGCTGAAGCTGCTGCGGAAGAGCAGACTGAATTTGACCTGGTCCTGACCGCCGCTGGCGACAAGAAGGTCAACGTCATCAAGGCTGTCCGCGAAATCACTGGCCTGGGCCTGAAAGAAGCCAAGGGTGCTGTCGACGGCGCTCCGGCTACCCTGAAGGAAGGCCTGAGCAAGGAAGACGCAGAAGAAGCCAAGAAGAAGCTGGAAGAAGCCGGCGCTTCCGTGGAGCTCAAGTAATCCTTGTGCCCATGGCTTCACGCGCTGCGTAAGCTTCCACGGCTGGTGGCGGGACACCCGCTGCCGGCCTTTTTCTGTTGTCACTAGTTGCGACAGTCTCGATAGGCTGTGTAACTTGCAGAATTCCGACGACGAGCCCTTGTCTAGAGGGCTCGTCGTCAGCGCCTGACGGAGCAGCTTTGCTGGTCAATACGCTGCAGCTCGAATATGTGCCAGCTTGATCCGTTTCTGCAGCTCTCCTGGCCTTCGACGTCAAGGAGTGCCAGCTGCGCGGCGTCACTTATTCCGCTCCCCTGCGTGTCAAGGTTCGCCTGATCATCTACGACAAAGAGTCGTCCAACAAGGCCATCAAGGACATCAAGGAGCAGGAAGTCTACATGGGGGAAATCCCCCTGATGACCGAAAACGGTACCTTTGTCGTCAATGGTACCGAACGTGTCATCGTGTCTCAGCTCCATCGTAGTCCGGGTGTGTTCTTCGACCACGACAAGGGCAAGAGCCACTCGTCCGGCAAGCTGTTGTACTCCGCTCGAGTGATTCCTTACCGCGGCTCATGGCTCGACTTCGAGTTCGATCCTAAGGACAACGTATTCGTACGTATTGACCGCCGCCGCAAGCTGCCTGCGACTATCTTGTTGCGTGCCCTGGGCATGAGTACCGAGGAAATTCTCAACGAATTCTTCGATACCAGCGTTTTCCACATCGAGAAGACCGGCTTCTCTGTGGATCTGGTGCCTTCGCGCCTGCGTGGTGAGACAGCGACCTTCGACATCAAGGATGGCAATGGTGAAGTCATTGTCGAGGAAGGCCGTCGTATCACCCAGAAGCATATTCGCCAGCTGGAAAAAGCCGGTCTCGAGCGCCTCGAAGTGCCGATGGACTACCTGTTCGGCAAGACTCTCGGCAAGGACCAGATCAATGCCTCGACAGGCGAGCTGGTCTGCCCGTGTAACACTGAACTGACGCCGGAGCTGCTTGAGACGCTTGGCCAGGCTGGCATCACCACTATCGAGACGCTGTACACCAACGATCTCGACTGTGGGCCTTTCGTCTCCGACACTCTCAAGCTGGACACCACAGGTTCTCAGCTCGAGGCGTTGGTCGAGATCTATCGCATGATGCGCCCGGGCGAGCCTCCCACCAAGGAGGCCGCAGAAACTCTGTTCCACAACTTGTTCTTCACTGAAGACCGCTACGACCTGTCCGGCGTTGGTCGCATGAAGTTCAACCGCCGTCTGCGTCGTGAATCTGACACTGGCTCTGGCGTGCTGGACAAGGGCGACATCCTCGATGTGCTGCGCGAGCTGATCAATATCCGTAACGGCTTTGGCGATGTCGATGACATCGACCACCTGGGCAACCGTCGTATCCGTTGTGTCGGTGAGATGGCTGAGAACCAGTTCCGCGTGGGCCTGGTGCGTGTCGAGCGTGCCGTCAAGGAACGCCTGTCCATGGCCGAGAGTGAAGGCTTGATGCCGCAGGACCTGATCAATGCCAAGCCGGTTGCGGCGGCGGTCAAGGAGTTCTTTGGCTCATCCCAGCTGTCCCAGTTCATGGACCAGAACAACCCGCTGTCCGAGGTGACGCACAAGCGCCGTGTATCGGCGCTCGGCCCGGGTGGTCTGACGCGTGAGCGCGCAGGCTTCGAGGTGCGTGACGTCCACGCCACTCACTACGGTCGTCTGTGTCCGATCGAGACGCCGGAAGGTCCGAATATCGGTCTGATCAACTCTCTGGCAACGTATAGCCACACCAACAGCTATGGCTTCCTCGAGACGCCGTACCGCAAGGTCGTGGAAGGTGCAGTCACCGACGAAGTGGTTCACCTGTCGGCCATTGAGGAAGGCGATTTCATCATTGCCCAGGCGTCGGCAACCGTTAACGAGCAGAATCAGCTGGTCGATGATCTGGTACAGGTTCGTCACCGGGGTGAGACTACCTTCATGCGTCCTGAGCAGGTGACGTTGATGGACGTGTCTCCGCGCCAGGTGGTGTCTGTCGCGGCCGCACTGATTCCGTTCCTTGAGCACGATGACGCCAACCGCGCCTTGATGGGTGCCAACATGCAGAAGCAGGCGGTGCCGACTCTGCGTGCTGACAAGCCTCTGGTGGGTACCGGCATGGAGCGTGTCGTGGCGCGTGACTCCGGCGTCTGTGCTGTGGCGCGTCGTGGTGGTGTGATCGATTCGGTCGATGCCAAGCGCATCGTGGTGCGTGTCAATGAGGACGAGATCATCGGCGGTGAAGCCGGCGTTGATATCTACAATCTGACCAAGTACCTGCGTTCTAACCAGAATACCTGCCAGAATCAGCGCCCGATCGTGCGTCCGGGAGATGCAGTCGCGCGAGGTGACATCCTGGCTGATGGCCCTTCCGTCGACATGGGAGACTTGGCGCTGGGCCAGAACATGCGTCTGGCGTTCATGCCGTGGAACGGTTTCAACTTCGAGGACTCCATCCTGCTGTCCGAGCGGGTGGTTCAGGAAGACCGTTTTACCACCATCCATATTCAGGAGCTGACCTGTGTGTCTCGCGACACCAAGTTGGGGCCGGAAGAAATCACAGCTGATATCCCCAATGTCGGTGAGTCGGCTCTGGGTAAACTGGATGAGGCTGGTGTTGTCTATATTGGTGCCGAAGTCGGTCCTGGCGATATTCTGGTAGGTAAGGTCACTCCGAAGGGCGAGACCCAACTGACGCCGGAAGAGAAGCTGCTGCGGGCAATCTTTGGTGAGAAGGCCTCTGACGTCAAGGATACCTCCTTGCGTGCTCCGACGGGCATGAAGGGTACTGTCATTGATGTCCAGGTCTTCACCCGCGATGGCGTCGAGAAAGATTCGCGTGCACTGGCCATTGAGCAAATGCAGCTCGATGAAGTGCGCAAGGACCTTCAGGAAACCTACCGCATTGCAGAAGACGCTACTTTCGAGCGCCTCAAGCGGACGCTTTCTGGCCAGCCGGTCAATGGTGGTCCGAGGCTGACGAAGGGTGATGTCCTGTCCGACGACTACCTTGAGGAACTGCCGCGTCAGCAGTGGTTCAAGCTGCGTATGCAGGACGAAGGGTTGAACGAGCTGCTGGCTCAGTCCGATGAGCAGCTGGAAAGCCGTCGCAAGGAAATGGATGAGCGTTTCGAAGACAAGAAACGCAAGCTCACCCAGGGTGATGATCTGGCTCCGGGCGTGCTCAAGATCGTCAAGGTCTACCTGGCCATCAAGCGTCGCTTGCAGCCGGGTGACAAGATGGCTGGTCGCCACGGTAACAAGGGTGTTATCTCTGCGATCATGCCGATCGAGGACATGCCGTTCGATGACAACGGTGAGCCGGTCGACGTGGTGCTCAACCCGCTGGGTGTACCGTCGCGGATGAACGTTGGTCAGATCCTCGAGACTCACCTCGGTATGGCAGCTCGTGGGCTGGGTGTGAAGATCGAGCATATGCTGCGCGATGCGCGCGATCAGCAAGTGGCCGAGATTCGCGACTTCCTGGGGCAGGTGTACAACTCTACTCAAGGTGCCCGTATCGAGGATCTGGGCTCCCTGAGTGATGAGGAAGTCATCTCTCTGGCCAAGAACCTGCGTAAAGGTGTGCCGATGGCAACGCCGGTATTCGATGGTGCCAAGGAGCATGAGATCAAGCATCTGCTGAAACTGGCTGACCTGCCGGACTCAGGTCAGATGACACTGTACGACGGCCGTACTGGCGAGTCGTTCGATCGTCCGGTGACCGTGGGCTACATGTATATGTTGAAGCTCAACCACTTGGTCGATGACAAGATGCACGCGCGTTCCACCGGCTCCTACTCGCTTGTTACTCAGCAGCCGCTGGGTGGTAAGGCGCAGTTCGGTGGTCAGCGCTTTGGTGAGATGGAGGTCTGGGCCCTGGAGGCCTATGGCGCCGCTTACACTCTGCAGGAAATGCTCACGGTCAAGTCCGATGACGTGGAAGGTCGTACCAAGATGTACAAGAGCATCGTGGATGGCGATCACACCATGCAGGCGGGCATGCCGGAATCCTTCAACGTACTGGTGAAGGAAATCCGCTCGCTGGGCATCGATATCGAACTGGAGAGTTGAGGCGGCCGCTCAAGGCGCTTCAAAGAATGACGGTCCGCGGGGGCTTCGGCCCCCGCCCATGACAACTCCGCAACGGAGCCGACCCAATGAAAGATTTGGTGAAAGTCCTCAAATCACAGTCTCAGACTGATGAGTTCGATGCGATCAAGATCTCGCTTGCCTCGCCTGACATGATCCGTTCATGGTCATTCGGTGAGGTCAAGAAGCCCGAGACCATCAACTACCGGACCTTCAAGCCTGAGCGCGACGGTCTGTTCTGTGCCAAGATCTTTGGCCCAGTCAAGGACTACGAGTGTCTGTGCGGCAAGTACAAGCGCATGAAGCACCGTGGCATCATCTGTGAAAAGTGTGGTGTTGAAGTCACCAAGGCTGCCGTGCGCCGTGAGCGCATGGGCCATATCGAGCTGGCCAGCCCTGTCGCGCATATCTGGTTCCTGAAGTCTCTGCCGTCTCGTATCGGCATGCTGATGGATATGACCCTGCGTGACATTGAGCGGGTTCTGTACTTCGAAAGCTTCCTGGTCATCGACCCGGGCATGACCACACTTGAGCGTGGCCAGTTGCTCAACGATGAACAGTATTTCGAAGCTCTCGAAGAGTTCGGTGACGATTTCGATGCTCGCATGGGTGCCGAAGCCGTTCAGGCAATGCTCAAGGACATTGATCTGGAAGAAGAGATCGAGCGCCTGCGCGAAGAGATTCCGCAGACCAACTCTGAAACCAAGATCAAGAAGCTGTCCAAGCGTCTCAAGCTGCTCGAAGCCTTCTATGGTTCCGGTAATGATCCGGCCTGGATGGTGATGGAAGTGTTGCCTGTGCTGCCGCCGGACCTGCGTCCGTTGGTGCCGCTGGATGGCGGCCGCTTCGCGACTTCGGATCTCAACGATCTGTACCGTCGTGTGATCAACCGCAACAACCGCCTCAAGCGTCTGCTGGACCTCAATGCGCCGGATATCATCGTGCGCAACGAGAAGCGTATGCTGCAGGAATCCGTGGATGCACTGCTCGACAATGGTCGTCGTGGTCGTGCCATCACTGGTTCCAACAAGCGTCCGCTGAAGTCCTTGGCCGACATGATCAAAGGTAAGCAGGGTCGCTTCCGCCAGAACCTGCTGGGCAAGCGTGTCGACTATTCCGGTCGTTCCGTCATCACGGTGGGGCCGACCCTGCGTCTGCACCAGTGTGGTCTGCCCAAGAAGATGGCGCTTGAGCTGTTCAAGCCATTCATCTACGCCAAGCTTCAGGCCAGTGGTCAGGCCTCGACCATCAAAGCTGCCAAGAAGATGGTCGAGCGCGAGCTGCCTGAAGTATGGGACATCCTCGCTGATGTGATTCGAGAACATCCGGTACTGCTCAACCGTGCACCGACTCTGCACCGTTTGGGCATCCAGGCGTTCGAGCCGCTGTTGATCGAAGGCAAGGCTATCCAGCTGCATCCGCTGGTCTGTGCCGCCTACAACGCTGACTTCGACGGTGACCAGATGGCGGTACACGTACCGTTGACTCTGGAAGCCCAGCTTGAAGCTCGTGCCCTGATGATGGCCACCAACAATGTGCTGTCTCCAGCCAACGGCGAGCCGATCATCGTACCGTCCCAGGACGTTGTCCTCGGTTTGTACTACATGACCCGTGAGCGTATCAACGCCAAGGGTGAGGGCATGGTGTTCTCCGACCTGAATGAGGTCGAGCGTGCCTTTGGCACCCAGAACGTCTCCTTGCACGCAAAGGTGAAAGTGCGTCTTGCGGAAGTCGATGTCGACGAGGAGACCGGTGAGCGCAGCGAGCATCGCCGTCTGCGCGAGACCACTGTCGGTCGTGCGCTGCTGTTCCGCATCCTGCCTGAAGGAGTGCCTTTCGAACTGGTCGATCAGGCCATGAAGAAGAAGGCTATCTCCAAGCTGATCAACGAGGTGTATCGTCGCTCAGGGCTGAAGTCTGCGGTTATCTTTGCTGACCAACTGATGTACACCGGCTTCCGTCTGGCCACTTGGTCTGGCGCTTCCATCGGCGTTAACGATTTCGTTATTCCTGAAGCCAAGGCCGAGATCGTCGAGGCGGCGGAAGAAGAGGTCAAGGAAATCGAGGACCAGTTCTCCTCCGGTCTGGTGACCGCGGGTGAGAAGTACAACAAGGTCATCGATATCTGGGCGCGTGCCAATGACCAGGTCGCCAAGGCGATGATGGCGGGTATTTCCAAGGAAAGCGTCATTGATCGCGATGGCAACGAAGTCGAACAGGACTCGTTCAACAGCGTGTTCATCATGGCTGACTCCGGTGCTCGTGGTAGTGCTGCCCAGATCCGTCAGCTTGCCGGTATGCGTGGTCTGATGGCCAAGCCGGATGGCTCGATCATCGAGACGCCGATCGTTGCCAACTTCCGTGAAGGTCTGAACGTACTCCAGTACTTCATCTCGACCCACGGTGCTCGTAAGGGTCTGGCGGATACCGCTCTGAAGACGGCCAACTCCGGTTACCTGACCCGTCGTCTGGTCGACGTAGCTCAAGACATGGTCATCACCGAGAATGACTGTGGTACCGAGAGAGGGTTGACCCTGCATCCGGTCATCGAGGGGGGCGATATCATCGTTTCCCTGGCCCAGCGCGTGCTTGGTCGTGTGGTGGCTCAGGACGTGATCGATCCGGCTACCGAGGAAGTGCTGATCCCGCGTGGTACGCTGCTCGATGAAGCCTGGTGTGAACAGCTCGACACCATGGGCGTCGACGAGATCGTGGTGCGCAGCACCATCACCTGTGAAACCACTCACGGCGTGTGTTCCTCGTGCTATGGCCGTGATCTGGCCCGTGGTCATCAGGTCAACATCGGTGAGGCGGCCGGTGTCATTGCGGCCCAGTCCATCGGTGAGCCGGGTACCCAGCTGACCATGCGTACCTTCCACATCGGTGGTGCGGCATCTCGTGCTTCTGCCGTGGATAGTGTTCAGGTCAAGCATGGCGGCAAGGTGCGCCTGCACAATATCAAGTTCGTAGAGCGCGGTGATGGCAAGCTGGTGGTAGTGTCCCGCTCCAGTGCCTTGGCGGTAGCCGATGAGCATGGTCGTGAGCGCGAGTACTACAAGCTGCCTTATGGTGCCGAGCTGTCCGTGCGTGATGGTGATGACGTCGCTGCCGGCCAGTCCGTGGCCAAGTGGGATCCGCACACTCATCCGATCGTAGCCGAGGCCGAAGGTACCGTGCAGTTTGCGGACATGGACGAAGGCCTGACCATTCACCGCAGCGTAGATGAGATGACAGGTCTGTCGTCTATCGAGATCATCGAATCTGCAGCACGCCCGATGGCCGGTCGCGACAAGCGTCCGATGATCTTGCTCAACGATGCCGCAGGCAAGCCGGTGACCGTGTCTGGTTCAGACACCCCGGTGCAGTACCTTCTGCCGGGCAAGGCGATTGTCACTGCCGAGAATGGCGCGCACATCGGTGTTGGTGAAGTCGTTGCCCGTATCCCGGTGGAGGCGTCCGGTAACAAGGACATCACCGGTGGTCTGCCGCGGGTTGCTGACCTGTTTGAAGCGCGTAAGCCGAAGGAGCCGGCTGTCCTTGCTGAAATCAGCGGTGTGATCAGCTTTGGCAAGGAAACCAAGGGCAAGCGTCGTTTGACCATCACTCCGAGCGAGGGCGATCCCTTCGAGATGCTGATTCCGAAGTGGCGTCAGATCGCGGTGTTCGAAGGTGAGTCGGTGGAGAAGGGTGAGGTGATCTCGGATGGTCCGAGTAACCCGCACGATATTCTGCGCCTGTTGGGTATCGCTGAGCTGGCCAAGTACATCGTCGCCGAGGTTCAGGACGTCTATCGCCTGCAGGGCGTAGGCATCAACGACAAGCACATCGAAGTGATCGTGCGCCAGATGCTGCGTAAGGTCGAGATCTCCGACGCAGGTGATTCCGACTTTATCCCAGGTGATCAGGTCGAGTTGGTGCGTGTTCTTGAGCAGAACGCAGCGCTTCAGGCTCAGGATAAATTCCCGGCCAAGTATCAGCGTCTGCTGCTGGGTATCACCAAGGCCAGCCTGGCAACCGAGTCGTTCATTTCTGCGGCTTCCTTCCAGGAAACGACCCGCGTACTGACCGAAGCTGCGGTGACCGGCAAGCGCGATTACCTGCGTGGCCTGAAAGAAAACGTGGTTGTGGGGCGTCTGATTCCGGCTGGTACCGGTCTGACCCATCACGAAGAGCGTCGCCGTAAGCGTGAAGATGCAGAGCGGTCGTTCGCTCCGTCAGCCTACGACGTCGAGCAGGAGCTGGGAGCCCAGCTTACCGCACTTGACTCGGATGACGACGAACTCTGACCCTGGTGCAAGCCCGGTGCGCATGCGCACCGGGCTTGACGACGCCAGGTGTCAGCATTAGAATGCGCAGCCTTTAACAGTAGGGCGGGTGCGCCTGCGATACTGCTAAAGGAACGCAATACAGGAAGCGAACAGCTACCGAACAGGCCGTCAAGTGCTTGTTTCAGCGCTTCCGCCAAGGTAACCCAATTGGAGTCTTAAATGGCAACAGTCAACCAGCTCGTGCGCAAGCCGCGCAAGCGTCAGGTCAAGAAGACTGACGTGCCTGCGCTGCAGGCTTGCCCGCAGAAGCGCGGCGTTTGTACCCGCGTGTACACCACTACCCCGAAGAAGCCGAACTCCGCTCTGCGTAAGGTCTGTCGTGTACGTCTGACCAACGGCTACGAAGTGTCTTCCTACATCGGTGGTGAAGGTCACAACCTGCAGGAGCACTCTGTGGTCCTGATCCGCGGCGGTCGCGTAAAAGACCTTCCGGGTGTGCGTTATCACACCGTTCGCGGTGCTCTTGATACCTCTGGTGTCCAGAACCGTAAGCAAGGCCGTTCCAAGTACGGTACCAAGCGTCCGAAGGCTTAAGGCTCTTCTGGCGTATTACATTCAGTTTTGATTCGGTCTGATAAGAGTAAGGTCGAGCTACGTAAAGTGAGTCTCGAGTTTACCTGAAGGACCCTTCGATAGAGGGCTTATCATGCCTAGAAGAAGAGTTGCGGCCAAGCGCGAGATCCTGCCGGATCCCAAGTTCGGAAGTGAGCGCCTGGCGAAGTTCATGAACCACCTGATGATCAGCGGCAAGAAGTCCGTAGCTGAGCGCATCGTCTATGGTGCGCTGGACAGGGTTGCCGAGCGTTCCAATGAAGAGCCGCTGGAGATCTTCGACAAGGCGCTGGAAACTATCCAGCCGATGGTCGAGGTCAAGTCACGCCGCGTTGGTGGTGCGACTTATCAGGTTCCGGTTGAAGTTCGTCCGTCTCGCCGTCAGGCGCTGGCCATGCGCTGGTTGGTAGACGCCGCTCGTCGTCGTGGCGAGAAGACCATGGAGCAGCGTCTGGCAGGTGAAATGCTGGATGCCGCTGAAGGCAAGGGTTCGGCTGTCAAGAAGCGTGAAGACGTGCATCGCATGGCAGAAGCCAACAAGGCCTTCTCTCACTACCGCTTCTAATTCGCATCGCCAACCAACGGGAGTTACATCGTGGCTCGCAAGACTCCGCTTAATCGCTACCGCAATATCGGTATCGTTGCCCACGTCGACGCCGGTAAGACGACTACTACCGAGCGTGTCCTGTTCTATACCGGCCTGTCTCACAAGGTTGGTGAGGTCCATGAAGGCGCTGCCACAATGGACTGGATGGAGCAGGAGCAGGAGCGTGGCATCACGATCACTTCTGCGGCGACTACCTGCTTCTGGCAGGGTATGAACAAGCAGTTCGATGAGCACCGCATCAATATCATCGATACTCCTGGGCACGTTGACTTCACCATCGAAGTGGAGCGTTCCCTGCGTGTTCTTGATGGTGCTGTTGTCGTGCTGTGTGGTTCTTCCGGCGTTCAGCCGCAGACCGAAACAGTCTGGCGTCAGGCCAACAAGTACGAAGTTCCGCGCATGGTGTTCGTCAACAAGATGGACCGCACCGGTGCTGACTTCTTTATGGTGCTGGAGCAGCTCAAGGACCGCTTGGGTGCCAATGCAGTCCCGATCCAGATCAACTGGGGCGCTGAGGACGAGTTCAAGGGCGTTATCGACCTCATCCAGATGAAAGCCATCCTGTGGGATGAAGACAACTTCGGGATGAACTACGACCTGGTTGATATTCCTGCTGAACTCCAGGAAACCGCTGAGAAGTATCGTGAAGAGATGGTCGAGGCTGCGGCCGAAGCCTCTGAAGAGTTGATGGAGAAGTACCTCGAAGAGGGAGAACTGTCCATCGATGAGATCAAGGCAGGTCTGCGTCGTCGTACTCTCGACAATGAGATCGTGCTGGTCACCTGTGGTTCTGCATTCAAGAACAAGGGTGTTCAGGCGGTGCTGGACGGCGTCATCGAGTACATGCCGTCGCCGACCGAGGTCAAGGCCATCGAGGGTGAGCTGGATGACAAGGATGGCACTGTCGCGACCCGTGAAGCCGATGACAGCGCACCTTTTGCTGCCCTGGCATTCAAGATCGCGACTGACCCCTTTGTCGGAACGCTGACCTTTATCCGCGTATACTCAGGTGTGCTGAATTCTGGTGATAGTGTCTATAACTCTGTCAAGCAGAAGAAAGAGCGCGTGGGTCGTATCGTGCAGATGCATGCCAACTCTCGCGAAGAGATCAAGGAAGTTCTGGCTGGCGATATCGCTGCCTGTATCGGTCTGAAGGACGTCACCACTGGTGATACTTTGTGCGACCTGAACGAGAAGATCGTTCTCGAGCGCATGGAATTCCCGGAGCCGGTAATTTCCGTGGCCGTGGAGCCTAAGTCCAAGGCAGACCAGGAAAAGATGGGTATTGCTCTGGGCAAGCTGGCTCAGGAAGACCCGTCCTTCCGCGTCAAGACTGACGAAGAGACTGGTCAGACCATCATCTCCGGTATGGGTGAGCTGCACCTGGATATCATCGTTGACCGTATGCGTCGCGAGTTCAAGGTAGAAGCCAACATCGGTAAGCCTCAGGTCGCCTACCGCGAAACTATTCGTGGCAGCGTCGAGCAGGAAGGCAAGTTCGTTCGTCAGTCCGGTGGTCGTGGTCAGTTCGGTCACGTCTGGCTGCGCATTGAGCCGCTCACCGAGGCGGACAAGGAAGGCGACGAAGAAATGCACTTCAAGTTCGCTTCTGAAATCGTCGGCGGTGCGGTTCCCAAGGAGTACGTGCCGGCGGTCGAGAAAGGGGCCTTCGAACAGCTGCAGAATGGTGTCATCGCGGGTTACCCGATGATCGACGTCAAGGTCACTCTGTACGATGGTTCCTACCATGACGTGGACTCTAACGAGACTGCGTTCAAGGTGGCCTCTTCCATGGCCATCAAGGAAGGCGCCAAGAAGGCCAAGGCTGTCCTGCTGGAGCCGATGATGCAGGTCGAGGTCGTGACCCCTGAAGACTTCATGGGTGACGTCATGGGTGACCTGAACCGTCGTCGCGGTCTGGTGCAGGGTATGGATGACTCCTCTTCAGGCAAGGTCATCCGCGCAGTGGTGCCGCTGGGTGAGATGTTCGGTTATGCGACCGATCTGCGCTCTCAGACCCAGGGCCGTGCGAGCTACTCCATGGAGTTCGCGAAGTACGACGAGGCTCCCTCAAGCGTCGTTGAAGCCGTCATCAATCAGAACGGTTAACCGTTAGCTAACGTAAAGAGGTCATAGCAGTGGCTAAGGAAAAATTCGAACGTTCCAAACCGCACGTCAACGTCGGCACCATCGGTCACGTCGACCATGGTAAGACTACCCTGACTGCGGCCCTGACTCGTGTGTCTGCTGAGGTTTTCGGCGGCGAAATGCGCGCGTTCGACCAGATCGACAATGCGCCGGAAGAGCGTGAGCGCGGTATCACCATCGCCACCTCTCACGTCGAGTATCAGTCCGAAGTCCGTCATTACGCGCACGTTGACTGCCCCGGACACGCCGACTACGTCAAGAACATGATCACCGGTGCTGCCCAGATGGACGGCGCTATCCTGGTCTGTTCCGCTGCTGACGGCCCCATGCCGCAGACTCGCGAGCACATCCTGCTGTCTCGCCAGGTTGGCGTTCCGTACATCGTCGTGTTCCTGAACAAGGCCGACATGGTCGACGACGAAGAGCTGCTCGAGCTGGTCGAAATGGAAGTTCGCGACCTCCTCAACGAGTACGACTTCCCGGGCGATGACACTCCGATCATCACTGGTTCTGCTCTGATGGCTCTGGAAGGCAAGGATGACAACGGCATGGGTACTACCGCTGTTGCCAACCTGATCAAGGCTCTGGATGACTACATCCCTGAGCCGGAGCGTGCCATCGATCAGCCGTTCCTGATGCCGATCGAAGACGTATTCTCCATCTCTGGTCGTGGTACCGTTGTGACCGGTCGTATCGAGCGCGGTATCGTCAAGGCTGGTGAAGAAGTCGAGATCGTCGGTATCAAGGACACCACCAAGACTACCGTTACCGGTGTCGAAATGTTCCGCAAGCTGCTCGACGAAGGTCGTGCTGGCGAGAACGTCGGTGCGCTGCTGCGTGGCACCAAGCGTGAGGATGTCGAGCGTGGTCAGGTTCTGGCCAAGCCGGGTACCATCAATCCGCACACCAAGTTCGAAGCAGAAGTGTATGTTCTGTCCAAGGATGAAGGCGGTCGTCACACTCCGTTCTTCAAGGGCTATCGTCCGCAGTTCTACTTCCGTACCACTGACATCACTGGTACTTGTGAACTGCCGGAAGGCGTCGAGATGGTCATGCCGGGCGACAACGTCAAGATGGTTGTCAGCCTGATCGCTCCGATCGCCATGGACGAAGGTCTGCGCTTCGCTATCCGCGAAGGCGGCCGTACCGTCGGCGCTGGCGTCGTGGCCAAGATCGTCGAGTAAGCGACAGCTTAACGACATAAGGGGGCTCCTTACGGAGCCCCCTTTTCTGCGCATCGGAATTGAGGGTTTGACTCTCAATTTCCGTGCGCATATAATGCGCATCCTTTGAATGCGTGGGTTGACGGCTCGCGCCGTCAAGATCCATTGGAGTTAGGGCAAATGCAGAACCAGAAGATTCGCATTCGGTTGAAGGCTTTCGACCATCGCCTGATCGATCAGTCCGCCGCGGAAATCGTTGATACCGCTAAGCGTACTGGCGCCCAGGTTCGTGGTCCGATTCCTCTGCCGACCAATCGCGAGCGCTACACCGTGCTGATTTCTCCGCACGTGAACAAGGACGCCCGTGATCAGTACGAGATTCGTACTCACAAGCGTGTGCTCGATATTGTCGAGCCGACTGAGAAGACTGTTGATGCGCTGATGAAGCTCGATCTCGCCGCTGGCGTTGACGTGCAAATCAAGCTCGACTGATTTTTTTACACTAGACACTCGCGGCCCAGCGATTTTCATCTGATCAGGTGAGTTTCAGCAGCCGCCGCGCCGGGATGGCGCCATACAATGTGCTAGTGGAATGCTCTGGAAAGGGCAGCCATAGCGGGTGATAGCCCCGTACACTATAGGAGATAGAGAATGACTATCGGTTTGGTCGGTAGGAAGGCCGGCATGACCCGTGTCTTCACCGAAGATGGCGCGTCTGTGCCCGTAACCGTTATTGAGGTTGAGCCTAACCGTGTGACGTGTGTCAAGTCTGTTGAGACTGACGGCTACGCAGCGGTTCAGGTTACAACTGGCTCCCGCAAAGCCAAGCATCTGTCCAAGGCCCAAGCTGGCCAGTTCGCAAAGGCAGGTGTCGAGGCTGGTCGCTCCCTGATGGAGTTTCGCCTGAACGAAGGTGAAGACGCTCCGGAAGTGGGTGGCGAACTCACTGTATCCCTCTTCGAAGCTGGTCAAAGCGTTGATGTGACCGGCACTTCCAAGGGTAAAGGTTTCCAGGGTGCTATTAAGCGCTGGAATTTCCGTACCCAGGACAACAGCCACGGTAACTCCTTGTCCCACCGTGCTCCGGGCTCCATCGGCATGTGCCAGACTCCGGGTCGCGTATTCAAGGGCAAGAAGATGGCCGGCCAGATGGGCAACGTGCGTTGCACCGTTCAGAGCCTGGAAATCGTCCGTGTCGATGCCGAGCGCAACTTGCTGCTGATCAAAGGCGCCGTTCCTGGTGCTACCGGCAGTGATGTCATCGTGCGCAGCGCCGTCAAAGCTGGCTGAAGGGGAAATTTCCAATGAATCTGAATCTTGCAGGTGCAAGCGCCGGGACTGTTGAACTGTCCGACGCTACCTTTGGCAAAGAATTCAACGAAGCACTGGTTCACCAGGTTGTCACTGCCTATCTGGCTGGTGGTCGTCAGGGTAGCCGTGCACAGAAGACCCGTTCCGACGTTCGTGGTGGTGGCAAGAAGCCGTGGCGCCAGAAGGGTACTGGCCGTGCTCGTGCCGGTACTATCCGTTCGCCGATCTGGCGCAGCGGTGGTGTGACCTTCGCGGCTCGCCCGCAGGACCACTCCCAGAAGGTCAACCGCAAGATGTACCGTGCGGCCATGCGCTCGATTCTTTCCGAGCTGGTCCGTCAGGAGCGTCTCGTTGCGGTTGAAAGCTTCACCGTCGACTCTCCGAAAACCAAGCAGCTGGTCGCCAAGCTCAAGGAACTCAGCCTTGAGAAGGTGCTGATCGTCACTGAAGAAGTCGACGAGAATCTGTACCTGGCCGCCCGCAATATCCCTAACGTGGATGTAGTGGACGTTGCTGCCGCCGACCCGGTTAGCCTGGTCGCCTTTGACAAGGTCCTGGCTACTGTCTCTGCTCTGCGCAAATTCGAGGAGAAGCTGGCATGAACCAGGAACGTGTATTCAAGGTTCTGCTTGGTCCGCACGTGACCGAGAAGGCCGCTATGGCTGCCGAGCGTAATCAGTACGTGTTCAAGGTGGCAAGCGACGCAACCAAGCCCGAGATCAAGGTCGCTGTCGAGCAGTTGTTCGGCAAGAAGGTCAACAGCGTTCAGGTCGTGAACGTCAAGGGCAAGACCAAGCGCACTGCGCACGGTATTGGTATGCGCAAGGGTTATCGCAAGGCGTACGTGACACTGGCCGCCGGCGAGACGCTTGAAGACTTCTCTGGCGCCGAGTAAAGGCAGGAGTACGGATCATGGCAATCGTCAAGACTAAACCGACCTCCGCTGGTCGTCGCCACGTCGTCAAGATCGTTGGTGAAGGTCTGCACAAGGGCCGCGCCTATGGGCCGCTGCTCGAGAAGCAGTCCAAGTCCGGTGGTCGTAACAACAACGGTCGTATCACTACCCGTCATGTGGGCGGTGGTCACCGTCATCATTATCGGATCGTTGACTTCAAGCGCACCAAGGATGGCATTCCAGCCATCGTCGAGCGCCTGGAGCATGACCCGAACCGCAGCGCACACATCGCGCTGGTGAAGTATCTCGACGGCGAGCGTCGCTACATCATCGCCCCTAAGGGTGTTGAAGCGGGTGATCGTCTCGAATCTGGCGTCAACGCGCCGATCAAGAAGGGCAACGCTCTGCCGCTGCGCAACATCCCGCTTGGTTCTACAGTTCACTGCATCGAACTGAAGCCGGGTAAAGGTGCTCAGCTGGCCCGTAGCGCCGGTACCAGCGCTCAGCTGGTGGCTCGTGAAGGTAACTATGCCACTCTGCGTCTTCGCTCTGGCGAGATGCGCAAGGTGTTGGCCGAGTGTCGTGCCACCCTGGGTGAAGTGAGCAATTCCGAGCACAGCCTGCGTCAACTTGGCAAGGCCGGTGCAAAGCGCTGGAGAGGTGTGCGTCCTACCGTTCGCGGTGTTGCGATGAACCCGGTGGATCACCCGCACGGTGGTGGCGAAGGCCGCACCAGTGGTGGTCGTCACCCGGTGTCCCCGTGGGGTATGCCCACCAAGGGCCACAAGACCCGCAAGAACAAGCGCACCGATAAGCTGATCGTCCGCCGCCGTAAGGCTCGCGGTTAAGATCCCACGCCAAGACATTAAGAGGTAACGGCTGTGCCACGTTCACTGAAGAAAGGTCCTTTCATTGACCTTCATCTGCTGAAAAAGGTTGAGACTGCAGCGGAAAAGAACGATCGCAAACCGATCAAGACCTGGTCTCGTCGTTCTATGATCCTGCCCAACATGGTCGGGCTCACCATTGCAGTCCATAACGGTCGCCAACATGTCCCGGTGCATGTCTCCGAGGAAATGGTTGGCCACAAGCTGGGCGAATTCGCTGCTACCCGCACCTATCGCGGTCATGCGGCGGACAAGAAAGCCAAACGGTAAGCCAGAGAGGATTTAGAGATGGAAGTCACAGCAAAGCTGCGTGGCGCTGCTTTATCCGCACAGAAGGCCCGTTTGGTGGCTGATCAGGTGCGCGGTAAGCCTGTCGCCGAGGCGCTCGACCTGCTGACCTTCTCACCGAAGAAGGCCGCCAAGCTGGTCAAGAAGGTGCTGCAGTCCGCCATCGCGAATGCGGAAGAAAATAACGGCATGGACATTGACGAGCTGCGCGTCTCGACCATCTGTGTCGATGAGGGTATGACGCTCAAGCGCATCCGTCCTCGTGCCAAGGGCCGTGCGGATCGCATTCTGAAGCGCACCTGCCACATCACCGTCAAGGTAGCCGAGAAGTAGGAGTCGACCAGATGGG
Organism: Halomonas binhaiensis; assembly: GCF_008329985.2. Lineage (NCBI taxonomy): Bacteria > Pseudomonadati > Pseudomonadota > Gammaproteobacteria > Oceanospirillales > Halomonadaceae > Halomonas > Halomonas binhaiensis. The sequence continues at coordinate 448,655 of NZ_CP038437.2, forward strand.
TCAGAAAGTCAATCCAACAGGCATCCGACTGGGTATCGTCAAAGACCATACCTCAGTCTGGTACGCCGAGCGCGGCGCCTATGCCGACAAGCTGAACAACGACCTCGCGGTGCGTAGCTTTCTGGAAGAGCGTTTGAAGAACGCCTCCGTAAGCAAAATCACCATCGAGCGTCCAGCGAACAATGCACGCATCACCATTCACACTGCTCGTCCGGGTATCGTGATTGGTAAGAAAGGCGAAGATGTCGATCGTCTGCGTCGCGACGTCACCGAGATGATGGGCGTGCCGGTTCACGTCAACATCGAGGAAGTTCGCAAGCCTGAGCTGGATGCCCAGCTCGTTGCTCAGAACATCGCCGGTCAGATCGAACGCCGCGTGATGTTCCGCCGTGCCATGAAGCGCGCTGTCCAGAACGCCATGCGTCTGGGTGCTGGCGGCATCAAGGTACAGCTCTCCGGTCGTCTCGGTGGTGCGGAAATCGCCCGTACCGAGTGGTACCGCGAAGGTCGTGTTCCGTTGCACACCCTGCGTGCGGACATCGATTACGCCACCTTCGAAGCCAAGACCACCTACGGCATCATCGGTGTCAAGGTCTGGATCTTCAAGGGTGAAATCCTCGGGGGCATCGAGGAAGTTCGCGCCAAGGCCAAGCAGCCTGCAGCCGCGCCTTCCAAGAAGAAAGGTTCCAGGTAAGGGGAGAGCGATTCGATGTTGCAACCAAAGCGTATGAAATTCCGCAAGATGCAAAAGGGCCGCAACCGTGGCCTGGCGCATCGCGGAAGCAAGGTGAGCTTCGGTGAGTACGGCCTCAAGGCCACTGGCCGTGGTCGTGTCACCGCCCGTCAGATCGAAGCTGGCCGTCGTGCCATCACTCGTCACGTCAAGCGTGGCGGTAAGATCTGGATCCGTGTCTTCCCGGACAAGCCGATTTCCAAGAAGCCTCTGGAAGTCCGGATGGGTAAAGGTAAGGGTTCCGTCGAGTATTGGGTCGCTCAGATCCAGCCCGGTCGGGTCCTGTACGAGATTGAAGGTGTTTCTGAAGAGCTGGCTCGCGAAGCATTCGCCCTGGCCGCTCAGAAGTTCCCGGTCTCCACCACCTTTGTGAAACGGACGGTGATGTGATGAAAGCCCAGGAAATTCGTGAAAAGTCAGTAGAACAGCTCCAGGAGCAGCTTCTCGAACTCCTTCGCGAGCAGTTCAACCTGCGCATGCAGAAGGCTACCGGCCAACTGAGCCAGACTCATCTGCTCAAGCAGGTTCGTCGGGATATCGCCCGCGTGAAGACTGTGCTCAATGAAAAGGCAGGTGTCTGAGATGGCCGAAGAGAAAAAAGCCCGTAAGCTCACCGGTAAGGTGGTGAGTGACAAGATGGAGAAGTCCATCGTTGTCATGATCGAGCGTCGTGAGCGCCACCCGATCTACGGCAAATATGTCAAGCGCTCCACCAAGCTGCACGCCCACGACGAGACCAACCAGGCTAAGGCTGGCGATACGGTAACCATTCAGGAATGCCGTCCGCTGTCCAAGAACAAGGCTTGGACTCTGGTCGAGGTCGTCGAGCAGGCCAAGGGTTGATAGGCCCTCGGTCTATCAATTCAGTGCAGTCAGATTAGGTTTGGAGAAAACCGATGATTCAGACTCAGACAATGCTGGATGTTGCTGACAACAGCGGGGCGCGCCGGGTGCAATGCATCAAGGTGCTCGGTGGTTCTCACCGCCGTTACGCTCGCGTTGGCGACGTCATCAAGGTCACGGTGAAAGAAGCCATCCCGCGCGGCAAGGTCAAAAAAGGCCAGGTGCTGAAGGCGGTGGTTGTTCGCACCAAGAGTGGTGTTCGTCGTCCCGACGGTTCACTGATTCGCTTCGATGGAAATGCGGCCGTTTTGTTGAACAACACCAACGAGCAGCCGATCGGTACCCGTATCTTCGGGCCGGTGACCCGTGAACTTCGTAACGAGAAGTTCATGAAGATCATTTCCTTGGCGCCTGAAGTGCTGTAAGGAGCGAGGCGAGTATGCAAAAGATCAAACGTGATGATGAAGTCATCGTCATCGCCGGCAAGGATAAGGGTAAGCGCGGCACCGTGAAGCGCGTCCTCAAGGACGACCGCTTCGTAGTGTCCGGTGTGAACATGATCAAGCGTCACACCAAGCCCAATCCGATGGCGGGCAATCAGGGCGGTATCGTCGAGCGCGAGGCACCGATTCACGCGTCCAACGTGGCGATCTTCAATCAGGAGACCGGCAAAGCGGATCGCGTCGGCTTCCAGATCCAGGAAGACGGTACCAAGGTACGTATCTACAAGTCGACGCAAGCGCAGATCGACGCCTAACGCGAGTCGGATAGCAAAATGGCGAACTTGAAAGAACGTTATCAAAACGAGGTGGTGGCTCAACTCAAAGAGCAGTTCAGCTACGCCAACGTTATGCAGGTACCCCGGATCACCAAGGTGACCCTGAACATGGGTATCGGCGAAGCGACCAGCGACAAAAAGCTGATCGACGCAGCCATCGGTGACATGGAGAAGCTCTCCGGTCAGAAGCCGATGGTGACCAAGGCACGTAAGTCCATCGCGGGCTTCAAGGTGCGTGAAGGCTGGCCGATTGGGGTCAAGGTCACTCTGCGCAGTGAGCGTATGTGGGACTTCCTCGATCGCCTGGTGAATATCGCGATCCCCCGCGTTCGTGACTTCCGTGGTCTCAACCCGAAGTCCTTCGACGGTCGTGGCAACTATTCCATGGGGGTGCGTGAGCAGATCATCTTCCCGGAGATCGAATATGATAAGATCGACCGGATTCGTGGTCTGGATGTCACCATCACCACTACTGCCAACACCGATGAAGAAGGTCGTGCGCTGCTGAGCGCGCTGAACTTCCCGTTCAAGAAATAAGGGTGGGATCATGGCAAAGAAAAGCATGGTAGAGCGCGAGCTCAAGCGTACCAAGCTGGTGGAAAAGTTCGCTGCCAAGCGCGCTGCGCTCAAGGCGATCATCCAGGACGTGAACGCTTCTGATGAAGAGCGCTTCGATGCGCAGCTCAAGTTGCAGTCGCTGCCGCGTGACTCCAGCCCGGTACGTCAGCGTAACCGCTGTCGTGTCACTGGCCGTCCGCACGGCTACTACAACAAGTTCGGCCTCGGCCGTAACAAGCTGCGTGAAGCCGCCATGCGTGGCGACGTTCCCGGACTCAAGAAGTCCAGCTGGTAACGCCACGTAGAATCATCAGGAGTGCAAGTTAAATGAGCATGCAAGACACTCTGGCGGATATGTTTACCCGTATCCGCAATGCACAGCAGGCCACCAAGGAGACGGTTACCATGCCGTCCTCCAAGCTCAAGATTGAAGTGGCCCGTGTGCTGAAAGAAGAGGGTTACATCACTGACTTCGCTGTAAGCGAATCAGCCAAGCCCGAACTGACCGTCAGCCTCAAGTACTTTGAAGGCAAGGGGGTTATCGAGCACCTGCAGCGGGTTTCCAAGCCTTCCCTGCGTAACTACAAGGGCAAGGATGCGCTGCCGAAGGTCGCCGATGGCCTGGGCGTTGCGATCGTCTCCACCTCCAATGGTGTGATGACTGACCGCGCTGCTCGCCAGGCTGGTGTTGGCGGCGAAGTCCTCTGCACCGTATTCTAGGAGTTTGGAATGTCCCGCGTAGCCAAATATCCGGTTAAAGTGCCTGCCGGCGTCGAGGTCAAACTCGATGACGGCACTCTGACTGCCAAGGGCGGTCAGGGCACGCTTTCTCTGGCTGTCCACAGTGATGTGGTCATCGGCCAGGAAGATGGTCAGCTGACCTTCACCCCGAGCGAGTCCGCCAAGAGCTGGGCGATGGTCGGTACCACTCGTGCCCTGGTCCAGAACCTGGTCACAGGTGTATCTGAAGGCTTCACCAAGACCCTCGAAATCGTCGGCGTCGGTTATCGCGCTCAAGCGAAAGGCCAGACGCTCAATCTGTCACTGGGCTTTTCTCACCCGGTCGATTATGAACTGCCTGAAGGTGTGTCTGCGGAAACTCCGAAGAACACCACTATCGTGCTGAAGAGCGCGGACAAGCAGAAGCTCGGCCAGGTCGCAGCGGAAATCCGCGCACATCGTCCGCCTGAGCCTTATAAGGGCAAGGGTGTACGTTATGCGGATGAGCATGTCCGCCGTAAAGAAGCCAAGAAGAAGTAAGGCAGGGTTATGAACGCGAAGAAAGAATCTCGTCTCCGTCGTGCCCGCCGCGCTCGCGCCAAGATCCGCGAGCTGGGCGTGTTTCGCCTGTGCGTGAACCGTACCCCTCGTCACATCTATGCGCAGATTATCTCGCCGGATGGTGGCAAGGTCCTGGCCAGCGCTTCCACGCTGGACAAGAGCCTGCGTGAGGGTGCGACCGGTAATTCTGACGCCGCCGCCAAGGTGGGTGCTCTGATTGCTGAACGCGCTAAGGAAGCAGGCATCACCCAGGTGGCCTTCGACCGCGCTGGCTTCAAGTATCACGGTCGTGTGAAGGCCCTGGCCGACGCCGCTCGTGAAGGCGGCCTGGAATTCTAAAGGGTTTTACGATGGCGAAGAACGAACAGCAAAACGGCGATCTGCAGGAAAAGCTCGTGCAGGTCAACCGTGTCGCCAAGGTGGTCAAGGGTGGCCGTATTTTCGGTTTCACCGCTCTGACCGTCGTTGGTGATGGTAACGGCAGGGTCGGCTTCGGTCGCGGCAAGGCACGTGAAGTGCCGGTCGCTATCCAGAAGGCCATGGACCAGGCTCGTCGCAACATGGTCAAGGTCAACCTGGTCAATGGTACTCTGCAGTACCCGGTCAAGGCTCGCCATGGCGCCTCCAAGGTGTTCATGAAGCCGGCTTCTGACGGTACCGGTATCATCGCAGGCGGCGCCATGCGTTCCGTGCTGGAACTGGCTGGTGTCCATAACGTCCTGGCCAAGTGCTACGGTTCCACCAACCCGGTGAACGTGGTGCGTGCTACTGTCAAGGGTCTGACTTCCATGCAGTCCCCTGAAGATGTAGCCGCCAAGCGCGGTCTCTCTGTTGAAGCGATCACGGGGTAAGACACCATGGCAGCAACGATCAAGGTTACCCAGATCCGTAGCACCATCGGCGTTCTGGAAAAGCACAAGGCCACCATGCGTGGCCTGGGCCTGCGCCGCATCGGTCACACGGTTGAGCTGGAAGACACCCCTGCCGTTCGCGGCATGATCCACAAGGTCAACTACCTTGTGCGAGTTGAGGGAGAGTAATCCATGAAACTTAACAGCCTGAGCCCGGCACCGGGCTCCAAGCACGCTGAAAAGCGCGTCGGTCGTGGCATTGGCTCCGGTCTGGGCAAGACCGGTGGCCGTGGCCACAAGGGCCAGAAGTCGCGTAGCGGCGGCAGCGTCAAGCCGGGCTTCGAGGGCGGTCAGATGCCTCTGCAGCGCCGTCTGCCGAAGTTTGGCTTCACCTCTGCCAAGTCTCTGGTTTCCGAAGAAGTACGCCTGGCCGAACTGGCCAAGGTTGCTGGTGACGAAGTCACCCTGGAAACCCTCAAGGCAGCCAACGTGCTGAAGGATGCGACCAAGTACGCCAAGGTCATCCTTTCCGGCGAACTGAACAAGGCGGTTACCGTTCGCGGTCTGCGTGTCACCAAAGGTGCTCGCGCTGCGATTGAGGCCGCTGGTGGCAAGGTAGAGGACTAAATGGCCAAGTCAGGAAATATGCCGGCGATGGGCAGCGGTCTGAGTGAACTGTGGGCGCGTCTGCGCTTCGTGCTCCTCGCCATTGTGGTTTACCGTATCGGTGCCCACATCCCCGTTCCCGGTATCAATCCTGACCAGCTTGCTGCCTTGTTCAGGGAGCAGCAGGGTACCATCCTGGGCATGTTCAACATGTTCTCGGGTGGTGCCCTGGAGCGCATGAGTATCTTCGCGTTGGGCATCATGCCCTATATCTCCGCGTCGATTGTCATGCAGCTGTTGACCGCCGTCGTGCCTCGCCTCGAGCAGTTGAAGAAAGAAGGCGAGAGCGGTCGCCGCAAGATCAGCCAGTACACGCGCTACGGCACGGTGGTGCTGGCCCTCGTCCAGGCCGCGGGAATGTCCGTGGGTCTGGGGAGCCAAGGCATCGCTTACGCAGCCGACTTCAGTTTCTATTTCACCGCCATCATTACCTTTGTGTGTGGGGCGGTGTTCCTGATGTGGCTGGGTGAGCAGATCACCGAGAAGGGAATTGGCAACGGCATTTCGTTGCTGATTTTTGCCGGTATCGTCGCCGGTCTGCCAAGCGCCGTGGCCCAGGCTTTTGAACTGGCCCGCAATGAAGGTGCGTGGAATGTGTTGCCGCTGTTGGCACTATCCCTGCTGGGAATTGCCACTGTGGCGTTTGTCGTGTTTATCGAACGCGGTCAGCGTCGCATCACGGTCAACTACCCACGTCGCCAGGTGGGCAACAAGATGTATGCTGGGCAGAGTAGTTATCTGCCACTCAAGGTGAACATGGCGGGTGTCATTCCGGCCATCTTTGCTTCCAGCATCCTGCTTTTCCCCGCATCACTCGGTCAATGGGTTGGTGCCGGTGAAGGTATGGAGTGGCTGCAGCGTGCTTCCCAGGCTCTGGCTCCGGGACAGCCTCTGTACATCTTGCTTTTCGCGGCGGCGGTGGTATTCTTCTGCTTCTTTTACACAGCGCTGGTCTTCAATCCCAAGGATGTTGCCGACAACCTCAAGAAGTCGGGAGCCTTCCTGCCGGGGATTCGTCCCGGAGAACAGACCGCTCGCTATGTCGATAAGGTCATGACTCGTCTGACCTTGTTCGGTGCCCTCTACATCACTGCGGTTTCCCTGATGCCCCAGTTCCTGATCGTGGCCTGGAACGTGCCGTTCTTCTTTGGCGGAACCTCGTTGCTGATCGTGGTAGTGGTCATCATGGACTTCATGGCTCAGGTGCAATCGCATCTCATGTCGCACCAGTATGAGTCGGTGATGAAGAAGTCCAACCTGAAAGGCTACGGTAGCGGCGGCATCATGCGCTGAGCCCGCAAGAATTCAGGCTAGAGCGTTGCAAGCCGATTGGGCACGTCGCGAGCCGTTAGTTCGGCTCGTGTCGTGAGCCAACTTTGGAGAGAGAACGATGAAAGTTCGTGCTTCCGTGAAGAAAATGTGCCGCAACTGCAAGATCATTCGTCGCAATGGCGCCGTGCGCGTCATTTGCAGCGAGCCGCGGCACAAGCAGCGCCAGGGCTAACCCCTGGCCTGCAATGAACCGGGTGCTGGCATGCCTCTTGCCCTTTTGGAGGGGAAGGGGTATGCTATTGCGCCTTTTGTAGTTGATTAAACCGAGCAAGCCGCTCAAATTTCGGAGTAAGCTGATGGCCCGTATTGCAGGCGTCAATATCCCGGACAACAAGCATGCGGCGATCTCGCTGACCTATATCTTCGGGATTGGCCGCACTCGTGCACAAGAAATCTGTGCAGCGACCGGCATCGTGCCGACCACCAAGATTCAGGATCTGTCCTCTGAAGAGCTGGACACCCTGCGTGGTGAAGTTGGCAAGTACACCGTAGAAGGCGATCTTCGTCGTGATGTGACGCTGAACATCAAGCGTCTCATGGACCTGGGTTGCTATCGTGGTCTGCGTCATCGTCGTGGTCTTCCGCTGCGTGGTCAGCGTACCAAGACCAACGCGCGTACCCGTAAGGGACCGCGTAAGCCGATCCGCAAATAACACACTAGGTTCTGTGCGATGAGTCGGCGAACATAGCAACTCCGAACAGTTTTCGTACAGACTTAGTTTTAGTGTAAAGACAGGAACAGACATCAACATGGCTAACCCGCGTAGCAACCGTAAAAAGGTTAAAAAGCAGGTGGTGGATGCGGTAGCGCATATCCATGCCTCTTTTAACAACACGATCATTACGATCACAGACCGCCAGGGCAACGCTCTTTCTTGGGCGACTGCCGGTGGTTCGGGTTTTCGTGGTTCTCGCAAGAGCACCCCGTTCGCGGCTCAAGTGGCAAGCGAGCGTGCAGCGACTGCTGCAGCCGAGTATGGTGTGAAAAACGTAGACGTGCTGGTCAAGGGCCCCGGTCCTGGCCGTGAATCCGCCGTGCGCGCACTGAACGCCGCCGGTTTCCGCGTGCAAAGCATCACCGACGCGACGCCCATTCCCCATAATGGCTGCCGTCCGCCGAAGAAACGCCGCGTTTAAGGAGACAGATTCATGGCTCGTTATATTGGACCGAAGTGCAAACTGTCTCGTCGTGAAGGTACCGACCTCTTCCTCAAGAGCGGTGTCACTCCCTTCGAGAAAAAGTGCAAATCCGAACAGATTCCGGGTGTGCACGGCCAGCGCCGTCAGCGTCTTTCCGACTACGGCTTGCAGCTTCGTGAGAAGCAAAAAGTGCGTCGCATCTACGGCGTGCTGGAAAAGCAGTTCCGCAACTACTACAAGGAAGCTGCCCGTCTGAAGGGTGCGACCGGTGAGTTGTTGCTGCAACTGCTTGAATCCCGACTGGACAACGTCGTCTACCGCATGGGCTTTGGCTCAACTCGTTCCGAGGCGCGTCAGCTGGTCAGTCACAAGGCGATTGCCGTCAATGGCAAGACCGTCAATGTGGCGTCCTACCAGGTCAAGCCCGGCGACGTGGTGTCTGTCCGTGAGAAGGCCAAGAACCAGGCGCGCATCCAAAGCGCTCTGGCGATCGCTGCCAACCGTGGCGAAGTGACCTGGATCGAGATTGATGCCAAGAAGATGGAAGGCACCTTCAAGGCGCTGCCTGAGCGTGGTGACCTGTCTGCCGACATCAACGAACAACTGATCGTCGAGCTGTACTCGAAGTAAGCGGCTAGCCCGTGCCGCCCTCCTTCAGGAGGGCGGTGGTTATTACCGAGTATCCGTTTGGCAGCCTGAAAGGTGTTCATATGCAGCGTTCAGTGACAGAGTTTCTCCGTCCTCGTGACATCAAGGTCGAAGAGATTAGCGCACATCACGCAAAGATCGTGCTTGAGCCGTTCGAGCGTGGCTTCGGCCATACCCTCGGCAACGCTCTGCGTCGTATCCTGCTTTCTTCCATGCCAGGCTGTGCCGTGGTGGAAGCCGAAATTGCAGGCGTGGACCACGAGTACAGTGCGATCGAAGGCGTACAGGAAGATGTCATCGAAATCCTCCTGAACCTCAAGGATGTGGCGGTCAAGATGCACAGCCGCGATGAGGCGGTGCTCTCGCTGAACAAGCAGGGCCCCGCCGTCGTCACTGCGGGAGATATCGCCGTCGATCATGACGTCGAGATCGTTAATCCTGCGCATGTCATCGCACACATCAATGAAGGCGCCGAGCTGAAAATGCAGCTCAAGGTGGCCCGTGGTCGTGGCTATGAGCCTGCGGATGTCCGCAGCGAAGCCGAAGATGAATCACGTGCCATCGGTCGCCTGCAACTGGATGCGACCTTCAGCCCTGTGCGTCGCGTTTCCTATGCTGTCGAGGCCGCTCGTGTAGAGCAACGAACTAACCTCGACAAGCTGGTCATTGACCTGGAAACCGATGGCACCCTGGATCCGGAAGAGGCCATTCGTCGTAGTGCGACCATTCTGCAAGAGCAGCTGGCCGCCTTCGTCGACTTGGAAGCTGACAAGGAACAGGAAGTGGTGGAGGAAGAGGATCATATCGATCCCATCCTGTTGCGCCCTGTAGACGATCTCGAGTTGACCGTCCGTAGTGCCAACTGCCTCAAGGCCGAGAATATTTACTACATCGGTGATCTGATTCAGCGCACAGAAGTTGAGCTGTTGAAGACCCCGAATCTCGGCAAGAAGTCCTTGAATGAAATCAAGGATGTGTTGGCAGCACGTGGTCTGTCCCTCGGCATGCGGCTTGAAAATTGGCCGCCGGCTAGCCTGAAGGACGACAAGGCCACGGCCTGAAAGGTCGGCTCGAGTCCCAGTTTGGTAAGGAATCACAACCATGCGTCATCGTAAGAGTGGTCGTCACCTGAATCGCACGAGCTCGCATCGTCAGGCCATGTTCAAGAACATGAGCGTGTCACTGATCGAGCACGAAGTGATCAAGACAACCCTGCCCAAGGCCAAGGAGCTGCGTCGTCATATCGAGCCGCTCATCACTCTGGCCAAGCAGGACAGCGTCGCCAATCGTCGTCTGGCCTTCAGCCGTACTCGCTCTAAAGAAGCGGTCGGCAAGCTCTTCAACGAGCTGGGTCCGCGTTATGCCAATCGCCCGGGCGGTTACGTCCGTGTGTTGAAGTGCGGTTTCCGTACTGGCGACAACGCCCCCATGGCCTACGTCGAATTGGTTGATCGTCCCGTCGTGGAAGAGGCTGCTGCCGAGGAGTAATCACTCCCCGTGCAATGACTCTTGCTCGACGCAAAACCGGCTCCTTCAGGGAGCCGGTTTTTTTTGAGGAAAATTTGGCTGCTTTCTAGCGCAGAAGAAAAAAATAATGGTGGGTGGGCCGGGTCTAGCTGTTCAGGTTATCGCCTGAAGCACCTCTATGTGTAGGCGTATTCCTAAATGGCTGAGGGTGTTTCTGATAGAGCCGTGCATGGATCGACGTAGTGTTTTTTCGCAGGTAAAACTCGATTGCCTTTGTTTGTAATGAAGGATGGTTGAAACCCGATAGCCTCATCCTGACATGAAACTTCGTCTCGAACTGATGTTTCAATACACGATATTTCAAGATGCAAGGGCTCAGGATGAAGGAGCTGGAAGGTTTTCGATCGCACTCTCGAAATAAATGACGTTCTCTAAAGGAGAAAGCAATGAAAATCCAAATGATCCCAGCTGTTCTGGCAGTATCACTCCTGGCCGCTGGTAGCGCTTATGCCGGTATGGATTCCGCTGTGCTCGAAGAGCATATGCAGGCGATCTCGAAGCGTGCAGATGAAGCCAGTGATCAAGGCCGGGTAGCGGCTTTGGAGCAGCAAGTAAAAGAACTTGAAGAGCTCCTGCGTAAAACCATGGAAGAATCTTCTGAAAATTAATACTGCATGCTAGTCAGATAAGGCTCCTTTGGTCAGGGCTGCATTCCGTAGCCCTGACGGGGCCGGCTAAATGAACGGTGCCTTGCCGGTCCGGTGTCGCGCTTGGCAAGGGCTCTAGCGAGTAGATATAACGGATTTCACCACAGCGAATTTAGCGCTTTAACGGAGTGATCCTGACATGTCATACATTATCTTGCCGTTGGCAGCGGAATAGCTGGAAGAGTATTACTGGTGGATCAGCGCTGGTGGAAGCCATGGTCCAGCAAGGTAAAACGGAAGTGGTGCTGTGACGAACAGATCACCTGCTTATCGCGAGTGATGAAGATGGCCTCGATATCAGGGAGGTCTGACAGATAATCGATGCTCTTCTTCATTCCCATTCCGTAAAATAATGTGGTGTAGATGTCGCCATCAATCGAGCGTTCGGAAATGATGGTGACACTGAGTAGCTCGTTATCCAACGGATAGCCGGTGTTTGCATCCAGTATGTGGTGGTATATCTGGCCGTCCTGCTCAAGAAAGCGTTCATAAATGCCGGATGTCACCACTGATCTGTTGGTGACTTCAATGATGCCAACCAATTCATCCGAAGCAGCAAACGGTTTTCTCAGGCCAATTAACCAGCCTGTTGCGCCAGGAGGTTTCCCCAGTGTCTGTACATTGCCTCCGAGGTTGATCAGTGCGTTGCTGACCCCTTTTTGACGCAGAAAGGCCTGCACACAATCAGCAATATAGCCTTTGGCGATAGCGCCAAGGTCAATTTCCATCCCGGTTTTGGCCAGGAACACTGTCTGTGCGATGTCATCCAGCAACACGTCATGTGGATTGCAAAGGGAGAGTCGTGACTGTAATTCCTCTTCAGACGGCACTCTATTGCCATGAAAACCGATTTTCCAGCACTTCACCAGTGGCCCGATGGTCAGGTTGAAGAGGCTACCCGGTAACAAGCTGACGGATTTTGCGATACGAACAAGCTCAAGAACCGACGGGTTGACTCTGACAGGGCGCACACCGGCAGCAAGGCTGATATTCATGACTTCAGAAGGCGAGCGATTTGCCGTCAACAGGTTTTCCTGATGCTTTATCAAGCGGAAAACCTGCCTGGCCAGCGCATCATTGTGCTCGAAGAGTTTGAGTAGAATAGGCGACCCCATCAGCACAGCGGAATAAGCGTAGACTTGCTGTTCTTTAGGCATGTTCGCCTCTGCTCGTGATCGGGAAAGGCGGCCCACACATTATCGTAGGGCCGCTCCTGGTTCAGCGTTTGGCGAACGCCGCAGCGTTACGTCCCGCCAGGATGCCAAAGATGATGATGTCGGCGACCGCATTGCCGCCGATGCGGTTGGCACCGTGAATGCCTCCAACCACTTCACCCGCCGCCCAGGCACCGTTGATGACCTGCTGCTGACTGTCCAGAACTGCAGTATCAGTGTTTATGGTGACGCCACCCATGGTGTGATGTACGCCGGGCGCAATACGAATCGCGTGAAAAGGGCCTTCATTCAACGGGTGACGTAGTGCGGTGGTCCTCCCAAAATCGTCGTCTTGCTGCTTGGTGACAAACTGGTTGTAGCGATTCATTGTTGCTGCCAGTGCCGACTGGTCCATATTGAGCTTGACCGCCAGCTCATGAACCGTCGGCGCGCTAATGACAAGCCCTTTGGCCATATATTCATCAGTGGCTTTGTTGTTCTGGCGAACCTGTTCATCAAAGATTATCCACGCACTTTTTTCAGGCAACGCGATGATCTGTGCTGATACCTTGTCCCGAGTTTCCATTTCGTTGAAGAACCGCTGACCAGACTGACTCACCAAAATCGCGCCACCGCCACGAATGGATTCCGAGATCAGGTATGAGGTGGTTTGCTCAACGGTCGGATGGATTTGGATTTCGCTCATGTCGACGGTATCTGCACCGATTTCCTGCAGCATGGTAATGCCACTGCCGGTCGCGCCTTTATGATTGGTCGTGACAAAGCCGTCCAGCTCAGGACGATATTCAACTACCATCTCCCGGTTGGCACTGAACCCACCGGTCGCAACAATCACGCTTCTGGCGTTGAGGATGCGGGCATCGTTGTATTCATCGACCACCTCTACACCTGTTACAACACCATCCTCATACAGAATTTTCGATACTGCGGTTTCCAGCAACACCTCGATATTGCGTCTGTTGATGTTCTTGACCAAACCGCTGATCAGAAAGCCGCCTACTGCAGAACGGTCAGCTGGACGATGCGTGCGATCGAGACTCATGCCGCCGGTAATCGTGATGTCACTCAGTTCGATATCATGATTTTCCAACCAGTCGATTGCCTCCGGTGCCAGTTCGACAAACTCACGCAACAGAGCCGGGTTGTTCTTGAATTTTCCACCTCTCAAAGTTTCTTCATAAAACAGCTCCTTGCTGTCTTCAATGCCCTTCTGTCTCTGGAAGCGGGTTTCCGCCGCGTTCATGCCCACAGAGGCCTTGATGGTATTGCCACCAATGGTTGGCATTTTTTCGATGATCACCACTCGAGCACCGTCATCATGTGCCTGAATGGCGGCTGCCAGTCCTGCTCCGCCGCTACCGATAATTACCACATCGAAGTCCTGTGGTGCCGCAGGATTACCTCCTTCTTCAATTACATGCTCTTTGCTTGAGGTGGTCATGGCACGAGATACTGCCTTCTTCAGCGCCTCACTTTGAGTGGTTGCGCCGCTTATCGCGTCGACGTGGGGGCTATTGGCCACCAGCATTCTCGTGCGAAGACTTTCGAAGGTGGTGGTGAAGTCAACATCGAGTGTGTCATCAGGAACCAGTGAAATATCAGTGATACGATCGGTATCCAGGGTGACATTTATTTTCAGCTTCAATGCTTCAGCTTCGACTTTTTCCTGGTATACGCCTGCCTTGTATTTGCGGCCAGTATCGCTTATGTCACGAATCATCGCGTCAACCAGTGAGAAGCGCCACAGTGGCTCAGGAATATGCAGTGCCTCGCGCTGGGTGCTGTCGATGTACAGCTCCAGCTTGTCGGCATTGATGATACGGTCAGCCCAATCCGGGTAGGCGATACAGGCTTTACCGATCGCCACCAGATCGTAACCATGCTCCAGCGCTGACTCGGCGTCCTTCTTGTTAACCACTCCGCCCACACCCATCACCGGGATTTTCGCCAGCGTTTCAGAGCGCTGCTCACAGAACTTGGTGACCAAAGGGGTTGGGTCGCTAGTATCGACCATGGAAGAGCGCAATAATTGACCGACAGAAAAATGGACGTAATCAAGACCACGCGCTGCCAATTTCTCCAGCAGATACATCGTGTCATCGAAGCGGATGCCCGGCACTTCGATCTCTTCGGGAGAAAAGCGATAACCGATGATGAAGCCCTCATGGGCAAAGCGCTCGGCCATCTTGTGGGTGATTTCCAATACTTCCAGCGGGAAGCGTGCGCGGTTATCTCGACTACCGCCCCATTTGTCATCACGCTGATTGGAGTTTGGTGAGTAAAACTGTTGAATCAGATAGGTATTGGCGCCATGAATTTCAACGCCATCGAATCCGGCTTTAATCGCACGGTTCACGGCATCACCAAATTTGGTGATCATCACATCAACATCTTCAGCGGTTAACGCCTGCGGCTGTGTCGCACCTTCACGCGGTGCTGCGATGGCACTTGGCGCGACAGGTGTCTTTCCTCCAATCAACTCCGGCTCCACCATACGGCCACCGTGATAGATCTGAAGGATCGCTCGTGATCCTTCAGATTTGATGGCGTCTGCAATTCTTTTCAGGCCTGGGATCTTGTTGTCACTATCAATCGCGATAGCGCCAGGAAATGCTGGTCCTTTGGGGTCAATGAAGCAGCATTCCACGATGACCGTACCAATGGACCCTGCGCGGGATCGGTAATATTCCACCAGGTCGCTGGTAACAGTGCCGTCATGAAAGCCGGCGCAGGTTGTCATCGGTGCCATCACGAGACGATTTTTCAGAACGGCACCGCCTGGCAGTGTAAGAGAATTCAGAATGGGGGTGAGCTTGTTCACTGATGATCAACTCCAGAATTAAAAGCTTTGGCTGCCCCGGTGGATACTTTCTCAAATTTGATCAAGTGGTCCGATTGCATGCGGTTGCTTTGAACGTTTCTCTATCTGAAATGGCCAGTGGTTTTATTTATTTGGCTTTTATGGTGTCAGGAGTGATTTTTAAGATGGTGTTGATGGGCTTCAGTCGTTGTTGTCATGAGCTGAGGGCAATTGAAGCCGTGAGAGCAGGTCGGGCGGTCTCTACGTATGAACGGTGTTCACGTCGTTGCCCGAGCAAATATCCCTTATCGAAAGCTGGCTCCATTATTTGACGATTTGACCTTGCCCGGTGTTGTCCTGTCTCAAGCTTATGCTTGTCTGGCAGCCAGTTCCCGATGACAGTAGGGGATATGCCTATCTGGAGGTACCCAGGAATAATCCATGCCGATCTTCGAGGTGAGTGTTGGGGGGCTGTTTGGAAGGGGTTGTTTGGGCGGGATTTTGTGGCAGTGGTTGGTGGCTCTGGTGGGAACCTAGGGCCCGGAGCCATCAAGGACGGCTTCTGGCCCGCGAGGTGGTTATGAGCGCTGTATTTCCGACTTCCAGCCCCCATCAATGACAAGAACATCGTCATTGATGGGGGCTGGCATTTCCATCAGGCGGTCGCCTTTTCCTTGCCGCCTTTCCCTGTCTTGCGATTGCCTCTGGCTTCGGTATCTGTGCGATTGGTCTGGCGTCCGAGCAGTGGCTTGAGGAAGCGTCCTGTATGTGAGATATCCATGTCCGCGACTTGCTCCGGAGTGCCTTCGGCGATGATCTGGCCGCCACCTGAGCCACCTTCCGGGCCCAGATCGATGATCCAGTCTGCCGTCTTGATCACATCAAGGTTGTGCTCGATGACGACGATGGTGTTGCCATGGTCGCGCAGGCGGTGCAGCACGGTAAGCAATTGGCGAATATCTTCGAAGTGCAGGCCGGTGGTGGGTTCGTCGAGGATGTACAGTGTCTTGCCGGTATCGCGCTTGGCAAGTTCGCGAGCGAGCTTGACGCGCTGGGCTTCACCTCCGGAGAGGGTAGTTGCGCTTTGCCCCAGGCGAATATAGGTCAGGCCCACATCGGTAAGTGTCTGCAGGCGGCGGGCGATGGCGGGCACAGGGCTGAAGAATTCCAGCGCTTCCTCGACCGTCATCTCCAGCACTTCGTCGATAGTCTTGCCTTTGTACTGGATCTCCAGGGTCTCGCGGTTATAGCGCTTGCCCTTGCACACATCGCAGGGAACATAGATGTCGGGCAGGAAGTGCATCTCGACTTTGATCATGCCTTCGCCCTGACAGGCTTCGCAGCGCCCTCCCTTGACGTTGAACGAGAAGCGACCGGGCTTGTAGCCCCTTGAGCGTGCCTCCTGAGTACCGGCGAACAGCTCGCGAATCGGCGTGAATATTCCGGTGTAGGTGGCCGGGTTCGAGCGTGGAGTACGGCCGATAGGGCTCTGGTCGATATCGATGACCTTGTCGAGCTGATCCAGGCCCTCGATGTCGGTATAGGGAGAGGGTGTCAGGGTTGTGGCGCGGTTCAGCTCTCGGGCGGCAATCGGCATCAGGGTCGTGTTGATCAGCGTCGACTTGCCTGAGCCCGAGACGCCGGTCACGCATATCAGCAGCCCCAGGGGGAGTTCGAGGGTGACGTTCTGCAGGTTGTTGCCGGTGGCGCCGACCAGGCGCAGTACCTTCTCGGGGTTGCCCGGAATCCGCCAAGGCGGCACGTCAATGGCTCTGGCACCTGACAAGTACTGACCCGTCAGAGAACGCTTGTTGGCCATGATCTGCTCGGGTGTGCCCTCGGCAACGATCTCGCCGCCATGCACGCCTGCGCCGGGGCCAATGTCCAGGACGTGGTCGGCTGCGCGGATAGCGTCTTCGTCATGCTCGACAACAATCACGGTGTTACCCAGGTCGCGCAGATGCTCTAGCGTCTTGAGCAGGCGGTCGTTGTCACGTTGGTGCAGGCCAATGGAAGGTTCATCGAGAATGTACATGACGCCGACCAGGCCTGCGCCGATCTGGCTGGCCAAACGAATGCGCTGCGCTTCGCCTCCTGACAATGTTTCGGCACTGCGTTCCAGCGTCAGGTAATCGAGACCCACATTGACCAGGAATTCCAGGCGCGCAGAAATTTCATTGAGGATCTTTACAGCGATCTCACCCTTCCGCCCTGGTAATACCAGATTGCCGAAGTAATGTTGAGCGTCGCCGATAGGCAGGCGCACTACGTCCGGGAGTGTGGTGTCATCCACATAGACGTGGCGGGATTCCTTACGCAAGCGGGAACCTTCACAGGTCTTGCAGGGCTGCACGGCGATATAGCGAGCCAGCTCTTCGCGAACCGTGCTGGATTCTGTTTCGCGATAGCGACGACGAAGGTTGGGCAGCACGCCTTCGAAGGGATGCTCGCGGGTCACCTTCTTGCCGCGGTCGTTGACATAGGTGAACGAAACTTCATCTTTGCCGCTACCGTGGAGAATGATTTCCTGTTCATGACGGGCAAGCTCTTGCCACGGCGTCTCCAGGGTGAAGCGATAGTGGTCGGCCACAGCCTGCAGTTGATTGAAGTAATAGACACTGCGTCGGTCCCAGCCTTTGATCACTCCTTCTGCCACGGAGAGCTCCGGGTGACTGATCAGCTTGTCGGGATCGAAGAACTGCTCCACGCCCAGCCCGTCACATGTGGAGCAGGCTCCTGCCGGGTTGTTGAACGAGAACATGCGAGGCTCGAGCTCGGCAATCGAGTAGCCACATACCGGGCAAGCGAAACGCGCTGAAAAAGCGACGTCGTCGTGCTCACCATCCATGAAGTGAATGGTAGCGGTGCCATCCGCAAGGCCGAGAGCCGTCTCGAAGGATTCTGCCAGGCGCTGGGCCAGGCCATCACGGACCTTGATACGATCCACGACGACGCTGATGTCGTGCTTGCGGTTCTTGTCCAACGGTTTGACGTCATCCAGTTCCAGCACCTGGCCATCGATCATGGCGCGTACGAAACCCTGGGCACGCAGTTCGGCCATCAATTGCAGGTGCTCACCCTTGCGCCCACTGACGACAGGGGCCAGTAGCATCAACCTGCTGCCTTCGGGCAGTGCCATGACCTGATCGACCATCTGTGACACGGTCTGGGCTTCGAGGTCTTCACCATGGTCCGGGCATCGTGGCGTACCGGCACGGGCGAACAGCAGCCGCAGGTAGTCGTAGATTTCGGTGATGGTGCCGACCGTGGAGCGTGGGTTGTGGGATGTGGATTTCTGTTCGATGGAGATAGCAGGCGACAAGCCCTCGATATGATCCACATCGGGCTTTTCCATCATCGACAGGAACTGGCGTGCATAGGTGGAGAGCGATTCCACGTAACGCCGTTGGCCCTCTGCATAGAGCGTATCGAAGGCCAGGGAAGACTTGCCGGAGCCAGACAGACCTGTGACGACAATCAGCTTGTCCCGAGGGAGCTCGACGTCGATCTGCTTGAGGTTATGGGTGCGCGCACCCCTGACCAGAATCTTGTCCATTGCTACCTCGCGGCCGCGGGAAAAAGATCAATTATAGGGGGTCAAGCGGTGCTGCGGCAAAGTAAAGGACGCCTGATTCAAGGTGACTCGGCATTTCACGGCTGGGTACGAAAACGGTAGAATGCGCGCTTCGTCTCCGGGCTTCATGTCCTCTTTTCAAACACCAGGTTTTTTATGTCCAAGGCACTGCTTCTAGCCACCGAGCGGCGGGCCATTGTCGGCTTGGCCGGCCTTTACGCCACGCGCATGCTCGGCTTGTTTATGGTGTTACCCGTACTGGCACTCAATGCAGATCACTATGCTGGTGCGACCCCGCTGCTGGTGGGGCTGGCACTAGGTATCTATGGTCTGACCCAGGCCGTATTGCAAATTCCTTTCGGATTGCTGTCCGACCGCATCGGGCGCAAGCCGATCATTGCCGGCGGTCTGCTGCTGTTTCTGCTGGGCAGCATTGTGGCTGCGCAAGCCGACTCCATTGCAGCACTGATTCTAGGACGCAGCCTCCAAGGAAGTGGTGCTGTGGCTGCTGCCATCATGGCGTTGCTGGCCGATCAGACCCGGGAGCAGGTACGAACTGCCGCCATGGCTACCATCGGTCTATCCATCGGCGTTGCCTTTGGTGTAGCCATGGTACTTGGTCCATTTGTCAGTACCCACTTTGGTCTTTCCGGAGTGTTCTGGTTGACGGCAGGGCTTGCGGCACTTGGTCTGTTGGTTCTCTGGAAGCTGGTGCCTCGGGCTCCACAGCGCCGTGGCCACCAGGATGTCGGTATGGATCGCAGCCAGCTCAAAAGCATTCTCGGACGATTTGACCTATGGCGCCTGGATGCTTCCATTTTTGGACTGCACCTGATCCTGATGGCAATCTTCACCGCAGTCCCTTTTCGATTGATCAATGTTGGCATTGATGAGGCACATCATGGCCTGGTCTATCTCGGTGTGATGGGGCTGTCTTTCATTGCCATGGTGCCGCTGGTAATTGTTGCCGAGAAGCGGCGCAAGATGAAACTGATGTGTCTGGGAGCCATTGCCGTCATTACTCTTAGCCTGATAGGGCTGGGGCTGGCCAGCTCTGGGCTGGTGGCTCTCATGGCCTGGTTGTTTGCCTTTTTCACGGCTTTCAACCTGCTGGAGGCGACGCTGCCGTCATTGATCAGCAAGATGGCACCTGCCGGGGCCAAGGGCACCGCTATGGGCATCTATTCCACCAGCCAGTTCATGGGAGCCTTTTTAGGCGGCGTAATGGGTGGCTGGTTATCCCAGCAATATGGACTGACAGCAGTATTCATTGGTGCAGCCGTATTCGGGTTAGGCTGGTTCCTGCTGATGCTCGGCATGACACCACCAAGACATCTTTCCAGTGAAGTGGTGGCGCTGGGGCCAGAGCAGCAAGGTGATACTCTTGATAGTTTGATGGAGCGCTTTGCGGCAGTGGCTGGTGTTGAAGATGTGATGGTCGTGCCAGAAGAGCACACGGTTTATCTCAAGGTGGACCGTGCCAGGCTTGATCATGAAGCTTTAGCACGCTTGACCGGGAACCAGGAAGGTCATGCAGCCTGACTCAGGTTGATTCGATAGTGCATGAATGTCCTGCATGTCATGTTGCTCTTGTCTTACAGCCAATGCTGATACGCTGATGACTGCGGCGTGATATCGGGATCTCGCGTATAGTATCGGGATCAACTTTCGCATTGAATTTTCGCATTGAATTTTTAAGGGCTCGCATAGCCCTGGTTTGCATAGCCCAAGTAAAGGAGTCAACCATGGCCCGTGGCATCAACAAGGTCATCCTCATCGGTAACCTCGGTCAGGATCCTGAGGTCCGTTTCACTCCGTCCGGTACCGCGGTGGCCAACCTCAACCTGGCGACGACCGATAACTGGATGGATCGCCAGAGCGGGCAGCGTCAGGAGCGGACCGAGTGGCACCGTGTGGTGCTGTTCAACAAGCTGGCTGAAATCGCCCAGCAATACGTCAAGAAGGGCGCCAAACTGTATATCGAAGGCCGCCTGCAGACTCGCAAGTGGCAGGACCAGAATGGCCAGGATCGTTACTCCACCGAGATCGTTGCCAACGACATGCAGATGCTCGATGGGCGTGGTGATGGTGGCCAACAGGCTGGTGGATTCGGCGGTGGCCAGCAAGGAGGTTATGGAGCTCAGCAGGGTGGCGGCTTTGGCGGTGGCCAACAGGCGGCTTATGGCGCAGCTGCGCCTCAGCAGGCCCCGGCCCCACAGCAGCAGTCCAACTTCGCCGGCCAGCAGAGCGGCGGTTTCAGTGGCCAACAAGGTGGCGGTTATGGTGGCGGCCAGCCGGCACAACAGCCCCAGCAGCCTCAGCAGCCCAGTTCAGGCGGCCAGAAGGGCGGTTTCGGTGCTCCGGATCCCGGCAGCTTCGATGATTTTGATGACGAGATCCCGTTCTAAGGCCAAGCGCCTGTCTACCTGCCTGTGCGTCGAGAAGCCCCTGTTTTGCAGGGGCTTCTTGCGATGGCTCGCCATTGAGACCTTCGCCATTGAGACACCAGTATGACCCGAGACTCTCGCAAGTCCTCCACCATCCACGAAATTGCCCGTCGTGCGGGTGTGTCGATCGCTTCTGTGAGCCGCGCACTGAACGGCAAGCCAGGGATCGGTGAAGCGTTGCGCGAGCGCATTCTCAAGATAAGCCGTGAACTGGAGTATCGGCCAAGCGCCGCAGCACGGGCGCTGATCAGCGGCAAGGCTGCTGTGGTGGGGATTTCTCTTGGACGCCAGGAAATTGAGCTGCGCCCCTACTACATCTTGCTTTACCAGCACCTGACTCTTGCACTGCATCAGCATGGCCGGGTGCCGATGTTCTTTGCCCATGATCAGTTCGAGACCCTGTCCGAGCAGGCCGGCTCAGCGATTCTTCTAGGGGAGTCTCCCGATGACACCCGGGCCCGCATCCTTACGGAAAAAAGCATTCCCTGGGTGCGTGTGGGGAGTGCCGGGGAAGGGTTCTCCCTGGCGCCGGATGATCGATATGGTATCGAGCTGGCAACGCGTTACCTGATCGACAAAGGGCGCCGACGCCTGGTGTTTCTTGGTAGTGAGCTGGAATTGCCGTACTGTCGTCATCGTCTGGCAGGATATCAGCAGGTCATGCAGGATGCGGGACTGGCTGAGCGTAGCATCAGTCTGCCTTTCACCATTGAGTCTGCACTGGATGCCTATCGTGAGTTGGCCCGGCACCTGAAGCGATACGGGCTGGATTTCGATGGCCTGGTATGTGAAACGGATGAGCTGGCTCTTGGGGCAGTGGCGGCGCTCGAGGATCATGGCATCGTCGTCCCTGACCAGGTTGCAGTGACCGGCTTCGATGACTTGCCCGCCCTGGCAGGGTCACTGACCACAGTACGCCAGGATATCGCCCTGTTGGCCAGAGAAGCGGTAGCGCTGTTGGTGGAGGCGCTGGCAGGGGAGCCTCCGCGCCATATGATGATTCCGGTCGAGCTGGTTCCACGGGAGACAGGCTGATTGCTGAAGCTGCCATGAGGTATTGGTGACAAGCGAGGTCCTGCAGACTCACAAGGAAGAAGAGAATGTCCGATCTGTTTTGGTATCAGTACGCACTCATTGGCCTGATTTTCTGTTGGAGCGGTTTTGTCCGCTCCAGCCTGGGGTTTGGTGGAGCGGTACTGGCGCTGCCTTTCTTGTTGCTGGTGGTCAATCGCCCTCTGCTTTTCCTGCCTCTCATCGCCGTCCATCTGTTGATATTTTCCAGCTGGATTGCCTGGCAAGGTCACCGTCAGGCCAGGCTGGCCGGTGGCGATGCCGCTCGCGATGGCAACATCGACTGGCGATACCTGGGCAAGGCACTGTCGATCATGATAGTGCCCAAGATCATCGGAGTAGTAGGACTGCTGACGCTCCCCGCATCGTTGATGACGACAGTGATCTTCACCATTGTCATCATCTATGGTGCCAGTTATGCGCTGAATCGCCCTTTCCGAAGTAACAGCAAGGTGGTGGATGTTGTTCTGCTGGCGTTGGGAGGCTACGTCAGCGGGACTTCCTTGATCGGTGCTCCACTGATCGTGGCGGTATTTGCTTCCCATGTCGCCAAGCATCAGCTGCGCGATACCTTGTTTGTGCTGTGGTTCATCCTGGTGGTGATCAAGATGGTGTCATTCATCATTGCAGGTGTTGACCTGCAGTTGATCCATCACCTGTGGTTGTTACCCTGTGCCTGGGTTGGTCACATGCTTGGCGAGCGTGTGCATCGCTACCTGGTGGGGGCACGCTCGGAAGTGTTCTTCCGTGTACTCGGTGCCGTGCTGGTTCTGGTCAGTGTGGTGGGGCTGGTCGCCTCACCACACTGAGGAACAGTGGCCTCAGGCAGTATGCTGCTGCGATGAAATGATGGAGGAAGATGAGATGACGGGCTGGTTGCCTGAAGCCTGAACAAAGCGTGCTGCGATACTGAGGACTGCCTGTATCGAAGCAATGGTGATGTTCGAGTGATGGCCGGCGCCGAAATGCACCCCTGGCATGCCCGGCCAGCTGCCTTCCACGATAGCCAGAGCGGAAGCGTCGGCACCACTTTCCAGGCTACGCTCTTCATAGCTGTCGATACGCAATGGCATTCCCAGCGCCGCGACTGTTGCATCAATGGGTCCATTGCCTGTTCCGGACAATCGCTGGCGAGTGCCGTCGGCAAGCTCAATGTCGATGTCGATACCATGCCCCTCGCCGGTATCATGCAGGCGATGACCAATGTAGGCCAGTGACCCCCCCATACGTGCTGGTGCCAGGTAGGTGTTATCGAACAACTCCCAAATACCCTGGCTACTCAGTTCTGTTTCACTGGAGTCGGCCTGTTCCTGAACGATGGCACTGAACTCGATCTGCATGCGCCTGGGTATCTTCATGCCATGATCACGCTGCAGCAGGAAGGCAATACCGCCTTTCCCCGATTGGCTGTTGACCCGCACGATACCATCGTAGGTGCGTCCCAGATCATGAGGGTCAATGGGCAAATAGGGGACTTCCCAGACACTTTTGTCATCCTGGGCAGCCAGGCCTTTTGCTATAGCATCCTGATGCGACCCCGAGAAAGCGGTGAATACCAGGTCACCGACATATGGGTGGCGAGGATGTATGGGTAAGGCCGTGCACTTTTCCGCCATACGAGCCACTGCCGTGATGTCGGAGAAATCCAGCCCAGGGTGGATGCCTTGGGTATACAGATTGAGGGCCAATGTCACCAGGTCGAGGTTGCCGCTGCGCTCGCCATTGCCGAACAGGCAACCTTCGACCCGTTGAGCTCCGGCCAGCAGGGCCTGCTCGGCACATGCGACACCTGTGCCACGGTCGTTATGGGGGTGTACGGAAAGCACCACATGCTCGCGACGTTCAAGGCGTTCGCTCATCCATTCAATCTGGTCGGCGAAAACGTTGGCTGTGGAAACTTCTACTGTCGTGGGCAAGTTGATGATGATCGGCCGTCCTGGTCCTGCATCCCAGCAGCGAATGGCCGTGTTGCAGATGCGCAGTGAAACCTCCAGCTCTGCCATGCAGAACGTTTCAGGTGAGTACTGCAGTATCCATTCAGTTTCAGGATGATGTTCGATTTCCTGGCGCAGCAGCTCTACATGATGTGCCACCAGTTGTTCGACTTCCGAGACAGATAACCCAAAGACGACACGCCGCCATACGGGGGCAATGGCGTTGTATAAATGGACGATGACGCGTTTAGCTCCTGCGACGCTGTGAACGGTTTGCTCAATCAAGTCGGCACGCATCTGGGTCATCACCATCGGGGTGACATCCGCGGGGATGAGCTGTTCATCGATGAGTCGGCGAACCATGTCATGGTCAGTACGAGAGGCGGCAGGAAAGCCGACTTCTATCTCCTTGAAGCCCAGGCGCACCAGCTCGTTGAACAGGTACAGCTTGCGTTCGACGCCCATCGGCTCGAACAATGCCTGGTTGCCATCTCTCAGGTCGGTGGAGAGCCATACAGGAGCATGGGTGATGGTGCGCGAGGGCCAGCGACGGGATGGCAAGT
The DNA here is from genome assembly GCF_008329985.2 of Halomonas binhaiensis. Classification (NCBI taxonomy): domain Bacteria; kingdom Pseudomonadati; phylum Pseudomonadota; class Gammaproteobacteria; order Oceanospirillales; family Halomonadaceae; genus Halomonas; species Halomonas binhaiensis. Next base: position 473,223 of record NZ_CP038437.2, read on the forward strand.
CTACGTTTGGGGTGGGGCGGTATTTGTGCTCAGGATGTTGGAGCATGGTGATGATCTCGAACGGATATAAGGAAAGTCGACGATTTCCCCTACCTGCTGGTGCAGGTCGTTCGAGGCCGGGGACAGGGGGAAATCGGCCAATGGTCTCTTGGCGGCAGTCCCCGGCGCTGGGCCAGGGATAGTGATGGCAGTGGCAGAGAATGGCTGGACATATGCCTGAAGGCTCCATGCGAGGTGCCAGTCAGCATAAACTTCCATTTCCTGGTTGATATCGCGTTAAATGGTCATTCATTGTCGTGAAATGGTCATTTTGTGGACAAGATATGCTCGATACCTGTCAGCCTGACTATGACTCGCTGGAGACACCCGTCACTGGTGTCTCCGTAGACTACCCCAGTGGACATATCGTCAAGCCTCACCGTCATCCACGTGCACAGCTGGTCTATGCCATAGAGGGAGTGCTGGTGGTTGAGACACCGGCAGGACGCTGGGTAACGCCCCCCACCCACGGTGTCTGGGTGCATGCAGGCATTGAGCATTCGTTGCGTATGCGTGGTGTCACGCGGGTGCGAAGCCTGTTCGTCAACCCCGATGCCATCGCGGGTCTTCCCCAGGACAACTGCGTTATCAGCGTTTCTCCTCTGTTGCGCGAGCTGATTCTGGCCGCGACCCAAGTAACGGCAGGATATTCCAGTGATAGTCGCGATGGACGCCTGATGCGCTTTATTCTTGATGAACTATGCGCTGTGCAAGTACTGCCCTTTCATCTCCCATGGCCCGATGATGCGCGCATTGCCTCTGTTTGTCAGGCGCTGAGCCAGCAACCCGCGATCAACCTGACGGCAGGTGAATGGGCTCAACAGCTCGCCATGAGCAGCAAGACTTTTCACCGTCGTTTCCTGCATAGCACTGGAGTGACATTTGGCCGCTGGCGACAGCAGGCCCGCTTGTTGAACTCGCTGGAATTTCTGGCACAGGGCCGTCCCGTTCTGGAGGTGGCTTTTCAGCACGGATACGACAGCCAGAGTGCTTTTGCGGCAGCTTTCAAGCGTCAATTTGGTGTGTCGCCTTCGGCCTTCTTTGTTCCGGATGGCCTGGAAGAGTGAGGCCTCTGGCGATGGCCCCTTGGCGTGGTGCAAATCCAGCAGAGGGCGGAGGAGAAAATAGTCGCCTGGTAGTAAATCGTGCCGAGATACGACGAAAGTAAACGTTTACTACAAGAGAGTAAACGTTTACGTTTTGCCCCATTGATATGCCCAACATCATGCCATCAAGGAGCCAAGTCGATGACGTTACGAGTGACAGTATGGGGTGAGAATGTCCACGAACAGACGAATGATATCGTGGCCCGCCTGTATCCTGAGGGGATGCATGCATGTATAGCCGAAGCGCTCAACGAGGATGATGCCATCGAGGCGCGTACCGCGATCCTTCAGGATCCAGAACATGGATTGAGCGAAGACGTGCTGGAAAGCACGGACGTGCTGACCTGGTGGGGACATGCCGCACATGGCCAGGTCAGTGATGAAATCGTCGACCGGGTGCAGAAGAGAGTGCTGGAAGGCATGGGCCTGATGGTGCTGCATTCCGGCCACTATTCGAAGATCTTCAAGCGTCTGATGGGCACCACATGCTCGCTGAAATGGCGTGAGGCCGGTGAGCGAGAAAGACTGTGGGTGGTCAATCCAGGACACCCCATCGTCCAGGGAGTGGGTGACTATATCGAGCTGCCTCATGCCGAAATGTACGGTGAGCCCTTTGCAGTACCCAACCCGGATGAAGTTGTCTTCATCAGTGCCTTTGAGGGCGGAGAAGTGTTCCGCTCAGGACTGACCTACAAGCGTGGCAACGGTAAGGTCTTCTATTTCCGACCAGGCCACGAGACCTACCCCATTTATTACGATGCAAAAGTGCGGCAGGTATTGCGTAATGCGGTTCACTGGCTGCGCCCCGAGGGATCGCGCTGGGTGGATAGTTGCCCCAATGTACCGCCAGATCAGGCTCCCAATCCAGTGGAGATCAAAGGCGAAAGCCTGCACAAGCCGGGTGAGGAGGGCTTCCGATGATACGTCTGGCGATTCTTGGGGCCGGTGGCATGGCGGCGGAACATGCACGCCAGTTCAATGCCATGGATAACGTGGAAGTGGTGGCGGTGTGCGACCTGGATATAGCCAAGGCGCGTGATTTCGCGCATCAGCATGGTATCGCTGATGTCCATGATGATCTCATCGAGATGTTGGCACGCGAAGATATCCAGGCGATCAGTAACGTCACACCCGATGGGGTCCATAAAGCCACATCCCTGGCCGCCATCGCCGCTGGCAAGCACGTACTGTGCGAGAAACCACTGGCGACCAATGCCGCGGACGCTCGAGAGATGGCAGATGCCGCTCGTCAGGCTGGCGTGATCAACATGATCAATCTGAGTTATCGGGATGCACCGGCCTTGCATAAAGCACGGGAGCTGGTGAACTCGGGAGCGCTAGGCAGGATCATGCACGTCGATGCCCGTTACTCCCAGAGCTGGCTGGTCAGCCACGCCTGGGGGCGCTGGGACAAGGATCCTCAGTGGTTGTGGCGCCTGTCCCAGGCCCATGGCAGCAAAGGGGTGCTGGGAGACGTGGGGGTCCATATCCTCGACTTTGCCAGCTTTCCGGTTGGCAATATCTCCACAGTGAACTGTCGCCTGAAATGCTTCGATAAAGCGCCTGGCAACCAGATCGGTGACTATGTACTGGACGCCAATGACAGTGCGGTAATGACGGTAGAGTTTGATGGTGGCGCATTGGGCTGCATTCAGGCTACGCGCTGGGCGACCGGATACCAGAACACGGTAGCACTAAGCATTCATGGCGACCGTGGCGCGCTGCGCCTGGATCTGGATAAAGCCTGGGATCACCTTGAGGTGTGCCTGGGTGAGGATGTACACACATCGCGCTGGACCGAGGTGGCAGCGCCTGCCACGCCGTCGATTTATCAGCGCTTCGTTGCCAGTATCATGCATGGTGTCAATGATGCGCCGGACTTTGCTCGTGGCGCAGAATTGCAGCAAGTGCTGGATGCCTGCTTCGAGGCTGATGCAGGTGATACGGCTCGTACTCTGCATGGCGACGTCTTGGTGTAGAATATGGCCCTTTGACGCTCTGTTCTGCTTCTCTCTCCTTGGCGGGGATGAAATGAGCAGAGCGTCGGTCATAACGCCAGGGGTAGAGGATTGACAGGGATGATGGAATTCCGGGTCTCTCCCCCTCAAGACGAGGAGTCGTCGTGAAGCTGCTGATTCTAGATGCCGGTCATTGCTTGTCACTGGCGCTGGTGCGTGCCAGCAGCCGGCGTAGTGATACACAGTTGGTCATTCAGCCTTCCAATAGAGTGACCCGTGAGACGCTGGAAGAGCTGGAGCCTGATGCGCTGATCATTCCACCGTTGTCGCGCCCCTTCAGTGTGCCGCCCGCCGCCGTAGGGGAACATGCCGATGCCGTTACCGCTTGCATGGAAGCCTGTGGAGAAGCTGGAGTGCCTTTGGTGTGGTGCGTGTCAGACCAACTTTATGAGGATGGTCATGTATCGCCCATTGATGAGCATGTCGTGCCTGCGCCCCGCGATGAGGGGTTGCGTCGGCTGGTCGAGGTAGGGGACCGAATTCGGGCAGAGTTGCCACATCATCTGATTGTCCGTCTTGGACCGTTGTTTGCACTGGAAGGCAGTCATGCCTGGCTGAGCGAGCTGGTAGATACCCTGGTAGCGGGTGGCATGGTGCGTGCTGAAGCCGATGTGATTCTGTGCCCGACGTCAGCAGATTCCGTGGCGATGGCACTGATTGGCATGTTGCATCAGCAGGCCAGTGGTGCTGATGCCTGGGGAAGTTATCATCTGGCTGGAGTGGAGCCAGTCAGTGCTTATACCTTCGTTTCCAATGTGCGAACCCAACTGAGCACCTGTCTGGAAGGTAGAGGACAGGACATTGCGCTGGGGGAGGTCAAGGCTCTCAGCCATCATCACGATCAGCCGCTGCGTCGGGTGTTGAACTGCCGTCGGGTGCTGGACGTGTTTGGTGTGCACCAGAAGCCCTGGCGTCTGGAGGTTGGGCGAATGCTGGACCTGTGGTGCCGTGCCCAGGAAGACGACAGCACAACGGATGAGCCTACGGACGAAGGAAAAAGCCCAGCATGAATCTGATACGCAGCATCATTTTTTATATCGGTTATTTTCTCGCGATGCTGGTCTGTGGCGTATTGTTCCTGCCGCCAGCTCCTTTCTTGCCCTTGCGTTCGCGCTATCGCCTGCTCAATCTCTACAACCATTTCATCATCGCCTGGTTCCGCATCGCCTGCGGGGTGCGTTACGAGATTAGCGGGCGTGAGAATCTGCCTGCCGGGCCAGTGGTCATTCTGTCCAATCACCAATGCGAATGGGAGACCGTCTATCTGCAGCTGATCAAGCCTCCGGTCTGCACGGTGCTGAAAAAGGAACTGCTGAATATCCCCCTGTTTGGCTGGGGGCTGCGTCTGCTTCACCCTATTGCGCTTGATCGTTCCAAACCGGCTCGGGCGATGAAGCAGGTGTTGGTCCAAGGAGGGCAGCGGCTCCAGGAAGGGTTATCGGTATTGATCTTTCCTGAGGGGACTCGTGTCGATCCCGGCCAGCGGCGGCGTTACAACAAGAGTGGGACGGTGATTGCCTGTCGTGCAGGCTTACCGGTAGTGCCCGTTGCCCATAATGCTGGGGAATGCTGGCCAGGACGCCACTGGATCAAGAAGCCCGGCACCATCAGCCTGATAGTGGGCGAGCCTATTGTGACGGAAGGGCGCAGCCCCGAGGACGTCCTGGTCGAGACCGAAGCTTGGATAGAAGCGCGCTTGAGCGAGGTCTCGCGTGTGCCGCGTCCACCCATGGAGCCTCATTCCGGGACAAGAGTGGTGTCCTGACCCCGAATCCGTGACATGGAGGTCAATCCCACGGGCGGGAGAATGAAAACGGCGCCCCTGCAAAAGAGCGGGGCGCCGTTTTCATTGCGATGGAGCAACGTCTGAAGGTTATCAGTCCTTGTAACGTTGCATCACCAGGCAGGCGTTGGTACCACCGAAACCGAAGCTGTTGGACAGCACTCGGTCCAGCTTCACACCTTCGCGGGTCTCGGTGACGATATCGAAACCAGCAGCCTGCTCGTCAAGCTCCTTGATATTGGCAGATGCCGCGATGAAGTCGTTCTTCATCATCAGCAAGGAGTAGATCGCTTCCTGCACACCAGTGGCTCCCAGGGAGTGTCCGGTCAAGGACTTGGTGGAGCTCATTGCAGGGGTGGTATCGCCGAACACTTCACGAATGGCCTTGAGCTCGGCCACATCACCGACAGGAGTGGAAGTGCCATGGGTGTTGACGTAGTCGATGTCGCCATCGACGGTCGACAGTGCCTGACGCATGCAGCGCACGGCACCTTCGCCGGACGGGGCTACCATGTCCTTGCCATCGGATGTTGCACCATAGCCCACGACCTCAGCATAGATCTTCGCACCACGGGCCCGGGCATGTTCCAGCTCCTCAAGCACCAGCATGCCGCCACCGCCGGCGATGACAAAGCCGTCGCGGCTGGTGTCATAGGGGCGGGATGCGGTTGCTGGGGCATCGTTGTAGCTGGTCGACAACGCACCCATGGCATCGAACAGGCAGGACAGTGTCCAGTGCTCTTCCTCACCACCACCGGCGAACACAATGTCCTGCTTGCCCAACTGGATCTGCTCCATGGCGTTGCCGATACAGTGGGCTGAAGTCGCGCACGCAGAAGAGATGGAGTAGTTGACGCCCTTGATCTGGAACGGGGTGGCCAGACAGGCGGAAACCGTGCTGCCCATGGTTCTTGTGACACGGTAAGGGCCTACGCGGCGCAGGCCTTTTTCACGCATCACATCGGCGGCTTCGACCTGGTTGGCACTGGATGCACCGCCGGAGCCGGCAATCAATCCAGTACGCTCGTTGGATACCTGTTCCGGCGACAGGCCGGAGTCTTCAATGGCCTGAGCCATGGCAACGTAGGCGTAAGCCGCTGCATCACCCATGAAGCGACGCAACTTGCGGTCGACCAAGGCATCCAGATCGATATCCACGGATCCCGCCACATGACTGCGGAATCCTCGTTCAGCATACTCTTCCTTGAAACGAATGCCGGAACGGCCGTTCTTGAGAGCCTCGAGGACTTGCTGCTGGTCGTTGCCCAGGCAGGACACAATGCCCAGGCCGGTGACTACCACTCGTCGCATGGAAGCCTCCTGATCAGAAATTCGCGGTGGAGGTGAACAGGCCGACGCGTAAATCGTTGGCCTGATAAATGTCGCGGCCATCAACGGAGAGAGTCCCGTCCGCGATGCCCAGAATCAGGCGGCGGCTGATGACGCGCTTGATATTGATACGATAGGTAACTTTCTTGGCTTGCGGCAGAATCTGGCCGCTGAACTTGACCTCGCCACAGCCGAGGGCTCGACCCCTGCCGGGGTGGCCGAGCCAGCCCAGATAGAACCCTACCAGTTGCCACATGGCATCGAGGCCCAGGCAGCCAGGCATGACAGGATCGCCCGGGAAATGGCAATCGAAGAACCAGAGGTCAGGGCTGATGTCGAGTTCGGCGATCAGCTCACCCTTGCCGTACTCTCCACCTTCTTCGTGGATACGCGTGATGCGGTCGAGCATCAGCATGTTGGGGGCCGGCAGCTGGGCATTGCCCGGGCCGAACAGCTCACCGCGGCTGCAAGCCAGCAGTTCATCGCGATCAAAGGAGTGTTGCTTGGTCACAGGGTCGTTCCGAAAGTCGAAGTGATGTACGCCGCGCACGGCAACCTGCCGCAGCGCGGCCTGTCTAGTCTACTGTCCACACAGGATGAATGCACGTCACGGGCGCTCAAGAGATCTGTACTGGCATTCAAGATACCTTGACCAGAGGACGCAAGCGATCCAGTGCAAGGGGAATATCGTCGCCCAGCACAGTCACTGTGCTATCGGACAAATCACCGCTGCGAATACGTGCAACAGGGCCGCACAAGGCCAGCGGAATAGGTAATTGATCGGCCAGACGTGGCAACTGGCGACGAATCATATCAGGACGTTCTGCCTTGCCGCTACACAGTAAGACTGCGTCACTATCCAACCGTTCCACTGCCAGAGGAAGCTCGCTGAGGGACAGCGGTGCATCCATGAGTTGTATGCGATACCCGCGATCACTCGCTGCAAGGGCAATGATCAGGGACCAGAGCGGACCATCATCGCCGGGCAGCGTATCGATCAGCAGTGCAGGGCCTGAAGTATCTTGGTTGGCATGGAACAGGCGGATACCAATACGAGTGCGCAGGAAGGATTCCAGACAGCGGCGTTGCAATGCTGCTCCCGGTTGGTGGTCCCAGGACTCTTCAAGGTCCTGGACCACTGGCTGCCATAGTTCGCTGATACCCGTAGTTACCGGATAGAGCGCCAACCCTTGCTGGTAAAGGCGTTCCAGTTGATTCATATCAAGGGCTTCCACCGCAGCCAGCAGCTGTTTGCGCTGGCTGGCCCAGTTGCCCAAGGAAGAGCTGGAGGAATCGGCAGGCTCTGGTTGTTCCAGTAGCGCTCTGACCTGACTGACAGGAACGCCACGGTTGAGCCATTTCAGAATACGCTCGATACGCACGATATCCTCGCGTGCGTAAAGACGATGTCCCTTGGGAGTGCGACGAGGCTCAATCAGGCCATATCGTCGTTCCCAGGCCCGCAGGGTGACCGCATTGACGCCTGTGAGGCGTGATACTTCGCGAATGGGATAGAGCGGTAGCTCGGCGGATAATGCTGGGGCGCTCATGCCAGGTTTTCTCCCACCTGGTCCGCTACTGCACAGGAGAGAGCCTCAATGAAGGCTGGATGCTCTCCGACTGGAGCCAGCAGAGTGACTTCTACCCCTGGGTGAGCCGTGTGCAGGGCTGCAATCTGGGCAGGGACATCATGACGCAGGTGGCGGCCTGCGGCGAAGAATAGCGGCAGTACTTCGATGCGCGAGACTTGTGCCTCAACCAGTTCGGCAACCGTGCTCTCCAGGGAGGGCTCGCTGATTTCCATATAGGCCAATCGGATCGAGGTGTTCAACCGAGGAGCCAGTGCTTCGCGGAAGCGTTCGAAGGGAGCGCGCCAATGAGGGTCGCTGGAACCATGGGCGAGCAGAATCAGGGCGTAAGACATGGCGGCATTCCTGAGATGTCAGTCTGTCTGGATCGGACAGGCCGTTCTGTTCATGGTAACAAAGGAATGCAGTCATTCGCTTCAACGACAGACAACCAGGACTAGGCTAATGGGAAGAGGATTTCCAAAACCCACGCAGTGCAGGTGGGCCGGTAGCCGAGATAGTGGACAAGGAGATTTCCATGAGGGTTCTGATAACCGGGGGCAGTGGCTTTGTTGGCCAGAGTCTTTGCCACCACTTGAAGGCCAGTGGCCATAGCATACAGGTGGTATCCAGAAACCCCGAAGCCGCTCGGAAACGTCTGCCCAAGGGAGTGGATATACGCACCAGTGCGCTGGATTTTGTCACTCGTCCTCCTGACGCTCTGGTCAATCTTGCAGGAGAGCCGATAGCCGCTAAACGCTGGAGTGTCGAGCACAAGGAAGTGCTGTGTGATTCCCGCCTCAATGCAACCCGTGAGCTGGTGATGCTATGCGAGCAGCTTGAACATACTGCCCAGGCACCGGCGGTGCTGGTATCAGGGTCAGCCATGGGATTTTATGGAGCGCAGGCAGAAGGCAGCGAAGCACCGGAGGTCGATGAAGCAACCCCTCCTCATGATGAATTCGCTCATCGCCTGTGCCGGCACTGGGAGGAAGCTGCCCAGGGAGTCACTGCCTATGGTGTGCGTCTGGCCATTCTGCGTACAGGATTGGTGTTGGACAAGGATGGAGGCATGCTGAAACGCATGTTACCTGCCTTTCGTCTGGGGCTGGGAGGACGCATGGGCAAAGGGGAGCATTACATGCCATGGGTCCATCGGCAGGATCTGGTCGAAATGATTGTCACGTTGCTGAATCGGGAGGATCTATCAGGAGCATTCAACGCCAGTGCACCGAATCCTGTCACCAATGCTCAATTTACCCGTGCATTGGGCAGTCACCTGCACCGCCCAACCTTGTTGACGGTGCCTGAAGTCGTGCTGCAGATGGTCCTTGGTGAAATGTCGTGTCTGCTGTTGAGTGGAGCCCGCATGGTGCCCAAGCGTTTTCTGGAGGCAGGATTCGAATTTCGTTATCCAACCCTGGATAGTGCACTTGGGGAAATATTGGGCCAGTGATGTTGTGTTGACCGCCAATGAAAGCGTCAAGCAGGTCGCCGTGCCTGGCTCTGGATATTCCTGACTGGGGATATTTCAGAGCTTGGTAGTTCAGTCGTGCTAGGAAAGTGCCTTGAATGTGTCGAGTGCTCGCAGCCTCGCGACCTGATGGTCGACAAGTGGTGCCGGATAACCGACCTCCGATCGAAGTACCGGGTCAGGAGCATGGCGCTGTTTTCCCGGCAGAGCATCGAGCAGAGGAAGCCAACGGCCAATGAACTGGCCATCAGGATCGAAGCGCTTGGATTGGGTCGTTGGGTTGAAAATGCGGAAATAAGGAGCGGCATCTGTGCCCGTGGATGCTGCCCATTGCCAGCCGCCATTATTGGCAGCGAAGTCGCCATCGACGAGATGGCGCAGGAAAAAGGCCTCGCCCTTGCGCCAGTCTGTCAGCAGGTGCTTGGTCAAGAACATGGCAGTGATCATGCGCAAGCGGTTATGCATCCATCCCGTCTCTCGCAGTTGGCGCATGGCGGCGTCGATGATGGGGTACCCCGTGTGCCCTTCACACCATGCAGCAAAGTCTTTTGGATCATTGCGCCAGGCCAGCATCTCGGTATGTTGCTGGAAGGCACGGCCTTTGCAGACGCGCGGGAATCCAAAGGCGACATGTTGGTAGAACTCGCGCCATATAAGCTCTTTGACCCAGGTGGCAAGTCCAGGGTTTCCTTCCGCAAGCAGGCCTTCATTCATCGCCATTGCTGCCTGCATGCACTGGCGGTACGAAATCATGCCAAGGCTGAGATAGGGAGAGAGAAGACTGGTGCCAGAAATAGCGGGAAAATCTCTATCTCTGGCATAGAGATGTACTTGCTGGCTCAGGAAGTGGTGAAGATGGTTAGAGGCTTCCTGCTCACCTGAGACCCACTGCTGTGTTGCAACGGAGTGAGCGCTCAGGGTCGGTAATTCAGGTTCAGGGTCGGCCGATATGCTGGCAAGGGACTGGCATGCTGGCGCATCGAACATGTTGAGGCGCGATGCTTCAATACTACGATGCCAGGCTCGGGAGAACGGTGTAAAGACAGAATAAAAGTCTCCCTTTCCTGTAACCAGCTCGCCTGGCTCGAAGGCAATGGCGTCTCTAAAGGACTGCACATCAAGGCCTGCGTGACGGAAGGTGTTGATGACAGCCTGATCGCGTTGCCACTCATTCCATGGATATTCGCGGTTGAAATAGAGCGATGTGGCGCCAAGCGTTTCAGCCAGTGCCAACAAGGCGCCAGGTGCGGCTTCGAAAGTGGGCACATGGCGGTTAAGAAGCGGAATGTTGTACTGGGCCAAGGCCTTTCCCAGAGCATTGGCGCCTTGCAGCCAGAAGGTGATCTTGTTGGCGCCATGACCGTGCTGTTGCCACTGTTCCATACTACGAAGAAACACGGCAACGACGGGGCCACGGCGTGCTGCCATATGCAGGGCGGTGTTGTCATGAACTCGCAAGTCGCTACGAAACCACATCAGTGTAAGTGACATAGGGTTCCAGGAAGATCGAAATGAAGTAGAGGAAAAGTGGAAAAGAAAGTAGCGAGGGCCATCATACAACGTGCGAGCGTGTAGATGAACGTAGTGGAGTATGGAGAGAGTCTTTGGACCTGACCCGCCATCACCTCCGCCATGGAAAGCACGGAGGCGATGGAGGTGAGATTACTTGTCGTCGCCGATGGTGACGATCACCCGTATTGAGTCCAGACGCAGCCGGGTGCCTTCGATGGCAGCGTCCAACGCGTGACGTTCATGACGTAGCGCCTCGATTTCGTCAGCACGCACAGAGGGATTGCGCTGTGCAAGTGCTTCGAGCCGGGTCAGCTCTGCATCCAGGGCGGAACGCATGCGGCTCTGGGCTGCCTCGATGATGCTCGGCAGCTCACACTGTGCTTCAGTTTCGGCCTTGTCGAGCAGGTCTCGCAACTGATCGTGGCGACTCTTGATCAGGTCCCTGGCAACCGCTTTCTTTACCTTGCGCAGGTTTTTTGACAGACCAGTGAAGGACACCTTGTCAGTCAGGTTGGCACCGGACTCATCAAGCAGCACGCGTACCGCAGTGGGCGGCAGAAAGCGGTTGAGGTGCAGGCGCTTCGGTGCAGGGCAGTGGGTGCGGAAGACCAGTTCGGCCATCAGCCTTCCAGCGGGAATCGCCGGGTGCTTGAGCAGGGCCAGGGCGGTATTGCCCATGCTGCCATCCAGAATGCGTGCCATCATTTCACGCAGCAGGGGGTGCTCCCAGGACAGGCGCTGAACGTCGTCGCGTGCCAGGGCCCGGGCGCGCGACGTGGTAGCAGTAAAACCGTCTTCCCCTTTCACCAGACCAGGGAGACCGTCGAGCATATGGGGGCCGGGGATCAGGTGGACCATATCACCACCCAGGTCGCGGCTATCCACTCCGAAGATATCCAGCGCCTGCTCCAGATAGCGTGGCAGTGCACGGTCCTCATCCAGCTCACGAATCGCTGTTGCTACCGCTTCTGCGCGATCTGGATGACAGGCATTGAGCTCGAGCAGCCGGTTCCGGCCGGCATCGCGCTCGGCCAGCTTGGTCTCGAACAATGCTCGAGTCTCCTGGACCACCTCATCCAGCGACTCGTCGTCGAGCAGGCTTTCGGCCAGGTCATCGGCAAAGGCATCGTACATGTCGTTACCCAGGCCATGAGGTGCTGCAAAGGCATCCATACCTTGCTGGTACCAACGCAACAGCTTTTCCCCAGGGCTGTCGGAAAATACCGGCACACTGATTTCAATAGGATGTTGCTGGCCAATCCGGTCGAGGCGACCGATGCGTTGCTCGAGCTGATCCGGATGCAATGGTAGGTCGAACATCACCAGGTGATGGCAGAACTGGAAGTTGCGGCCCTCGGAGCCGATTTCCGAACATACCAGCACCTGACAACCGTCTTCCTCATCGGCAAAGGCGGCCGCAGCACGGTCACGCTCGACGAGGGACATTTCCTCATGGAATACCGGAGCCTGGATACCACCAAGGACGCGTAAACCTTCGGCCAGACCTAGCGCCGTTTCTCGCTCATGGGCAATCACAAGGACCTTCTCATCGGCGAGATTCGTGAGGCGTTCGAGCAGCCAGGTGACGCGTGGGTCGAATTGCCACCAGGGTTCAGTATTGAGTGGATCGTCAGGCAGGGCCCGGTACATGCCATCGAGATAGATCATGACTTCCGGGTGGTCGAGGCCTGTCTCGATCAGTAGCTCGTCCAGATAGTCCTCGTCCCGAGCCAAACGACGCAGCACGCGGCGGTAGGAAGATGGCAGCTCCAGGTGTTCGACATGCAGGCGTCGTTCGGGGAATCCTCCAACATGCCGCCGGCTGTTGCGGAACATGACTCGGCCTGTGCCATGGCGATCGAGCAACTGGTCGCGCAACTGTGAACGTGCACTGGCTCGTTGGGCCTCACTGTATTCTGGCGCCGACAACGCCTGAAGCAGGGCCTGGCTATCAGTGTCATCGGCGACAGTGCCAATGGTGTCCCGGGCTGCAGCGTTCAGGGGCGCTGAGTCACTGGCATCCAGCAGGGCATCGATGGCCTCAGCCACGGCGACATAGCCCTGCTCTTCTGTACGGAATTCTTCCAGGCTGGAATAACGCTCTGGATCAAGCAGGCGCAGGCGTGCAAAGTGACTGGCCAAGCCCATCTGCTCCGGCGTCGCGGTCAGCAAGAGCAGGCCATCAGTTGCTGCTGCCAGCGTTTCGACACAGGCGTATCCTGGGCCGGTCTGCTCCTCGCTCCATTCCAGGTGGTGTGCTTCGTCGACAATCAACAGATCCCACTGGCATGCCTCGGCCTGGTGTTGGCGACGGGGGTTGGCGAATAGCCAGTCCTGGCTGGCCAGAATCAACTGGCCTGTCTCGAAAGGGTTGGTATCGCCATGAGCCAGGCTCTGCTGCTCATCGAGCAGGGTAACCGACAGGGAAAAGCGCCTCAGTAACTCTACCAGCCACTGATGGGTCAAGCTGGCAGGAACCAGGATCAGTGCTCGTTCCACGCGACCGGTCAGCAGCAGGCGGTGGAGAATCAGCCCTGCTTCTATGGTCTTGCCCAGACCGACTTCATCCGCCAGCAATACCCGGGGGGCCTGACGCCGAGTGATCTCATCGGCAATGAAAAGCTGGTGCGGAATCAGGTCGATACGAGCGCCTGCCAGGCCCAGTGCTGGGTTCTGTTCCACTCTGTGATAGTGGTGCAGTGTGCGGAAACGCAGGTCGAACCAGTCGTTGCGATCCACCTGACCGGTGAGCAGTCGGTCCCGGGCCTGGTCAAACTGCATGCTGTCGGAGAGTTGCGCTTCACTCAGCTCGCATAGTTCGCCATTGTCCTTCTCGCCGATATAGACCACCAGGCCGCCGATTTCCTTGGTGTCATCGACAATCATCTGCCAGCCTTCGGCAGACTGGATACGGTCACCGCTGCCGAAGGCCACTCGCGTAAGAGGGGCTTGGCGGGTGCTATAGGTACGGGTTTCCTGGCTGGCGCCAAAGAGCACGGTCACGCTGCGAGCATCGCAGCTGAGAATGGTGCCCAGGCCGAGTTCGGCCTCGCCGTCGCTGATCCAGCGCTGGCCGGGAGAGAATTCGCTCATGATGCCTCGATTAGGTTCGTGATGGCGGGGAGGAGGCCCGCTGGCAACAGGGCGCGGTATCTTACAGCAAAGTTCTCTACGGCTTAAGTATGTCTGATGTGTCTTTCGGCAGTGTCTCGTCGAGATACCTGGCAGGTACCTCGACGCCCTTATTGTTTTATTTATTGTTTTACACACCATTAGCAGGACTTCAGCGGTGTAGCCAGCCATCCAGCAGTGGCTGCGTCAGCTCGCCGATATGGCGCTCGACCAGCTTGCCATCGACATCGAACAATAGCGTTGTCGGCAACCCGGGAGATTCGGAAGCGGTGAGCAGGTGCTGGCTAGGGTCGAGCAGGGCGTAGCGAAAATCCAGTTCAGCTGCATCCAGGTACCGCGTCACACTGAGCAGGTCTTCTCCCTGGTTGGCAACGACTACGGTAACGTCATCACGCTTGGCCGTGTTCTCCAGTAGCGGCATTTCCCGACGACAGGGAGGGCACCAGGTTGCCCAAAGGTTGATGATCAAGGGTTTTCCGGTAAGCGAATTCAGCTCCACTGGATTACCATCGATATCCTCCAGCGTAAGTGCCGGCACTTCCCGAGGCATGGGGGCCGACCCCAGAGGCCCCCAGGTGACGAGAGCCAACCATGCCAGTGATGCCACTACGGTCAGACCCAATGCGCCGAGCAGAGAAGCGATGCGGTCACGTAGATACCATAGGCTCCACAGCAGCGCCGCTACCAGCCCCCAGACAGTGCTGTAGCCTGGCAGCCATAGCTTGACGATAGCCAGAGGGGTATCCTGATAGGCACTCCAATGTGTCAGCACGTACCCCAGGCGAGCGCCAACGAGCCAACAGAGCAACAGGCCATTGAACCAACGTCCATGCCGCTTGCGCGGTAACCCAAGAAGAAAGGCGCTGGCGCCCAGCAACATCAGGGTGACCACAATGGCATAGAGGCGTGGAACACTGATCAACAAGGGGCCGATGGCGATTGCATCCATGAAAATCTGACTCCTGAAGGCGGATATCGAAAGTCGTTCTAAAAGGGAAGTCCTTGAAAGCGCGATCCTTGACGGTGCGTTTTTTCAAAGAGAAGCATGAAAGGGCTGGTTGAAACCAGTGATACTAGCCAGACAGCCGCACAGGTAAAGAGAAACGCTTGCGGGTACACTAGCCCATCCTGTCGCTCGATGTCTCGGGCGCCGTCCAACCCCGATCCGACGTGGAAACAGCATGGCGCATCAACCTGCTTTTGACTCCCTGCGTATCTTGGCCATCGCCAGCCAGGCTATCGGTTTCATTCTGATTTTTGTATTGGGCTCGACTCTGGAATCTCCTCGCCCATGGCAAGGTGTGATCCTAGCTATCATGATCAGTGTGGCTCTCGGAGTCGCCATAGTTCGCCGCTATCGTAGCAAGCGCTTGCAGAAAGAGCGCGACGAGCGCCGTGCCAGGTTGCTCGATGACAATGAGTAGTGGGTCGGTGCTATCGGAGCCAGCACACACGTGATGTACCGGTGAAGAGAGTACGGCTTTGCCTCTGCTGGTTGTCCTCTCCATGCCCGCACCCGTCAGCATGGCTGTTTCATGCTATGCCGTGTTGCGGCATGTAGGACAACCCACAACAGTATTTCAATGAGGCACTGACACTTCGTGCTTGACCGATTCCTCGATCATGATGGCTTGTCAGTGAACTTCACCTTGCCAGGTCATTTCTAGCGTTCCTTTTCAGCAGTCTCAATGTCTGCTTCTTTCCTGCTTCCAGGTGTCTTCATGTGACTCTTTCCCTCTTGGTGCCTATCCCAAGATCGGTAAAGCATTTCGATAGCCATGGCTATTGCCCGTAATGTGCGCTTCACCTCCTAAATGTAGCATTTCATATCTTCCTATAAGCCATTTATTTCTATAGATGGTTTCGTTGTGTCTCGCTGTTTTGTGTTGATCTCACTGGCGTGATGGCAGTGTGATTTCTGGAATGGATTATTTTTAAAGATGTATTGGGAAATCATACTTTTGATGTGGGAAATTTCCGGCTTATTCCGGTTGAAGCTTACTGGGAGACTTTTATCGAAGTCCGCGCCGGAGTATCTGCTCAAAGCTGGATAATGACCTGCTTCAGGCTGGCTAATGAAGGGTGGACCTCGTTGATCTTGTATTAAAGGACAGACTCTTCACTGAGAGCAGGGAGCGTTGTCCTGTTACGAAAAATTGCTCGATTCAGGTGAGCCAAGTCTTTCGGTAATTATGCTGAAAGGCTTTTGATATCAATATTTTTCGGCTAGGGCATTGAGTCGCTGAAAGTATTAAAACCTATACCAAGAGGTTTTTCATGGAAACATTGATTAAGCTTATCACCATCGCTAATCAGGACCGCCAGCAGGTTTTCTCGACAAGTGACACTGTAGTTGTACAGCTTGCTGAACCCAGCGTGGTGCTTCTTCAAGAACCAATCAGCGATGCAATGCGTTTTGAACGCATGGACAATGACCTGCTTGTCTATAACGACAGCCGTACCATTCAACTGTCCCAGTTCTTTGCACAGGACTCCGTAGGCAATCTTGGTGAGCTTGTCGCGGGGGAAGCAGGTCAGGGAGCCTCTCGTGTAACCTTCAACAACCTGTCAGAAGCTCCTGCTCCCGGAGAAGCAGTCGAGCTGGTGGCGCAAGTTGCACCAATCTCGCTAGATGGCACCGTTATCGTCCGTGATACTACAGTGGACCTGGAAACCTCCGAACCGCCAGTTCCTTCTGATAGCGGTGATGATACTGCCAACGAACCGACAGTCACGATTATGACTCCCGTGTCTGATGATGACGTCATCAGTGCGGCTGAATATGGCCAGTCGCTATCAATCACCGGTACTTCCACTGGATTGGCAAAGGGAGATATCGTCACCGTCGTTATCGACGGTAACGAGTATCTGGCGGGTGTGCAGGCTGACGGTAGTTGGAGCGTGGTATTGCTGCCCGAAGTCACGCAACAGTTGTCAGCGGGAATCGTGGATATCACGGCCACTGCCGAGACAGCATCCGGTGATATCGTTGAAGACAGTCACAGCATCTTTGTCATCATTGGTAGTGTGCAGGTCACCATTGACCCGATTGGTAGTGATGGCCAGCTCAATACTACAGAAATCACGTCACCGCTGATGGTAACCGGTTCTGCCACCAATGCTCCGAATGGTGGAACGGTCGTCCTGGAGTTGTTGGACCGTGAGTACATCGGTCAGATCGATGAAAACGGCAACTGGAGCGTGGAATTGCCAACGTCCCTTTGGGACCGTCTGGCAGATGGCGAGATCCATGTTACGGCAACAGTGACCAATGTCGAAGGTAACACCGGGCAGGCCGAGACCGACATCGAACTGGATACTGTGATACCCACGGTGACGATCAATGAGGTTGCTGAAGATAATGTGGTCAATGCTGTCGAGCATGGACTGGCGCTCGAAGTCACTGGTTCGACCACGGGTCTTGAAGGCGGTGAAGTCATCACTGTCGAACTCAATGGCGAGAGCTATACCACTGTAGTGAATTCAGCAGGCAACTGGTCTGTGGTGGTACGTGCCAGTGACGTAGAAGCCTTGGCGGATGGCGATAACACGCTGAATGCGTCGGTGACGACGGCTGCAGGCAATACAGGATCGGGCAGCCATACCTTCAATGTGAATACCTTCACGCCGACTCTGACCATCGATACACCGGTGGCGGGTGATGACATCATCAATAGGCTTGAGCTGGGATATCCCCTGGAGATTAGTGGTACCACGACCGGCCAGAATGAAGGTGATGTGGTTACCATCGAGTTCAATGGCCGGATCTTCACTACCAACGTTGAGGCAGACGGAAGCTGGTACACCGGCATCTATAGCTCGGACATTGGTGATCTATCAGATGGCTTGCATGTCATCTCGGCGAGTGTCGAGAACGCTGTCGGGAACCGTGCCGAAGAAAGTCACGCCGTGATCGTCGACTCTACCGTGAAAGTGATTGATGTCGATATCGATACGATTGCGGGTGATGACAGCATCAATGCTACCGAGGCTGCCGCAGACATGACCATCACGGGCATGGCCAAGGGCGCAGATGCGGGCGATTTTGTCATAGTGGATATCGGCGGCAACAAGTACTACGCCACGGTAGCCGAGGATGGCCGCTGGTCTACGAATGTGCCAGCCAGTACCTGGGACAGCATCGCAGATGGCTCTGTTGAAGTGACGGCATCCATCACCACCGACAACAGCGCAGGTAGCGAAACTCGCGAAGTGATTCTGGATACGGTCGCGCCGACCCTGACGATCAACGCCATCGCCGAGGATGACATTGTCAATGCCATCGAGCATGAGCTGGCGCTGGAGATTGGAGGGACCGCCGGCGGGCTGGTCGGTGGTGAAGTTGTCAGTGTTGTCCTGAATGGCAAGGTCTATACCACGGCGGTGACCGAAGAGGGCACCTGGGAACTGAATGTCGGCGCCAAGGATGTCATGGCCCTGAGCGACGGTGATTATACCGTTACAGCCTCAGTGAGCGATGCCGCAGGTAACGAGGCCAATGCCGAGCACGACTTCACTGTAGTGGCTGGTGGCGACAACCTGCTGACTCTGACTATTACTACCCCTGTGGCGGGCGATGATGTCATCAGCTCTGATGAGCGTGGCGAAGACCTGTCGATCTCTGGTGTCAGCACCGGTCTGACTGAAGGCAGTGAAGTCGTCGTCAACCTGGATGGTGAAGCCTATACCACGGCCGTGGCAGCAGATGGCAGCTGGAGCCTTGTGGTTCCGGCAGACGTAGTGCTGGCAATGGCAAATGGCGTCGCGGTGATCGAAGCCAGTGCCGAAGACTCTATTGGCAATCGTGCTGAAGATATCCACTACGTTGTGGTCCAGCCTATCGTCAAGATCATCAGCATTGATCCGATCGCAGAAGACAATATCGTCAATGCCGATGAAGCCACTCAAGATACGACCATTACCGGTACAGTGACCCACGCTACTGAAGGCGATGCTGTCACTGTCTCTATCGGCGACACTGAATATGCTGGTGTCATCGCGGCTGATGGCAGCTGGTCTGTCGATGTTCCCGCCGATGCCTGGGCAGGCATTGCAGAAGGCACAGTTCCTGTGGTCGTCAGCCTGGACGATGGTACAGAACTCAACCAGGACGTGTTGCTGGATACCGTTGCACCTGAGGTGACGATTGATGCTATCGCCGCCGATGACATTATCAATGCTGCTGAGCATGGCGATGGCTTGACCGTAACAGGCTCGGCCACAGGCCTGGCGGGCGGTGAACAGGTCAACGTCAACATCAATGGCAAGGACTACACCGCAACAGCCGCCGCTGATGGCAGCTGGAAGCTGGATGTCCCGGTCGAGGATGTAGCAGCGCTGGCAGATGGCGACTACACCGTGACTGCCACGGTCGTGGATACTGCAGGCAACGAAGGCAGTGCACAGCGTGACTTCAGCGTAGTGGCTAGCGCTGACAGCCTGCCGACGGTGTCCATCGACACCATTGCCGGTGATGACATCGTCAATGCTGCTGAGCATGCACAGGCGCTGACAGTCACCGGTACCACCACCAACCTGGCGGAAGGCGATGAAGTTCGCGTTGAACTCAACGGCCAGACCTATTCCGCAACGGTGGCCACCGATGGCAGCTGGTCACTGGACGTTCCGGTCGAGAATGTTGCTGCTCTGGCGGATGGCGATTACACCGTGATCGCCACGGTGACCGATGCCACACGTGACTTTAGCAACGCCAGGGTACTGCAGCTGGTCAGTGGATGTGGCGTCTGCGGACGTTGCCGCACTGGCGGATGGCGATTACACCGTGATTGCCACGGTGACCGATGCCGCGGGCAACGAAGGTAGCGCACAGCGTGACTTCAACGTTGCGGCCAGCGCTGACAGTCTGCCGACGGTGGCCATCGATAGCATTGCCGGTGATGACATCGTCAATGCTGCCGAGCATGAGCAGGCGTTGTCGGTTTCTGGTGCGACCACCAACCTGGCGGAAGGTGATGAAGTTCGCGTTGAACTCAACGGCCAGACCTATTCCGCAACGGTGGCCGCTGATGGCAGCTGGTCAGTGGATGTGGCGGCTGCGGATGTTGCTGCACTGGCGGATGGCGATTACACCGTGACTGCCACGGTGACCGATGCCGCGGGCAACGAAGGTAGCGCACAGCGTGACTTTAGCGTAGCAGCCAGCGCAAACAGCCTGCCGACGGTGGCCATCGACACCATTGCTGGTGACGACATCATCAATGCTGCTGAACATGAGCAGGCTCTTACCATCTCCGGTACAACCACCAACCTGGTGGCAGGTGACAAGGTCAACGTCGAGCTGAATGGCAACGCCTACGAAGCCACCGTTGCCACTGATGGCAGCTGGTCAGTGGATGTGGCGGCTGCGGACGTTCACCGTCAGCGGTAGTGCTGAAGGGGTTCCTGCTGGTGGCAAGGTCAACGTCGAGCTCAATGGCAACGCTTACGAGGCCACCGTTGCCGATGACGGCACTTGGTCAGTGGACGTAGCGGCTGCGGACGTTGCCGCGCTGGCAGATGGCGACTACATCGTGATCGCCACGGCGACCGACGCTGCAGGCAACACAGGTACCGATCAGCGTGACTTCAGTGTCGCAGCCAGTACTGACAGCCTGCCGGGTGTCTCCATCGCTACCATCGCTGGCGATGACATCGTCAATGCTACCGAGCATGATCAGGCACTGACCATCTCCGGTACCACCACCAATCAGGTGGCAGGTGACAAGGTCAACGTCGAGCTGAATGGCAACGCCTACGAGGCCACCGTTGCCGCTGACGGCACCTGGTCAGTGGATGTAGCGGCTGCGGACGTTGCTGCACTGGCAGATGGCGACTACACCGTGATGGCTACGGTGACCGATGCTGCGGGTAACGAAGGTACCGATCAGCGTGACTTCAGTGTTGTTGCCAGTGCTGACAACCTGCCGACGCTGGAAATTACCGGGCCGCTGGCTGGTGACGACATCATCAATGCCACCGAGCAGGAGCAGGCGCTGACCGTCTCTGGTACTTCTACCAAGCTGGAGGCAGGTGACAGGGTCAACGTCGAGCTGAATGGCAACGCCTACGAGGCCACCGTTGCCGCTGATGGCACCTGGTCAGTGGATGTAGCGGCTGTGGACGTTGCTGCACTGGCAGATGGCGACTACACCGTGACCGCCAAGGCGACGGATGCGGCAGGCAATATGGCGGAAGCGGACCATCAGGTCACGGTTGATGTCACTGCACCAGTACGCGTCGCTACTATCACTGGTATCACTGAAGATACCGGTATCGCAGGCGACTATATCACCAGCGACTCTCGTCCGGTGATTTCGGGTGGTACCGGAGGCGCAGCTCCGTATCCTGATATCCGAGTCGAGGTCAGTCTCGATGGTGGTAAGACCTGGCAGACGGCTTCCACACCTGAGCCGGATGGCTACTGGGAGTTTGCGGTCGAGCAGGACCTGGCGGATGGTCAGTATGAGGTCATGGCACGTCTGACCGATGCGGCGGGTAACTCGAGCGCGCCAGACACGGTGACCATGACAGTAGATACGGTGACCCCCACCGTGACCATCGACGCCCTGGCTGGCGATGATGTGATCAATGCTACCGAGCATGGCCAAGGTCTGGAGGTCACCGGTACGACCACCGATCTGGCAGAAGGCGATAAAGTCAGCATTGAGCTCAATGGCAAGTCCTACGAGGCAGACGTTGCCGGCGATGGTAGCTGGTCACTGGATGTACCGGCCGAGGATGTTGCCGCACTGGCAGATGGTGATTACACCGTGACTGCTTCAGTGAGCGATGTTGCCGGCAACGACAGCAGTGCACAGCGTGACTTCAGCGTGGTCGCCAGCACTGACAGCCTGCCAGGGGTATCTATCGGTACCATCGCTGGTGATGACATCGTCAATGCTTCCGAGCATGACCAGGCACTGACCGTCTCCGGTATGACCACCAATTTCCCTGAAGGTGGCAAGGTCGATATCGACTTCAATGGCAAGGCCTACGAGGCAACCGTTGCCGCTGATGGCAGTTGGTCAGTGGATGTAGCGGCTGCGGATGTTGCTGCGCTAGAGGATGGCAGCTATACCGTGGTCGCTACGGTGACCGACGCTGCAGGCAACGAAGGCCGCGATGAGCGTGACTTTAGCGTCACGGCCAGTGCAGACAGCCTGCCGACATTGGCCATCGATACCATTGCTGGTGATGACATCGTTGATGCTGCTGAGCATGGTCAGGCGCTGACGGTCTCTGGTACGAGCACCAACCTGCCGCAAGGCGACAGGGTTAACGTCGAGCTCAATGGCAAGGCCTACACCGCAACAGTGGCTGCCGATGGTAGCTGGTCAGTGGATGTTGCCAGTGCAGACGTTGCCGCCCTGGCTGATGGCGACTACACCGTGAAGGCCACGGCGACGGATGCTGCGGGCAACGAGGCGACGGCACAGCATGACTTCAGTGTTGCGGCCAGTGTCCCGACGGTGACGATTGTTGGGCCGATCGCCGGCGATGACATCATCAGTACCGTAGAGCATGATCAGGCACTGGCGGTCGATGGAACGGCGACAGGAGTTGCACCGGGTACCATCGTTCGCGTAGAGATTGTTGGTGTTCCCAACTCCACCTATCTTGGCCTCGTAAAAGAGGATGGCAGCTTCCGCATCGGTATTGCAGGCGAATACGTCTCCATGCTGCAGGATGGTAAGGCGCAAGTCCGTGCCTGGGCCACCAATGACCTGGGCAATACCGGGGAAGGCTTCTATGAGTTTGACGTCGTTACCGGTTCACTACCTGTCACCATCGATATGGTTACTGGGGATGACGTTGTCGACTCCACTGAAGCGGCTTCAGCAGTGACGGTGACAGGTTCTGTCATCAACGCTGCCGCCGGCGACGAGGTTGTCATGAAGGTGGGTGGTGACACCTACACCGGTGTCGTGAATGAAGATGGCACAACCTGGAGCGTGGATATTGATCCCGTCACCTGGAGCCACTTCAAGGACACCGACATCGATGTCAATGTCACGGTGACCAACGCCCAGGGCAACAGCGGTTCTGCTGTTCGTACGGTGGGCCTCGATATCTCTACCCCGGTCATCTATTTCGATACGATCGCGGAAGATGACATCGTCAATGCTTCTGAACATGCTAAGGACCTGGCAATTGGTGGTTCGGTCCTTGGACTTGATGGTGGTGAGACGATGTATGTCGAGCTCAACGGCAAGACCTACACCACCACGGCAACAGCAGATGGGCGCTGGACGTTGAATGTGCCGGCGGCAGATGTGTCCGCCCTGGCGGATGGTAACCACACGATCTCTGCCAGCGTGACCGAAGAGGCCGGTAATACCGGAACTGCCTCGCACGACTTCAGTGTCGATACCGTTCTGCCGACACTGACGGTCACGGAAGGTGTAACACGCAGTGGTGACAACATTGTCACGCCTGACGAGCACGGCACGAACCTGGAAGTCTTCGGTACTTCCACAGGGCTGGATCACGACTTCGTCTATCTGGAGATTGCTGGCTTCACCTACAACATCCAGACATTCGATGATGGCACCTGGGGCATCGTGACTCGTAGGGCCGACATGGCCACGCTGACGGATGGCACGTACGAGATCAAGCTCCACGCCACCAACGACGTGGGCAACGTAGCCGAGACCTCGGTCGAGCTGGTGGTTGATGCGGGTGTGCCGTCGCTTCAGTTGTTGTCGACTGAAGCTCAGGATAGTGCGGTGGTCGACGACCAGGCTGTTGCTGGCTCGGTGGAGGATGACACCCTGGAAAGCACTCAGGCTGATGAACACTTCACTATCGGCAATGGCGGCCATGACTCCGTGGTATATCACCTGCTGGATGCAGCCGATGCCACCGGTGGCAATGGTGCAGATCGTATCAGCGGCTTCACGGTAGGTGATGGCAACAATACCGCAGATGCTGATCGTATCGATCTGAGTGAGTTGCTCGCTGAGCGTCGTTCGACGGAAGGCAGCGATGGTGCCGAGACGACAGAGGCGGGAGATCTCAGTGACTACCTGAGCGTTACCGTGAAGGGCAGCGATACCGAGATTGCCATTGACCGTGATGGTGCCGGCTCCACTCACGAGATGACGACTGTCGTGACGCTCTCTGGCGTTCAGACCGACCTGGCAACCTTGCTGGCGAATCATCAGCTG
Organism: Halomonas binhaiensis; assembly: GCF_008329985.2. Classification (NCBI taxonomy): domain Bacteria; kingdom Pseudomonadati; phylum Pseudomonadota; class Gammaproteobacteria; order Oceanospirillales; family Halomonadaceae; genus Halomonas; species Halomonas binhaiensis. Next base: position 497,350 of record NZ_CP038437.2, read on the forward strand.
GTTGTCAGCTAATTTAGCCATTGACGAGTTTGTCAGTAGTTTCAAGGGGACCTTCGGGTCCCCTTTTTTGTCTGCTGTTCAGCGTTTTTGCTGCTCTGGTTGTTGTCAGATGGAAGTCAATTAGATGACGCTAGCCTTCTATCCTATTGATTTCTTTCACTCACATTGGGCTATGGGAGCTGGTTGGAGGATTCAGGCCTGAAAATGTCATCTATCTGACATTGTCTAGACAACTGGGCTTCACATTCATCACTGACACTGGCGTCAATCAAAGAGGAGAGACGTCATGTCCATTCCTGCAATGGAGTCCATCGTTGCACCTGTGACGCCGGCGATTCGGGTAGAGAAGCTGCAGAAATCGTTCGGACAGCGTCGGGTACTCGATGACATCAGCTTCCTGGTTTACCCGGGACAGATGGTGGCCCTGATCGGGCCATCCGGTTCTGGCAAGTCCACTCTGCTGCGTCACTTGGTCGGCCTGACCTGTGCCAGTCGCGGCGGCAGCCTTGTTGCACTGCTGGGGCGGGAAATACAAAAAGCAGGCCGCATGCGGCGTGCAAGGCGTCAGGAGCGTTGCCGCACAGGATATATCTTCCAGCAATTCAATCTGGTCGGGCGCCTGAGTGTGTTGACCAATGTCCTGGCTGGAAACCTGGGGCGTATGCCCCGTGGCCGGGCCTTGCTGGGACGCTTCAACCAGGAAGAGAAAGCTCGGGCATTACGTTGTCTGGCGCGTGTCGGCCTGGAAGAGTTGGCGGGCCAGCGGGCCAACACCTTGTCCGGTGGCCAGCAGCAGCGTGTTGCCATCGCCCGGGTTCTGATGCAGGACGCCGATGTGATTCTTGCCGATGAACCCATCGCTTCCCTTGATCCACGCAGTGCCCGGGAAGTCATGGAGATTCTCCAGCGCATTCATGCCGAAGATGGCCGCACCGTGGTTGTCACTCTGCATCAAGTCGATGTGGCACGTCGCTATTGTCAGCGTGCCATCGCGCTCAAGGATGGGCGCATGTACTTCGATGGAGCCATCGCTGAGCTCACTGACGAGCGCCTGCAGGATCTCTACCAGAACACCGACCTTGACGAATTGCAGGACACCTCCCCGCAGACGGGAAAAGCGTCCCGTGAGCCGTCATTGCAATACACCACTGCCTGACACAACCGCCTGATCTCCCCCAGGCTTATACAGGAGCATTCCTCATGGCTTTCGCGACTCTCTCATTCACAACTCTCCGCCGCCTGACCATGCCGCTGGTACTGGGTGTCAGCATGGCCGTTGCCGCACCGCTGGTGTCTGCCGAAGAGCTGAAGTTCGGCATCATCTCCACCGAGTCCAGTCAGAACCAGGCGCCTCTATGGCAGCCTTTCCTCGACGATATGTCCGAACAGCTTGGTATGGAAGTGAAGCCGTTCTTTGCCACCGACTATGCTGCGGTAATCGAAGCCATGCGCTTCAACCAGATTGACCTGGCCTGGTATGGCAACAAGTCAGCCATGGAAGCCGTCGACCGTGCAGGTGGCGAGGTATTTGCCCAGACCGTCCCTGAAAACGGCCAGCCGGGATACTGGAGCCTGCTGATCGTCAACCAGGACAGCGATCTGCAAAGCGTCGATGATGTACTGGCCAATGCCTCTGACCTGATCTTTGGCAATGGTGATCCTAACTCTACCTCTGGCTACCTGGTGCCAGGCTACTACGTCTTTGCCAAGCAAGGTGTGGATGCCGCCACGGCCTTCAAGCGCACCCTGAATTCCAGCCATGAGACCAATGCACTGGCTGTGGCCAATAAGCAGGTTGATGTGGCGACCTTCAATACCGAGAGCATGGAACGCCTGGAAATCACGGCACCTGACAAGGCCGAACAATTGCGCGTGATCTGGAAGTCTCCATTGATTCCGTCGGATCCGCTGGTCTGGCGCAGCAGCCTGGATGAGGACACCAAGCAGAAACTGCGTGACTTCCTGCTCAACTATGGCGATAGCGCTGAAGAGAAGGAGATCCTGGCACCACTGCAGTGGGCGCGTTTCGATGAGTCCAGCAATGACCAGCTGCTGCCGATTCGCCAGTTATCCATGTTCCAGAAGCGCGCAGCGGTCGAGAAGGATCAGAGCCTGTCCGATAGCGAGCGAGAGACCAAGCTTGCCGAGATCGATGCCAAGCTCGATGAGCTGGACAAGCGCATGAGCGAGGTGCAGGCAGCGGATGCTGGCACCGAAGATGAAGCTGACTCCACTACCACGGGCTGAGCGTCGCCATGAATTCTCAGACTTCAAGGATGGATGCTTCATCACCGGAGCACATCCGAAATAAGCAGGGTTATCACAAGCAGGGTTATCAAAAGAGTAGCTGGGTGACGCTGGCAGTTTGGGGCCTTGGCCTCGCAGTACTAGCCTGGTCCTGGCAAGGCGCAGAGATGCAGCCGGGGCTGCTGTTCTCCAACGCCGGCAACATGGCCACCCTGGCCGGAGACTTTTTCCCCCCGGCCTGGGGCAACATTGGCCACTATATTGAACTGATGCTGGTCACCATACAGATCGCCATATGGGGCACGCTGATGGCCATCATCGTGGCCATTCCATGCAGTCTGCTATCTTCAGAGAACCTGGTGCCCTGGTGGGTGTACCAGCCGATGCGTCGGCTGATGGATGCGACACGTGCCATCAATGAGCTGGTGTTTGCCATGCTGTTCGTGGTGGCAGTAGGGCTTGGGCCCTTTGCTGGTACCTTGGCACTGTTTGTCCATACCACCGGTGTGTTGGCCAAGTTGTTCTCCGAAGCTGTAGAGGCCAGTGATGCCGGCCCCATGGAAGGGATTCGTGTCACGGGGGCAGGGCGTATCGAGGAAATCGTCTTCGGGCTGATTCCCCAGGTACTGCCGCTGTGGATTTCGGTCAGCCTGTATCGTTTCGAGTCGAACATTCGCTCGGCCACTGTGCTGGGCATGGTCGGGGGTGGTGGTATCGGTGTCGCGCTGTGGGAAACCATGCGTGGTTTCCAGTACGCCGAAACGGCCACCATCATGCTGGTGATCATCGTTGCCGTGACTGCTCTGGACATGGTTTCCCAGCAAGTGCGCAAGCGCTTCATCTGAGGCGCTTTTTCAAGGAGTTAGGATGTCTAGACAAGTTGCTGATCATGATACCAAGCCGAGGTATCGACAGCTGGCAGACACTTTGGCTCGGGAAGTCCGCAGTGACTTTTCACCAGGTGACCTGCTGCCCAGCGAGGCAGTGCTGGCCAAGCGTTTTGCTGTCAATCGCCATACGGTACGCCGGGCGCTGGATGAGCTGGTTGCCGCGGGAATGGTCACACGCCATCAGGGACGAGGCACCCAGGTAGTGGACCGCCGTCTCGATTACGCGGTGAACGCAGGAAGCAAGGTGACCCATAACCTGGCAGAGCTAGGGCTTGATACCCAGACCCAATGCTTGAGTCAGGGGTTGCAGCAGCCTCCTGAAGCCATCGCCCAACGCTTTGGTGTATCACCTGATCAGCCCCTGCTGTGTGTGGATACCTTGCGTAGTGTCGATGGGGCTGTGGTACTGAGGCTGCGTCACTGGTTCGATCCTGAGCGTGTTCCTGGATGGCAGCAACGCTATCGCGGAGGCTCCACACGTGCCGTGCTGGCCCAGCACTATGGTCTGACACTGACCCGTTCACGAGTACGCCTTGAAGCCAGCCAGGCCGGTCCCGACGACAGCCGGTTGCTGCAATGTCCCCATCTGGCGCCGCTATTGGTGCTGACCAGTGACAACGTCGATGCTGATGGCCGCCTGGTGGAAGTTTCCGTCAGCCGAGCCAGGGCCGATCGTATTGCCTACCACTTTGATTTCGACCATGGGGACTCTGATGTGCCCGACAGTGACTCTACAGAGCGTCTTTCTGTCGCGAACCACACTGAGCAAGGAGATACCGAATGACTCCCGCACAGCGTCATCGCATTTTCGCGTTGACCCCTTTCGACCGTCTTTCTGCGCAGTGGCAAGCCCTGGGCATTCAGGTTCGCCATCGCTGTGTGCGAGGCCCGGAAACCGGCATGACCATGGTGCGTGGTCGCATGGGCGGCTCAGGTAATGCCTTCAACCTGGGCGAGATGACACTGACCCGAGCCAGTGTGGCGCTGGAAGACGGGACGCTGGGACATGGCTGGATCGCCGGGCGCGACAAGGCGCATGCCGAGATGATCGCTGTCATTGATGCCTGTGCCCGCCACGACAGCTGGGGGCGACGTATCGATGCCGAGCTTGCCGAGCCACTGGCAGACGTATTGCAGCGTGAGCGTGAGGAAAGATCGAAGGCCGCCGCAGCGACTCGGGTCGATTTCTTCACCATGGTCCGGGGGGAATAAGCCATGACGCAATTTGACGATAGTGTGCGAGTCCACGACTGGCCGGCGCTGAATGACGCTGTTCACCATGGCCAGCAGGTGTTCCGTCAGTTGCTTGGAGCGATGGCCGAGCCAGGCTCCCTTGTCGAGCTGGACATGGCAGTGTTGCCTGATGGTGTTGGCATTCCGTCGGCGGCCTGGGCCGCGGTGCTGACGCTGTGTGATCTGGATACCCGTATCTGGATCGATGCGAGGATCGAGGCGTCAGGCCTGGAGGCTGCGATCGCATTTCATACCGGAGCCCGCGTGACACAGGTGGCGGAAGAAGCCGACTTTGCCTTGATACTGCCGTCGACCCTGGAAGAGCCGCTGTTCTTCGCCGAAGGAACGGACGCCTATCCCGATCGCAGTACGACATTGATTGTTGCCGTGGAGTCCGTCGAGGCAGGGGAGGATTGGCAGCTTTCCGGTCCTGGTATCCCTGATCGTCGTGGCCTGCATATCGGTGCCGATGGCGTGACCGCTTTGATGCAACGCCTGATGGCTAATCGCACCAGCTTCCCTTGTGGATTGGATGCTTTCATTGCCGCAGGAAGCCGGATGACGGCGATTCCTCGCAGCACCGCGATCATGCCCAGCGTGAATGCTCCGCAGCATGCAGAAGAGGAGGTGGCCTGATGTACGTTGCCGTCAAGGGAGGAGAGAAAGCGATCGCCAACGCCCACCGTTGGATGGCAGATCGCCGGCGCGGAAACCGTCAACAGGAAGAACTGGGCACCGCACAGGTGGAAGAACAACTGGGCCTGGCGGTGGACCGGGTGATGGCAGAGGCCTCGCTCTACGATCCTGAGCTTGCTGCACTGGCATTCAAGCAGGCCAGCGGAGACCTGGTGGAAGCGGTCTTCCTGCTGCGTGCCTACCGCACGACCTTGCCGCGCCTGGCCGAAACTCTTCCGCTGGAAACCAGCGCCATGCTCATCGAACGCCGCATCAGCGCCACCTTCAAGGATGTGCCTGGTGGGCAAGTGCTGGGCCCGACCTACGACTATACCCACCGCCTGCTCGATTTCATGCTGCTGGCGGAAGGAGAGGTGCCCGAACCTGCTCGCGCCGAGGAGGCTCTGGAAGCCTGTCCCCAGATTCTCGACAGCCTTGATGCAGAGGGCCTGATCGAGCAAGAAGTGGACGATGGCGCGATGCCCTATGACATCACCCGGGATCCGCCGGACTTTCCTGTCGATCGTGCTACGCGCCTGCAAATGCTGGCCCGGGGCGATGAGGGGTACCTGCTGGCATTGGGCTATTCCACCCAGCGTGGCTATGGGCGCAATCACCCCTTTGCCGGGGAGATTCGCCAAGGGGCGGTGGAAGTGGAAATCGAGGTGGAAGGCTTCGATGAGCCACTGTGCATCGGCGAGATCATGATGACGGAGTGCCAGATGATCAACCAGTTTGCCGGGTCCCGCACCACCGCACCGCAGTTCACACGCGGTTATGGTCTGGCCTTCGGTCGTAACGAGCGCAAGACCATGGCCATGGCATTGGTCGATCGCGCCTTGCGTGCCGAGGAACTGGGCGAGCCAATCCAGGGGCCTGCCCAGCAGGCTGAGTTCGTGCTGGCACATGCGGACAGTGTCGAAGCATCAGGCTTTGTTTCTCACCTGAAGCTGCCGCATTACGTGGACTTTCAATCCGAGCTGGAACTGTTGCGTCGTCTACGGCGTGGATATTCCCGGCAGCATGAAGAAGCCGAAGCGTCCCCATCCGAAGCGTCGCCGGCAGGCCAGGAGACCATGCGTACTGCTGTCGAGGAGGCTGCCCAATGAATCATCGCCATGATGTGGCCAACGGTGAAGTCATGAACACGGGTTACACAGATGTCATCAACGGCGGTTATCACCATGACGACAACGTCCATGGTTACAACTTCCATGGTTACAACTTCGCCTACCTGGATGAACAGACCAAGCGCATGATTCGTCGTGCGTTGCTCAAGGCAGTAGCGATTCCCGGATACCAGGTTCCCTTCGGCGGGCGTGAAATGCCGATGCCCTATGGTTGGGGAACGGGAGGCATGCAACTGACGGCCAGCATTCTTGGAGCAGATGATGTGCTCAAGGTGATTGACCAGGGAGCGGATGACACTACCAACGCGGTCAGTATTCGCGCCTTCTTCGAACGTGTGGCTGGGGTGAAGACCACGACAGCCACCTCCGAGGCCAGTGTGATTCAGACTCGCCACCGTATTCCCGAAAAGGCACTGACCAAGGATCAGATCCTGGTATTCCAGGTGCCGATCCCCGAGCCATTACGCTTCATCGAGCCCAGCGAAGAGGAAACCCGCGTGATGCATGCTCTCGAGGAATACGGCGTGATGCACGTCAAACTCTACGAGGACATCGCTCGCCATGGGCATATCGCGACGACCTATGCCTATCCGGTCAAGGTGGATGAGCGCTATGTGATGGACCCATCGCCGATACCCAAGTTCGACAATCCCAAGTTGCATATGAGTGAAGCGTTGATGCTGTTCGGTGCAGGTCGCGAGAAGCGCCTTTATGCCATCCCTCCCTATACCCGGGTCAAGAGTCTGGACTTCGAGGACCACCCCTTCGAGGTCCAGGTATGGGATGAGCCCTGTGCGATCTGCGGCGCCACCGACAGCTATCTCGATGAAGTGATCATTGATGATGCCGGCGGCCGCATGTTCGTGTGCTCGGATACGGATTACTGCCAGAGCCGGTCTGGCAATGAGGCTCAATCACACGGCAGTCAATCACACGACAGCCAGTCACTCGATCGTAAACCCAAGAGTGCGGAGGAGACCGCATGAAGCGCCCGGAACTGGATCGCCCCGCCTTGCTGGAAGCTCGTGGCATAACACGCCTGTATGGCCCCAACCAAGGGTGTCAGGACATCGAGTTCACCCTGCATCAAGGCGAGGTCCTGGGAATTGTCGGTGAGTCCGGCTCTGGCAAGTCGACACTGCTGCGGACCTTGTCTGGCCTGGAAAAACCGGACCATGGCCAGGTGGTTTACCACAGCCAGGAAGGCAGCAGCGCCGGCCAGGCAGGTGAGCTCGACCTGTATGCCATCAGTGAAGCACGCCGCAGGGCCCTGCTGCGCATGGAGTGGGGGCTGGTGCATCAGAATCCTCGCGATGGATTGCGACTGGGGGTGTCTGCCGGTGCCAATGTTGGTGAACGCCTGATGGCACTGGGGCAACGCCACTACGGCAACCTGCGTGCCGCAGGGCAGGACTGGATGGCACGAGTGGAGCTGGATCCACGGCGCATCGATGATGCGCCCCGGACATTCTCCGGCGGCATGCAGCAGCGTCTGCAGATCGCTCGTACCTTGGTCACTCAACCGCGCCTGGTATTCATGGACGAACCGACCGGGGGACTGGATGTATCGGTGCAGGCACGCCTGCTCGACATGCTGCGTACGCTGACGCGTGAGCTGGGGCTGTCAGTGATTCTGGTCACCCACGATCTGGCCGTGGCGCGTCTGCTGTCCCACCGCCTGCTGGTGATGCGGCAAGGAAGGGTCGTCGAATCCGGCCTGACTGACCAGATTCTTGATGACCCACAGCACCCGTATACCCAGTTGCTGGTGTCCTCCGTGTTGACTCCCTGACAGGTGCCCAAGATGACAGCCATGATCAAACCTTTTCTGAGTGCCGAAGCGCTTTCAAAGAGCTTCACACTGCATTCCCAGGGCGGCCAGCATCTGGTGGTAATGCATGACCTCAACCTTCAGCTGGCACCGGGAGAGTGCCTGGTGCTGGCTGGCCGCAGCGGTATCGGCAAGAGCACGCTGTTGAAGATGGTCAACGGTAATTACCGGATTTCCGCTGGTCGCCTGACGCTGCATTTTGACAACGGCGAGCTAGAACTCTCGACCCTGCCCGCCCATGCCTGGCACGTACTGCGTCGTGACGTGATCGGCTACGTCAGCCAGTTCCTGCGCGTGGTACCGCGAGTCAGTACCCGGGAGGTCGTGATGGAGCCGTTGTTGAGCCGTGGCGTTGGCGAGGCAGAGGCCCGCCAGCGTGCTGAAGCCATGCTGGCGCGACTCAACCTGCCCGAACGCCTGTGGGACCTTGCGCCTGGCACCTTCTCAGGCGGTGAGCAGCAGCGTGTCAATATCGCTCGGGGCTTCATTGCCGAGCATCCGCTGCTCCTGCTTGATGAACCTACGGCTTCTCTAGACGCCGCCAACCGAGACGTAGTGGTCGAATTGATTCTGGAAGCGAAGGCGCGGGGGACTGCCATGCTGGGCATTTTCCATGATGAGGATGTCCGTGACCGGGTTGCAGACCGCCTGCTGCATCTCGAAGCGACTGTTCTCGAAACCGCTGGCCTTGAAAGTGCTGGTTCAGAAACCGCCAGTCTTGAAACCAATTCGCCGACCACGGAGGAAACCGAGTGATGAGTGTCAATGATCAGATTTTGACCAATGCTCGTCTGGTGCTCGATGACGAGGTCGTGACGGGCAGCTTGGTGATCAAGGACGGACATATTGCCGCCGTGGAACAGGGCCCGATTTCTCTGCCGGGAGTCGTGGACTGCCAGGGCGATATTTTGATGCCCGGAATGATCGAGCTGCATACCGACAACATGGAGAAGTATTTCCAGCCTCGCCCCAAGGTGTCCTGGCCAAGCCGTCAGGCGGCCCTGGCCCATGATGCTCAGATGGCGGCCAGTGGTATCACCACCGTATTCGATGCGGTTTCCATCGGCGATGTCGATGAACAGAGCATGCGTCATGGCGCCCTGGGCGAGATGGTGGCATCTCTGGAGGACATCTCGCGCAGCGGCATGTCCCGAGTCGAGCACTATCTGCACCTGCGCTGTGAAGTGTGTCACCCCGACACGCTGGCACGCTTCCAGTCATTGCTAGAGACGTCGAATCTGGGGCTGGTGTCGCTGATGGACCATTCTCCCGGACAGCGTCAGTTTGTCAGCCTGGATGCCTACCGCACCTACTACCAGGGCAAGCACCGTCTGGACGATGCCAGCATGGATGCCTTCATCGAACGCCAACTGGCCAACAGTGCCCAGTATTCTAGTGCCAATCGTCAGGCCATTGCCGCGATCTGCCGGGAGCGTGGCATCGCTCTGGCCAGCCATGATGATGCTACGGTGGAACATGTGGCCGAGAGTGTGGAGTACGGCACCCAAGTGGCTGAGTTCCCCACCACCAGCGAGGCGGCTGAGGCATCTCATCGCAACGGTCTGGCAGTGATGATGGGAGCCCCCAACGTGGTTCGCGGAGGGTCACATTCCGGCAACATTGCCGCGGTAGAACTTGTGCGTCTGGGCGTGCTCGATGTGCTGTCTTCCGATTACTACCCGGCCGCCTTGCTTGACGCCATATTCCGTATCGCTGCTATGGAGGATGGCTACTCACTGCCGCGTGCCGTGGCCTGTGCCACTCGCCACCCGGCCGAGGCGGTGGGCCTGACGGACCGTGGACGGATTGCGGCAGGGCTACGTGCCGATCTGGTCCGTGTGCGTGAGGTCGATGGTCATCCACTGGTACAGCGGGTGTGGTGCGCCGGCCAGCAGGTGCACTGATGGGCAGGCTCATCTATCTGATCGGCGCCAGTGGCGTGGGCAAGGACAGCCTGCTGAATGAAGCGCGCAAGGTGCGCCCGGACTGGCTGGTTGCCCACCGTTACATCACTCGGGACAGTGGTACGGCCGAGCGTTGTGTGACGCTGAGTGAAGCCGAGTTTGCCAGGCGACAGGCAATGGGGATGTTCTGTCTGCACTGGCGGGCTCATGGGCTGTGTTATGGCGTGGGAACGGAAGTGGAGGACTGGTGCCGACGTGGTGCCCATGTATTGCTCAATGGCAGCAGGAGAGCCTTGCCCCAGGCATGGGAACGTTTCGGGGCGGCCCTTCTGCCCGTTGTGGTCACTGCGTCCACGACAGTGTTGCGAGAGCGTCTTGAGCAACGCGGTCGTGAGACTCCAGAGCAGATTGCTGATCGCCTGGCGCGGCACCTGGATATCGAGGAGGAGTTGACCCGCGAATATCCTGAACTGGCGCGGATCGATAACGGTGGCACCCTGCAACAGAGCCTGGAGGCCTTGGCCAAGATTATCGATGGCACGGATGCTGGATGTGACAAGAGCCTGTAACAAGAACCTGTAACAAGGAATGGAGAGGCCATGGAGTTTCGCTTCATCGGCACTGGCGACAGTGCTCAGGTGCCACGTTTTGGCTGTGACTGTGTCGCCTGTACCAAGGCACGCGTATTTACCAGCCATCAGCGTGGCCCTTGCTGCGCTGAGGTATGGGTAGACGGGAAGCGCTATCTGCTGGATGCCGGGCGTACCGATCTGGCCCACAGTTGTGAGTTGGAACGGCCTGCCGCCTTTTTCATCACCCATTATCATGCGGACCACGTGCAGGGGCTTTTCCACCTGCGCTGGGGAACGGGGGGCTCCATTCCGGTATATGGCCCCAAGGATCCGCAGGGTTGTGCCGATCTCTACCGCAACCATGGCGTGCTGGACTTTCAGCCCGGGCTCAAGCCATTCAAGGCCTTGAAACTGGACTCTCTCTCCGTGACACCGGTACCGCTCAATCACAGTAAACCGACCCTGGGGTATTGTCTGGACGATGGTGGTACACGCCTGGCGTACCTGACTGATACCTCGGGGCTGCCGGTGGAAACCGAGCGCTTTCTGCGCGATTGGGGGGCCGACGTGATCATCCTGGACGCCTGCCACCCGGCCTCCCATACTAATCCGCGCAATCACAACACCATCACCCAGGCTCTGGAGATCATCACCCGCCTGGATCCTCCTCGGGCCTATCTGACGCATATCGGTCATGATCTTGATGCCGAATGCATCGCCCACCCCCCCGTGTTACCTGCCAAGGTACGCATTGCCCGGGATGGCGAGAGCCTGGAGGACGGAGGGAAAATGCGCGCGGTATCCTGAAGAGAACACCGTGAAAGGCGTTATCTGGAAAGGTGCTATCTAGAAAGGTGCTATCTAGAAAGGTTCTATCTAGAAAGGTGCTATCTGGAAAGACACTGTCAGGATAAGGTGCAGTCAGGAAAGCCTAGGGAGAAGCAAGATGCTCGAGCTATCGGTACGCTATCTACACTTCATGGGCATTCTGGTGCTGGTGTCCATGTTGGTGGTGGAACATCTGCTGTTGAAGGGAGAGTTACTGGCGGAAGAGCTTCGCCGAGTAGCCAGGGTGGATGCCATTTATGGCATCTCGGCATTGGTGGTGTTGGCGACAGGGCTGACGATGTGGTTGCTGGTGGGAAAACCGGCCGGGTTTTACACTGCCAATCCGGTATTTCATGCCAAGGTGACCCTGTTCATCCTGCTGGCTCTGCTGTCGATCTATCCGACGCTCTTTCTCACCAGGCACCGCCGGAGTGCCTCTGCGTCGGTTTCAGTCCCGCGCCTGATCCCTGTGCTGCTGCGCATTGAACTGTTTGGCATCATCGTGATTCCGTTGCTGGCCGTTCTCATGGCAAGAGGCGTGGGCCTCGGCTAGCCGTTGCCCGTCCCCATGCGTCGATGCAAAACACACCTGCCGCTGGGCGCCTCTGTCTGCCGACAACCCCTCTGCGCCCGGCCGGGAAGATCTGGGTCGGGCGCAGAAGGCATGCATCAGCATGTATTTAGAGCGATGAGAGCATTGGTCGATTACTGATCCCACTTGGGGGCAAAGTCCGGATTGGCAACGCGCTCACCACGGTCCAGGTTGGCAATGGCCGCCATTTCATCATCGGACAACCGCAGCTTCAGCGCCTCGATATTGCTTTTCAGGTTTTTTGCCTTGGTGGAAGACGGGAAGGTGGGAATACCGAGCTGATTCAACCAGGCGATGGCAATCTGTGCAGGGCTGACCGCGTGGCGTTCAGCGATACCCTTGAGCGTTTCATCATCCATCACCTTGCCGACTGCCAGGGGCATGAAGGCGGTCGGGGTGATGCCATGGCGTTGGCAATGAGCGACCAGCTCACGGTTCTGCAGGAACGGGTGTATCTCGATCTGATTAGTAAGGATTTCCCCTTCACCGAGGATCTCAACGGCCTGACTGACCTGGGCGATAGTGAAGTTGGAGATGCCGATATGGCGGGCTTTTCCTGCCTCCTTGACCTCTTTCAATGCGGTGAGATAGTCCTGCATCGGCACCGCGTTGTCGGGGGAAGGCCAGTGAATCAGCAACAGGTCGACGTATGACATGCCGAGCCGTTGCAGGCTTTCGTCGACACTGGCCTTGAGGTCAGTTGGCTCCAGTCGATCCCACCACACCTTGGTGGTAATGAAGAGCTCTTCACGCGGCACGTCACTGTCATTCAGCGTCGCGCCAACTTCAGCTTCATTGTCGTAGAACTGAGCGGTATCGAAATGACGATATCCGAGTTTCAGTGCTTCGTTGATGGCAAATTTCAGCGTATCGCCCGTCAGGCGAAAGGTACCCAGTCCGGGATTGGGAATGGCAGTTGTCATGGCAGCTCTATCTTTATGGGTTGCAGGGGTGATACGAATCGGTCATGTAAAGTTAGCATGCAAATTTACTGGATGCAGGACAAGCGAGTAATGCGGCGCTGGTCCAGGACACCAGACAGACGAGTGGCCAGCAGGGCAAACAGTACGATGATGGCGCCGATCCAGGCGGTGTCGGTGAGCTCCATGGTATCGACAGTCCAGCCTCCGACTAGTGAACCCAGGGCAATACCGATGTTAAAAGCCGCGATGTTCAGCCCCGAGGCGACGTCCACGGCTTCCGGAACATAGCGTTCAGCCAGTTGCACCACATAGACCTGGAGTCCCGGGACATTGCCGAAGGCAAAGGCACCCCAGACCACGATGGTGAGAATGGCGGTCAGCGGATGTGGTGCAGTGAAAGTGAAGACCAGCAGAATCAGAGCCAGGCCTGCGAAGATGAGGTACAGGGCACCGATGGGACCCTGTCGATCGGCGAGCTTGCCTCCATACAGGTTGCCTATGGCGACCGACGCTCCATATACCAACATGATCAGGCTGACGCTGCTATTGCTGAAGCCGCTGACCTGCTCAAGGATGGGAGCGAGGAAGGTGAAGGCAGTGAAAGTGCCGCCATAGCCCAGGATGGTAATCGCGTAGACCAGCAGCAGGCGCGGATGGGTCAATACCTTGAGTTGCTGGGAAAGTCTTGCGGGGGCCGGACGCTTGAGATTGCGCGGTACCAGCAGAGCACTTCCCACCAGCGCGATGACGCCGAGCAACGACACCACCAGGAACGTTGCACGCCAGCCAAAGTGCTGGCCGATCCAGGTGCCCAGAGGCACTCCTGTCACCAGTGCCACGGTCAGGCCGGTGAACATGAGGGCAATGGCGCTGGCTTCCTTGTCCTTGCTGACCAGGCTGGTGGCAATGGTCGAGCCGATGGAGAAGAACACACCGTGGGCCAGCCCGGTCAGCACACGTGCGGCAATCAAGGAACCATAGCCAGGTGCCTGCCAGGCCAGCAGGTTGCCGGCAATGAACAGGCTCATCAGTGCAAGCAGTACCCACTTGCGGTTGAAACGGCTGCTCAACGCAGTCAGAACCGGTGCACCGATGGCAACGCCGAGTGCATAGAGACTGACCAGCAGTCCGGCAGAAGGCAGGCTGACGGCCAGGTCGGTGGCAATGGTGGGCACCAGTCCGACGATCACGAACTCGGTGGTGCCAATGGCAAAGGCGCTCAGGGTAAGCGCGAACAGGGCAATAGGCATGGAGGACTCTCCCGCAGCAATGGCAAGGACGCTGGCGTCCTGTGAATGCGGCGCAGTGTGACGGGAGAAACTTTTTCAATAAATGCTATATTCGGGAAAATACCTTTGTACAAATCGAGATAATGGGCCTGGATGAAAACCCGCTCCGATGATCTGGAACTCTTGCTGGCGGTAGTGGATGCTGGAGGCTTCAGTGCCGCAGCGCAGCGCCTGGATATTCCCGTTGCCCGCGTATCACGTGCCATTCAGCGGCTCGAACATAATCTGCAGGTGCCGCTGCTCAACCGCACCACGCGCAGTGTGGCGTTGACGGCCGAAGGACGTTGCTTTGTCGATGAAGTACGCACAGGACTCGAGCAGCTCAATGCCGCCGAGGAAGCCTTGGCGCTGGCCCAGGGCGAGCCGAGCGGCCGCCTGCGAGTCGATGCTGCCAGCCCCTTTGTGCTGCACCAACTGGTGCCTCTGGTAGCCGAGTTTCGTCATCGCTATCCGGCCATTGAGCTGGAACTGACGGCCAGTGATGACATCATCAATCTGCTCGAACAGCGCACCGATGTTGCCATTCGCATCGGTGCACTGACGGATTCCTCGTTGCATGCCAGGTTGCTGGGGCGTTCGCGGTTGTATCTGGTCGCCAGCCCCGGTTATCTGGCCAATGCAGGGACGCCGAAATCCGTCGCCGACCTCGGCCATCATCAGCGCATTGGTTTTCTCGGCTCGAACGTCCTCAACCAGTGGCCGGTGCATGGGCTGGAGAACGAGATAGCGCCGACACTGGCTTCATCCAGTGGTGAAGTCGTCCGGCAGTTGTGCCTGGCAGGCCACGGTATCGCCTGCCTGTCGAACTTCATGATCGGCGAGGATGTCAGGGCCGGGCGTCTCAAGCCCGTACTCAGCGAGCTGATGCGGCATGGCGGCGCCCGCGAGCAGGTTCAGGCGGTGTACTATCGCAACACCGCCATGTCGGTACGCATTCAAGCCTTCCTGGATGTAATTGCACCGCGCCTGACGCTATAGCCATGGGCTGTGTCAGGCGCAGGCATTCTGCTCGCCTTCTGATCAGGACGCGGTCAACCAGGCTGCCGGCCATAGAATGATCTGTGGCAGCGCGGCAATCAGCACCAGAACGGTCAGGTTGAGCAGGTAGAAGGGCGTGGAGGCCAGTACCAGCCGATCGATGGGCACGCGTGACACCTGGGCGGTGGCGAAAAGACAGGTGCCAACAGGTGGTGAAGCCAGGCCAACGGCAAGGCTGGCGACCATGAAGATCAGGAAATGCAGCGGATCGACACCTGCATTGACGGCGGCCGGCATCAGCACGGGAATCAACATCAGTGCTGCTGCGACGATATCCATCAGCATGCCCACCAGCAGGAAGATCAACCCCATCAGTATCAGGGTAGCGAAGGGCGAGCCGGTAATGGCGCCGATCAGGCCAGATGCCTTCTGCGGCAACAGGTCGACGGTAAACAGATAGGTCGCCACATTGGCCACCATCAGAATCAGCAAGACCGAGCCTGCTACATGTCCTGCCTTGATGATCAGCGGCAGCAGATCCCGCCAACCCAGTTCACGGTGTACCAGCGTCGCGATGATCAAGGTGTAGAGCACTGCCAGGCCGGCTCCTTCGGTGGGCGTGACGATACCGGAAAACATGCTGGTTAGGATGATCACCGGAGCGCCGATGGAGGGCAGGGCGCGCATCAGGGTGCGTAAGCTGTGCCGATATTCATGTCTCGATAGACTGCCGTAGCCACGGCGACGTGCGATGACTGTATTGTAGATGGCCAGGGTGGCGGCCAGCAGCAGCCCCGGCCCAAGCCCTCCGGCAAGAGCCGCACCTACTGATTGGCCTGCTGAGGCGGCGGCAACGATGATCAGAATGGAGGGCGGCACCAGAGTGGCGAGGGTCGCCGTGATCAGGGTCAAGGCGGCGGAATAGGGCAAGGGATAGCCGCGTGTCGTCATGGCACGGATGGTGATCGGGCCCAGACTGGCAATGTCCGCCACAGAAGATCCGGAGATACCGCCGAAGACGAAGCTGGAGGCAATGTTGACATGCCCCAGCCCCCCCTTGAATCTGCCGACGACGGCTTCGGCAGCATCGAAGATGCGCTCTGAAAGGCCGCCACGTTCCATGATCTGACCGGCAAGAATGAACAGGGGGACGGCAATCAGCAGAAAGGAGTTGATCGAGGTCGACATGGCCTGGGCGACCATGGACAGCGGCAGATCAAACCACCACAGGGTCATTACCGCGGCAAGCCCCAGGGAAACCGACAGAGGGATGCCCAGCAAGGCCAGCAGCGCGAAACTCACAAGCAGGAACAGGCTCATGACAGCCCCTCCCTGACTTCCTGGGCCGCGTCGACGTGTGGTGTCATCAAGGCGTTGGTGATGACGCCCAGAATTGCCAACGTTGAACCCAGCACAATAGGCACACTGGTCAGCCATTTGCCTATCTGCAGGATGGCGGAGACTTCGCCGAACAGGATCTGTTGCTGGACGAGTTGCTGCCCGTGCCAGGCGACCACGGCCAGGAATATCGAGCAGGCCAGGACCTGAATCCACTTGAACAGACCTGACAAGGCGGGCAAGCGGGCGGTAAACAGGTCCAGTGATGGGTGGAGGCCATGGCGAAAACCTGCTGCCATCCCCAGCCAGATGGTCCAGATGAACAAGAAGCGTGACAGCTCTTCGGTCCACACCAGTGAGCCGGCAACCAGTCGAGAACCGACCTGCAGCGAGATGATGATGACCATGCCGATGATGGCGGCCATTATCAGCAGGTCCACCAGTCGCCAGACCCAGCGTTCAAGTTGTTGCATGTGAATGTCCTCTCGGCAGTAGGAAAAGCATGGGCGTCCGCGAGAGGCCCATGCTGGTAAGAGACTTGCGGGGCCTGTGACATCTGGCCGATTCCTTACTGCTGACGGACGAATTCGAGACTCTTGTTCATGAAGTCTTCGCCGATCTCATCGCTGAATGCCTCGTAGGTACCCTGGGCGATAGTCTGGATCTTCTCTCGTTCCCCTTCTGCCAGTTGATTGACCTGCATGCCCTTTTCCTTGAGCTGTTCGATGATGACCTGTTCCTGCTCGATTTCGATCTGGTTGCGTTCGCTGGTCATCTCATCGGCCGCTTGCTGCACCTCGTCGCGGTACTCTTCGGGAATACGTTTCCAGGCTGCATCGGACAGGGCCAGCAAGAAGGCATCGGCGACATGCTGGGTGATGTTCAACTGCCCCTGAACTTCGTAGAAGCGGTTGTTCCAGGGCACTTCGACCGGGTTCTCCTGGCCATCGATGGCCTTCAGTTGCAAGGCGCTGTAGACCTCCGAAAAGGCCATCGGAGAGGGGTTGGCTCCCAGCGCCTTGAACAGATTGACAAACAAGGGGTTGTTGGGAGTACGCAGGGTCAGGCCGGCAAAGTCTTCGGCGGTGGTGATGGGGGGTTCTCGGGTGGTGACATTGCGGAAGGTGCGCAGGAAGAAGTCGAGGCCATGGATATTCAGACGCTCCAGCGACTGCAGCAATTCCTGGCCTGGTTCACCATCCAGATAGGCCTGCAACTGGTCATAGTCGTTGAATAGATAAGGCAGGCTGATGGCGTTCATGCGCGGTTCAAAGGAAGCATAGACAGAAGACGCGAGAATCAGGCCGTCAAGCGCTCCGCTGCCGAGTTGATTGATGGCGGCATTCTGATCACCACCGAACAGCACACCATCCGGGAAAACCTGGAAAGTCACCTCGCCATTGGTCTTCTCATCCACCAATTCAGAAAAGCGGTTGGCGGCTTGGCCGACGGAGGATTGTGCCGGGTCGGGGACGGCCAGGCGCAGATTGACAGCGGCCATGGCATCGGTGGCAAGTGCTGACAGCACCAGGCCTGCAAGAATGGCCAGGTGGGGTACCTTGAGGCATTTTTGGGCATGGTATTTCATGGCGTGACTCCTTGTTTGAATTATCGGGTCAGTCGAGCTTTGGTGTCCCTTTTATGAAGCTTTCCTGCTATGAAGCTGTCCTGCGAAATGTGGATGCCTTTATCGTGTTTTCTGTCTTTGAAATCCGTTAAGTGATTGCTTGGTTGGTCAATCTTCCTCGAGGTGATTGCGACGCTGTATTTCCAGCAGAATGGCACTGTGGTCCAGGTCGCCACCGCCATTGGCCACCAGATCAGCGAAAAGCTGATCCGTCAGGGCCAGCAACGGTAGCTCCAGTCCCAGGTCCTGGGCGACCTGGCAGGCGGCTCGGGTATCCTTGAGTTGATACTTGGCAGGGCCACCGGGAGTGAAGTTGCGTTCCAGCATGCGTTGGCCATGCTGCTCGAGGATGCGCGAGGAGGCGAAGCCGCCCAGCATGGCTTCGCGGACTTTCGCGGGATCGGCTCCGCCAGCCTCGGCCAGGGTCATGGCTTCGGCAACCGCAGCAAGAGTGGTGGCCACAGTCAGTTGATTGACCAGCTTGGCCAGAGCGCCTGTCCCGGCTGGGCCGACATGAATTGCCCGGCCCATGGGCGCAAGGATGCTGGCGGCCTGCTCGAAGTTCTCGGCAGTTCCGCCCACCATGATTGAAAGGTTGCCTTCGGTGGCACCTTTTTCTCCTCCGGAAACAGGCGCATCCAGCCACTTCAAGCCTTGGGCCTGGCTAAGCTCCGCCATCTCTTCTGCCTCATGGCGGGCAATAGAAGACATGACAATCAGTAGAGCGCCAGGTGGCATGGCATAGGCCGCTCCCTGGTCGCCGAACAGAATTTCCTTGCACACAGGTCCATTGCTCAGCATGACGATGACCACATCGCATTCACGTGCGGCTTCGACAGGCGTGGGCATGATACGAATGCCTGCCGAACGCAGCGCGGGATAGCGATGGTCACTACGGTTCCAGGCGCACACATCGAAACCCGCGGCAGACAGGTTGGAGGCCATGGGTTGCCCCATGATGCCGGTGCCCAGAACGGCGATGGTTGGCTTGTGGGTCATGCTGATCCTCGGGGTTACTGTCGGGTCAGAAAGCGTACGGGAAGCTCACGCTCGACCAGTGAAAGGGACTCTCGGAATGCCGCCAGGTGCGGTGTTTCGAGATGCGTGTCGAAATCATCCCGCGAGCGATAGGCTTCATAGAAAACCACGTGCGGTATTTCCGTGTCCTGTTGCAGATGGATATCGAACTGCAGACATCCTGGTTCATCGGCAACCGAACGAGTGGCATCCTCGTGGGCAGCCGCCAGAAATGCCTCGAGATTGGCGGCAGACACTTCAAATTCTGCTATCACGACAAAGGCGTGGGAACTGTTCATGGGCTGGGCCTCCTCAGCGAGCCATGGTACGAACTTGTTCGAGGCGCACCTCGATGACATCGCGATCCTCGACCAGCTCCACATCCGACATGCGTACGACCTGGTCCTTGCGTACGTCATTGCGCAGCCTGACGTGGTGGGCAAGGCCGATAGGAAGTGCATCATGCTGGATACTGAGCGTGGCAGGAATCGCCTTGGCCCAGACCGTGTAGCCACCTTCACCATCCAGCATCTCGCCTGCTTTCAGGTCTCTCTTGGCGGTGGCCACGGCGTCGGCACGGAACTCCACAGAGCTGCCCGTTGCCTCTCCACGCAGGCAGGCGGAAAGGACGCTGACAGAAGTCTCGAGGCCAATCAGGTGGAAAGGGCGCCACATGGAGCCATACCAGCCAGATTTATCCGTGAGCAGGCCATATTGCTGGAAACAGTCCCGGGTATATTGATCCGGGGCCCTGAAGGTCACGAACATGCCATAGCGGATGTTGTTGAGCACTTCACGGCCATCGGGCTCCTGGCTGGCAGCGATATCCACGAGACCAGCGCGCGGCAGTCTCCCGCCTTCGCTGGCCGGCTTGAATACCGAGGTCAGGTCGTGAAGGCCGGAAGGATAGAAGGCCAGGCCGTCATCGGGGCAGTCCAGGCCAGTTCCGTTGGCCACCGCGGCCATTTCAATGGCGGCCTTGGTGCCATCGGTGAAGGAGTTGTACATCTTGGGATTGAAGTCGCCCTTGGCCACTTCCTCATCGCTCCAGCCGAAGAATCCCCACACGGTATCCGGTGTCGAGTAACGATAGCGAGGTTCGAAGTTCATGCCCTTGCCGGCGGCAACCAGCTCGAAACCACAGGATCTGACCCAGTCCACCAGCTCGCAGATGGCAGCAGGCTGATCACCATAGGCCATGGAATAGACGAGATTCTTCTGCCTGGCCCGCTGGGCAATGATGGGGCCACACATCACATCAGCTTCAACATTGACCATGACCACATGCTTGTCATTGTCGATGGCCATTAGGGCATGCCGGACACCGGCGATGGGATGCCCGGTGGCCTCGATGATGCAGTCGATGTCCCCGAATTCGCAGAGTTCCTGAGCACTGGAAGTGATGAAGGTTCTGCCGGTGTCCATGGCATCAGCAAAGGAGGTTGCGGAATACTCACTTTCTTCCCAGCCTGTGCGGCGAAGTGAGGCCTTGGCTTTTTGTGGATCGAGTTCGGCAACGCCCACGATGTGGTAGCCGGTGATCTTTCTGGCCTGAGCCAGCACCATCGAGCCGAATTTTCCTGCACCAATCAAACCGACACGAATGGATTTTCCGCTGTCATGGTACTGCGCAAGCATTGACGACAGGTTCATGTATGACACTCCCGGAGTCGAGTACATGGGAAGACGTGACGTCTGCACCAAGCGGCAGGTTTCTCATGGTTGTGATACTGCCACTTGTCCAAGCCAGGCCGTCACTATCTCCAGTAAGGGTGGTAATTCAGGAGTGTATGAGCTTTGAGTGAAGCTACAATTTACTTTTGCTTGGTGACTTTTAAGTTTGTCTAAACAGTTTGCTTTGCTCCTGATGCCACTGACGGGCAACCTCGCTGATCCAGTCAATGAAATGACGGACATGCGGTAGACGCAGGCTCTGATGAGGGCATACCAACCACTGGGTACATATTTCCATGACAGGAGGATTTCGCACTGGAATGACCAGCTTTGCGCCGAGCACTTCTTGCGACATCATCAGGTTGCTTTCCAGTGCTATTCCCATGCCGAGAGCCGCTGCATCAACAGACATGTGCGAGCGGTCGAAATACAGGTTACGCAAGAACCCTTCATCCTTGATGCCTGCCCTGTTGAACCAGGTACGCCACTGGATCTGAGCCTTTACCGAGTGAATGAGACGGTAGTCAATGATGTCTGCGGCACAAAGCGATCCAGCCTCGGCCAGAGAAGGAGAGCACACGGGAAGAAAGCGTTCACTGACCAAGGGCTGAACATTCAAGCCTGTCCAGCGTCCTGTGCCATGGCGAATCTCGATATCCACCCGCTCACGGCTGAAATCAGTAGGTTCGTTGGAGCCATCGATGCGCACTTCCAGGCCGGGAAATCTGGTGAGAAAGTCATCCAGGCGTGGCAGCAACCACTTGGTGGCAATCGTCGGTGTCGCCCGAATGGTCAGACGAGTGGGCGCCTGGGTGCCGCGCAACTGGTCAGTCACCTTGATGATGTGTTCGATGTCTTCGGCGATAAGCTCGAAATAGCGCTCTCCGGCCTCGGTCAGGCGCACGGTTCTTCCTGAGCGCACGATCAGCGTGGTGCCGATCTGTTCCTCCAGCGAGCGTAGCTGCTGGCTGACAGCAGAAGGGGTCACATGCAGATACTCGGAGGCGGCTGTCACGCTCTGGGTGCGCGCTACATGATAGAAGACAGCAATGCTGCGAAATGGGGTCATGGCAGTACTCGAACCGGGAATGATCGTAATGACAGCCAGGTCATAGTGCACAGGCTGCATCGTCATCACCAGTGCGAGAGTACGGCGGCAAGGAGGAAATACCGCGCCCGGGCATGCTCATCAGCAAACCTGGGCGTGGTATGGATACTCAAATATCGAATATATGCTCGATCAACCTGCAGGCCCGATCAGATGCTTCACTTCGAGGTAACCCGCCAGGCCCCAGAGGCCCAGTTCGCGGCCGATGCCGCTGATGCCGAAGCCGCCCCAACTGGCCTCAGGCATGACGATCTGCTCACTGTTGTACCAGATGCTGCCTGCACGCAATTGGCGGCCGACTCGGCGAGCACGTTCGACATCACTGGAGATAACGGTCGCCGCCAAGCCGAAATCGCTGTCGTTGGCCAGTTGAATGGCTTCTTCTTCACTGGCCGCAGAGCGTGCGCACAGTACCGGGCCGAAGATTTCCTCGCGCCACAGGCGGCTGTCGGTCGGTACATCGCGGAACAGGGTGGGAGCAATGAACTCGCCCTGAGCGGGGAGCTGATGGTGACTGGCATCACGCACGGCAACCAGACCTTCGTCACGGGCAATGGCAAGATAGTCTTCCACGGCCTGGCGCTGACGGGCGCTGGTCATGGGGCCCATGCCGGTGTCATCGGCCAGCGGGTCGCCCAGGCGAATGGCATCCATGCGTACGGCCAATGCTGCATACAGGTCCTCGGCCAGTGACTGGTGCACAATCAGGCGCGAGGTCGCCGAGCAGATCTGGCCAGAATTGAAATAGATGCCGGCCATGACCCAGTCGGCTGCCTGGTCGATATCCGCATCATCCAGTACCAGGATCGGTGATTTACCGCCCAGCTCAAGAGACACGCCACGAATGCCCTTGGCAGCGGCGAGCATGACCTTTTCTCCCACGGCATTGCTGCCAGTGAAGGACAGTTTATCCACACCCGGATGCTCTGACAGCAGGGCACCGATGCCTTGGCCATCACCATGAACCAGGTTGAAGACGCCCGCGGGAAGATCAATCTCCAGGGCGATCTCAGCCAATGCCTGCTCTGGCAGTGGTGTCACTTCCGAAGGTTTGAAGACAATGGTGCAGCCTGCAGCCAGTGCCGGCGCAATTTTCCAGGCGCTGGTGACCAGCGGGAAGTTCCATGGGGTGATCAGGCCGACCACGCCCACCGGATCTTCATAGGTACGTGCTTCGACGCCGTCCATGCCATGTTCGACAAGCCTTCCCTGACGCTGCTCCAGGGCCCGAGCCTGTTCGGCGTAATAGCGATAGCAGGCAATGGCATCATCCAGGTCGATGCCGGCCTCGGCCAGAGGTTTGCCATTATTGACCGCGGACAGGCGTATCAATGCGTCACGGCGCTCGGCCAGGGCGTCGGCAAAGGCATCCAGATAAGCGCCGCGACGATAGCCGCCCAGCCCCTGCCATATTGGCAGTGCCTGGCGAGCTGCTGCGACGGCTGCATCTACATCAGCAGGGTCGCCGGCGGTGAGTTCGGCAATCTGTTCCTGGCGATAAGGGTCGGTGACGGGCAGGCGGCGAGTGCCGTGGCTTTCTACCCAGTGGTTGCCAATGAATTGTTGGGTGAGTCGTTGCATGGGGAAATCTCATGGGACGTCGTGGCTGGTCAGAGGGCTCTAGAGTTGATGAGCCCGCAGCCAATGGTCGATCAGTTCATGCAGGCGCTGTCCCGAAAAACTCGGGAAGTGTCCACCATGAACCGTGCGTACAGGCAGCGCATTCAAGCGGCGCAGGCTAGTGGCATAATCCTGCAGGTTGCTGTGGTAGGCATCCTCGATCAGTTCTCCGTCATAGATGATGTCGCCGGAGATCAGCGTGGCGCTCTTGGCCTCCCATAACGCAATGCCTCCCGGGGAGTGGCCGGGGGTATGGATAACGCTGAAGCGGCGATCGCCGAGGTCGAGGATATCGCCATCCTCGAGCAGCCTGACCTCAGGCGGTGCTGGAATGTGGTACCCACTGTGCGAGTAAGGCTCAGGAGGCAGCGCATCGAACATGCTGTCGTCGAGAAACTGACTGGCCAGGGTTCTCTTGTTGTCGGGCTGCCGCAGGATATTGGCCTCATCGCGGTGCACCAGGCAGCTATCGAATTCATGAGCGGCGCCAATGTGATCGAAATGGGTGTGACTGGCCACCGCCAGAATCTCCTGCTCCGCCAGCAAGGCAACGCTCTGACGCAGGGGAACGGCGCCAAGCCCGAAGTCGACGACCAGATCACGCTCTCTACCGCGGACATGCCAGATATTGCAACGGTAGAACGGCTTGATCGCAGGTTCATCGATCAGTGTGATGCCGTCTGCCAAGTGTCTGGTGCGATACCAGTTGCTAGCCTCTGCTCTGGAAACATGAAAGCGCGTCATGTGGAAAGCTCCGGCGTAGATCGCAGGTCTCGCAGATAATCCTGGTGCTTTCGGCTCTCGGTGATGCGTTCAAGGTCGATATCGACGATCAGCGTGCCTGGTTCGGCACCCAGCAGTCCGAGAACTTCACCATCCGGGCCGGCAACGAGGCTATGCCCGCAGTAATGCAGTTCGTCTTCTTGACCGGCACGGTTGATACAGGCTACGAAACACTGGTTGTCCATCGCACGCGTGCGGATCTGCAACTGCTGGCGCTCGGCGTTGGGCACCATGTTGGCAGTAGGTGAAAGAATCACCTGGGCCCCGCGCTGGGCGAGTGCGCGGGCCATTTCAGGAAATTCGTTGTCGTAGCAGATCATCAGTCCCAGGCGGCCAAGGCGGGTGTCGACCACACAGAGTTCGTTTCCCGGGGAAAAGAACGCATGTTCACGATCCCACAGCTGGCGCTTGTGATAGGTCGCTTGCCGCTGCCCTTGGTCATCGAACAGCACGGCGGCGTTGGCCAGGCTGCCATCGGGCTGGCGTTCGGCAAGCCCGACCAACAAGTGCAGCCGATACTGACGTGCCAGTGCCGCTAGCCGGGTTGATGTGGTGCCATCAATCGGCTCGCTGAGGCTATCCAGTTGCGCGAAGATGTTGTACCCGCTGATGCCTAGCTCTGGGATGGCAACGAGGTCGGCACCTGCACTCACTGCCTGTTCGCACAGGGAAGCGATGTCGGCAAGATTGGCTTCGATGTTGCCGCGTTCAGGAAAGGTTTGAGCCAGCAGCAAACGCATGATCAATGATCCTCTTCGCTATGGGGTACGGCCGACGGACGGCGAACGAACAGTGTGCAGCCGAACCAGTAGATGGCGCCAGTGATCACGAAGACGGGCAAGGACGCGCCAAAGGAGAGGGGGGACATCAGGGTCCAGTAAGCGGCCAATGCCGCACCTGAAAGATAGGCGCAAATGGCCACCTTGGCAGTGGGGCGACCGAGTTGATGACGGGCCTTGAGCAGCTCTGAGCTGTAGCCAGCCTTGCCCAGCAGGAAGTAATCGGCGATCACGACGGCAAAGGCCGGAATGAACAGGGCACCCACCAGCAGCAGGAAATTCTGGAACTGGTCGAGTATGCCCGGGATCAAGGCACCGAAGACGGTAACCACGCCGATGATCAATGCCGGTTTCCAGAATGCCATGCCGGGGGAGACATTCATGCACGACATGGTCGCGCTGTAGACCGCCATGATGTTGGTGGTCATGACCGAGAAGAACACGACCAGTGCCGCCGGCAGGCCGAATCCGAAGCCGCTCAGCAGGCGGGTCGGGTCGTAGGTCTGCGGCATGCCGGTAAGCACAGACAGGCCAGAGACTACCGCACCGAGCCCCATGGCGATCATCGCTGCCAGCACATAGCCGCTGTAGGTTCCCCAGATGGCGATGCGACCGCTCTTGCAGTTGCGGTTGTAGTCGGCAGAAGAGGATATCCAGGAGAACGCAGTGGCGACCACGATATCGAAAGCAATCCCCAGGGTGATGCCATTGCGCGACTCTATCGGCATGTCCAGCAATGACGTCACGTCATAATGTCGATTGAGCTGGTACAGCACGATGGCAGCAAGTCCAACCATGGCCAGTGCCGCCCAGCGTTCGACCTTCTCGATACCGAGGTGTCCGCGCAACACGACCAATACCACGATCATTTCGCACAGCACGGTCATCAGCGGCAGGTTCGAGTAGCCGGTGGCAGACGAGATGGCATAGTCCAGGCTCATGCCTGCCAGCAGAGCCTGAATCCAGCTCCAGGCGATGAGTACCGCCATGTTGATCAGAGATATGATCCGGCTACCCAGGGGACCATAGGCTCGGCGTGTCAGGACCATGGAAGGCAGGCCGGTATGTTGCCCCATCAACCCAACCAGCAACAGCGGAATGGCGCCGATCAGAGAACCCAGCAGTACCGTGCCCATGGCGGTGGTGAAGGGCAGGTCCGGTACCAGCAACATGCCGGTGAGGATGGTGGTGACGACAACGTTGGCGCCGAGCCACAGGAACACCGTGCCGAAGGCTCCGAGGCTTTTGCTGTGATGCGCATCTAGAGTGTCTTGTCCGAGCATGCGTTTGGTGATTGTCATATTGCTGTCCTTTGAGGGTACTGTGCATGGCTCATGCCAGTACCCTCACGAAATTGTGATTGTAGGTAAGGACGTTCTCTGAGGATTCTCTATGCCTGGGTGACTGCTTCATTCCAGGCCGCAGCATCGACCTCGATCAAGATGGGGCCACTGGCGGGGCGGTTGGCGATGGCGCGGGCGAGACCCGCAGGATCAGCAACCCGAGTGGCGGCACAACCGAACCCTGCTGCCAGTACCTGGAAATCTGGCGCCTGGATATCCACGCCAAGCCGTGTGACACCGGCGTTGTCCATGTAGCGGCGAATTTCCTCATAGCCCTGGTTGTGCCACAGCAGAATGATCACCGGCAGTTGTTCTTCCACCGCACAAGCCAGTTCGGGGAGCGTGAACATCACTCCGCCATCGCCGACCAGTGCCACCACTGGCAAGTCAGGGCGACCGATGCAGGCTCCCATTGCCGCTGGCAGGCCATAGCCGAGCGTGCCGTAGCCTGAGGCGGAGTTGAAATAACGCCTGGGATGAGGCTGGCTGACGAGGTGATTGCCGGCATACACCGTGGCGCAGGAGTCTCCCACGATAACTGCATCGGGCAATACTTCCTGCAGGGTGTTGAACAGAGGCACATAGGCAGAGAACGCAGGATCGCCAGCCAGATTCAGTGCCGTCAGAGCGGCCTTGGTGCGTGCTTCGCCTTCTCTCGACAGGTGTCGGTTCTGAAAGCGCTCAGCCAAGGCGGACAGGGTGAGCCCAGCATCCGCCACCATGGCCAGATCCGCTTGATGATTGCGAGCGAGCTGCTCGGCATCGATGTCGACGCGAATCAAGCGCCCAGCGAGGGCAAAACCATCATCGAATACCACGTCATAGTCGGTTTCACCGATCTCGGTACCGATGGCCAGCACCACATCGGCTTGCATGGCCATGTCGCGCACGGGCGGAAATGATGCATTGGGGCCGAGATCGAGAGGATGGTGGCGACCCAGCAATCCTTTGGCATTGACCGTGGTCACGGTCGGTGCATCCAGCGCTTCCACCAACTGGCGTGCTGCCTCGGGGGCCGCCACGCAGCCGCCGCCCAGAAGGACCAGCGGTCGCTTGGCCTGTTCGAGCCATTGGCAGGCTCGATCAAGAGCATCGGGAGACGGAGCCGCCTTGACCAGACCACAGCGTTGCCAGTGACGAGGTGGTGTCACGGGCGCATTGAACAGATCGATGGGAATCTCGATATGCACCGGTCCAGGTCGTGCGCCTTCGAACACGGCGAAGGCCCGAGCCAGGACTTCGGGCAGACCATCAGGATCGAGCAGGGTATGGCTGAAGCGGGAAACGCCGGCCATTAGTTGCTGCTGGCTGGGTAGCTCATGCAGCCGGCCCTGGCCTCGGCCCAGGGTATCGGTGCGATTGACACTGGAAATCACCAGCATGGGAATGGAATCGGCCAGGGCCTGCCCCATGGCGGTGGCGATGTTGGTCATGCCGGGGCCGGTGATGATGAAGCATACGCCCGGTTTTCCGGTTGTCCGGGCATAACCATCGGCCATGAAGCCCGCGCCTTGTTCGTGGCGTGGCGTTACATGCCGGATGCCGCTTCCATTTCCATCCTCGGACGCTTCCTGCTTTCCACCCTCCAGGCCACGATACAGTTCGACGGTATGCACACCAGGGATGCCGAAGATGGTATCCACAGCATAGCTGTCACGCAGCAGGCGAATCAGTAGTTCGGCACAGGTCATTTGGGTAGTCCTTGTGATGGAAACGCCGGATCTGGCGCAAGGCTATACGGTTGGCGAGAAAAGATGCGTTGCACCATCGGCATAAAGTGGTCGAGTGGCAGTGAGTCGTACTCTGGGTCGAAAGAAGGACAATCCCACTCACGACAAAAGGCCTCACAGTCGTCGAACCAGGGATGGTCACGGAAACGTTCTCGGGCATGTTTGTCTGCGCCGAGCTTGTCCCAGTAGTAATACCCCTGGAATACATCGTGATGCTTGATGATCCAGTGGGTTTTCTCGCTGACGAAGGGCCTGATGATTGATGCGGCATAGGAGGCGTGATCGAACAGCGCCAGTTCATCACCGATATCATGCAGCAATGCAGCGACGATCATTTCTTCTTCGGCGCCTGCTCGCTCTGCACGAGTCGCTGTTTGCAGGCAATGTTCCAAACGTGTGACCTGGTAGGGCTGATGTCCTTCGCCAAGGCGCTTTAGCGTTGCCACGACGGTATCGGGCAAGCCATCAAGATATTCCACGTCATGAGCGAGAATGACTTGCCAGTCTTCAGCCGTACTTTGATCAATACGGGTGAACGTTGCCTTGCCAGGAGCGTGGGAGTTAAGGGCCATGCGGATCTTTCCTCAATCACATGAACGTTGTCTATGATGCGGCCAGGTCAGGTGCTGGCCGCGCTCCTGGCATCAGCCCACCAGCCAGTGTGCCATCACCACGATGATCGGCAGGGTAATGACCGTGCGCAGAATGAAGATGACCACCAGCTCCCAGAACTTGAGCGGAATCTTCGATTTCAGCAGCAGAGCACCGATTTCCGACATGTAGATCAACTGGGTCAGTGACAGGCAGGAAATCACGAAACGTGTCAGCTCACTGTCGATGTCCTTGGCCAATACTGCGGGCAGGAACATGTCGGCAAAGCCCACCAGGGTGGCCGGGGCAGCCTTGTCGGCCTCGGGCAGTCCCATCCACTCCAGCACCGGGACCATCGGCAGTGACAGCCAGTCGAAGATTGGGGTGTATTCCACCAGCACCAGGGCCACGGTACCGATGGCGATGACGATCGGCAGCAGGCCAAAGAGAATATCGGCGACGTTGAACAGTGCGGTGCGTATCAGCTTCACCGCACCTGGCGCAGTACGTGCCCTCGCCACGGCCATACCGAGGCTGTAGCGCAGCAGGTTCTGCTGGCTGTCATTCTCTTCACGAATCCGGCAGCCCACAGGCTCGTAATAGGTGTTGGGCTTGCGTGAGAGAGGGGGCAGGCGTGGCACGATCACCGCTGCCACCAGGCCGGCCACTACCACGGTGAGATAGAAAGGAATGAACAGGTGATTGATCTGGGTAAAGGTGGTCACCAGCAGAGCAAAGGCAATCGACACGATCGAGAAATTCGTGGCGATGGCGGCGGCTTCTCGACAGTTGTAGAAACCTTGCTCGTACTGCTGGGTAGTGATCAGCACGCCTACGGTGCCGGAACCCATCCAAGAGGCCGTAGCATCGATGGCACTGCGCCCTGGCAGGCCGAAGATCTTGCGGAAAGGGGTACGTACCAGGCTGCCGACGAACTCCATGAA
The DNA here is from genome assembly GCF_008329985.2 of Halomonas binhaiensis. NCBI lineage: Bacteria > Pseudomonadati > Pseudomonadota > Gammaproteobacteria > Oceanospirillales > Halomonadaceae > Halomonas > Halomonas binhaiensis. The sequence goes on from NZ_CP038437.2 coordinate 526,996, forward strand.
ACCAAAATCGACAAGAAGCGGCAGCAGGATGGCGGCAAAGAAGAAAAATGTCACCAGTACAGGCGCCAGGTCATTGAGCATGACACCACCGGTGAAGTCGGAGTTGATGAACTCCGGGCCGATGTGGAAGTAGGTCATGACCGCGAAGATCGCACCGATGATGCGGGTCACCAGCCATAGCGGAGCGACGTTGAACAGCTCCTGCATGGCCTTGTGCTGTGCCCAGCGAGGCTGGGTCAGGGACACCAGCAAGGTAATCAGCGCCGACAGACAGAGCACGCCGGTGGCAATGGCGGGCAATGTGCTGCCCAGGGTCGCCTTGAGCCAGTCGGCGGCCATTCCCATGCCGATATTGATCGACTCTTCCGTGGAGATGGGCACGAGAAACAACAGGATACCGAGCAAGGACGGTATGGCGAACTTGAGGACCCCGGCCGCGTTGATGGGAGCGACATCATTGGCCAACTGGTCGGCGGAATGCAGTTGCGAAGACATAAGCGTTACTCGTTGATCTTGTAGTGTCGGGGCATGGCTTTTCGCGATGCCCTCATGGCCGAGGCTGCAGACAAACTACTGCGCTCGATCATCCAGCGTTAAAATCCACCTCAAAATGCTCATTTACGGCTTGTAAACTGCGCTTTTCGGCGGATTTTGCCTTGCCTGATCGTCGCTCGTGACCTTTGTCAGCGCCTCGGACCCTGCCATGGCAGGGGCTGCGTCATGTCACTCAGGAACCCTCAGTCGCGGCGCTTGACGCCGGGCAGCACGCAGAGCATCTCGTAGAGCAGTGTTGCGCCCATCAGCGCGGTATTGCCACTGGGGTCATAGGGGGGCGCCACTTCGACCAGATCGCCGCCGACAATGTTGAGTCCCCAGGCTCCGCGGACGATTTCGAGACCTTGCTGGGCGGTAAGCCCTCCCATTTCCACAGTACCTGTGCCTGGCGCCACGGAAGGATCAAGGCCGTCGATATCAAAGGAAATGTAGACAGGGCCATTCCCCATCTGCTCGCGAACTTCTGCCATCAGCGGTGCGAGCGACTTGTGCCAGCATTCTTCGGCCTGCACGACACGGAAGCCTTGTTCGCGGCACCAGTCGAAGTCCTCGGCGGCATAGCCGGTGCCACGCAGGCCAATCTGCACGACGCGCTTGCTGTCGAGCAGCCCTTCTTCCTGGGCACGGCGGAACGGGCAGCCATGGGCCACTTCTTCGCCGAACATGTGCTCGTTGACGTCAGCATGCGCATCGATATGAATAAGCCCCACCGGGCCATGCTTCTTGGCGATGGCGCGCAGGATCGGCCAGGTCAGGGTATGGTCGCCACCGAGGGTGAGGGGCACGCAGTCGTGGGCAAGCACGTCATCATAGAAGTTGCTGATGATGTCGAGGTTCTTGGGCAGGTTGAAGGTGTTGATCGGTACGTCACCGATATCGGCCACCTGCAGGCTGTCGAAAGGGGCTGCACGGGTCGCCATGTTGTAGGGGCGCAGCATGCGTGACTCATCACGAATCTGGCGTGGGCCAAGCCGGGTGCCTGGACGGTTGGAAGTACCGATATCCATGGGAATGCCGATGAAGGCAGCATCAAGGCCTGCGGCAGTGTCTTGAGTCGGCAGACGCATCATGGTCGCGGGGCCGCCCGAACGCGGCATGACATTTCCACCCAGAGGCTGATTAAAATCGTTCACAATGGCTTCCTGCTTTTGAATGACTGTTGTTGAGATTTGACTGTTGAGATTTCGCTGTCGAGATTGCCGTCAGGTGGCCGATGACGTTGGGACATCCCTGACATGTGGCTTCATTTCCAAGACCTGCAGGAACCATGCCAATCCCGAAAAGCCTTTGCGGCCGTCAGTTTCATCTGCGATGAGAAGCAGGGTGATTCATTTTTGAATCGAATTGGGTCGTGGTGCGATACACTAATGAATCATTGATTCATTTATGGATTGTTTTGCGGGAGCCGTTATGGGCGCTTATATAGAAGACCTCATCCTCCAGACGATCATTGATACCGCGCATGACCACTTCTTCATTGTTGAGGCCAGTGGCCGTATTCGTGACGTCAGCCCTGGAGCGGCTGCCGTGTATGGCATGTCGCGGGAGGCGTTATGCCAGACCACCGTTCAGCGTCTTGAGGCGGAAGGTGTACTGCGGCCTTCCGTCACGATGGAAGTCTTCCGAACCGGGCAGGCTGCCCAACTGGTGCAGCAGACCAGTACCGGGCGAACGGTGATTGCCCAGGCACATCCCGTCTTTGATGGCGATAGGCTGGTCGCTGTCGTCAGCCGTTCCATGGACCTGACCGACCTGCAATTGCTGCAGCAGGAATATGCCTTGCTGCAGCAGCGCTTCAGTGATCACGTCAAGCTAGGCCATGGTCTTGGGCAGGATGCCGAAGATCTTGAAGCGGCCCTGGGGGACCTGGAAGCTCATAGTCCTGTCATGCGCGAGATAGCCAGCTTACTGTGTCGTGTGGCATCTACCGATGCCACGGTGTTGATGCAGGGCGAATCCGGTGTCGGCAAGACGGTCTTCGCGCGCTTGCTGCACCGTTGGAGCCCTCGTGCCGAGGGGCCATTCATCGACGTGAACTGTGCCGCGATTCCTGAAAGCCTGTTCGAGTCGGAAATGTTCGGTTATCGCCAGGGAGCCTTTTCGGGGGCGGCACCTGGTGGACGCGTGGGACTGATCGAGCAGGCGGCAGGAGGGACCCTGTTTCTGGATGAGATCGGTGAGCTGCCGCTGTCAGTGCAGACCAAGCTGCTCAAGGCCATTCAGGATGGGAGCATCACACGTCTGGGCGATACGGAATCCCGTCGCGTCGACTTTCGCCTGGTCGTGGCCACTAATCAGGATCTGGCTCAAAGTGTCGAGCTGGGGCAATTCCGTCTTGACCTCTATTACCGGCTCAATGTCATACCTGTCACCCTGCCGCCCCTGCGTGAGCGACGCGAGGAAGTGCCTGCCCTGGTCGAACGACAACTGGGGCGGCTCAACCAGCGTTATGGGCGTGACAAGATACTCGATCGTGACGTGTGGCAAGTGCTGATGGGGCATGACTGGCCGGGAAATGTGCGCGAACTGGAGAATGTGCTGGAGCGGGCCTGGCTATCCAGTGACGACGTGATTCACGCGCGCACCTTGAACGTCGAGAGCCAGAGGAATACCGCTGATGGGGGTGTGCCGAAGCAAGCCGATATGGGGTCTGTCGGGGCTAGTCTGGCGGAACATGAAGGGCTCAAGGAGGCCCTGGCACGCACTGAATACCGCATTCTTGCCGAGCTTTGCCAGCAGTTGCCCTCCACTTACGCGATCGCTGAGCGCCTTGGCATCAGCCAGCCCAGTGTCGTGCGCAAGCTCAAGCAACATGGCCTGGAAATTCGGGGGAATCGCTGAGAATGCTTCTATAGAGAAGTATCTGAGAGGGGAAAGAAAGTCTCTGAGAGGGGAAAGATAGCCACAGCGAGGCTTGTCCTGAGAATTTATCATGATAAATTAAGCATGCCATTCTCCTGGGCGATGTGCATGCGGTCATGTCTTGGAGGTATGGGCGACTGACTCCAACAAGGACAATGCTATGAGCGCACAAGACCAAGTATTGAACGAGCGCAAGCGCAAGAAGTGGTACCAGGCAGTACCAGATCCCATGGTGCTGATTTTTCTGATCCTGCTTGCCACTTATGCGCTGACCTTCCTGATTCCGGCAGGAGCATTTGAACGGGTCATGCTGGATGGGCGCACCCGTGTGGTGCCGGACTCTTTCCACTATCTCAATGATGTCGCAGCAATTTCGCCTTTCGACATTTTTGTCGCGATTCCCAAGGGACTGAACGAAGCCTCGCTCTACCTGTTCATCGTGTTTATTGCCGGTGGCCTGTTTCATATGCTGCAAAGGACAGGCGCACTGGAAAATGCCATCGGGGTAGCAGTGCATCGCGCAGGTGTCGAGCGCCGCAACCTGATCATCACGGTGGGCACCTTCATCTATGGCTTCTTTGGCGTGGCCGTCGGCTTCGAGAACAATATTGCCCTGGTGCCGATTGCCGTGCTGATTGCGAGCGCCGTGGGCTGCTCCAGTCTGGTGGGTACCACGATGGCGGTAGGAGGCATCGGTGTCGGCTTTGCTCTGTCACCGATCAACCCCTATACCGTAGGTGTGGCACAGGGCATTGCCGAGCTGCCGACTTTTTCAGGCGCCTGGTTGCGGGTTCTGCTCGTGGTGTCGGCGTTGGCCCTGCTGTCTTTCTATATCTGTCGCTTTGTCACCCGAATGGACTTCGAGGAACCGGCCAACGCTGAGGCCATGAGCAAGTCGCTGGATGAATATCATCTTTCCGGGCGAGACAAGCTGACGCTTGTTGTCTTCGGTGGTGGCCTGGTTGCGATGCTGGTAGGGGTCTTCACCCAAGGGTGGTACATCAATGAGATCGCTGGCATGTTCCTGCTGATCGCCATCCTGATCGGGATCGTCAATGGCTTGTCCGCCAATGACATCGTCAAACAGATGATGGAAGGAGCTTCCAGCGTAACAGCGGGAGCGTTGGTGATTGGCCTGGCGGCTTCGATTCAGGTCATCCTCAAGGAAGCTCAGATCATTGACACCATCGTTTATGCGTTGAGTGGCCTGATCCAGGGAATTCCTGCTTCGCTGTCGGCCATCATGGCCAGTGTGGTCCAGGGCGTGATCAACCTGTTCGTACCGTCGGGCTCTGGCCAGGCACTTGTCACTATGCCGATCCTGATCCCTGTTGCGGATCTTGTCGGAATGAGCCGCCAGTTGATGATCACTGCCTTCCAGATCGGTGATGGGTTGACCAATCTGATCGTTCCCACCTCTGGTGGTACGCTGGCCATGCTGGCGTTGGGCAGGGTGTCCTACGAGAAGTGGTTGAAGGCGATCTTGCCGTTCATGGTATTGGTTTACCTGCTGGCCTGGGTGGGACTTTTCATTGGCCACCTGGCCGGGTATTGATGCCATGACCCTGTCATTGGTGCATGTTCATCCGAGTAGCGGGACAGTCGCTGCACTGACTGCCACTGGCGGTGTCGCTGTGGGTGGGTATGTCCATCATGTCTGGCGTGGGCTGGGCGCCTGCGTGACCCAGGGGTTGGCGACCAACCCCTGGTATCCCGAAGGCATTCAACGTGCTTTGGCTGACGGCCATGGGGCCGGTGAGGCACTGAGTGGTGTGGTTCGGGAAGATGATGGAGCTTCGCGACGGCAGTGCCTGGTGATGGATGGACAAGGCCAGGCTGCGGCACACCACGGAATGGACAATGTCGCCGCCGTTGCCGCCTGCCTGCGTCCGACAGTCGCTGCAGCAGGCAACATGCTGGCAGATGCTGCGGTCGTCGATGTCATGGTCGACGCTTTTGCCATGCAGACATGCCACAACCCCGAGGCAGTGCGCCTGGGCGCCTCTCCTCCCGATTACCGCGAAAATTACGCATCTAACCTGCCAGAAGTGCTGATCCATGTTCTGGATATGGCGCTTGAGGCAGGTGGAGACAAACGTGGTGTTCGTTCCTGTGCTCTGCGCATCGAGTCCTTCTCGGCGGCTCCCATCGATCTGCGTGTGGATTGGTGTGAGGGCGACCTTGTCGCTGAGTTGAGGGGCTTGGTGCGGCGTGTTCGTGCGCCGGAGTTCTCTACTTTCCTGGCTTCTTTGCCGACGCGTTGAGCCAGCATATTCAACCTCGGTGCATATTTCATCTCAGTACAGGGAACAGGTGTCTTGATCTCTGTACCGGGAATGAGGCCACTTGATGGAGTTTTTATGACGATAGTAACGACTGACCTGGGGCATACCTTGCTGCAACGGCTGGATGAGGCTGCTCAGCATTCTGAGCCGGGCCCAGGAGTGACTCGGCTATTCTGTTCCGAGCAGCATCGCGGTGTCTGTGACGTCATTTCCGGTTGGATGCGCAGGGCTGGCCTGACACCTGAGCTGGATGCCTCGGGCAATCTGGTTGGGCGCTGTGCTCGCGCTAAGGCGGGTGAGAAAACGCTGATCATGGGGTCGCATCAGGATACCGTGGTGGAAGGGGGTAAATACGACGGTATGCTGGGTGTTGCTCTACCGTTGCTGGCGCTTGAAGCATTGCAGGAAGCCGGAGTGACACTACCTTATGGCGTCGAAGTCGTGGCGTTCGGTGACGAAGAAGGTACCCGTTTCCAATCGACCTTGATCGGTAGCCGTGCTTTGGCCGGTACCTTCGATGCTTCGAGCCTCGAGGCCAAGGATGCTGATGGCATCAGCCTGGCTAAGGCGTTGCAGGACTTCGGCGGTGAACCAGAGAACATCCCTGCACTGGCACGCCAGCCGGATTCAGTGTTGGGCTTTGTCGAAGTACACATCGAGCAAGGGCCGGTGCTCGAGCGTCGAGATCATGCCCTGGGGATTGTCACCGCACTGACCGGCATTGAGCGCCACCGCCTGACCGTTTCAGGAAAGGCTGGCCATGCGGGAACGACGCCGATGCCTGGGCGCCGTGATGCGCTGGTCGGGGCCGCCGAGATGATCCTGGAAGCGGATAGTGTGCTGAATGCCACCGAGGATTTCGTTGGTGTGGTAGGTAAGCTCGATGTCCGCCCCAATGCGGTCAACGTGATTCCCTCCGAGGTAACCTTCACCCTGGAGCTGCGCTCTCCCCGGGCGGAAGTGCGTGCACAAGGGCGTGATGCCATTCTGGCAGCTTGTCGTCGACTTGCTGCGGCTCGGGAGCTGGAGGTGAGCATTGAGCAGACGTATTCGGCAGAAGCCGTGGACTGCGCTCCCTGGCTGATAGAGGCCCTGGGAGATGCCTGCAGGGCCAGTGGCCAGCCGGCTGAGCCGTTGTTCAGTGGCGCTGGCCATGATGGCCTGGCGATGTGTGACCTGACGGATATTGGCATGTTGTTCGTGCGTTGCCGGGATGGGCTCAGTCATCACCCCGGTGAAGCGATCAATGCGGCAGATGGGGAGGCGGCCACCCGAGCGTTGATGCAGTTTCTTGCCGACCTCCCATCGCGGGTGGAGATTTCCTCTTAGGTTACTGCTTGCCTGGGTTGTTTCTTGTTTAGGTTGTTTCTTGTTTAGGTTGTTTCTTGTTTAGGTTATTTCTCGCTGAGAAAGCCGCGTTTTACCTGAACTTCGTTGTCATTCATCACCGCCTGAGCATCGAGGAGGTGCTCGCGCATCAACTGGCGGGCCCGGTCAGCATCGCCGTCCTCGATGGCATCCAGAACCTGGGCATGGTACTGGCAGCCGGCCGGCCCCAGGTGGTGATCTCCTGGTTCGTAGAGACGGCGATAAACGGTCAGGTCGGCCAGTATCTGGGCGGTGAAACGGATGATGAAGACCAGCAGAGGATTGCCGCCCGAAAGCTGGGCCAGTTCCTCGTGAAAGGCCAGGGAGTCAATGTGCTGTTGGCGCTCTGCGTCAAGATTCTGGGCTGGCTCCGCATAGCTGTGAAGGCTGGCCCGCAGGCGGGTGAGGTCCTCGGCACTGACTTGGCCGGCAAGTGATGCTGCCAATTCTGGCTCCAGCGCCAGGCGGATCTGATAGATGTCGTGAATCGAGAGATCCTTGAAATACAGATAATGGCTGAGCAGGGAAATGGCTCGGGTCTCGCTCATTTCTCGTACAAAGACTCCCCCGCCGGGTCCCGTGCGGGTTTCGACCAGACCTTGAGCCTCGAGAACCCGTGTACTTTCGCGGATCGTGCCCTTGGATGCCCCCAACATCTCCATCAATTCGGCTTCGCCGGGTAGACGGTCGCCAGGGCTGAGCTGGCGATCGACGATCCAGCCCTTGATGACCTCTGCCAATTGGTAGGGACGCCTGCGTGCTGCTGTTTTGGCCATGACCTCGCTTGCTTCCTGAAGTACCTGCTTTGAGGGGCTCAGGTTATCAGATCGACGAGGTCTCTAGCCTGTGTTTCTGCAATATCAAACCAGTAATGGCACTTGTCATTACCTAATATGCAGCGGTTCCTCATGCTGTCCACGCACACCGGGCAGGATGTCACGCAGCTCGATGATGAAGGTCGCGCCGTCCTGGCGCCCCGGTGTCTGCTTCGTCTGACCCTCGGTCGCCGTGGTGATCAGCAATGTCGTCAGATCACGGCCGCCAAAGGCTGGGCAAGAAGGTTGCTCGGCATTCACTTGCACATGGCCGATCTCCTTGCCCTCTGGCGACAGCCGTGCGACGCGTCCGCTGCCCCACAAGGCAAGCCACATGCAACCTTCGCTATCGACCACGGCGCCATCCGGATTGCCGGGGTCGTTGCTGAAATCGGCCCAGGGCTCGGCAGGCAGCAGCATGTCTGGTGCTGCTGCCTGTCCATTCTGGAGGAAGGCGCTGCCATCGGCGCGCTGCGGGAATCCGTCGGCATCCAGTGACCAGCGCATCACCACTTGAGTCGTGGTGTCAGTCAACCAGGCATGCTGGCCGTCGGCCGAGAAGCACAGCGCATTGGGAATGCTGATACCCGTGCGCAGTGTATAGATGGTGCCACGATAGAGACGATACAGGCTGCCTGCGCCAGGTTCAGCATGCTTGCCCATGGTCGAGAACCACAGGCCACCATGCTGGTCGGCGCGGGCGTCATTGCTGCGGGTGACACTATTGTCGGCTTCTACATCACGCCAAGGGGCCACCTGTCCATGAGCATGTTCCATGATGGCCAGGCCGTGCTCGGTGACCAGCAGATCATCACCATCGGCCAGTGGCTGGGCGAAGGAACTCAACTGTTGAAGCTCGATCACTCGGTGTTCGCCACTTTCCAGGTGGTGGCGATGCAACCGGAGGCCAAGAATATCAAGCCAACGGAACTCGCCACGGGCGGCATCCCAGCTAGGCCCTTCCCCTAGGTGACAAGGGGTAGAATAGAGTGCCTCGGCATGGCCGAGGCATGGAGAGATAGTGGGCATATTGTTCTCCCTGAGCGTTTACCGTTGAGCGCGACCCTTACCACTCGGCAACGGAGCCATCCTCATGTTGCCACACCGGGTTGCGCCAGCGGTGGCCAACTTTTGAACGTTCTTCGACGAATGCCTCGTTGATTTCCACACCAAGACCCGGGCCTTCCGGAATGGCGCAGAAGCCGTCCTCGATGGCCAGGGCAGACTTGTCGACCAGATAGTCGAGCACGTCGTTATCCTTGTTGTAGTGGATACCCATGCTCTGTTCCTGGATGAAGGCGTTATGGCATACCGCATCCAGTTGCAGGGAAGCCGCCAGGGTCAGCGGGCCGAGCGGGCAATGGGGGGCCAGGGCCACGTCATAGGCCGAGGCCAGGGTGGCAATCTTCCAGCCTTCACTGATGCCGCCACAATGGGACAGGTCAGGCTGGACAATATCGACCATGTTGTCGGCAAATAGATCGCGGAACTGGAAGCGGGTATGCAGACGCTCACCGGTGGCGATGGGAGTGGCCAGGTCCTGGGCAATGGTCTTCAGAGCAGGGAGGTGCTCCGGGGCCACCGGCTCTTCGATGAACATCAGATGGTAGGGCTCGAGTTCTCGCATCAACGTCTTGGCCATGGGGCGGTGTACACGACCATGGAAATCCACGGCAATGCCCACATCCGGGCCTACTGCATCGCGGGCCTCGGCGACGCGGGCCACAGCTTCATCGATCTTGCGGTGGCTATCAACGATCTGCAGTTCTGGTGTGCCATTCATCTTGAAAGCGGTAAAACCCTGGTCGACCAGGGCCTTGGCACCAGCGCCCACATCGGAAGGGCGGTCGCCGCCGGTCCAGGCGTACATGCGCATCTTGTCGCGTACCTTGCCACCGAGCAACTGGTGGACGGGAACACCCAAATCGCGTCCCTTGAGGTCCCATAGCGCCTGGTCGATACCGGCGATGGCGGACATCAGTATCGGGCCGCCACGGTAGAAGCCGGCCCTGTACATGACATTCCACAGGTGTTCGATGTTACGAGGGTCCTGGCCGACCAGGTAATCGGCGAGCTCATGCACGGCGGCTTCCACCGTGGCGGCACGACCTTCGATCACGGGTTCTCCCCAGCCATAGACGCCTTCATCGGTCTCGATCTTCAGAAACAGCCAGCGTGGTGGAACTTGCCAGGTCTTGAGTCGGGTAATTTTCATCGTCAGTGTCCTCGAGTGGAATCTTGAGAGGGGCGTGATGGTGCTCGCAATGTGACTGCGGGCAGCGGCGCGTTGTGGTCGATTTCCAGATCCATTGCGGTGCGTTCCAGCAGGCACTCTGTGGCGTGGCGTGCCTGTGCTGGCTGGCGTAGGCGAATGGCTTCCAGTAGTTGCTGGTGGCGCTCGAGGCTATCGCTCAAGTCCTGCGTGTGATGCTGTGCACTTTGAATCAGCGCTACGATGGATGGCTTGAGTAGCAGCCCCATCTGTCGCCATACCAGATGATGACTGGCGCGATAGATCGCATCGTGAAAGGCGACATCATGCTCGATATGCTTCTGGCGCAGGTTTTCTACACCGGCGCTGTCGCGCATGCCGATGAAAGCGGCCTCGATGCGAGCCAGGTCCTCGGCGGTGGCATTCAATGCCGCCAGCTCACTGATATAGGGTTCTGCAGACAGACGAAAGGTAAAGACCGCTTTCATCAGGCTCGGATGGGGGGAGTCCAGCCCCGTCATCCAGGCACTCATCTGTGGTGCCAGCAGGTGCCAGTCGATAATGTCCTTGACCAGAGTGCCACGCCCGGCGACGCGCTCGATCAGCCCGGCGGTACTCAGTTCCGCCAGAGCGTTGCGCACCTTGTTGCGGCTGGCGGAGAAGTGGGCGCACAGATCGATCTCCCGGGGGAAAGTGTCGCCAGGTTGCCAGTGGCCTGACAGGATCGCCTGGGCCAGGACCTCAGCCAATGCAGAAGCGCTGCACTCCTGGGCAGGTACGGGCAACTGGGCAATCGGCGGTGCGGCGGGGAGATCCATGCGCAAGCTCCAAAATGTCTGACTGCAATATAGTAAATGTCAGACATTTTGTGCAACTCGACTTTTGATCAACCCCATCGTGGTGATGCGTGAAGTAAGCGGGGAAAGTGATTCGTCATCGACAAGGAAATCGTCCCCGCCAGCAGCAACGGGCGAGGGAGAGCACTACCTGAAATGAGCGGAAAGACCCTGTACAGGCCTGAGTGCCACAGAAGTTCCTGGCAGTGGCGTGCTGATTTCGAGCTCATCTCTGGTTTCGAGCTCAGGGCTGCGAATACAGAGATGAATGGTCAATTGCTCATCCTGATATTGCCAGACATGTATGGTGCCATTCGGAGCCAGCTCGTCGAGCATGGTCGCGATATCCGAGGAAAGCACGTGCGCAGGCCTTTTTCCTTCGCACCAGGCGAGTTTGAACAGCGCTTCATGCAGGGTCCAGGCCCGATAGAAAGCCTGCAATGGTTGGGTATCTTGGCGGATGGCAGTGCGTGTCTGCAGTGTGGGGAAAGCTTCGACCAGACGGTCGAGCCTGCGTACATGACGTCCAAGGGAACATTCAATGTCCAGCCCGATGGGCTGGTTGGACAGGGCGGCGATGACATGATCACGACGATGGCTCAGCCCCGGCCAGATGCCATTGGGCAAGTTATCGTGGTGTACCGGCCCATGGCCGCGCGGTGACCAGCCAGCCAGGGGACAGTCAATCTGCCACTCGGCCGCAAGCTGTGACAGCAGCTCGCGACCCAGGCGAGAGGCTCCGGCTCCTCTGGCTACTGGCCCGGTCCGTGCCAGGGCCAGCAGCAGGCGAGCGGGGCCCGGTTCATTCCAGTGTGACAACTTCACCCTTGAGCGAGACCCCGGCAATCAGGGCGCCGGCACGACATTCGTATTCCGTTGCTGAAGGCCTGGCAATTTCATCGTAGTAGCTGGTGATGTTGATGACTGCATTGGCACCTTCCGTCTTGGCACGCTCCTGTATCGTAAGCAGGGCGGACAGCATGACCCAGCGGCAGGCTTCCTCATCGGTCTTGTTCAGGGCATTGGTCTTGCGGTATGTGACCACAGGGCCATGTTCCTGAACCACGTTGCCGGCGACGGCACTATCGCCGAAGACGAAGTGGATATTGGGGTCGAGCTTTTTCTTGGCCTCTGGCATGGCCAGTACATCCTGAATGGGCAGGAAATACTGCGTATCGCGGGCCTGAGCCATGGATGTCAGAACCATGCTGCTGAGCATCAAGGCCAGGCAAATCAGTCCTTTCTTCATCTTTTATCACTCCTTGTGCAGTGAGATAGATTGTGCGGTGAGATAGATTGCATGGTGAGATGGCGCCGCTGATGCGGTGGTTGCAGGGTGAGCAGTGAACCCGTCGCACCAGGGGCTCATGGGCCCCAGCGCTGGAAGATCAGTGATGTATTGATACCGCCGAAGGCAAAGTTGTTGCTCATGACATATTCACAGTCGATGTGGCGGCCCTTGCCACAAAGGTAATCCAGTTCTGCGCATTTTGGATCGAGCGTATCCAGATTAGCGGTGGCGTGGAACCAGCCCTCACGCATCATCTCGATGGCGACCCAGGCTTCGAGTGCACCGCAGGCCCCTAGAGTGTGACCGGTAAAACTCTTGAATGCACTGATCGGCTGTGCTTTTCCAAAGACGGCTTGTGTGGCTATGGATTCAGCAATATCGCCACGTTCCGTGGCTGTGCCATGGGCGCTGACATAGCTGATCTGCTCAGGGCACAACGCGGCATCGGCGAGTGCTTCGCGTATGGCGGCCTCCATCATGGCGGCATCTGGCTGCGTGACATGGCGACCATCGCTGTTGGTGGCAAACCCCACCAGTTCGGCATGGATCCTGGCTCCCCTGGCCAGAGCATGTTCGAGGTCCTCCAGGATCAGAGTTCCTGCCCCTTCTCCGATGACCAGACCATCTCGGTCAACATCGAAAGGACGAGGTGTCTTCTCGGGTTGGTCGTTGAGTGTGCTGGTTGCGAACAGGGTATCGAAGACGGCTGCCTCGGAGGCGGAAAGCTCTTCACAGCCGCCTGCAATCATGGCGGTCTGGCGACCGAAGCGAATGGCCTCGTAGGCATAGCCGATCCCCTGACTACCGGAAGTACAAGCACTGGAGGTGGTATGGATGCGTCCGCGAACACCAAGAAAAACCCCGATGTTCACTGGTGCGGTATGCGCCATCATGCGGATATAGGAGTTGGCATTAAGCCCATCGGTGGACTTGTTGATCAACATGTTACCGAAGTCGGCCACCGCGTCAGGTTCTCCGGCGGAGGCGCCATAGGCGATGCCCATGCGACCGCTACCGGTCAACGCGCTGCCAAGCAGGCCGGCATCCTCCAGGGCCAGTTCACTGGCCCGGGTGGCCATGCGGGCTCCACGCCCCATGCTGCGCAAGGCCTTGCGGTGGTAATGATCGGGCAAGGAGAAGTCTTTCACCACTCCGGCGAGACGCGTGTTCAAGCCCTCGTACTGTTCCCACTCGCCCATATGACAGATGCCGTTGATCCCCGCAGCGAGACGCTGGCGAATGCTTGGCCAGTCGTTGCCGATAGGCGAGAACCCCGCCATTCCGGTCACGACCACGCGTCGGCCCAGACCGTCGGGGCGCATGGCGTTGGTTGCCATCAGCACATACCTCCGTTGACCGCGATGACCTGGCGGGTGATGTAGCTTGCCTCGTGGGAACACAGGAAACTGACGGCAGCGGCGACTTCATCGGCGGTACCGGTGCGCTGCATGGGAATCATCTTGAGCGCTTCATCGCGAGCCAGGTCTTCTGTCATGTCAGTGTCGATCAATCCTGGCGCAACGGCATTGACGGTGATCCTGCGCTTGGCGAGTTCGATGGCCAATGCCTTCACTGCTCCGATCAGGCCGGCCTTGGCGGCGCTGTAGTTGACCTGTCCACGGTTACCCATCAGACCGGAGACGGATGACATGACCACAATGCGCCCGGGTTTGCGACGACGTACCAATGGCATGGTGACGGGCTTGATCACGTTATAGAAGCCATTGAGGCCGGTATCGATGACTCCATCCCAGTCGGCATCGGACAACGCCGGGAAAGCGGCATCAGCGGTGATGCCGGCATTGCACACGACGCCGTAGTAAGCCCCATGCGTTTCGATGTCTGTTTCCAGCGTCTGGCGTGCATGCTCGCGGTCAGTCACGTCAAAGCACAGAATGCGCACTTCACGGCCCAAGTGGCGAATGTCCTCGGCAACACGCTCGGCGGCATCCTTCTGTTGACGACAATGCAGCACGATATCGAAGCCGTCCTTTGCCAGGCGCAGAGCAATGGCACGGCCAATGCCTCGGCTGGAGCCGGTAACGAGAATGGTATCCCTCATGGTTGCTCCTTCAACATGGCATTCAGGGCATCTTCGGATTCGGGTTGAAACACATTGAGCAGAGCGCTGGCGACCTGGCCCTGAGCCGTGTGCAGCTCAGCCTGGAAGGCGCCCAGGCCATTGTCGGCACGATAATCCAGTTGAATGGCGACTTCGACGGGCACACCAAAGGGAAAGGATGCGAGGTCACAGCGATAGCGCCGGGTGCCGAGCAGGAAGCCGATGCTGGGTCGCCGCCCCTGATCGGAGTTGTGGTGTCCTGACCAAGCGGCGATAGCCTGGGCCATCCACTCCAGGCCGACCCAGCCGGGGATTCCTTCGGAGGTTGCGAACAGGTCATCACGCTTCGGGGTAACTCGAGCGCGCAGATGTTCCTGTCCAACCTCCAGCAACTCATCCAGCAGGCACATGTCACCTTCGTGGGGCACCAGTGAGTCAATGGGCTGAGGACATGAATCTGCCTGGTCGGGAGTCGTATGGTGAATCATTGGCTACGTTCCATGAGCAGAGCAATGTTGTTGCCGCCAAAGGCAAAGGCATTGGACAGGGCGCGTTTCACATCGCACTGGCCACCATGGCTGTAGGTCAGGGCGGGCAGGGCCGGATCGGCCTCGTACAGTTGAGGCGGTAGTTGCCCGCGGTCGATGGCCAGCCAGCAGAAGGCTGCTTCCAGGGCACCACATGCCCCCAATGTGTGGCCTGTCAGGCTCTTGGTCGAGCTGCAGATCACGCCTTGAGGGAACACTTCGGCAACGGCCAGGGATTCCATTGCATCATTGAGCTTGGTGGCGGTGCCGTGCAGGTTGAGATAGTCGACCTGTGACGCCTGCACGCCAGCCATGTGCAGAGCCGCGAGCATGGCTTCGCGGGCACCGGATCCATCCGGCCGGGGGGCAGAAATATGATAGGCATCACTGGTTTCACCATAGCCGCTAAGCTGAATGCCGCCGCTTTCTCCACTGACCAGGAATAGCGCGGCCCCTTCACCGAGATTGATGCCTCTCCTATCGGCGGCAAAGGGACGGCAGGGAGCGTCGCTGACCGCCTCCAGCGAGGCGAAGCCATTGACGGTCAAGCGGCACAGTGAGTCGGCTCCTCCCGCGATGGCCGCATCGCACTGGCCGCTGGCAATCAGGCGGCGGGCACTGGCCAGGGCCTTGGCGCTGGACGTGCAGGCCGTGGACAGGGTGTAGGCAGGGCCATCAAGGTTCAGGTACCAGGCAACGAAATCCGCAGGGGCACCGATTTCATGGCGATAGTATTGGAAGTCTTCTGGCCACTCGCCGTCCCTGCCGCGTTGTGAAAGCGCATCTTCGGTTTCACCGATGCCTGACGTGCTGGTGCCCAGGATGACCGCAATACGCGCATCAGGATTGGCGCTGCGCCAGTCTTCCAGAGTGGGAGCCAGGCGCTCCAGGGCTGCCGCAAGCAAGCGGTTGTTACGTGAACGGTACTTGCTGGGCCATCCGCTGTCATCTGGAAGAGCTGTGTCAACGCTCCCCACTGGCAAAGGTCTGCCCGGTGTGAAGGCATCACTCGTACGCAGGCCTGCCTGTCCGTTGAACAGGCGAGTGGCAATGGTGTCCAGTTGGTCGCCAAGTGGGCAGACCAGAGCTGGTGGATAGAGGCGGCAATGGGTCATGGTGGAGGGCATGCTGTGGTGCTGTTGTCTCGGGTTTTCGTACCTTGTGTTTCCATACCTTGTGCTGCGGTGTTCTGGGCTGCTGTCGGTGCAATGTAGAGCCGATATCCTGCCTCGATATCATCGATGACACGGCATTCCGGTGTGGTATCAATAAGTGCCACCAGGCGACCTCGGTAGTAGATCCTGCGTTGCTGGGCCGCGGTTTCCAATGCCCAGCCTGTGCCGTTAAAGGCATCTTGTAAGTCACCTTCCGGCCACAGGCTCCAGGTCAGTCGGCTAGCCAACCAGTCGGCACTGAAGGGGGGATCGAACACCGCATCAGGCAAAAAACGGCTGCCGTGCTCATCACGAACCAGGGTCAGAAGTCGCTGGCCCTGCGAGCTCAGCAAGGCCAGTTGCAACTGTTGATGGTCGTGGCGGATGACACCGAGAAGCGTATCGCGCTTGTCAGCGTGCTCAAAGGTCAGCCGTTGGACGCTGGGTGTTGCGGGTGGCAGCGTAGCCAGGCTCGGTGCTGGTGATGTCGGCGGCATGTGACTGCAAGCACTCAGAGCCAGTAGCAGGATGCCACTGAGAAGGCCGTGGAGCAGGGAGTGTTTCTGCTCTTGCCGACGAGGCTCCTGACCATCCGAAGCTGTCGCGTATAGGATCGGGTTGCGCAGGGGCATGTTGCTCTGGTTTTCAGGGCTCAGGTATACAGGGCTCTGGTTCATATGGCTCAGTTCCCCTGGTCCAGGTAACAATGTTCGGCCAGGCTATCCAGGCGCCGTTTGCTGGCGCTGACAAAAGGGTTGTCCTGATCCCAAGCATAACCGGCCAGTACCGAGGCAATCATCTGTCGGATTCTTTCTGGCTGGCGGTCGTGAAAGATGATGCGTTGTAAACGCTCGTCGTACCAGGCATCGACAAAAGCGCGGAAGGTGGCAATGCCTTGTCGCAAGGGACGCTCAAAGGATGTGTCCCAGTCGATGGCCTGTCCTTCCAGCTGTTGCTTGACCAGAGGCGCTGCGCGCAAGGCGGAATCCAGGGCGATGGTGACGCCTGAGGAGAATACCGGATCGAGGAACTCGCCTGCGTTACCGAGAATGGCGAAACCTGGGCCATGCAGTCGCTCGATGTCAGCAGAATAACCGCCGATGCGCTGGACCTCGCGCCTAGGCTGGGCATGGTTCAACAGACGAGAGAAACGCGGCTCCTGGCGAAGCAGGTTCCACAATCGCTGGTCGTCGCTGTCGCCAGCGGCATCGGCTCGGTCTGGCGCCGTCACCACGCCGACCGAAGCTTGCCCGGAACGGAAGGGAATCAGCCAATACCAGGTCGTGGCGTCCTGGGGATGAATCCCGATCAGGATCTTTTCGCGGTCGTGTTCCGCGGCCTCGATATGATCCTCGACGTGGGTGAATAGTGCTGTACGTGGCGCTAGAGAAGAAGGCCGGTCAAGCTTCTCCAGGCGAGCCAGGACACGCCCATAGCCGCTGGCATCGAGCACGAAGCGAGCATCCAGTTCATGGCGTCTGCCTTGCTCATCTTCAAGCTGCAGACGCGGTCGCTGGGGATGTGGGTGAAAGCCGGTAACGCTGACGCCAAAGTGAACCTGAGCGCCGGCGCGACGAGCTCCCTCGATCAGGCGCTGATCGAAGTCGGCCCGTTCCACCTGCCAGGTGGTGCCTGGCCCGGGAGAAAACTTGTCGCGGAAGTCGATGGCAGCATAACGCGTGCGATGACAGAAGGCGGCACCGTTCTTGGCCTGGAATTCCCCGGCTTGTGCAGATTCGAGCAATCCACACTGTTCCAGATAGACCATGCACTGGGGCAGCAGGCTCTCGCCAATGCTGAAACGAGGGAAATGCTGGCGCTCCAATACCTGCACCGACCAGCCGTCGCGTGCCAACCAGGCTGCAGCTGCCGCCCCGGCAGGGCCGGCACCAATGATCGCGATGTCAGTAGTCTCAACGATGTCCATGAGAAGTCTTCTCCGTGTGAGAGACGCCAAGTGATGTACCTGATCGAGAGAAGGGCACCAGGCACCAGGTGGCGGTCAGGCCGATCAGGCAGGTGGTGCCAAGAAAGTGCAGTGCAGGAGTGGCACTGAAGGCCAGCAGTCCAAAAGCCAGCAGGCTGGAGGCACAGGATAGCGTGATGGCGAGCCAGGCCGCAGGGTCGTCGGGGTGCTCAGTACTGAAGATGCCGGCGTCGAGACCAATTCCGAGTACCAGCAGAAGCCCCAGCAGGTGAAAGAGCGACAGGCCAATCTGCAAGGCAGCGAAGATCCCCAATGTCAGTATCACTGCACCAACAGGGGGTAACAGCACCCGCCAGGCATTCAGTCGGTAGCGCCAAAGGAAGGCAACAGCCAGCACGAACATGGCCAGGGCCAGCCAACGGATGATACTTGTGCTCAGTTGCTCCAGCTGGGAAGAAAGGGCGCTGACGCGGTCACGATATAAGGTGCCGGGTGCGCGGGACAGAGCCTGGACCTTGGCGAGCCCCTGATTATCGAGGTCCCCCAGCAGAATGATGGCACTGGGGGTGCCATTCAGAGTGAACCATAACGGGCGCAGAGTCTCTCCAGCGGCATCGTCAAGCCATATATCCGGCGTCAATGTCGGAACCTTTTCCAGTGTTGCCCAGATACGACCCGCTTGTTCTGAAGGTAGTCCTGCCTGTTGCAGCACAGATGGCAGAGCACTCTGATAGCGTTGTGTGACAGTTTGCAGGTTGCTTTCCTGGGTGGCTCCTGAGGGTACGACCTGGGCCAGGTGACGGTAGCTGGATAGATGTCCTTGATGATGCAGGCGGGATAATTCGACATCCATGGTCTCCAGGCGCTGCAGCAGAGTTTCGGGAGAGTCCGCTTGTAGAACCAGGTAACGGAACCCGGCTGGCTGGCCGAGCAATGCCTGTGCGCGTTGTTGCTGATCGATCAGTGTCTGGGGAGAGCTGTTCAACTGACGCAGGTCGTGGCGCGAGTGACCAGCCAGAATGGCCAGCAGCAATGCTGCCAGCAGTACCAGCAGCATCAGAACATAGGCTTTGCGATGATGAGGACCCAGGCGCAGACCATTCAGGCGCAGGGCAATGGTCTGGGTAGCGGGATGGCTACGGAGCGGGATGCAGGGCAAGCATAGGCGAACGCTCAACCAGGCACCGAACAGGCCACAGGCGGTGAAGGTCGCCATCTGGCGCAGGCCAGGAATGGGCGGCGCCATCAGTACCAGGTAAGCACACAAGCTGGAGACAAGGCTGAGAAACAGGCCTGGCCACAGCGTAGAAAGTGGGCGTTGTGGATGCAGTTGACGCATACATTGCAAATGCAGTGCGTAATCCACCGAGATACCGATCAGGCTGGCACCAAAGGCCAGGGTAATCAGGTTCAGGGAGCCGAACAATGTCCAGGTAATGGCGCTGGCAAACAATAGTCCGCTGGCAATGGGCACCAGCAGTGTTGCCATCAGGGCCGGACGGCGAAAGACCAGCCACAGCATCAGCAGTACGCCGAGCAGGGAACCGACACCGATGGTGGTGACTTCCTGCTGGGCCTGCCGAGCGCCGGCGGCGGCGTGGTACACCAGGCCTGAACGCAGCAAGGTGAGATCAGGGTGATCGGCAGTAAAGCGATCCAATGTCTCGTTCAGGCGGCGTTGCAGTTCCATGTCGTAGGGACTGGAGGCCAGGGTGGCACTGACCAGCCGCCATGTCGCCTTTGGTGTGGTGACGGTCGGGCCACCATCGCGCCATTCCACGTGGGAGGCAAGACGGGCATTGAGCCAGGCATCGAGCAGGCCGAAGGGGTCCTGAACAAGGTCTCCAGCGACTCCTGGAGTGAACAGGCGAGACAGGCCACGCTTGACCCAGTCCTCCGTAGTGGCCTGTGCCAGTGACGGAGCCAATAGTCGATATCGGTAGGGCGCCAGAAGAAGATCCGGGCGAGGAGGAGATTGCTCGTCAAGACGGGCAACCACGCCACTCTCTTGCAGGTGCTTGCGTAGCTCCTGGGTGGCAGCAATATCATCGGGGCCTGTGATCAGTATCAGGAAGCGCTGCTCGAGGGCGTCTGCAAGACGCTGGTCAGTGTGCTGAAACAGAGTGTTGTTGGCAGATTCTGGCAGCAGGACCGTGATGCGGGTATCCAGGGGAGCGCCACGCCAAAGCTGGATCCCGAGCAGGACAGCACTGGCCAGGACCACGCCCAACCATAGCAGCAGGCCCCGGGAACGGATCACTGATAGCGCCCCTGCGCTTCCTGCGGGGTATCACTTGCATCATTGGCGGGTTGTTCGCCGCTCCCCTGGCCAATGACGTCAGAGCAGGATACGGCACTCAACTCCAGCATCAGCCTGTCACCGTTGCGGAAGTCCAGGTGCAGCTGGTCGATGCGGTCGGCGCCATTGAGCTGAATCTGCTCAAGGCGTTCGGATACTACGTCATCGGAGGGAGTAAGCGTCGTGTTCCACTGCTTGATACTGCCCTGGAGGTCGATGCTGAAATGCTGCTCGAGGCTGGCCCAGTTGCCCTGGAGCAGACCGGAAAGTACAGGCAGCATGGTCTTGAGCCCAGGCGGCAGGTCGGGGTTATCTGGCGTCAGTACGACGCGATCGTTGACGGGGGCGAGTGTCTGCCAGATGAACCCTTGTGGCTGGCGTTGAAAGTAGCCCTGGCTGTCCACCTGGGTTCCCAGGTCCGCCAACCAGCGCTGCTGCTGAAACTCGACACATTCCGGGGCTTTTTCACTGAGCCGCTGGCTGAGTTCGGCAAGGTCGAGAGAGGCATTGGCCCCAGAGCCTGTACCGACATTGGGAGCTGTTTCGGTATCAGAAGCTGTCGCTGCAAGCGATACCGTCAGCAGCAGGGCGAGAAGTGAATAACGCATCAATGATTGGCCTCCTGCCAGGTGACAAGCCTGTCGATGAGCACTTGAGGAGAGGCAAGTTGCATCTCCCCCGTGGCCATTTCCACGGCAACCTGCACGGTCCATGCCCGGGTCAGGCGGCGCCGGGTCGTTGCACAACGGATGGTGTAGTCGATCTTCATGCGGTGCTCCCATTCGCTGAGTCGGGCCTCGATGACAAGGTGTTGGCCGAAACGCGCCGGAGCGGCATAGCGTAGTCTCATATCGATGATCGGCCAGGCATAGCCTGATTCGCACATCTGCGGATAGTTGTAGTTGATGGTATCCAGCAGCTTGCAGCGGGCGATTTCCAGGTAGCGGACATAATGGCCATGCCAGGCGACCTGCATCATGTCGACGTCGTGAAAGGGGATCTCGATGTCGGCTTCAATCTGTGGCAGGGGGCGATCATCCGGCGTCATACAGGCTCCAATGGCGCTTGCGAATCAGTGAACACAGCAGAGTGAGATCCTGGTCCAGGGCGCGGTCTTCAAGTACAGGGTCAATATTCTGGCGAATGGCATCGATGAAGTCGCCGAGGGCCTGGGGCACGGCCTCGCCGTTCTCTTCGACACTGCCTTCGACATTCTCTGCAGTACTTCCTTCGGCACTCCTTGTCGCACTCGCGGCGACGCTGTCCGTATGCGAAGCGTTCAACTGGCTGCGGAGCTCTACGCCCTGGCAGGCGGCATGCAAGGTCGCTGCGGCGACTTGCTCGACCAGTGTCAGTACGCGCAGAGCATCGCGAGCAGCGATGGTGCCCATGCTGACCTTGTCCTGATTGTGGCACTCGGTGGAGCGGGAAAACACACTGGCAGGCATGGTCAGCTTCAGCGCTTCGGCGGTCCATGCCGAGGCGCCGATCTGAACGGCCTTGTAGCCATGGTTGAGAGGGAGTCGCTCAGGACTGGCACCGCTCAGGTTGCTTGGCAAGCCATGGTTGTAGCGAGTATCGACCAAGAGAGCCAACTGGCGGTCGAGCAGGTCAGCAAGATTGGCCGCTGCTTGCTTCAGACTGTCCATGACGAAGGCCACGTGGCCGCCATAGAAGTGTCCGCCGTGCATCACCTTGCCGACATCGGGATCAATCAGTGGATTGTCGTTGGCGCTGTTGAGTTCATTGGTAAGGAACTGGCGCCACCAGGGCAGAGCATCTTCCACGACCCCGATGACATGCGGAGCGCAGCGCGTCGAATAACGATCCTGCAGACGCGATGAGTTGCGAGGGGTACTGGGAGCATGCAAGTCCTGGCGCAGCCGCTCGGCGACACACTGCTGACCCGGATGAGGTTTGGCGGCAAACAGGTCGGTATCGAAGTGGTAAGGGTTGCCATTCAGTGCCTGGACCGAAAGTGCGGTGATACGCGTGCTCAGAAGGGTCAGATAGGAACAGCGGGAAAAGGCCAGGATGCCCAGAGCGGTCATCACTGCAGTGCCATTCATCAATGCCAGCCCTTCCTTGGGCTTGAGCCGATAGGGCGTCATGTGTCGCTCGGCCAGCGCTTCGGCGGCAGGGCGGCGAACACCGCGATCGAAGACATCGCGTTCACCACATAGCACGGCGGCCAGATAGGACAAGGGCGTCAGGTCGCCACTGGCACCCACGGAGCCCTCTTCGGGAATGACTGGCAGCACGTCTTCCTGCAGTAGCCACACCAGGCGCTCGAGCAGCTCCATGCTGATCCCTGAAACGCCCTGGCACAGAGAAACCAGGCGCACCAGAATCACTGCCCGTGCGGCCTCTGCTGCAAGTACCTGGCCCTGGCCACAGCCATGAAAGGTATAGAGATGACGCGGCAGACTATCGATATCGTCCATGCTCACCGGGCGCGTGCAGGCATCGCCATAGCCAGTGGTGACGCCATAGACCACACCGTCTTCTTCCAGCAGACGCTCAAGGAATACCTGGCCGCGAGTAATGCGTTCGCAGAATTCCGGTGCTGTCGAGAGCGCTACTTTGCGACGTCCCTCGGCCACGGACAGGATATCTTCGAGAGATACTGTCGAGCCGTCGAGGACAAGAGGAGAAGTGCTGGCAGATGGTTGAGTCATGGCGGAGATATCTCGGGAGGTTGCCAGAACGGAAAGAAGTTGAACCACTGTAATGGGTGCCGGCGGACGTGACTCTCGAGTTGCGCCACATAGCGGAACATGGCGTCGTCGAGCCAAGCCTGGCGGTGCTTGCGCGGCAAGGATGACGTGTCATCGAAAGGCTCGAAGTCGACTCGGTAGGCATCACCATCGCGCACGCAGGCCAGCAGGTAGACAGGGCAGCGCAGCAAAGCGGCCAGCAGGAATGGACCTTCCGGGAATGCTGCAGGAGCGTTGAGAAAGTCCAGCCAGCGATAGCGTCCTAGTCCAGGAGGGACCCGGTCGGCAGCGACGACGACAAAGCCGCCTGCGCGGATCTTGGCGTCCAGCAATTGAGCGGTGGCGGGAGTGATGTCGTTGACCTCGATGATGCTGGGACCTCGACGCCCCGTTGCACGGCCCAGTAGCTCATTGAACTTGCGAGCATTGCGACTGTGCATGATGACACTGACATCGACGCTCGAATCCTGTTCATTCAGAGCGTTGACTACGTCGAGGTTGCCATGATGAGCAACCAGTACCAGGCCGCCCGGTCCCCGATGTTCTCCCTTGGCGAGAGCTTCGGAGAAATGGCGTACGCCGTCACCCTGAAGTTCATCGGCCGGAAAGGCACCACTCCAGGCGCCGACCTTGTCCATCAGGCAGCGGCCAAAACTGAGGAAATGGCTGAAACTGCGCTGGTGCCAGGCCAGGGGGCTTTGGGACAGGCTGGGGTCGAGGCGTGCCAGGTAATCGCGAGAGGCATGGCGGGCAACGGCATGAGTGGTGTAATACCACAGGATCACTGGCCACAGGACAAGCTTGAAAGGCCACTCTCCCAGTCGCCGCAAGTGCACCATGAGCAGCATCCCGGTCAGGGTGCCGCGCTCACCGACACGCGCCCATGAAGACTTCATGATGCTACCCAATGTCGTTTCAGCAGACGAGGGAGGCGCGGCAGCATGGCGAAGAACAGGCGTGCGTGCATGCGGCTGATCTGCAGGTTGTCGCGCCATACATCAAAGTGGCTGATGCCGTCTTCTGGATAATGCACTCTCACCGGCAAGTTCTCTATGTCGCCTCCGCTCCAGTACCAGCGCACCAGGACTTCGGTATCGAATGTCATGCGCTCTCCACAGGGATGCTGCTCCAGCAAGGCATTGGCCTGTACTACCGGATAGAGCCGGACGCCACACATAGTGTCGCGAATATGGCAGGACAGTGTATTGATCCAGACCCAGACATGGGTAGCGTAGCGCCCATAGTGGCGGGCTTTGGGCACGCTCTCGTCATAGCAGGCGTAACCTGCCAAAAGGGTTTGCGGTGAGTGGGCCATGCTTTCGATAAAGGCAGGCAGGTCGTCAGCATGATGCTGGCCATCGGCATCGACCTGGAGAGCGTGGGTATATCCTAGCCGCTGCGCCTCTGCCAGGCCCGAACGCACGGCGGCTCCCTTGCCCCGATTGCTGGCATGACGCACGAGGTGATGTCCTTGTGCAGCAAGGCGTTCCAGTTCATGACGACAAGGCGCGCTGCAGCCATCGTCGACCAGAATCACCGGCAGGTCCATGGCGCTCAGGCGATCGCACACCGTGGCGATGGTCTCGGGGTGATCGTAGACCGGTACCAGGGCGCAAGGATGCAGCTCAGTCATGGGGAGCTCAGTCATGGGTGGCTCAGTCATGAGGGGCATCCTGAGTGAACACCACTCGTCCCGATGCATGACGTCCGTGGTGAGAGTCATAATGGAAGGCAATGCCATCGTCACGCCGTTCCAGATGCAGACTGAAGCGCAGACCAGGACGCAGTATCTTCTGGAATTTCACCCGCTCGATCGCGCAGAAAGTCCCGATATCGCCGAAATGTTCCGTGGCCAGCTCAATGGCCCACTGAACCAGCACGACACCGGGGACGAGAGGAAGGCGCGGGAAGTGGCCTGCGAGATAGCGCAGGCGACTGGGAACTTCTAGATGGATCACGACGATGCCTGCGCTGCCTGATACTTCCCCAAGCCAGCGAGGCTGACGGTCGTCGTCGAGATCGGCAAAGCAGCGTGAGAGCAAGGCGTTGTCGTGCTTGCCCTGGGAATTGACAGGCAGCACCTCGACAAAGCGCCAGTAGCGGGGAATCGCCACGTTATCCAGTTCATCGTCAAGGATATTGCGCAGACGCTCGACGAGGCCGCGTCGCATCTCATGATCACGAGGGATCGACTCAGGCTCCATGGCGACGACGATAGCGAGACGGCCATCGCGCTCGGCAAGGGGCAGGCAGCGTGCTGTGCGAATGCCTTCCTGCAGGCTGAGGCAATTTTCGATCTGGGTCAGGGATATACGCTTCCCTCCCACCTTGGCCACGCGATCGGCTCGTCCCAGCAAGTGAAAGCCATCGTCCAGGGGAGCGGCCCGATCACTCTGTAGCCACCAATGTTCAGGGTGTTCCAGAAAGGTGGAGCGGACTTGCAGCTTTCCCTGCTCAATTCTCCAGTCGACACAGGGAAAGGCTGTCCAGCATGCCGACTGTTGCTGGCGACGCCAGGCAACACCGCCGGTCTCGGTACTGCCATAGATTTCGATGACGGGGGCCTGCAGTAGCTGTTCACTGCGTAAGGCATCTGCCTCGCTCAGTGGCGCGCCCGAGGAAAACACACGTCGGATAATGGCGGGCCAGTGCAGATGCTCGGGGAGGCGTGATAGCTGTGCCGGCGATGATACCACTACGGCTGCCAGCCGGGCCTTCTGAGCATCCATGAGCCTTTCTGCCAGCGTTTCGGGGTAACGACTGTCTCTCGCGCTGAATGGCACACCATGGCATAGCGGATGGAGAATACCGGCAAGCAGGCCATAGATGTGCTGATGGCTGACCTGAGAGACTACCGCACAGCCCTCGAGAGGCCATAGCTTGGCATGCTGGTCGAGTTCGTCCTCCAACTGCTGGAAACGCTTCGGCTGCATGACTGGCTCGCCCGTGGAGCCAGAGGTATACAGGACCACGGCCTCACGCTGGGCTTGCAGCGGAAGAGGCGCCGGTGTTGCGTGTTGTTGCCTGGTGGCGTCCTGGGAAAGTGGTGCCTGTACGGAAGCCAGGGCTGGGTATGGCGGGATGATACCGTCAACCATATTCCCCAGGCGGCGCAGGGTCGCGGGCTTGTTGTCGCCTGGCAATACCGCGCTGCGTCCGCTTTCCCACAATGCCAGCAGGGCCGCAGTAAATTCCATGGGATCTGTTTGAAACAGTAGCCAACGTCCCCCGGCCTGGGATGACAGCCAGCTACGCCATGCGGCGATCCGGGGGGCTAGAGTTTGTGCCGAGCACCAGTCTGTCGGCTGTGAGTTGGACTCACCCACAGCACGCTGCCAAGGCGACCCGGTGAGAGCAAGGTAATTCACTGGGTTCTACTCCGTAGTCGGCGGCGGCAACACCACTCGATGACAAACATCAGGGCCATCAGTACGTAGCTGATGGCGCCATTGTACAGGGTCCAGACGGCCAGGCTGGCATAGTAGGCAGTCCAGGCCGCTATGGCTCCGTTGACAAGAAAGAACACGCACCAGGCCTGGGTTACTTTACGGGTGTAGCGCACTCCCGACGGTGGCAGGTCAGGCTCCTTCAAGCGTGCGATGCGCTCGATGATAGGGGGGCCTTGCCACAGGCTGAAGGAGAAGGTTGCCAACATGATGGCATTGACGGCGACAGGATACCCGCGCAACCCCCATTCTGCCTTTCCTGCCAGGCCAATGGTGATGAGGGCCATGGCGGCCAACACAGCCAGACCTCGGGCCTGAGGCAGGCGCCAGGCGATAAGTGCGCTACCCACGGCCAACAAGGGCCAGGGGCCCAGGCTATCCTCAAGCCACCACACCGCGAATGGCCAGGCAGCGGCAAGCAAGGCAGTTGCTGTCGTGACCAGGAAAGTGGTGGGGCGCATGGAAGGTCCTTCTGTGCCGGCACAATGGATAGCATCCATTCGATAGATTATCGGTTCAGGCGCCTGGATCGCGAACCAGAGCTTCAACGGCATTGACCACATCATCGATCGTTCGAACTGACTTGAATGCCTCAGGGTTGATACGCCGACCGGTGAACTGCTTGAGTTCCACGACCAGGTCGACGGCATCGATGCTATCGATATCCAGGTCCTCGTAAAGACGGGCCTCTGGGCGCACTTCTTCGGCAGGCAGCTCGAACAGTTCGATCAGGGTCTTCTGAATATGTGTCAGGATCTGGTCGCGATCGGGTTGCTGCAGAATGGTACGGGAATCAGACGTCACGATGTGCCTCCACCAGCGCCCGCAGCGCTGCCAGGCTTTCGAAATGGCGACGAGTGTCTTCTGCCTCGGCGTCGAGTTTCACGCCATAGCGCTTTTGCAACGCCAGGCCCAGCTCCAACGCATCGATGGAGTCAAGACCGAGCCCTTCGCCGAACAACGGTGCATCTTCGTCGATATCGTCGGGAGTGATATCTTCGAGTTCAAGGGTGTCGATGATCATGCGCTTCAGATCAAGCGACAGCTGTTGTGTTTCGCTCATCATGGAAGAGTTCCAGTTCCCTATTGAAAAATTCGGCCAGCTCTTGAGTCAGGCGTCTGGCTTGTAACGGAGTGGGTGCTGCCGATGGCGGCTCTATCGGTAGTTCGTCCAGAACTCGTAGGCGGATATGTACCTTGGTTGCAGGTATGTGGTACCAGGGAACGTCTTTAGTCAGTGTAGTTGGTGTGCACTGGATCAATACCGGGACGATGGGAGCCCCGGTACGCAGGGCAATATTGGCGCCACCCCGTCGGAACTTGAGTGGACGCCCCGGGGTGGTTCGGGTTCCTTCCGGGAACAGAATCAGAGTATTGCCTGCGGCAAGACTGTTGTGTGCAGCCGCCAGCAGGTCTTCGGGATCTCGATTGGTGATAAAGCCAGCAGCCCGAATGGGACCCCGAGTGAAGAGGTTGTCAGCGAGACGCCCCTTGACGATGCAGTCGGCATTAGGCGTGTGGGCCAGCAGAAAGATCACGTCGATCAGTGATGGATGATTGGCCAGTACCAGCCGGCCAGGCCTGGCCAGGCTCTGTCGGCCTTCCAGACAATAGTCCAGCACGCCGAGCCCTTGCATCAGCCCGATGAAGCAGCGAAATGCCTTCTGGATGAGCTGTCTGACTAACCGTTGGCGCCGTTGTTGATTGCGTATGCACACCGCAAGCGCTGGCGTGATGATCAACCCGATCACCAGCCCGCCCAGACCAAAGGTGGCGAAGGAGATGGCTGTCCCCATACAGCGCCAGACGCGGCTCCATAACCCTCTCATGCAAGTGTCCACCCATGGCGGCCAATAGGTGTCTTTCCTGACCCGCATAGCCACTCAATGATATCTATCGGGGTGGGACGTGGAAGTGAATTGCCGGAGGCGCCGGCAACAAGCTTGTGGCCTTCGTTCAAGCTCAAGCGCATACCTATGGCGCAAGCCTTGCCGGGGTGCTCGGTATGGCCTTGGTATTCCTTGGGAATATCGCCTTCGGTAAATGCAATGACCACCGCAGGATAGCCTTCGGCAAGGTAGCCACGCGCCTCGCTCAACAGGGCATCGAATTCGTTGCCGCACGCACTCAGTGCTTGAAGAGGGCGTTGATGCTGCTGGGAAATGGAATGAATCCCCAGGGTGGCGTTATGAACCGAAAGTGAAAAGCGTGTCGGAGACAGCGCTTCACCGGCAATGAGGTCATGCAGCATGGCCAGGGTCCGAGTGGCGTCACCATGCCGTGAAGCATGCAGCAACGGCAGTTCCGCCCCGCTGTCCAGGCTGGCAAGAATGTCACAGGTGGCCCGCCCGGCGTCATCGAGACGTCGGCGTAACATGGCAGGCAAGCTCTTGCCTGGACCATCGCTTGGCAACAGCTGAGGGGTGTCAGGACGATCCTCTCCGTGCTTTTGCCAGCCGCACCATTGACTGAGGCAGAGTTCATCCATGGCGTATTGCTTTGATAGCTGTTGTATTGGGGACTGCTGTATACCGTAACTGTTACGTCGTATCCACTGTACGGGTAAACACAGTGTCGATAATCATGAAATATGCGCGGCGGATGCGTAGTGGTCAATTCGGCATGGTGCCAATAGTGTCAAGACATTGCATCCGGTAAACGGCCCTTGTTTGCTAAAGGTGATCTGGATCAGGTTTGTGATGCCGTCATGGCTCATGGGTGAGAGCTCCTTGGCCGAGGCTCCTGTGATGCTCAATGGGGGCGGAACATGAAGTGGTGAGGTATATGCAACTTTGCACAACATTGACACGGAATGTCGCGACCTGGCCACATGGCCGGGGCTTATCGGCTTGTTAGCATGCTGATTAAAGAAGCCGAGAGGATAAACCATGCGACTTGTATCTATCCTGCTCTCGATGGTTGCTGTCCTCGCTCTGGCCGGCTGTGCCTATCATCCTACGCGCATCGGTGGCGTGCCAGGCATCATCATGGGAGATGGTGGCTATGAGCGTCATCGCTCATACGACCAGGATCGTCGGGAGAGGGAGCGTGAGCGTTGGGAGAGGCAGCACAGGAAAGATTGGGAGCGCGACCGCGATAGAGAAAGGTGGTTGCATGAGCAACGCCGGCGGGAGTACGAACAGCGGCGGGAGCATGAACGTCGTCGGGAATGGCAGCGTGACCATCGTCAGACCCGGCATGATCGCCGCGAGTGGGAGCGTCGGCAACGTGAACGCGCCCATCAGCAGCGTCATCGCCCTTGGGATTGAGCCCAAAGAGAAGGAGCTGGAAGTCAGGTAATGAGCCGTCGATGATGGCTTGCACTGACTTCTTGCTGGAAGTTGAATTATCGCGCTGAAGAAGTCGCCACCCTGCGGTTGCCGAGAGTGGCGACTTTTGTCATTGCCATCATTCTTTGACCTTTACGGGGCCTGTGCCATTGCTCATGACTGACTTGATGCCCTTTTCCATTGATGGTGAGGCACGGTACATGCCACTGGTGCCGATGACCTGACCGTTGCTTGCTTTCAGCGTAAAGTAGTTGCGGCCATCTTTAGCGACTTTGCGTTCAAAACTCTTGGGGTTCTGGCTGTTTTTCTGGCAGGAGGCGATGCCGCTTTCGGCTGACTTCCTGGTCTTGTAGCGTTGGCTGGTCAGGATGATTTCATGGTTGCCTGCCTTCAAGGTGAAGTTGAATTGACCATCTGTGGATGGCTTGAGTTCATAATATCCTGGCATGGTTCGTTCCCCTTGTGATGGCCGCCTGATAGCGGTGTGCCCTGTAAAGTAGTAGTCGCCAATCGATGGGTTTTCCACTAAGTAGAGAGCGGGATGCCTGTGCTAGCGAAGATGGGGAAGAGTTCTTTCCTTGCCTGGCAGAAAGTCAGTTATCATTGCTTTCTGTACTTCATTTACTTCATGGTCCTCATTGCCGTGCACAATCTCTATATTCCCGTCATCATGATCGTGGTCGCGATTGGCCTGGTCATTGGTGCAGCGACTCTCTCTGATGGTGATGTCGATGCGAACATCCAGCATGCCATTGCAGCTACGCTCGACACATCTGAGGAAGTCGTGCTGAAGGACATGAAGGAAGTCAATCATGGGTATGGCGTCTGCGGCTGGTACCAGCTTGCAGGTTCTGGTGATGAAGCTGCCCGCTTTTTCTACACCAAGGTCGACGATGAAGCGGAGTTGGATGTGGACTCCCGACGTTATCGGATGAATTGCAAGTCGTGACCGAGCGCTTTTCAGTCAGTGCATGACCCGCGTTATGGAAGCAATAAACATCAAGGCAGGGAACATCAAGGAGAGAGTATCCATGTCGATCTATTTGCGGTGGCTCCTTTTGGCAGCGATGCTGCCTCTGCTGAGTGCCTGCCAGCCGGCTGATGGAGAGAAGCCGGCAGAACAGCTCAGCATTGAGAAAATCGATAAAACCATGCTGGCGCCGGCATGTGATGATGAGCAAGACTGTTCCAAGATATCCCTGGCATATCTCAGTTTTCCTGAATCACCCGAGCTGTCGGCTGAACTTGAGCAGAGCCTGTTCGCGATGCTGGAAGGCATCGGGACCGGCGAGGCTGATGCCGGCCCTCGGGACCTGGACCAGCTTGCCGAGTCTTTCTTTGCCAGCGCCCAGGAAGATCGGCAGGCAAACCCCGATATCCCTCCTTATGATGCCAGCCTCGAGGCTGAGGTGGTGTCAGATCACAATGACCTGCTGGTGGTCGAGTTGAATGGTTACGTGTTCACCGGTGGTGCCCATGGCATGCCGTTGACAGAGTACTTCGTTGTCGATCGCCGTACTCAGCAGCGAGTAGGGCTCGATGACATGCTGATTGATGGACAGCGTGATGCGTTCGATGCCGCCTTGGCGCATGCTCATCAGCGTTGGCTGCAGGAGATCGAGCAGAATGCAGAGTTTGCACAGCAGTGGCCGTTGGTAGAGACCGATAATGTCGCGCCAATGGCCGAGGATGCGGTGGTCAAGTTCAATGCCTACGACATCGCACCTTATGCGCTAGGTCAGCCGGAGTTGCATCTGCCCTATGCTGCCCTTGAAGGGATCTTTGCCGAGCGCTACCTGCCTTGAGAAGCCGCCCTCAGTGGAGCGGCCATGTCATTGAGGGCTATTCAAAGCTGCAGAGGGCTCTTTTCAGATGTCGCTGAGGGCTCTTTTCAGATGTCGCTGAGGGCTCTTTTCAGATGTCGCAGATATGAATGGCCTCTTCCAGTGAACGCGCCTTGTCTTCCGCGGTGCTTCTGTCAGGGATGAATTCCTGTGCGACATAGCCTGTGAATCCCGTCGCGAGGATAGCTTTCATGATGGCGGGGTAGTTTAGCTCCTGGCTGTCATCGATCTCGTGTCTTCCAGGGACTCCTGCCGTATGGTAGTGGCCGAAATACTGGTGGTTGTCGCGAATGGTCCGGATGATATCGCCCTCGCTGATCTGCATGTGGTAGATGTCATACAGGAGCTTGAAATTGGGCGAGTCGAGTCGCTTGCATAACTCTATCCCCCAGGCTGAGTTGTCGCACAGATAGTCGGGGTGATTGATCTTGCTGTTGAATAGTTCCATGTGCAGGATGACGCCTTTCTGCTCGGCCTGACCCAGGATTCTCTTCAATCCCTGCTCGGCATTCTTCAGACCATCTTCCGGGGTCATGCCTCGAGCATTGCCGCTGAAGCAGATCAGATTCTTGTAGCCAGCTTCATTCACCAGATCGATATGCTTGTGGTAACTATCGGTCAAGGCAGAATGAAATTGCCTGTCGCCCCATCCATCTTCCAGGTTGGGCTCGGCCCCATTGCACATGGACGAGTCGATGCCATGACGCTTGAGGATCTGCCATTCACTGGGACCCACCAGGTCAATGGCGGAAAACCCGATACGGCGGACGAGCGTACAGAGTTCTTCCAGTGATAGGTCATCGAATGTCCATCGGGCAACGGAATGATGAATGTTGCCTTTCAGTGCTCCACTGTCGCTGACATTATCGCCGGTATCCCGGGCATCTAATGCCTGTGCCTTCAAGGAGCCAAGGGCAGCCAGGCCAAGAGAGCTGGTCAGGGTATTGCGCAGCAGGCAGCGCCTGCTGATGGGATGTTGCGCCATGTGAGTCTCCGATGTGAAAGCAGGACAAGCATAGGTGAAGCGGGGCGAGGCTTTCCTACAGGACATGCCTTTGTATATGTAACCGGTTACATCAAGAGGTGACATTCCACCTTAGTTGGTAAGTATCGAGATTTCTTTTCACACACCGACAGGAAGCGTGCTCACGCCTTGGGCGGGATATCTTGGAAAAGTAATCATCCTGTACGGATGCTTATAGCGCTACCACTCATGAAGGTGTCTTCAGGACAGCTGGCAGTGAGACATAGGGTAAGTGTAATATCGCGTTGAATTGAAGAAATAAAATAAATTATTGTTCTCCAGGAGTTATATTTTCATTTGAGATATGTGTGGCGTAGTAACTTAACATTACGGTAAGACGTTATAAAATTACCCTGCTGATATATTAAGTGAAAATTATTGTTGGAAATTTGGCTTGGTGCATGCCTATCTTGAAGCCTGTTTGTTTGGCTTTCAAATAAAGGAAGACGTATGAACAGTCATCATGCTCTTGAAGGTATGTACTGTCTTAGATCAGTTCAGATGAAAGAAGCGGGAATCAATAGAGAGTTCACCGGGTTTGGTGAAAATCCGAGCGGGTTCATTTCTTTTAGTCGTGAAAAAATGTCAGCTGTCTTGATGGCAGACAGTAAGTTACGCGATCCCCATAGTCATGAGAAGTCGGCTATGTTCGATACCGCTATTGCCTATGGGGGAAGCTACTCCTTCGATGGCGAGAGGCTGAGTACGCTAGTGGAAACGGCCTGGTCTCAGGAGTGGGTAGGGACCAGGCAGGAGCGCTTTGTCGAATGGGAAGATGGACTTCTGGTCTTGTCGGCAATAGGGATACCTGTTCCCTGGGATCCCGAGGTTCGTGTCGACGCTTATTTGAGATGGGAAAAATTACCTTAAATCCTGGTGTCAAAGGAAAGACATTAAATATCACAGGGAGAAACAAAATGAACGGGTCATCCGTACCGTCTCAAGATCTGAGGGAAGCATGTATATCTGAAGATATAAAACTCCCTTGGCTAGACTGGCTCCACGATATACATAGTGGAACATCAGAACCGCCGAATGCATGGAGTACCATGGGGTTTGCATTATCTCGAGTATCACCCGATATGGTGGTGTTTGAAGGGATGCCTGATGCAGGATATGTCAATCCTAATGGTTCTATTCAGGGCGGTTGGGTAGCAGCGCTGATGGATGCTTGCATGAGTGCTGCCGTCGCAACAGGATTGCGTGGCTCACAAATGTGCACGACCATTGAAATCAAAGTCAATTATGTTCGGGCAGTATCAGTGAAAAGTGGAATGCTGAGAGCCCAGGGAGAAATCGTTCACCGAGGGGGAAGGGTTGTCCTGGCAAAAGGATCCCTGGTCAATGGTGATGACAAGATCTTTGCTTATGCCACCACCACGTGCCTGGTAATGAGAGGCGGCCTACCTGCCCACAGAGAGGAAGCGTTGATGGAGAAATAGGCTTCATCAGCTCATTGTTTTCGTTAATGCAGGTATGGCAATCAAGCATCTGCTGGCGCTGCCCGCGGGGCGACAATGCTTCTGAATGGTTTCGTATGCGCGGCACTATTCTCAGCGAGATCGAAGCCTGTTGAAGCAATGCATGGAAGGCGGTTGCTGTGTGGAGCTACGTGTGAAAAGCAACGAAAAACGGCCACTGCGATGATGCGCAAGTGGCCGTTTTACTGAATTCTTTGGTCGGAGTAGCAGGATTCGAACCTACGACCTCTGCCTCCCGAAGGCAGCGCTCTACCAAGCTGAGCTATACTCCGACTTCTGCCGAGGCCTTGCCTCAACGGATGCGTAGTATACGGATCCGTTTTGTCATTGCAAGCCTCAACAAGGCAGGTTCGCGATTTTTTTCCCTTTGCGCCGGGGCGTTAGCGATATCCACCACTGGCGAGTGAGAGCCAATGCCTGGGTGGTTTAGGTCTCACGCTCGACAGCGAGCTTGGCGAGATCCGCCATGGCATCACGGAAGGGGGATTCGGGCAGGTGCTCGAGTTCGGCCAGGGCCTTGTCAGCCATTTCCTCTGCCTTCTCGCGGGTGTATTGCAGGGCACTGGTGGCATCGATAATGGCCAGCACCTCATCCAGGTGGTCAAGCCCACCCTTGCGGATGGCGCGGCGAATCAGCTTGGCCTGTTCAGGTGTGCCTGCTGCCATGGCTTGAATCAAGGGTAGAGTCGGCTTGCCTTCGGCAAGGTCATCGCCGACGTTCTTGCCCATGGCCTTGGCGTCGCCCTGGTAATCGAGCAGGTCGTCAATCAGCTGGAAGGCAAGGCCCAGGTAGCGACCATAGGCGGCCAGGGCCTGTTCCTGCTCGGGAGTGGCTGCCGACAGGATGGCGCCACAGTGAGAGGCCGCCTCGAACAGCATGGCGGTCTTGCCCTGAATGGTCTCGAAGTAGTCTGCTTCGCTGATGTCGGGGTTGCCGACATTGGTCAACTGCTGTACTTCACCCTCGGCAATGGTACAGGTGGCGCTGGAGAGGACCTCCATGATACGCATGGAACCTATTTCCACCATCATCTGGAACGAGCGTGAATAAAGAAAGTCGCCTACCAGCACCGAAGGCGCATTGCCCCAGGCATCGTTGGCCGTGGCCTTGCCGCGCCGCATATGGGATTCGTCGACAACATCGTCATGCAGCAGGGTGGAGGTGTGCATGAACTCAATCAGTGTCGCCAGGGTGATGTGCTTGTCACCCTGATAGTCCAGTGCCCGGGTCGCCAGCAGCACCAGCAGCGGGCGCAGCCGCTTGCCTCCGCTTTCAATGATGTATTGGCCGATGGTCTCGACCAGCGGAATACGGGAAGCGAGCTGGTCGATGATGGTGTGATTGACTGCGGCGAAGTCGTCGGCGACCACGGCGTGGATAGGTGAGGGTGCTGAAGTACTTGGCGACGTGGCGTTAGCAGGCATGAAGGCAGCTTCGACTGGTAGAAAGACGGCTTTGGACAGACTCGACAGAGCTCTTGGGTTGCCGGTCATGCTATGGGCCCCCCATGGGGGCGTCAAGACAGCCATGATCAAGAGTTGGGCGAAAGACTGGCCATAAGGTCATGATCGTCGAGGTTCGGGACAGCTTGACGGTGCATGTTGGGTTGTGCATGTCGAGGAAGGTGGTTATAATGCGCGGCCCACTCATCCATGCTCCCTGTCAGATGGTGTCAAAAGGGGCGCCACTCGAAACAGGTCGATCAAGAGCCAACCCCGATGAGTTTCTGGAGATAGACATGTACGCAGTTATCAAGAGCGGTGGCAAGCAGTACCGCGTTCAGGAAGGCCAGACCCTCAAGCTCGAGAAGCTGGAAATCCCCACTGGCGATACCGTCGAGTTCGACGAGGTTCTGCTGGTTGGTAATGGCGACGACGTCACCATCGGTGCTCCGCTGGTTGAAGGTGCCAAGGTCTCTGCCGAGATCGTTGCCCACGGCCGTGGCGAGAAGGTGACCATCATCAAGTTCCGTCGCCGTAAGCACCACATGAAGCGTCAGGGCCACCGTCAGTGGTTCACTGAAGTTAAAATCACTGGAATCTCTGCCTGAGGAAATAGCTGATTCATTCAGCGTTTCCTGACGCCTTGCCCCCGGGCAAGCTGCGTTGCAGATAATTCCCTTAACGAGCGAGGACTTTGCAATGGCTCATAAGAAGGCTGCTGGTTCCACACGAAACGGTCGCGATTCTGAATCCAAGCGTCTTGGTGTCAAGCTGTACGGTGGTCAGGCTGTAACTCCTGGCAACATCATCGTGCGTCAGCGCGGCACCAAGTTCCACGCCGGTACTGGCGTTGGCATCGGCAAGGATCACACTCTGTTCGCCCTGAACGAAGGCGTGATCAAGTTCGAGACCAAGGGTCCGAAAAACCGCAAGTTCGTGAGCGTCGTCTCTGCCTGAGACCGCCCGAACGTAGAGGGTCGTCCCCTGGCCTGAAAGTCGTTTTGGGCTGAGCAGGTAGTGGTTTCGACCCAAGAAGGCCCCGCCAAGCGCGGGGCCTTCTTGTATCATGGAAGCAAGGCATATGAGGGGCTGTCTGAAAAGTTGACGAGCGATCATCAGGGCTTACCCGTGTTCCAGACACGGATCAAGCACTGCCCGTTCCCAATGCGGTACGGCTGAACGCAGACATTTCAGACAGAACCTGAGCGTCGTTTCCGTATGGTGGTGTGTCCACCAGGAGATTACAGATGCAGTTCGTCGACGAAGCCTCGATCATCGTGGAAGCGGGCAACGGGGGTAGTGGTTGCCTGAGCTTTCGGCGCGAAAAGTACGTGCCCAAGGGTGGCCCTGATGGTGGTGATGGTGGCCATGGAGGCAGTGTTTACCTGATTGGCGATGATGCACTCAATACGCTGATCGATTTCAAGTACACGCGTTTCTACAAGGCTCAGAATGGAGCGCCCGGCCAGGGTCGCCAGATGAGCGGCAAGGCGGGTGATGACTTGCATGTCAAGGTGCCGGTAGGAACGACGGTGATCGATGAGGATACCCTTGAAGTCATTGCAGATGTCACGGATGTAGGCCAGGTAGTTCAGGTCGTTCAGGGCGGGCGCCGTGGCTTGGGAAACATCCATTTCAAGTCGTCGACCAATCGTGCTCCTCGTCGTACCACGCCAGGTACGGCAGGTGAGCGGCGCAACTTGCGCCTGGAAATGAAAGTCATGGCCGATGTGGGCTTGCTGGGGTTGCCCAATGCCGGCAAGTCAACGTTGATTCGTGCGGTATCGGCCGCCAAGCCCAAGGTGGCCAACTATCCCTTCACCACCTTGGTGCCGAACCTTGGTGTGGTCAAGCTTGGCATGCACGAACACTTCGTCATGGCCGATGTACCGGGGTTGATTGAAGGTGCGGCTGATGGCGCGGGACTTGGCCTGCGTTTTCTCAAGCATCTGACGCGTACTCGCCTGTTGTTCCACGTGGTGGATGTGGCGCCCTTCGACGAGTCAGACCCTGTCGAGGCTGCGCAGGCCATCGTCCATGAGCTGGGACAGTTCTCTCCGGCACTTGCCGAGCGCCCGCGCTGGCTGGTGCTCAACAAGCTTGACCTGTTGCCGGAGGAAGAGCGCGAAGAGAAAGTTGCCGACATCGTGCGCCGTCTCGGCTGGGATGGACCTGTGTTCCGGATTTCCGCTATTTCCCATGATGGCACCGATGCTCTGGTCCAGGCTGCTTATCGCTGGCTCACTGAGCAGCGCACCCTCGAAAACGAGGATGAAGAGGCCAGGGAGCGCGAGATGGAAATGCGACGCCGCATGGAAGAAGAGGCGGTGGCGCGTACTGAGGCACGCCTGGGTCGCAAGCGTCGTCGGGATGAAGACGATGACGACGACTTCGATGATGATGATTATGATGTCGAGATTGAATACGCCCCCTGAAGGATTGTGGAAGGTCTCGGGCTGCGCTGGGTAAATCAGTGATCGGGTGAAAGGGATGCATATCGAGCAGGTTCCCGGGCGTGAAGCGCTGTCCAGCGCACGCCGGTTGGTGGTGAAAATAGGTAGTGCCCTGCTGACCAATGATGGACGCGGCCTAGACGATGATGGCATTGGAGGGTGGGTCGATCAGATCGCCACACTGCGCAAGTCCGGTGTCGAGGTGGTCCTGGTGTCTTCTGGTGCTGTCGCTGCAGGCATGGTGCGGCTGGGCTGGGCCGCGCGGCCCTCTACTGTGCATGAGCTGCAGGCTGCGGCGGCGGTAGGCCAGAATGTGCTTACCGAGACCTATGAGAACCACTTTGGTCGTCATGGCTTGATCACGGCACAGATTCTGCTGACGCATGATGATTTGTCCAATCGTAAGCGTTATCTCAATGCCCGTTCGGCGTTACGCACGCTGGTGGATCTCAAGGTAGTACCGGTGGTCAATGAGAACGATACCGTTGTTACCGATGAGATTCGCTTTGGTGACAATGACACCTTGGGCGCGTTGGTGGCGAACTTGCTTGAGGCTGATGCCCTGGTGATCCTGACCGATCAGGAAGGAGTGTTTGATGCGGACCCGCGTTCGAACCCTCATGCCAAGTTGATTGACGAGGGTCGTGCCGATGACCCTTGGTTAGCCTCGGTTGCGGGCGGCGGCGGAGCCTTGGGGCGTGGCGGCATGGCCACCAAGGTGCGGGCTGCGCGTCTGGCGGCACGCTCTGGTGCGGTGACGGTGATAGCGAGTGGCCGCCAGCCGGACGTGATCTCCCGCCTGGTCAAGGGCGAAAGGCTCGGAACCTTGCTGACTCCTGATCAAGCACCCATGGCAGCCCGTAAGCGCTGGCTGGCGGGCCAGTTGCAGGTACGTGGAACCCTGACGCTTGATGACGGCGCGGTGCGTGTATTGCGCAGTAGTGGTTCGAGCTTGCTGCCGGTTGGCGTGCGCAAGGCAGAGGGCAGCTTTGTGCGTGGCGATATGGTGGTGTGCGTCGACGAGAGCGGTGCGCGTATTGCCAAAGGGCTGGTCAACTATGGCATCGATGATGCGCGCAAGATTCTTGGTCAGCCCAGTGGACGTATTTCCGAATTGCTGGGTTACATGGAAGCCCCAGAGCTGATTCATCGCGACAATCTCATTGTCTTGTGAGTGATACATGAAATACCGATACTGATCGGGCCAGCGTAAACGCCTCGCAAGGAATACTTGCGAGGCGTTTTTTCTGCGTTGGTTTCAGTGACTCGATATCAGAGTCCGAAGGGGTCAGCCGTCGAAGTCTGGTGCACTGGTAACGCCATCTTCCGGCAAGGAACTGCGAACCTTGGAGACCTGATCGGCACTGACGTTACCGCCGTGATTACCCCAGGCGCTACGCACGAATGTGGCCAGCTCAGCAGCTTCTTCGTCCGACAGGCGCCAGGAGAAGTCAGGCATGGCCAGCGCTTCGGGTTTGTCGGGGGTGGAAGGCAAGCGTGCTCCAGCCAGCATCACATTGAGTAGTCCAGTGGGATCCTTGGCGTTGACCAGAGAGTTGCCGACCAGTGATGGGAATACCTGCTTGGCGCCTTGGCCATTGGCCAGATGGCAGGCATTGCAGTTATCCAGGTACAGTCGTGCCCCCAGGTTCTCACCCACATCTGCTGCGGTCAGCATGGCGGTGGTGTCTTCCCCCGGTGAGCTCTGCTTGGAGGATGAAGCTGCTGATTCACGCGGCAGGGACTTCAGGTACTCAGCAACCGAAAGCAGGTCATCCTTGCTCAGGTGTGAAGTACTGTGCTCCACCACTGAGGTCATCTCCCCGGTGACCGCGTTGTGGTCATTACGGCCGGTGGCAAGATAGTCGACGATATCCTGGTTTGACCAGCCTTGCAGGTCGCTGCTTCCCTCGCCACCTCCTCGCAGGTTGGGTGCATGCCAGTCGTTGAGGTCGGTACCACTCAGGAAGATATCTTCATTGCTGTCCAGCGCTTTCTCCTGGAACAGCAAGCCGCGTGGTGTATGGCAACTGCCGCAGTGGGCAAGACCCTGGACCAGGTAGGCGCCGCGATTGATCCTGTCGCTCTGTTCAGCGTCTGGTGTGAATGACTTGCCATCGGTAAACATCCAGTTCCAGGCGCCAATGCCCCAACGCTGATTGAAGGGGAAGCTGAGATCAGTCTCCTGCGGGGTGTTGTTGACCGGTTCAACTCCTTTCATGAAGTAGGCATAGAGCGCATCAATGTCTTCATCCGTGATCTTGGCATAGGACGGATAAGGCATTGCCGGATACAGCTTGGCGCCATCGGCACGAACGCCCTCGCGCAATGCTCGGGCGAACTGGTCGCGCGTATAGTTGCCGATGCCTGTATCGGGGTCTGGTGTGATATTGGTGGCGTAGATATCCCCAAAGGGGCTGGCGATAGCCTGGCCGCCAGCAAATGGCTTGCCATCTGGCGCCGTGTGGCAGGCGGCACAGTCGCCAGCACGGGAGAGGTATTCGCCACGAGCGATCTGATCATTGTCTGCTGCCATGGCAATGCCGTTGAGGAGCAGAGAGCTGCACAAGCTGAGTGTCAGCAGGGACGGTCTGGTATTCATCATTGCGCTCCTCAGGCATGAACCAGCGGGCCGGGGTTGGGCAGATACTTTTCGCGTATTGCCTTGGCTGCCCAGTAAGTCAGGGCACCAACCAGTCCGGTCGGGTTGTATTGGATGTTCTGAGGGAAGGCGCCTGCGCCCATGACAAAGACGTTGTCCACGTCCCAGGTCTGCAGGTAGCGGTTGAGCGCACTGGTGGAAGGGTCGGTGCCCATGATGGCGCCGCCTACATTGTGGGTAGTCTGGTAGGGGCGCACATCGTACATGGAGTTGAAGTCCTTGAAGGACAGGCGATAGTCATCCGGGCCAAGGGCCTTGGTCAGGGTCTCGATCTTCTGCTTCATGTACTGAGTCATGCGCACGTCGTTGTCCTTCCAGTTGAAGGTCATGCGCATCAATGGACGGCCGTGATCGTCGGTGTAGTTGGGGTCCAGGTCCAGATAGCAGTCACGATAGGACATGTTGCTGCCATGTGAGCCTACTGACATGGCATGGCCGTAATTATCCTTGACGGCCTGTTTCCAGCCGGCCCCCCAGCTGGGCGAACCGCTAGGCAGCGGCATGTTGCGAATTGGCTGGCCGTTGGTCATTGCCGCACTGAGATAGGAACCGCCAATGAAGCCTTCGCGACCGAAGTCGATCTGCTCGACGCCATAGTCATTGACAGTAGTGGCATTGCCGCCGGCGCCGATAAACGGATTGAACTCCTTGTCCTTGAAGAACAGGGTGGCACCACCCGTCATCTGGTAGGCGTAGTTCTTGCCGACAACACCCGTGCCGCTGATGGGGTCATATGGCTTGCCGATGCCGGATACCAGCAACAGGTGCACGTTGTGCAGGCCATAGGCCCCCAGAACGACCAGGTCCGCTGGTTGTATGACTTCATCACCATTCTCGTCGAT
Source organism: Halomonas binhaiensis (assembly GCF_008329985.2). Lineage (NCBI taxonomy): Bacteria > Pseudomonadati > Pseudomonadota > Gammaproteobacteria > Oceanospirillales > Halomonadaceae > Halomonas > Halomonas binhaiensis. The sequence continues at coordinate 568,391 of NZ_CP038437.2, forward strand.
GTAGGTCACGCCGGTGGCGCGCTTGCCATCACTGTCGAGATTGACCTTGAGCACTTCGCAGTTGGCTCGATAGGAAAAGTTTTCGCGCTGCTTGAGCGCTCCCAGCACACAGGTCTGTGGCGATGACTTGGAATAGTTGATGCAGCCGTAGCGCTCGCAGAAACCGCAGAAGTTACAGGGTCCCAGCTGCATGCCGTAGGGATTGGTGTAGGCCTCGGAGGCATTCGCGGCAGGCAGGGGGAAAGGGCTCAATCCCTGGTCCTTGGCAACCTGAGTGAAGAGCTCGTCGTTGTAGGTGCGCGCTAGCGGTGGCAGGGGGTATTCGCTGGAACGCCATCCCTCGAAGGGATTGCCACCTTCCTGAAGCTCGCCATTGAGATTGCCGGCCTTGCCCGAAATGCCCAGGACCTTCTCGAAGCAGTCGAAGTGAGGTTCCAGTTCGTCGTAGCTGACGCCGAAGTCCTGGATGGTCATGTCTTCAGGAATGATGTCCGCGCCAAAGTTTTCCTCAACGTAGCTTTTCAGGCGCAGTTCCTGAGGTTGCGGTCGCCAGGTGTGCCCATTCCAGTGTGTCCCGGCACCCCCTACGCCATTGCCCGGCAGGAATGAGCCCAGATGACGGTAAGGCAGGGCGGTGTCATTGATACCATGGCGAACGGTCAGGGTGCTTTTTGCCGGGCGCTGCATCATCTTGTAGCGCACGCCATAGGTCAGCTCATCAGCCATTTTCGGGTAGGCGAAGTCAGGCACGGTATCCTGATCCTTGCCGCGCTCCAGGGCCAGGACATTGAGGCCTGCGTCGGTCAACTCCATTCCCATGATGGAGTTGGTCCAGCCAAGGCCGACCAGAACGACGTCAACGTGTGGATTGGTCTTGGCCATGATTTATCCCCTTTCCCCTGTCAGGCTGACCGGACCGAGCGGGTAAGCCTTGTTGTGCTGATCGACCCATTCCAGATAAGAGGCGCGTGCCCCAGGGAAGCCAATGTGCTTCCACGCTGCCATGTGCTTGTTGCCGCCATGGATGGGGTCGGCGAAGTAACCTTCCTTGGTGTTCTGCAGCAGGAAAGCGAAGAACTGCTGGGAAGAAACGTCATCGAACTGGATATCGCCCTTTTCAAGGCTGCTCAGCACTTGGTCGCGCTTGTCCTCCGGCAGGGCCGAGAATTCCTCGTTGAACTGTTGCTGGCAGTAAGTTCGAGTTGCGGCGATGCCGCGGCGATACACTTCGCGGGGGAGTAGTGCTGACTGATAGCCGAACAGTGGCGAAGCATCTTCCTGGAAAGGGGCTTTCATGTACCAGTCCGAGGCATGGCCGAAAGCGCCTTCCATCTGCTTATCGATGAAGATCGGGACATTGGTTTCCAGGGCGCCGGGGCCTTCACCCTCGCTGGGTATCAGGCGGTCGCAGGCGGCAAGGATGAAGTTCCATTCATCGGCGTTAAAAAAGGTCGGCTGATAGTCACCCAGGTCTACAGGTGGCTCATTGGCTTCGGCGGTCAGCGAGACTCCATTGCCGATGCTGACGGCCGGTATCATCATCAAGGAGCCCTTGATGAAGCCTCGACGAGATGTACTCCAAGGCTTGGGTTTCATGCATCTTTCCTCATACAGCGCTAGTGAAGCCTTGGGCAGGCGCCTTGCGAGATGCCCCAGACTGCGCTGCTTAGCAGCTTCCTAGCCACGGTCCATCAATCATTATTGGGGTGTAGTTGCATGAGTTGGCGTCCACATTTTTCCGGATGTGTGGCCCGGTTGGGTGTGGGGAGAAACATGGGTTCGTTGAGGCGAACCTGCCGTGCGGGACGCCACTCGCAGTGGCCTTGGCAGGCTCCACAGTCAGGTAGTCAAGGGACTCCCGGAGGGGCAGCCATGGGCAGATGAACGCTAGCACACGCTTTTTTCGTTAGCACCCGAGGTGCCTGGAACAGCCAAGAAAGGAGGTAGTTATAGAGGTAGTCGCATATTATTAAATGTGGCAAAGGAAGGTGAGGGGGATAACGACGGGCAACGGGCAAATCTATGGCATGGCGTAGCTTGGTGTGATAGGATGCGCCATCCTCTCAGACACGGCCCGTTACGATTGCGTAGCAGATGACGCGATCAGTCAGATGGCCAGGCCGACGGGGATTTTTTATTTCCCTGTTGGATCAATTAGATATCAAGTCATCGCAAGGCGGTGACGACAACTTTCTCCAAGGAGACAGTCAGTGGCTAACAGCAAGCAAGCCCGCAAGCGCGCCCGTCAGGCAGAAAATCGTCGTGTCCTGAAGGCTAGTCAGCGCAGCATGGTGCGTACTTACATCAAGCGCGTCGTCAAGGCAATCAACGTTGGTGATCATGCTCAGGCAATGGCCGAGTTCAAGGTCGCTCAGCCGGTCATCGACCGCATCGCTGACAAGGACGTGATGTCCAAGAAAAAGGCTGCTCGCCTGAAGAGCCGTCTTAACAAGCGCATTAAGGCTCTGGCTGCATAAGCCGGTGCACTGTTGACGGTTCCGGGCGAAGTTACGTCCGGAAACCGTGAAAAAAACCGGCTATCAGCCGGTTTTTTTGTGTCTGGATCAGCGGCAGGGTTTTCATCTAGCAGCACTCAAGGAAGGCTCCAAGGTGACACACGAGCGTCGTCAATCATCGTCCGATTCGGACGCTATACAATCCGAGGCCAGAGAAATGGCTGCGGAAGCTAAAGGTGTGGTGGCTCCGCCGCGCCGGGGCTTGATGCGTTCTGGTTTGGTGGTCGGCAGCATGACCATGCTGTCACGCATGCTGGGGCTGGTGCGCGATGTGGTGATTGCCGCACTGCTGGGGGCGGGGCAGGGGGCAGATGCTTTCTTCGTTGCCTTCAAGATTCCCAATTTCATGCGTCGGCTGTTTGCTGAAGGAGCCTTCAACCAGGCCTTTGTCCCAGTACTATCGGAGTATTCGACCCAAAAGACCAAGGCTGAAGTGCGTGAGCTGCTGGATGCGGTTGCAGGTAGCCTGACGATGGTGCTGGCCCTGATCACTGCGCTGGCAATGTTGCTGGCTCCTTGGATCACTTGGCTGTTTGCGCCGGGTTTTTCTCGCGATCCGGCGAAACTGGCGCTGACAGCAGATATGCTGCGATTGACGTTCCCATACCTGCTGTTGATATCACTGACGGCGTTCTCGGGCAGCGTGCTCAATACCTGGAATCGCTTTGCCGTACCAGCGTTTACCCCGGTATTGTTGAATCTTTCACTGATCGGGGCGGCATTGCTGCTTACGCCGCTGATGGAACAGCCCGCCATGGCGCTGGCCTGGGGCGTATTGATTGCCGGTGTTGCCCAGTTGTTGTTTCAAGTGCCATTTCTGTCGAACCTGGGACTGATGCCACGGCCTTGGCCCAATTTCGCCCATGAAGGGGTGCGCCGTGTACTCAAGCTGATGACCCCCGCCCTGTTTGGTGTCTCGGTATCCCAGATCAACTTGCTGCTGGATACGGTACTGGCATCTTTTCTGACCGCAGGCAGTGTGTCCTGGTTGTACTATTCGGACCGCCTGGTAGAACTGCCGCTGGGTGTGTTCGGGGTCGCCATTGGCACAGTGATACTGCCGGCACTGTCCAAGCGTCATGCCGAGCAGTCTCGTGAACACTTCAGCAAGATGCTGGACTGGGCGCTGCGTGCCGTGTTGCTGCTAGGGCTGCCGGCAGCACTGGCTCTGGCGCTTCTGGCCGAGCCATTGCTGATTTCGCTGTTTCATTATGGCGCCATGACGGACAACGATATTGTCATGGCTTCCATGAGCCTACGTGCCTATGCCCTGGGGCTGGTCGCCTTCATGCTGATAAAGGTGCTGGCGCCTGGCTTCTTTGCCCGACATGACACCAAGACGCCAGTCAAGGTCGGGATCATCGCGATGGTGGCCAACATGGTGTTCAATCTGATCCTGATCTGGCCCTTGGCCCATGCCGGACTGGCATTGGCGACGGCACTGTCGGCGTTTCTCAATGCGGGAATGCTGGCCTGGTTGCTGCGTCGTCAGGGTGTCCTGGTGTTCCAGCCTGGCTGGGGGCGCTTTGCTTTCCAGCTTGGTGGCGGCTGCGTGGTCATGGGTGGAGTATTGTGGTGGCTGGCTCCCGAGTGGCACCAGTGGCTGGCTTGGGATGCGCTTCATCGTGGAGCTTGGATGGCAGGACTGGTCGTCATCGGTGCCGCCGTGTATTTCACCTGGTTGGGGTTCACCGGGGTTCGGATACGCCACTTCCGCCTGCATGGGTAATGGCATGGTTGATGAGCGATTCCTGAGCGGCTGTCAACACCACCTTGGTTCGTTATAATCTGATCCCTTTACGTTCGATGTGACAACACATATGGAAGTCATCCGAGGCTTGCACAATCTGCGCGAGAAGCGCTGGGGAACGGTGGCGACCATCGGCAATTTCGATGGGGTGCATCTTGGCCACAGAGCTGTTCTCGATCAGTGCCGCGATCAAGCTGCCCAGCTTGGTTTGCCGGTGAGCGTTGTGGTATTCGAACCCCAGCCTCGGGAGTATTTCGCTGGTGATCAAGCTCCACCACGCCTGACGCGCTTGCGTGACAAGGTTTCCCTGCTTGGTGAGTGCGGCATAGACCGAGTGCTGGTACTGCCTTTCAACGAGCACCTGCGCTGCCTGACGGCCATGGAATTCATCGATCAGGTGCTGGTCGAAGGACTGGGTGTACGCCACCTGGTGGTGGGTGATGATTTCCGATTTGGCTGTGATCGATCCGGTGATTTCCACTTGCTGTCTGTTGCCGGGGAGCACCATGGCTTTGCGGTGGAGCATACTCGCACCTTCTGTATTGATGACGAGCGTGTGTCGAGTACTCGGGTGCGCACCACTCTGGCCTGTGGCAACTTTACCGCCGCCGCGAGGCTGATGGGCCGCCCATACGCCTACCGCGGCCGGGTAGTGCGAGATCAGCAGCGAGGCCGCACGATCGGTGTGCCAACCGCCAATCTGCTGTTATCGCGAGGTGCACTGGTGCTGCGCGGTGTATATGCGGTGATGGTGCAGATCGAAGGTGAGGCAGAATTTTATCCGGCAGTGGCCAACGTCGGTTGGCGCCCCACAGTAGGCAGCTCGCGCCCGGTGCTGGAAGCGCACCTACTGGATTATGACGGAGATCTCTATGACCGCCACTTGACGGTGGTGCCCTGTATCAAGCTACGCAATGAGATGAGTTTCGATAGCTTCGAGTCTCTCAAGACACAGATTCAGGACGACATTCGTCAAGCTCGAGAGTATTTCGAGCAACACGTTCAGGGCGGTTTCCTCCGTGACGAGGCACAGGGCCTCTTTCCTCTGGCATCGGCGCCTTGTGCGCGCGAAGCCGTGACACATGATTCCTCGGCGGGACACCCCGCTGACCACGACGACGGCTGACCCCAGGATTATGAGCGACTATAAGCACACTCTGAATCTGCCAGAAACTGACTTCCCCATGCGCGGCAATCTGCCCAAGCGCGAGCCGAGCAGGGTTGAGCAGTGGCAGGAGCTGGATCTTTACCAGCGTCTGCGCGAGGCGCGCCAGGGCCGCGATATTTTCGTGCTCCACGATGGCCCTCCCTATGCCAACGGCAGCATTCATATTGGTCACGCCGTCAACAAGATCCTCAAGGACATCATCGTCAAGTCGAAGAACCTGGCAGGGTTCGATGCACCTTATGTTCCAGGCTGGGATTGTCATGGCCTGCCTATCGAGCATAAGGTCGAGACCACTTACGGCAAGGACATGCCGGCGGAGAAAGCCCGGGAATTGTGTCGGGAATATGCGACTGAGCAGGTTCAGGGGCAGCTCAAGGATTTCGTGCGCCTGGGCGTGATCGGCGACTGGGATAATCCCTATCGCTCCATGGACTATAGCAACGAAGCCGGCGAGATCCGGGCATTGGCCGACATGGTCGAAGGCGGTTATGTATTCAAGGGCCTGAAGCCGGTCAACTGGTGCTTCGATTGTGGCTCGGCGCTGGCTGAAGCCGAGGTCGAGTATGCGGACAAGAAGTCCGATGCCATCGATGTGGCCTTTGTCTGCGCCGAGGACGACAAGCTGGCGGCTGCCTTTGGCCTGGCATCATTGCCCAAGCCTGCTGCGGTGGTCATCTGGACGACCACGCCATGGACCATTCCTGCCAACCAGGCACTGAATGTTCATCCTGAATTCACCTATGCGCTGGTCGATGTTGGTGACCGCCTGCTGCTGCTGGCCGAGGAACTGGTCGAGAGCTGCCTGGAGCGTTACGGTCTCGAAGGTGAGGTGATTGCCACCGCGCGCGGTGACAAGCTGGAGCTGATCACTTTCCGGCATCCGCTTTATGATCGGGTGGCTCCGGTCTACCTGGCGGAATATGTCGAGAGCGAAGTCGGCAGCACGGGTATTGTCCACTCCGCTCCGGTTCATGGTGTCGACGACTTTGAGTCCTGTCGTCGCTATGGCATGGATTTCAGCGACTTCATCAGCGTGGTACAGGGCGATGGCGTCTATGTCGATGATCTGCCGCTATTCGGTGGTGAACTGATCTGGAAGGCCAATCCCAATATCGTGAAAGCGCTGGATGAAGCTGGCGCCCTGATGGCCCACAAGACGATCACCCACAGTTACATGCACTGCTGGCGCCATAAGACGCCGGTGATCTATCGTGCTACCGCGCAATGGTTTGTGGGCATGGACATTGCGGGCAAGGATGGTCGTACCCTGCGCGAGAGTGCTCTGGAAGGTATCGAGGCAACCCAGTTCATTCCGGCTTGGGGCAAGGCGCGTCTGCATAGCATGATTGCCAACCGCCCTGACTGGTGTATCTCACGCCAGCGTAACTGGGGGGTTCCCATCCCGTTCTTCCTGCACAAGCAGAGCGGGGAACTGCATCCAAAAACTGTGGCGTTGATGGAAGACGTTGCCAAGCGTGTGGACTCGGAAGGCATTGATGCCTGGTTCCGCCTGGACGCCAAGGAACTGCTGGGTGATGAGGCCGGTCAGTATGAAAAGGTGACGGATACCCTGGACGTGTGGTTCGACTCCGGAACCACGCACCGTCACGTGCTGCGTGGTTCTCATCCTCATGGGCATCAGAGCGGCCCGCGTGCAGACCTGTACCTGGAGGGCTCTGACCAGCATCGCGGGTGGTTCCATTCTTCCTTGCTGACCGGTTGTGCCATCGATGGTCATCCGCCGTATCGTGGTCTCCTGACGCATGGTTTTACGGTGGATGCCCAGGGACGCAAGATGTCCAAGTCCATGGGCAACGTGGTGGCACCCCAGGAAGTGATGGACAAGCTGGGAGCCGATATCCTTCGTCTGTGGGTCGCCTCCACCGATTATTCCGGTGAAATGGCGGTATCCGATGAGATTCTCAAGCGTACTGCGGATGTTTACCGCCGTATTCGCAACACGGCGCGTTTCCTGCTGGCCAACCTGAATGGCTTCGAGCCTGGGCGGGATGCCGTGGCCTTCGACGATATGCTGGCACTGGATCAGTGGGTGGTTGATCGGGCTGCCCAATTGCAGGAGCGCATTCACAAGGCATACGAAGAATACCGCTTCCTTGATGTCTACCAGCAAGTGCACGGTTTCTGTGCCCGGGAACTGGGTGGTTTCTATCTGGATGTGATCAAGGATCGCCAGTACACCACTCAGGTCGACTCCGTGGCGCGTCGCAGCTGTCAGACGGCGCTTTATCATGTCGTTCAGGCTCTGGTGCGCTGGGTGGCTCCTATCCTGTCCTTCACCGCCGAGGAGATCTTCGAGAATATCCCCGGTGAAAAAGGTCTGGACGATGGCCACAGTGTGCTGTTGGAGACCTATTATGACGGCCTCTCCACCCTGTCGCCTGAAGCCTCCATGGGGCGTGAGTTCTGGGAGCAACTGCTGACGGTCAAGCAGTCGGTCAACAAGTGCCTGGAAGATGCCCGTAACGCCAAGGTCATCAAAGGAAGCCTGGCCGCCGAGGTCACCCTGTATGTGAACGATGAGTTGCAGGAACTGTTGGCGCGGCTGGGTGATGAGTTGCGTTTCGTGATGCTTACCAGTGAGGTTACGTTGGCTCCTCTGGCCAATGCCGGTACAGCGGAGGCCACGGATCTCGAGGGGCTGAAAGTGGCCGTAGCTGCAAGCACGAACAGCAAGTGCGAGCGCTGCTGGCACCATCGTCCTGAAGTAGGCACTATCGAAGCCCACTCGGACCTGTGTTCCCGTTGTGTGAGCAACCTGCCGGAAGGCCCCGGTGAGAGTCGTCATTATGCCTGAGGTAGCAAGCAACATGTCTGCACGGGAACCGATGTACAAGCCTCTGCGCTGGTGGTGGCTGGCGATTGCCTGGATTGCACTGGACTTGGCGACCAAGGCCTTGGCCAGCAGCCAACTGACCTACGCGACCCCGGTTGAAGTATTGCCATTCTTCAACCTGACGCTGCTGCATAACACCGGAGCTGCCTTCAGCTTTCTTGCCAGCCATCCGGGTTGGCAGCGCTGGCTGTTTGCGGCGATTGCCGTGGCGGCAACCGTTGCCCTGACCATATGGATGCGGCGGCTCAAGAGCGACGAGAAAGTGCTGGGTGCTTGCCTGGCGCTGATCATCGGCGGGGCCTTGGGTAACCTTTATGATCGCCTGTTTCTGGGCTATGTCGTCGATTTCCTGTCGTTTCATGCCGCAGGCTGGTATTACCCTGCGTTCAATGTGGCGGATATTGGCATCACCGTCGGTGCCATTGGTCTGATCTGGGAATCCGTGTTCGGCGAGAAGCGTCGTGCCAAGCAAGGCTGAACGATGATGGGAGAATGCCAATGAGCGATTACCGTATCGACGAGGGAATGGAAGTGACGCTTCACTTCACTCTCAAGCTGGAAGATGGCACCGTGGTGGATACCACGAAGGACAAGACGCCAGCGACGTTCCAGATGGGGGATGGCAATCTGCCTCCGGGGTTCGAGCATCCACTGAAGGGCATGGCCGGTGGTGAAAATGGAACCTTCGAAATTGCTCCTGAACATGCTTTCGGTCAGCATAATCCGCAGAACATTCAGCGTATGAAGCGCGATGTGTTCAAGGATGAGGAACCGGAGATCGGCACGGTAATGTCCTTCGCTGATGCCAATGGTGATGAATTGCCGGGCGTAATCAGTGAAATCGAGGAGGATATGGTCGCGGTTGACTTCAATCATCCGCTGGCTGGGCGTACCCTGACCTTCGAAGTGGAAATATTGGGCGTTAAGCCTGCTACCACTCATTGAGGCGAATCATGCAAATCAAGCTGGCCAATCCGCGCGGCTTCTGTGCTGGCGTCGACCGAGCCATCGAGATCGTCAATCGCGCTCTGGATGTGTTCGGGCCGCCGATCTATGTGCGCCATGAGGTTGTGCACAACCGTTTCGTGGTCGATACCCTGCGTGAGCGTGGTGCGGTGTTCGTCGAGGAGCTTCATGAAGTCCCTGACGACGTCATTGTCATCTTCTCGGCCCATGGCGTGTCTCGAGCGGTGCAGCAAGAGGCGGAGCGACGCGGGCTCAAGGTATTTGATGCGACCTGCCCATTGGTGACCAAGGTCCACCTGGAAGTGTTGCGCTATGCCCGTCGTGGCCAGGAGTGTGTGCTGATTGGTCATGCAGGCCATCCGGAGGTCGAGGGCACCATGGGACGCTACGATACCTCCCACGGTGGCCGGATCTACCTGGTCGAGGATGAGGACGATGTGGCCAGGCTGCAGGTCAAGGATGCGGCGAATCTGGCCTTTGTCACTCAGACGACCTTGTCCATGGATGACACCGCCAAGGTGATCGATGCGTTGCGCAAGCACTTCCCTGAAATACAGGGGCCTCGCAAGGATGATATCTGTTATGCGACCCAGAACCGTCAGGATGCGGTGCGGGAACTGGCAGATGGCTGTGATCTGGTCCTGGTAGTGGGAAGCCCCAACAGTTCCAACTCCAATCGCTTGCGAGAGCTTTCCGAAAGAGTGGGGACTCCGGCGTATCTGATCGATAATGCTGAGCAGATCGACCCCTCCTGGCTCGATGGTGTCTCGGCGGTTGGGGTGACAGCAGGTGCCAGTGCACCTGAAGTGCTGGTGCAGGGAGTCATCGAGCGTCTCAAGGCGCTAGGCGCCACTGCTCCTGTGGAGCTGGATGGCCGTGAGGAGACCATTACATTCTCAATGCCGAAGGAACTGCGTGAGCGCGTCATTGCCAGTAGTTGAGGGCAGGTAGGACTCATCGTTGAACGCTTGATGAATGATGAAAAACGCCAGGGCGGCCTGTACAGGCCGCCCTGGCGTTTTTCGTTCTGGCATATTCTGTGCGCTCGAAAACTGATCTGGCTCGGGTGGTTGGAGGTGTGCATAACGACATAATGACGCAACAGAGAGAACGAGGGGCCAGGGATGGTTTCTATTCGCCACATGCTTTCTTCCTCCAGGGAAGAGGGTGTCACGCTGCTGGAATTGTTGGTGGTGTTGGCAATTACGGGTTTACTGTCGGCCATTGCCGTTCCCATCTACCGCGACTATCTGAAAGCAGCCAGGGTTGCTGATGGCCGCGTCGCTCTGTCTGATGCAGCCGCTCGTCTGGAGCGGTGCTATACCCGTGCATTTTCCTATCACCACGCGAGCTGTGGTGAGGTATCTGGACACTCGCCCCAGGGCTACTACCAAGTGAGCATGAAGTCGGAGGCAGGACGCTATCACCTGACAGCCAAGGCTTTGGACAAGAGTGAGGTCAGTGCTCCATGTGCCACTCTGGTCCTGCAACAGGATGGGAAGCGAGGGCCGAATGAGTGCTGGTGAGAATGAACTCCTGTCGTCTGAAGCATGTGCATCGGATCGCTCTGGCTTCACTTTGCTGGAAGCATTGGTAGCGTTTCTGGTGTTGTCATCAGGGCTGTTGGGCGTTACTGCGATGCAGGCTCGTAGTCTGCAAGGGGCTCATGCCAGTGTGCAATGGGGGATAGCCGACCTCGCTGCACAAGATGCCAGAGAGCGCCTTTGGGCTGCACTGGCGAGTGGTGACGTCAGGTCGTGTCCATTGCCCCGTGTCGTCAACGCCAGTGATTGGAGACAACATTGGCGCCCCTTCCTTCCAGGGCTCTCTGCCAATCCTGTCACTGCATTACCTGATTGTGCATTCGTGATCGAGATTGATTGGCAGGATGCACGCTTCGACTCGGAAACCATGAGTCTCGAATATCGCCTCAAACTGCCGGCCGGCTGGCCGAAACAGTCAGGAGGTGATGCATGAAACATTCCTTTGCAGATCAATCGGGGGCTGGCCTGGTCGAGCTGCTGGTGGCGATGGTCGTTGCATCCCTGGTCATTCTTGGAGCTAGCCAGCTATTTCTTGGCATACAGCAAAATGCCAAGGTGCTTGATGACTTGAGTGAGCGTCAGGCAGTGGTCTCGTACGCCATGGAGGAAATATCTGCAGGGCTCCGGAGAGGTGATGCCGCACCAGGAGACTATGAGTTACGCACTGCCCCAAACGGGCAGGGGTGTTCTCTGTATGACCGCTTGTCAGGACAACCCTTGATAGATGGTCTGAGCAGTACTGGGATCTGTGGCGACGAGCATGTCGTCATGGACATGGGGTATGGCATCTATCGCATCACCCTGCACTTGCCTGACGTTGCAACACCATTGGTGTTGCATGTCGTGGATCGCTCGGTTGTCCTCACTCAGCTCAAGGCAGAGCAATGAGCCCCAGGCAGGCGCAGACAGGCGCATCCCTGCTGATGGTGTTGATGCTTTTGCTGGCGACCAGCATGGCGGCGCTTTCTGCCATGACATCGGCATTGGTCAACCAGCATCTGGCCACCAACATGCATGCCTTGACCCAGGCCAACATGGCAGCAGAATGGGGAGGTAGCGTGCTGATAGACAGTGAATTGATAGGCAGAGAGCTGGCCGACAGCACTCCTGCCTCGGAAGATCAGTATCTGGACTGTGAGGCTCTCTCTCTACAGCCCACTTCTTCGTTGCTTGCTTCCTCGTCACTCGGCTCTTCATCACCCAGATCTTCATCACGGCGTGGGGAAGCGTCACATACCTGGTCACCTGATATTGCCATCGCGCCGAATGGCGCGGTGAGCTATCGCTACGCTTCCTGCCGTTACCAGGGCTATAAGGCCTTGATGGTGATGGGGAGTGTTCGTAATGGTGATACCATTCTTGCGAGGCACTTCCTGATTATTCGACATGCTGCGGATGGCCAGTATATGTGGCGGGATGGATGACTCAGCAGCTAACCGGTTCTGTTCCTTGTCGTGTGCGTCCGAAATTGCTCAGTATCAATGTCGCCCCTTGCCCGCTTTTCATGCACAGGGTGAAGGTACCGTTATAGCCGCTAGCACGTCCGCTCGACTGAAAGACGATGGCTGCCCCTCGGTTATAGGTGACCGACCGGGTTCGGCTGGACTCAAAGCGATGCAGGATCTGGCTGTCGTCAGCAGGCCCGCTGAAGAGTAACAATGAGTCACTCCAGTCGTGACTGCAATGCACGCCGTCGTGGCTGGGACAAAGCGTGGTTCGTTGGCTCAGAGTGATGGCGCTGTTGCGTGCCAGGTTCAGGGCGTTGTGCAGGCGCACCAGGTCATGGGAGAGTTCCTGGCGCTGAGAGAACAGGCGATACCCAGGTAGTGCCAGGGAGAGCAGTATCGCAGTGATAGCCAGGACCACGAGCAGTTCCAATAGGCTGACACCTGCAAGATGTGAGCGAGACAGTGGAAGCCGAGAACAAGAACTCCAGATCAAAAAACTTTCCCTGTTTCTCATCTCGTCCGTCCTGGCAAGTGGAATGGCTGGGGGCGTTTTCAGGCTAGCGCTATCGAGGGCAGGGTGGTATCAGTTTCAGGAGACAAATTTTGAGTGATTTTGTAGTGATTGGCGGCGGTGTCATTGGGCTGATGACGACGCTGCAGCTGGCTGATGCTGGATATAGCGTGAGCGTGGTCGAGCGTGGTCATTGTGGTAGAGAAGCCTCTTGGGCCGGTGGCGGTATTGTCTCTCCTCTATATCCCTGGCGTTATTCTGCGCCTGTATCACGCTTATCTACCTGGTCCGAGGGGGCATACCCTGAGCTGGCCTTGCGCCTGTTGGAGGAAACGGGGGTCGATCCTGAATATCGCCAGAAAGGGCTGTTGTATCTGCGGGTAGAGGACGAAGACAAGGCCTTGAAGTGGGCCCGAGAGGTCGGCAAGCCGCTGTCACGGGTTGGCTCGGACATGATTTATACCAAGGAGCCAGGGGCATGTTCCGGCATCGAGGAAGCGTTGTGGATGCCAACCTTGGGAAGTATTCGCAATCCTCGCTTGATGCGTTCGCTCAGAACTCGCCTGGATGCCATGCCGAGGGTGACGTTTCACGAGAATTGCGAGGTCCGTGGCATAGTCGCCAAAGGTCAGGGGGCGACCCTGGAGACCTCTCTGGGAGCGTTGTCGGCCGATCAGGTGGTGATCTGCAGCGGTGCGTGGAGCTCACAACTGCTAGAAATGCTTGACCTGCGCCTCCCGGTCAGACCAGTCAAAGGCCAGATGCTGCTGTTCAAGGCTCGTCCCGGTATGGTCAATCGTGTCGTACTGATGGATGGGCGTTATGTGATACCTCGGGCCGATGGCCGTGTTCTGGCAGGTTCTACACTGGAAGAGGCCGGTTTCGACAAGACCACGGATGCTGCTGCCCGGGAGTCCCTATGGCGCAGTGCAACCGCGATCATCCCAGCTCTGGCAGATTGTGAAGTCGAGCACCATTGGGCCGGATTGCGACCTGGCTCTCCAGATGGCGTGCCTTTCATTGGCCAGGTACCCGGCATGCCCGGCATTTATGTCAATGCCGGACACTATCGCAATGGTCTGGTCCTGGCACCGGCATCGACACGCTTACTGGTCGATGAAATGCTGGGACGCTCGCCTGTCATCGATCCGGCACCCTATCGACTGGAAGGGCGCCTGGGGCAAGCCTGAGCGCCACGGAGTCAGGTTCAGGATGGATCGTCCTGATCATCAGGATGGTCCGTCAGTTCGGCCAGATACTTGTCTCGGTGCTCTCCACAGCAAAACCATTCTCCCCTGGAGCGCAGGGCGTCCTGTTCGGGGAGATGGACCTTGCACCAGGAGCAGCGCACCATCTTGCCTCCTTCGGTGTCTTTGGTGTCATCTTCTTGTGCCAGACGCCATTCGCGATACATGCGATATAGCTTGAGGCCGGCAAAGAACACGACGGCGAAGATGATCAGGCGGATTATCAACAGGTTCATCCTTTAGGTCCCATGAGGAAAAGACCCACGACTGGCCCCATGAAGAGTGCCAGTGCAGGGCATGTTGCTGCCCTTTGCCACTGAGGCGCCCTTGCGGGACAATGGGGGCTGACACCACCGATTCTCAAGAGATTTCCCTACCCATGCAAGACCTCAACCTGGTGATGGCGCAGCTTGACCCCATGGTCGGCGATATCCCCGGTAATGCCGACCGGGCTATCGAGACCGTGCGAGAGGCATTCCTCGAACACGGCGCCGATATTGTCGTGCTGCCGGAACTCTTTTTAACCGGTTACCCACCGGAAGACCTGCTGTTGCGTCCCTCGATGGAAACACGCCTGCGCGAAGCGCGTGCGCGGATGGCCGAGAAGATGGTCAGGGACGTCATGGTGGTGGTGGGCTATCCCGGGCGTCGTGAGGGCAAGCTGTATAACATGGCAGGCGTGCTCTACAACGGAGAATGGTTGGCCGAGTATGCCAAACAGTTGTTGCCCAACTATCTGGTGTTTGATGAGCAGCGCTACTTCACGCCAGGGGACAAGCCTCTGGTGGTTGAGCACAAGGGAGCCAAGCTCGGTATCCTGATCTGCGAGGATGTCTGGGAGTCAGGTCCTTCACTGCAGGCCCGCGATGCCGGTGCCGATATTCTGGTAACCCTGAATGCTTCGCCTTACCACCAGGACAAGCCTTCTGAACGACTGGAGTTGCTTGAACAACGTGCGCTTGATGTGGCATTGCCCGTCATCTACGTCAATCAGATTGGCGGTCAGGATGAACTGGTCTTTGATGGTGGTTCCTGCTGTGTCGATGCCAAAGGCAAGCTCGCTGTGCAGGCCCCTCACTGGGATATCTGGCTGCAGCCAGTTCACTTTGTGCAAGAGAAAGGCAAGTGGATTCCCAGGGAAGGGAGCGTGGATGTCGATGTCACCCCGGAGGAAGACCTCTATAGCGCCCTGGTGACAGGCTTGCGTGACTACGTCAACAAGAGTGGCTTCAAGGGCGTGGTACTAGGGCTTTCCGGAGGCATCGACTCGGCGCTGTCTGCGGCAATCGCGGTTGATGCATTGGGCCCTCAACGGGTTCATGCAGTGATGATGCCATACCACTATACGGCGGATATCTCCAAGGATGATGCGGCAGAACAGGCCCGCCTGCTTGGTATCGAGTACAGCGTGTTGCCCATTGCGCCAATGGTGGATGCTTTCATGGCCACCCTGGCCGACAGCTTCGAGGGTACGGAAAAAGACACCACGGAGGAGAATCTTCAGTCTCGCTGCCGTGGGGTGCTGCTCATGGCCCTGTCCAACAAGAAAGGACTGATGGTGCTGACCACCGGCAACAAGAGCGAGATGGCCGTAGGCTATGCCACTCTCTACGGCGATATGGTTGGCGGCTATAACGCGATCAAGGATGTCTACAAGACATGGGTGTATCGCCTGGCGAATTGGCGTAATACAGAATCCCTGGTGATTCCGCAGCGGGTCATTGACCGTCCACCGTCAGCCGAGTTGGCGCCTGATCAGCAGGACAGTGACTCCTTGCCGGACTATGACACGCTTGATGCCATTCTCGTGCGCTATATCGAAGGTGATATGAGCGCCGAGGCGATCATTGCAGCAGGTTTTGCTGCCGAAGATGTGTACAAGGTCGTCAAGCTGGTGGACCGCTGTGAGTACAAGCGCCGCCAGGCTCCGGTTGGGGTGCGCGTGACGAAGCGTGGCTTTGGTCGAGACCGTCGTTATCCCATCGTCAATGGCTGGCAGCCTGGCGACTAGGCGACAGGACCTGAGTCATCTCGCCCTGGACGACAACAAAAACCCTGCAGAGATTCTCTGCAGGGTTTTTGTTTGTTCGCAGCATCTATGTTCTAAACACTTATGTTTTAAACACTTATGTCGTGAGCACTTGTGCTCAAGGTGCTTTTGCTGCGCAAAGGCTAAGCCTCAGGCGCTGAGAGGCGTCGCCTTGACATACTTGGGATCGAAGCGACGGCCATCGAGGCGATCATTGTCCGGATCGTTGTCGATCAATACCCGTAATACCTCACTCGCGCGATCACGCATTTCCATGCCCAGGTAACCTTCGACCATGACCGCCAGGGCATCGCGGGAAGCGTCTGTCTGGGGATAGTTCTCGATCACCCAGCGACCACGCTGGACGGCAGCCAGATAGGCTTTCTTGCGCAGGTAGAAGTCAGCCACGTGCAACTCGTGCTGGGCCAGCAAGTTGCGCAGATAGACGATGCGCTGCTGGGCGTCCGGTGCATACTGGCTGTTGGGGAAACGAGTGACCAGGTCGGTGAAATCCTTATAGGCGTCCTGGGTCGCCCCTACGTCACGCTCGGAGATGTCGATGAGCTTGAGTGACTCCAGGCTGAAACGACCAGCTTGCCAGGCAGACAGGCCACGCATGTAGTAGGCATAGTCAACCTGAGCATGATTGGGGTGCAGGCGAATGAAGCGACTCGCTGCTGCACGGGCAGTTTCCCAATCATCCATCTGGTAATAGGCATAGATCAGCTCTAGCTGAGCCTGTTCAGCATAGTCGCCAAAGGGAAAGCGCGTATCAATAGCTTCAAGGCGGTTCTTGGCCGTCACGTAGCTACCGCTCTCGAGAGCTTCGCGTCCCTGCTCGTAGAGTTCGCGTTCAGCAACGCCATCGTAGCGTTCTTCATCGACATCGTTGCTGGCGCAGCCGCTCAGCACAACGCCCACAAGCACCAGGGCGCCCAGGCGAGCAGCGGGTGAAGTAATAACGCGCATCGTGTTCCTCTTGTCAAACAACCCGGGTCGGCCGTGGTAGAATCGGCCGCGATTGGCCCACTATAAAGCACCTTGTTCGGAAACGCAGTCTCTAGGATGGGTCCGAAAACGATTCATGCTGGGTGGTGATGGAGTGGTTGCTGTCTCATAATGACCGTTTACGTTCTATAAGTTCCGATTTTTCGAATAATTTTGCAGCGTGCTGTGCATTACCGATGCTCGGCGCCGCGCAAAATAACTCTCAGGCCATTTGTTGCAACCAGTACTTACGTGCAGTAGTTACATGCAATAGCTACATGCAATAGCTACATGCAATAGCTACGTGCAATAGCTACGTGGTAGTAGCGTAGCGGTAGTTTCTTCAGGAGAGCCTCGCGTACCTCATGTCTCAGACCCTTGATGTTCAGCAGCGTATTCCCGTTTCCTTGGCAGGAGCCCGCCTTGATCAGGCGGCAGCCGAGTTGTTCGCTGATTATTCCCGTGAACGCCTCAAGGGGTGGATCAAAGATGGTGCCCTTACCGTGGATGGTGAGCCAGCCAAGCCGAAGGACAAGGTCCATGGGGGCGAGTTACTGGTCCTGAATGCCGAACTCGAGGACGACACTCGCTTTGAAGCTGAGGATATTCCCCTCGATATCGTCTACGAAGACGAAGAAGTTATGGTGATCAACAAGCCGCCGGGACTGGTCGTTCATCCTGCGGCAGGCAACCCGGATGGCACCTTGCTCAACGCCCTGTTGCATCATTTTCCTGGTGCTGCGACGTTGCCACGTGCAGGTATCGTGCATCGACTGGACAAGGACACGAGCGGGCTGATGGTGGTGGCCAAGACACTGGGGGCTCATGTCAATCTTGTGGCTCAGCTTCAGGCGCGCAGTGTGTCGCGGGAATATGATGCGGTGGTGGTGGGCAAGATGACGGCGGGCGGCACTGTTGATGCACCGATCGGGCGGCATGCCAAGGATCGTAAGCGCCAGGCCGTGACGATGTCCGGCAAGCAGGCCATCACCCATTATCGTGTTGTCGAGCGCTTTCGTGCCCACACTCACGTGCGCTGCAAGCTGGAAACTGGGCGCACTCACCAGATTCGTGTGCACATGGCGCATGTGCGTTTTCCATTGATTGGTGATCCCGTCTATGGAGGACGTCTCAAGATACCGGCTGGATCCAGTGATGTGCTCAAGGAAATTCTGCGCGAGTTTCCACGTCAGGCCCTGCATGCTCGGCGTCTGGCCTTCATTCATCCGGGCAGTGGAGAAAACGTCAGTTTTCAGGTGCCTCTGGCGGAGGATCTGTTGATGCTGATGGACTACCTACGCGAAGATGCGGAGACGATGCAATGAGCGATGCCATCGACTTGAGACCGACGATGATCGTCCCGGACTGGCCAGCTCCAGCCAATGTCGGGGCCTTTGTCACCACCCGAGAAACCGGCCCAAGCCAGGGACTGTTCGCCGCTTTCAACCCGGCAGCCCATGTGGGAGACAACCGGGACCATGTCAATCTGTGTCGTCGCCAGCTGAGCAAGGAAATTGGTGATGACCGCCCGTTGCTATGGCTTGACCAGGTCCATGGCGCGGGTGTGCAGCAGGAATTCAGTGACGCTGTTCCCGAGGCCGATGCAGCACTAGTGGCTGGGCAGGACTATGCATGTGTAGTGCTGACGGCGGATTGTCTGCCAGTGTTCTTCTGTGATCGTGAAGGGCAGCGCGTTGCAGTGGCTCATGCGGGATGGCGCGGTCTGGCTGGTGGCGTGCTGGAAGCCACCGTGGCGGCTCTCGGTGTTGCGCCGTCATCGCTCATGGCCTGGTTGGGTCCTGCGATATCCAAGGCCCAGTTTGAAGTCGGGCCGGAAGTCCGCGAGGCCTTCTGCAGTGTGCAGCCTGAAGCGGCGAGTGCCTTCGAGCCCAGCCCTTATCGCTTGGGCCATCACATGGCCGATCTCTACAAGCTGGCGCGTCTACGTCTCAAGCGTCTTGGCGTGTCCCATATCAGTGGCGGGCATTTTTGCACGGCCTGTGAATCGCGGTTCTATTCCTATCGTCGAGATGACGGTGAGACCGGGCGCATGGCCAGTGTCATCTGGTTGAAATGATCTGTTGTTGAGACGTCATACATCACGCTGACGCTTATCATGTCGTATCTGTGATGCTCTTCCTCGTTCCTTGACGATACGTCTCCATCTGCGAGTGCCTATCCATCCGCAAGTGCCTCTCCATCTGCGTGGCCCCATCTGCTGCTGGGTGGAGACGGCGTGGTGCATGCTTGAAAATCGCGCAAACCATCTCCATATCTTTGTCAAGTCACATTGATCGGGTCAAGCGGCGCGTCCGGGTATTTTCAGCTACGTGCTCAACTACACTCCCATGTAGTGCCGCCATCCCAAGGAGAGGATATGCGCTTCGATAAATTTACTGCCAAGTTGCAAAATGCCGTGGCTGATGCTCAGTCTCTGGCGGTGGGGCACGGCCACAATCAGCTGGAACCGGCGCACCTGCTGCTGGCGCTGCTGGATGCTCGCGATACCGGCGTCAAGGCGCTGGTACAGAAGGCGGGTGGCGATGCCAACCGGTTGCGCGACACCCTGGTCGGTCAGATCGACAGTCTGCCCAAGGTCAGCCAGTTCGATGGGGAGGTCCAGCCATCACGCGATTTGATCAAACTGTTCAACCTCACTGATGCGGAAGCGCAGAAGCGGGGGGATCAGTTCATCGCCAGCGAGCTGGTGCTGCTTGCTGCCATCGACATGAAACATGCAGTGTCCAAGGCTCTGAGCCAGGCCGGACTGACACGCAAGCTACTGGAAAGCGCCATTGACAGCCTGCGTGGCGGCCAGAAGGTCGATGACCCCAATGCGGAAGACAAGCGAGAGGCCTTGGAAAAGTACACCCTGGATCTTACCCAGCGGGCCGCCGATGGCAAACTGGATCCGGTCATCGGCCGTGATGATGAGATTCGCCGCACCATTCAGGTGCTGCAGCGGCGCACCAAGAACAACCCGGTATTGATCGGCGAGCCTGGTGTGGGCAAGACTGCCATCGTCGAGGGACTGGCCAGCCGTATCATCAATGGTGAAGTGCCGGAAGGTCTCAAGGACAAACGCGTACTGTCGTTGGACATGGGATCTTTGCTGGCTGGGGCCAAGTTCCGCGGTGAGTTCGAAGAACGCCTGAAGTCGGTGCTCAATGAGCTGTCCCAGGAAGAAGGGCGCGTGATCCTGTTCATCGATGAGTTGCATACCATGGTCGGTGCGGGCAAGGCCGAAGGTGCCATGGATGCCGGCAATATGCTCAAGCCGGCGCTGGCTCGTGGTGAACTGCACTGTGTCGGCGCTACCACTCTGGATGAATATCGCCAGTACATCGAAAAGGATGCGGCACTGGAGCGGCGCTTCCAGAAAGTGCTGGTGGACGAGCCTAGTGAAGAAGATACCGTAGCCATCCTGCGTGGCCTCAAGGAGCGCTACGAGGTGCACCATGGAGTGGATATCACTGATGGCGCCATCATTGCCGCTGCCAAGTTATCGACTCGTTATATCACTGATAGACAGTTGCCGGACAAGGCCATCGACCTGATCGATGAAGCGTCCTCGCGCATTCGCATGGAGCTGGATTCCAAGCCTGAGGAAATGGATCGCCTCGACCGTCGCTTGATTCAGCTCAAGATGGAGCGTGAGCACCTCAAGAAGGAAACCGATGAAGCCTCGCGCAAGCGCCTGGAAACACTGGAAGAGCAGATCGGCGAACTGGAGCGTGATTACGCCAACCTTGATGAGATCTGGAAAGCTGAGAAAGCCAGCATTCAAGGTTCGGCGCAGTTCAAGGACGAGCTGGATCGTGCGCGTATCGATCTGGAACAGGCCCGTCGTCAAGGCGATCTGGCGCGCATGTCCGAGCTGCAATACGGGGTGATACCGGAACTGGAGAAGAAGATTGCCGAGAGTGGAGAAGCGGAAGCAGACACCTCAGGTCATCGTCTGCTGCGCTCCAATGTCACCGAGGAAGAAATTGCCGAGGTAGTCTCTCGCTGGACGGGAATTCCTGTGTCCAAGATGCTCGAAGGCGAGCGTGACAAGTTGTTGAGGATGGAAGAAGCATTGCATGAACGGGTGATCGGCCAGGATGAAGCGGTCAATGCCGTGGCCAATGCCGTACGCCGTTCGCGTGCGGGGCTTGCTGACCCCAATCGTCCCAATGGTTCTTTCCTGTTCCTCGGTCCGACTGGGGTCGGCAAGACCGAACTGTGCAAATCCTTGGCCAACTTTCTGTTCGACACAGAGGAGGCCATGGTTCGCATCGACATGTCGGAGTTCATGGAGAAACACTCCGTCGCGCGCTTGATCGGGGCTCCCCCTGGCTACGTGGGTTATGAGGAAGGGGGCTATCTGACAGAAGCTGTACGTCGCAAGCCATATTCTGTGCTGCTGCTCGATGAGGTGGAAAAGGCTCACCCGGATGTCTTCAACATTCTGTTGCAGGTGCTGGAAGATGGGCGCCTGACAGATGGTCAGGGCCGGACGGTAGATTTTCGTAACACGGTCATCGTGATGACCTCGAATCTGGGATCGGACATTATCCAGCAATATGGCGGTAACGATGCGGACTACGAAAGCATGAAGCAGACCGTCATGGAGGTAGTGGGTACGCATTTCCGCCCGGAACTGATCAACCGTATCGACGAAGTTGTCGTCTTCCACGCACTGGGTCAGGATCAGATTCAGGCTATCGCAGCCATTCAGTTGGAGCGTCTGCGTTCCCGTCTGGCTGAACACGACCTGGGGCTTGATGTCAGCGACTCAGCCATGGCGCAACTTGCTGTGGTGGGCTTCGATCCAGTATATGGCGCGCGTCCGTTGAAGCGAGCCATCCAGAGTCGGATCGAAAACCCGCTGGCCCAGGACTTGCTGGCAGGCAAGTTCCAGCCTGGAGATGTCATCCACGTGGATGCAGATGAAGGGCACCTGACATTCAAGCACTGATATATCAGTTAGTTATTCACCGTATTGTGGTGATTCGCTACTGCCAATGGCGCCCAGCGGGCGCCATTGGTTTCAGCCGCTATACTGAATAACAGGTTGCGTCCTGTGACCCCTTTGCCCGCCTGGCTCCCCACTTGGCGGGCTTTTTGTGTTTCGCGAGCTGGTCTCAGGTTCCGCTGGCGATATTCAGGCGCGAGCGCGAGACAGGTGTACCCGGCGCAGGCTGACGTTGTCGCCAACCAGATGCTTTTGCAGCTCCTCGAGAGGCACGTTCTTTGTCTCGGGCATCAGGAACGTCACGAAGACCAATTGAAGCAGCATCATCACCGCAAAGAACGCAAATACAGGACCTCCACTGAAGGTGCCCAGCACCCAGGGCATGACCAGGGTGATCAGCGCGGCAAAGACCCAATGAATGGAGCTGCCAAAGGATTGTCCGCGGGCACGTACGTGATTGGGGAACACTTCGGCGATGAACACCCAGATCACGGCTCCCTGGCTGATGGCATGGGCAGCGATGAACAAGGCCAGCAGCAAGGGCACTTCGATACCTCCCAAAGCTTCTCCGTAGAAGGCCCGAGAGATCAGCACCAATGACAGCAGATAGCCTGCTGAGCCAATGAACAGCAACGTGCGACGTCCGAGCCTGTCGATCAGTGCCATGCCGATCATGGTGAATATCAGGTTGACCAGGCCGATGCCAGCAGTGGACAGCAAGGCTGCCTGGCTACCGAGTTGCGCGGCTTCAAGGACCCTGGGGGCGTAGTAAATGATGAAGTTGATGCCAGATAGCTGATTGAAGAAGGCAATCAGGAAAGCCAGCAGGATCGGCAGGCGGTAGCGGCGAGAGAAGAAACGGGCATGGGCACCACGTTCATCATCCTCGGCAGCACGGATAGCCGCAATTTCAGCATCCACATTGGCATCGGGATTGATCATCCTGAGGACACGGGTGGCTTCGTCCACTGCATTGCGTTTGAGGATCAGCCAGCGAGGACTGCGCGGCACCCGAGTGATCATCAGTGTATAGATCAGAGCCGGTACGGCTTCGATGCCGAGCATCCAGCGCCAGGCATTCTCGGAAGCGAAGAAGGAACCAATGACATAGTTCGACACGAATGCCATCAAGATGCCGAACACGATGTTGAACTGGTACATGGCGACCAGAAAACCACGTGAACGAGGCGGAGCAATCTCGGATATGTACGTGGGAGCTGCCACGGAAGAGATACCTACGCCAATGCCGCCAATCAGGCGGAAGAAGGCGAACAGCCAAGGATCGGAGACCACTGCGGATCCAACCGCCGAGACCAGATAAAGCACGCCAATCAACAGGAGGGTCGTGCGTCGCCCCAGGGCATCGGTGGGCCAGTTCCCGGTGATGGCACCCAGTACGGTTCCCCACAAGGCCATGGACATGATCAGCAGGCCATGTTGCAGGTCGCTGAGCCCCCATAGCGTCTGAATGGGTTTGTCGGCTCCGGAAATGACCGCCGTGTCGAAGCCGAACAGGAATCCTGCCAGGGCGACGGTGATGGACCATTGCACAATGCGTGACATGGGCCCTCCTTGGAATGTTGTTGGTTGGTGAGATCGTGACGGATGTCATTGCCGGGCAACGTGCGTAGGCATGCAGTGCCACGAAACCTTTGTGTCATGCAAAATTGTTTAGTGAATCGTGTCAGCATGTGTATTAGAGCAGTACAGGGCGGTTAAATCGAGATTTGAGCCCTAGACATTAGTCGAGTTTCTTGGGCTGAGAAGAGGTTCTGGAAGTGCTTGTCGAACGATTCTCGGGATTGCGCGGTTGACAGGCTTTGGCGGCTATTGGAATCTTGTCTGTTCCTGACTGCGGGCGCGGCATCGACGGGATACCCCCATCGCCGCGTGAAGGGTAGGCTCAAGGGCCTTTACCCGCCGAAGGACTTCCAGGGTTTGGGCCAACCGCCCAACCTGGCCAACGCCCCGACGCGGTGACCCGCCGTGATAGAGAGTGCTGGCCCCAACCGGGCCGACAGACGCCAGGGTTTGGCATCAGGTGCCGGTGCGCCGGCAGCAGCATATCGCTGCACTCGACTTCGCACTCAGGGAGTGCGAATCGCACTCGAGACCTCCAGGGGAGATACATCAGTGGAATTGCTTTCAGGCGCGGACATGATTGCCCGCTTCCTTCACGACGAGGGCGTGGAGTATATCTACGGCTATCCGGGCGGCGCCGCACTTCATATCTATGACGCTCTGTTCCGCCAGGACAAGGTCAAGCATATCCTGGTTCGACATGAACAGGCTGCCACCCATGCTGCAGACGGTTATGCCCGGGCATCCGGCAAGCCCGGCGTGGTATTGGTAACATCTGGCCCCGGTGCCACTAATGCGGTGACCGGTATCGCTACGGCATACATGGACTCGATTCCCATGGTTGTGCTGTGTGGCCAGGTCATGAGTCACCTGATTGGCGATGATGCCTTTCAGGAGACAGATATCGTTGGGGTGACTCGCCCCATTGTGAAGCACAGCTTCACCATCAACCATCCGAGCGAAATTCCCGAGACGCTGAAGAAGGCCTTCTATCTGGCTGCAAGTGGTCGTCCGGGACCCGTGGTGGTGGATATTCCCAAGGATATGACGGCGCCCACGGAGCGCTACGAGTACGTCTATCCGAAGAAGGTCAAGATACGCTCCTACAACCCGGTGACCCGTGGCCATACTGGCCAGATCAAGAAGGCCGTGGCGATGATGCTGAAAGCGCGTCGTCCCGTGTTCTATACCGGCGGAGGTGTCATCACAGGTCAAGCCAGTGAGGGGCTGACGGACCTGGTGAAGCAGCTTGGTTTCCCCATCACCACCACGTTGATGGGTATCGGCGCATATCCGCAGAGCGATGAGCAATGTCTCGGCTGGCTGGGGATGCATGGCTCCTATGAGTCAAACATGGTCATGCATCACGCCGATCTGGTCATTGCGATTGGCGCGCGTTTCGATGACCGCGTGACCAATAACACTTCGAAGTTCTGTCCGACAGCCAAGATCATCCATGTCGACATCGATCCTAGCTCCATTTCCAAGACGGTGCGTGCCGACGTGCCCATCGTGGGGCCTGCGGCAAGTGTCATCAATGAGATGATCAGCCTGGTCCAGGGGCAGGATATCGCCAACCCTGAAGCGCTGGAAGATTGGTGGAAAACCATCAATGGCTGGCGCGAAGAGCGGCGTGGCAAGCTCTATGAGCCTTCCAAGCCGGGTGAGGTGCTCAAGCCGCAGGAAGTCGTCGAAGCCGTTTGTCGAGTCACGCGTGGTGAAGCCTATGTGACCACCGACGTGGGTCAGCACCAGATGTTTGCGGCCCAGTACTACAAGTTCGACAAGCCCAATCGTCTGATCACTTCCGGCGGTCTCGGTACCATGGGCTTTGGCTTCCCGGCTGCCATGGGCATCAAGCAGAATTTCCCGGACGAAGAAGTGGTGTGTTTCACCGGTGAAGGCAGCTTCCAGATGATGATGCAGGAGCTTTCCACCTGTAAGCAGTTCGGTGGTGGCGTCAAGATCGTCAACTTGAACAATGGCTCGTTGGGCATGGTGCGTCAGTGGCAAGATCTCAACTACAAGTCACGCCATGCCCATTCCTATATGGAATCGCTGCCTGATTTCCAGATGCTGATCGAGTCGTATGGCTTCACTGCGCTGAAGGTGACGAAGAAAGAGGACTTGGAGGCGGCTCTTGAACGAGCCTTCGCCGATACCCATGAACTGGTATTCCTCGACGTCGCCGTGGACCCGCACGAGCACGTTTATCCGATGCAGGTGCCACTCGGCTCCATGCGTGACATGCTGCTTTCCAAGACGGAGCGGACCTGATGCGCCATATCATCTCGATTCTGATGGAAAATGAACCGGGAGCACTGTCGCGTGTGGTCGGCCTGTTCTCCCAGCGTAACTTCAACATCGAAACCTTGAACGTCGCTCCGACCGATGATCCTACGTTGTCGCGTCTGACGGTCACTACTGTTGGTGAAGATCGGGTTATCGAGCAGATCACCAAGCATCTCAACAAGCTGATCGATGTGATCAAGCTGGTTGACTTGACGGAAGGCAATCACATTGAGCGTGAGTTGATGCTGGTCAAGGTCAAGGCGCTGGGGGCTGCGCGTGACGAGGTGAAGCGGACGGTGGATATCTTCCGTGCTCAGATCGTCGACGTGACGCCGAGTCTGTACACCGTGCAGATCACCGGGGATGCAGAGAAGCTGGATGCATTCCTCCAGGCCATGAGTCAGGTGGGAGTGCTGGAAGTGGCCCGTACCGGTGTTTCTGGTATTGCTCGTGGTGACAAGGTGTTGAGCCTTTAAGCTACGAGCTACGAGCTACGAGCTACGAGCTACGAGCTACGAGCTACGAGCTACGAGCTACGAGCTACGAGCTGTAAGCGATAAGCTTTAAGCCATGAGCTCAGTCGCCAAATGAAAGCCCTTGCAGTGATTGAACTGCAAGGGCTTTTGTCTGTAATCCATGGGGGCACTGGACGGTTCGCCGCTTGATACTCGTGGCTTACGGCTTACGGCTTACGGCTTACGGCTTACGGCTTACGGCTTACGGCTTACGGCTTACGGCTTACGGCTTACGGCTTACGGCTTACGGCTTACGGCTTACGGCTTACGGCTTACGGCTTATATCAGCGCTCTTCCACCTCTTGCCATAATGCATCGATCAAGGGGTTCTTGAGTCGCCGGTTCAGCACGCACAGGCCAACATCGTAATAGGGCAATTCGGGCTTCACTGGCAGGATTCTGACTCGCTCGGCCAAGGGACTGGCTTCCAGAACTATGCGTGGCACTACTCCTATGCCGAAACCGAGGCCCACCATGCTGACGATGGCTTCGTGGCCTGCGACCTGGGCATAAATCTTGGGAGAGACCCCCAGCGCCCTGAACCATGTGTCAGCCAGTTCCCGGGATAGTCCTGATTCTGAAAGGATCATGGGGACTCTTTTCCACTGACTCTGGCTGGGAGACTGAGGTTCTCGAGGGATCCAAGGCTGGTCTTCATGAGGAGCGATGAAGACCAGTGCCGAGCGCGTCAGCGACTTGAAGGCCAATCCATCCGGAATCTGGCGGGGACGAAAGGTGATCGACATGTCCTCGTCTCCAGAGAGAACCTGTTGAATGGCTCGAGCTGGGTCACCTGTATGCAGTTTGAGTTCTATACCGGGATGGCGACCGCGAAATTCGCTCAGCAAGGTGTACAGGAAGCTGTAGCTGGCGGTGACTGAACAGTAGATGCTGATTTCGCCGGTGAGTTGCTTGGCATCGCTTTGCAGGGATAAGCGTACTTGTTCCCACTGTTCCAGGGCTTCACGAGCATAAGACTGAAAGCGCCTTCCTTGAGCGGTCAGCACAACGTGGCGATTGTCGCGCTGGAAGAGGGCCACACCGAGTTGCTCTTCCAGGCCCCGAATGGAACGACTCAGGGTGGAGGGGCTGACATGGCAAGCATCACTGGCCCGGCCGAAATGGAGAGTGTCAGATAGAGTGAGAAAGTGTCGTAGCGGGCGAAAGTCCATGGCGATTTTGCAATGCAATCTTTATTTCATAATGTGAAATGTAGTATTGCAAATATAGCGTTTTACGCAATACCGATGTGGGCGTAAGGTGGGGACATCGGCGGCAGGCATCACTGACCGCCTGCCCAGCGCCACACAAGATGGCGCGGGTGGCCATCAACGCTGAACTTCATAAAAGAACATCTACACCGTCTTTCCGACATAGGTTTCAGGAGCACATCATGCGAGTTTATTACGATAAAGACTGCGATCTTCAGCTCATCCAGAGCAAGAAAGTTGTCATCGTCGGTTACGGTTCTCAAGGTCATGCCCACGCCAACAACCTGAAGGAGTCGGGAGTTGACGTTACCGTCGCCCTGCGTGCAGGTTCTTCCTCTGCAGCCAAGGCTGAAGCTGCTGGCTTGAAAGTCGCTTCCGTAGCTGAAGCATGCAAGAGCGCTGACGTGGTGATGGTGCTCGCCCCTGACGAGAACCAGAAGGCCATCTACGAGAATGATATCGAGCCGAACCTGAAGGAAGGCGCGACCCTGGCTTTTGCTCATGGTTTCAATATCCATTACAACCAGATCGAGCCGCGCAAGGACTTGGACGTTGTGATGATCGCTCCGAAGGCCCCGGGCCATACCGTGCGCTCTGAGTTCACTCGTGGCGGTGGTATTCCTGACCTGATCGCCATCCATCAGGATGCTTCTGGCCAGGCGAAGGAGCTGTCCTTGTCTTATGCAGCCGCCATCGGTGGTGGTCGTAGCGGTATCATCGAAACGACTTTCAAGGATGAGACTGAAACCGATCTGTTTGGTGAGCAGGCTGTTCTGTGCGGCGGCGCTGTCGAGTTGGTCAAGGCTGGTTTCGAAACCCTGACCGAGGCTGGCTATGCCCCGGAAATGGCTTACTTCGAGTGTCTCCACGAGCTCAAGCTGATTGTTGACCTGATGTACGAAGGCGGTATCGCCAACATGAACTACTCCATCTCCAACAATGCTGAGTATGGTGAGTATGTGACGGGTCCTGAGGTCATCAATGACGAATCCCGTGCTGCTATGCGTAATGCTCTGAAGCGCATTCAGACTGGTGAGTACGCCAAGATGTTCATCAACGAAGGCAACACCAACTATCCATCCATGACAGCTCGTCGTCGCCTGAACGCTGAGCATCAGATTGAGCAGGTGGGCGCCAAGCTGCGTGCCATGATGCCTTGGATCGCTGCCAACCAGTTGGTCGACAAGAGCAAGAACTGAGTCAACAAACTGCCTCGTTTAGATGGGCAGTTGATGCAAGTTGATAAAAAGCGCGGAGAGATCCGCGCTTTTTTTGTGTCTTTGCTCGCTAGCGTGCAGGTGGTTTTGCCATGGTTGTGTAGAATGAGGCCATCTTCGAAGGCTATGGATGCAAGTGATGAATCAGGATGCCAACAACCACGATGATCAGGATAAGGCGACCACCGAGGAAGATCTCGCCTCGGCCTTTGTGCGTGATTCGGAAGTAGTCGAGGAGGCGGAAGAAGAGGGGCGAAAGATTCGTCGCCGAGGTATCTATCTGCTACCCAACCTGTTTACGACTTCAGCTCTGTTCTCGGGCTTTTTTGCGGTGGTGGCGGCACTCAACGGCAGTTTTGGTGCGGCATCCATTGCCATCTTCATCGCCATGGTGCTCGATGGGCTGGATGGCCGAGTGGCGCGCATGACCAACACTCAGAGTGCTTTCGGTGCAGAGTACGATAGCCTCGCAGATATGATTTCCTTCGGGATGGCGCCTAGTCTCGTTGCCTTTACCTGGATATTGCAGGATGTGGGCAAGACTGGCTGGGTCGTGGCCTTTCTCTATGTGGCTTGTGCTGCCTTGCGCCTGGCGCGTTTCAATGTGCAGATCGGTAGTGTCGACAAGAAGTGGTTTATCGGGTTGCCGAGTCCATCGGCGGCGGCGCTGGTAGCGGCGAGCGTCTGGACCTTTCATAACTTTGATGCTGAAGCCTTTGGCTTCAAGATACTGATGCTGCTCGTAGTGGGCGCAGCAGGGGTGCTGATGGTCAGCAATATTCGCTACTACAGCTTCAAGGACATCGATCTCAAGGGGCCGGTACCCTTTGTCGTGCTGTTGGCTATCGTGCTTGGCTTTGTGGTCATTTCCATTGAGCCTTCTGTCATGCTGCTGCTGTTGTTTGGTACCTATGTGGCTTCAGGGCCTGTATTGGCGCTGATGCGTAAATTGAGGCGCAGTACGCGTTAAGCCGCTATACTTGTTTTCGCAGCATGGACGCCCGCCTTGAGCGGGCGTCGTTGTCTCTACGCGAGGCCACCAAGCTATCCACAGGCGGGTGTTGGCAATGGCCTTGTGGATAAGGGGCGGGCATGAATGTCATGCCAGATTCATGGTCGCGTCATTGCCCTGAAACTTTTTTACAGAAAGTCCTTGCAGGGCTCCGGTGAAATCCGTAAAGTACGCATCCGCTGCCGGGGACGAGACAACGTCACCAGCGGTAAGAGGTGGTAAAAGCGGTTGATTTGAAAAGACTTTTTTAAGTGCTCGGTAAAATTTTTCGCTTGACGGACAGGCTGAAATCAGTAGAATGTCCGCCACTTCGAAACGAGTCGCTGATGAGGCGCTCGTTCAGACTTTCTGTCTCACTGCTTCGATGAAGCAGAGCCTTGAAAAATAGGCACTTGACGAAAGCTTCTGAGTCTGTAGAATACGCCTTCCTCGCAGGGCGATCCGCGAAGCGGGTCAAGTCGCAAGACAGCGAGATGCTCTTTAACAATTGATCAGGTAATTCATGTGGGCGCTTGCCGATATGTTGGTGACAAGTCACTGAATATCAAGGCAAGCGACTCGTCAAACGAGACGTTTGAACCTTGAGCCAAGTTTGGTCCACTTAATGGACTATCAAGCTTTTAACTGAAGAGTTTGATCATGGCTCAGATTGAACGCTGGCGGCAGGCCTAACACATGCAAGTCGAGCGGAAACGATGGAAGCTTGCTTCCAGGCGTCGAGCGGCGGACGGGTGAGTAATGCATAGGAATCTGCCCGATAGTGGGGGATAACCTGGGGAAACCCAGGCTAATACCGCATACGCCCTACGGGGGAAAGCAGGGGATCTTCGGACCTTGCGCTATCGGATGAGCCTATGTCGGATTAGCTAGTTGGTGGGGTAAAGGCCCACCAAGGCGACGATCCGTAGCTGGTCTGAGAGGATGATCAGCCACATCGGGACTGAGACACGGCCCGAACTCCTACGGAGGCAGCAGTGGGAATATTGGACAATGGGCGAAAGCCTGATCCAGCCATGCCGCGTGTGTGAAGAAGGCCTTCGGGTTGTAAAGCACTTTCAGTGAGGAAGAAGGCCTTCGGGTTAATACCCTGGAGGAAGGACATCACTCACAGAAGAAGCACCGGCTAACTCCGTGCCAGCAGCCGCGGTAATACGGAGGTGCGAGCGTTAATCGGAATTACTGGGCGTAAAGCGCGCGTAGGTGGCTTGATAAGCCGGTTGTGAAAGCCCAGGCTCAACCTGGGAACGGCATCCGGAACTGTCAGGCTAGAGTGCAGGAGAGGAAGGTAGAATTCCCGGTGTAGCGGTGAAATGCGTAGAGATCGGGAGGAATACCAGTGGCGAAGGCGGCCTTCTGGACTGACACTGACACTGAGGTGCGAAAGCGTGGGTAGCAAACAGGATTAGATACCCTGGTAGTCCACGCCGTAAACGATGTCGACTAGCCGTTGGGCTCCTTGAGAGCTTTGTGGCGCAGTTAACGCGATAAGTCGACCGCCTGGGGAGTACGGCCGCAAGGTTAAAACTCAAATGAATTGACGGGGGCCCGCACAAGCGGTGGAGCATGTGGTTTAATTCGATGCAACGCGAAGAACCTTACCTACCCTTGACATCGAGAGAACTTTCCAGAGATGGATTGGTGCCTTCAGGGAACTCTCAGACAGGTGCTGCATGGCTGTCGTCAGCTCGTGTTGTGAAATGTTGGGTTAAGTCCCGTAACGAGCGCAACCCTTGTCCCTATTTGCCAGCGATTCGGTCAGGGAACTCTAGGGAGACTGCCGGTGACAAACCGGAGGAAGGTGGGGACGACGTCAAGTCATCATGGCCCTTACGGGTAGGGCTACACACGTGCTACAATGGCCGGTACAAAGGGTTGCGAAGCCGCGAGGTGGAGCTAATCCCGAAAAGCCGGTCTCAGTCCGGATCGGAGTCTGCAACTCGACTCCGTGAAGTCGGAATCGCTAGTAATCGTGAATCAGAATGTCACGGTGAATACGTTCCCGGGCCTTGTACACACCGCCCGTCACACCATGGGAGTGGACTGCACCAGAAGTGGTTAGCTTAACCTTCGGGGGAGCGATCACCACGGTGTGGTTCATGACTGGGGTGAAGTCGTAACAAGGTAGCCGTAGGGGAACCTGCGGCTGGATCACCTCCTTAATCGACAAGTCACTGACTGTCGGTAAGTGCTCACATGAATTACCTGATCGATCGAGCGTTAAGTCGTGCATGTTGCCACTGAAATGGCAATGTTCACCGCTTAGGGCTCTGGCTCTAATGCTCTTTAACAATGTATATCATGCTGACAAAGTCTCTTTCTCTTCCCGGAGAAAGAGCAAACGATACGTTTCAAGCGTATCCGGCAATTGTCGTGATCGTCATCGATTGACAGACCCCTTGGGGTTATATGGTCAAGCGATGAAGCGCATACGGTGGATGCCTTGGCAGTCAGAGGCGATGAAAGACGTGGCAGCCTGCGATAAGGTTCGGCGAGGTGGCAAACAACCTGTGACCCGGACATTTCTGAATGGGGAAACCCACCCAGCACAAGCTGGGTATCTTGTACTGAATACATAGGTACAAGAGGCGAACCGGGGGAACTGAAACATCTAAGTACCCCGAGGAAAAGAAATCAACCGAGATTCCCCTAGTAGCGGCGAGCGAACGGGGACCAGCCCTTAAGCAACACAACTGGTAGGCGAACAGACTGGGAAGTCTGGCCATAGTGGGTGATAGCCCCGTAGCCGAAACCTGAGTGTTGTGAAATCGAGTAGGTCGAGGCACGTGAAACCTTGACTGAAGACGGGGGGACCATCCTCCAAGGCTAAATACTCCTGACTGACCGATAGTGAACCAGTACCGTGAGGGAAAGGCGAAAAGAACCCCGGAGAGGGGAGTGAAATAGATCCTGAAACCGTATGCGTACAAGCAGTGGGAGCAGACTCGTTCTGTGACCGCGTACCTTTTGTATAATGGGTCAGCGACTTATTTTCAGTGGCGAGCTTAACCGTATAGGGGAGGCGTAGGGAAACCGAGTCTTAACTGGGCGACCAGTCGCTGGAAATAGACCCGAAACCGGGCGATCTATCCATGAGCAGGTTGAAGGTTGAGTAACATCAACTGGAGGACCGAACCAGGATCTGTTGAAAAAGATTTGGATGACTTGTGGATCGGAGTGAAAGGCTAATCAAGCCCGGAGATAGCTGGTTCTCCTCGAAAGCTATTTAGGTAGCGCCTCACGTATCACCGCCGGGGGTAGAGCACTGTTTCGGCTAGGGGGTCATCCCGACTTACCAACCCGAGGCAAACTCCGAATACCGGTGAGTGCAAGCGTGGGAGACACACGGCGGGTGCTAACGTCCGTCGTGAAAAGGGAAACAACCCAGACCGTCAGCTAAGGTCCCGAAATCCTGGTTAAGTGGGAAACGATGTGGGAAGGCTTAGACAGCTAGGAGGTTGGCTTAGAAGCAGCCATCCTTTAAAGAAAGCGTAATAGCTCACTAGTCGAGTCGGCCTGCGCGGAAGATGTAACGGGGCTAAACCAGGTACCGAAGCTACGGGTTCGTCGAATGACGAGCGGTAGAGGAGCGTCGTGTAAGCCGATGAAGGTGGATTGAGAAGTCTGCTGGAGGTATCACGAGTGCGAATGCTGACATGAGTAACGACAAGGGGAGTGAAAAACTCCCCCGCCGGAAGACCAAGGGTTTCTGTTCGACGCTAATCGGAGCAGAGTGAGTCGGCCCCAAGGCGAGGCCGAAAGGCGTAGTCGATGGGAAACGGGTTAATATTCCGTACCTCACTGTATTGCGATGGGGGACGGAGAAGGCTAGGTGAGCCAGGCGTTGGTTGTCCTGGTGAAAGTCAGTAGGCTGGGGATTTTGGCAAATCCGGATCCCTAAGGCCGAGAGACGAGACGAACTGACTACGGTCAGGAAGTCATCGATGCCACGCTTCCAGGAAAAGCCTCTAAGCTTCAGATACAGTGGGACCGTACCCCAAACCGACACAGGTGGTCAGGTAGAGAATACCAAGGCGCTTGAGAGAACTCGGGTGAAGGAACTAGGCAAAATGGTGCCGTAACTTCGGGAGAAGGCACGCCGCATCAGGGTGACAGGACTTGCTCCTCGAGCCCGAAGCGGTCGAAGATACCAGGTGGCTGCAACTGTTTATTAAAACACAGCACTCTGCAAACTCGTAAGAGGACGTATAGGGTGTGACGCCTGCCCGGTGCCGGAAGGTTAAATGATGGTGTTAGCTCACGCGAAGCTCCTGATTGAAGCCCCGGTAAACGGCGGCCGTAACTATAACGGTCCTAAGGTAGCGAAATTCCTTGTCGGGTAAGTTCCGACCTGCACGAATGGCGTAATGATGGCCACGCTGTCTCCACCCGAGACTCAGTGAAATTGAAATCGCAGTGAAGATGCTGTGTACCCGCGGCTAGACGGAAAGACCCCGTGAACCTTTACTACAGCTTCACACTGGACGCTGATGTTGCTTGTGTAGGATAGCTGGGAGGCTTTGAAACTCGGTCGCCAGATCGAGTGGAGCCAACCTTGAAATACCAGCCTGGCATCATTGGCGTTCTAACTCAGGACCGTTATCCGGTTCGAGGACCGTGTGTGGTGGGTAGTTTGACTGGGGCGGTCTCCTCCCAAAGAGTAACGGAGGAGCACGAAGGTACCCTCAGCACGGTTGGAAATCGTGCATTGAGTGCAAGAGCATAAGGGTGCTTAACTGCGAGACAGACACGTCGAGCAGGTACGAAAGTAGGTTCTAGTGATCCGGTGGTTCTGTATGGAAGGGCCATCGCTCAACGGATAAAAGGTACTCCGGGATAACAGGCTGATACCGCCCAAGAGTTCACATCGACGGCGGTGTTTGGCACCTCGATGTCGGCTCATCACATCCTGGGGCTGAAGTCGGTCCCAAGGGTATGGCTGTTCGCCATTTAAAGTGGTACGCGAGCTGGGTTTAGAACGTCGTGAGACAGTTCGGTCCCTATCTGCCGTGGGCGTTGGAGATTTGAGAAGTGCTGCTCCTAGTACGAGAGGACCGGAGTGGACGTACCTCTGGTGTTCCGGTTGTCACGCCAGTGGCATCGCCGGGTAGCTATGTACGGACGGGATAACCGCTGAAAGCATCTAAGCGGGAAGCCCCCTTCAAGATGAGATCTCCCTGAGGCCTTGAGCCTCCTAAAGGACCCAGCAAGACCAGCTGGTTGATAGGCCGGGTGTGGAAGCGCTGCGAGGCGTTGAGCTAACCGGTACTAATGGTCCGTGAGGCTTGACCATATAACACCCAAGGGGTTTTGGTCGATGACATCACGACAAACAATTGACGGGTACGTTGGAACGTGTCGGTCAGCATGATATGCATTGCCGTTTTTCGCCTGACGACCATAGCGAGTGGGAACCACCTGATCCCTTGCCGAACTCAGCAGTGAAACCGCTCAGCGCCGATGGTAGTGTGGGGTCTCCCCATGTGAGAGTAGGTCATCGTCAGGCATTTATTCGAGAAGCCCCGATCATCAAAAGATGGTCGGGGTTTTTCCCTATAAGTAGAAGCCTCTTTTAAAGCGGCGGCAATCAGAAGGATGTTTGGCTACGGCCTGAACATCAACCTTGAAAAAGGCACTTGACGAAAGCTTCTGAGTCTGTAGAATACGCCTTCCTCGCAGGGCGATCCGCGAAGCGGATCAAGTCACAAGACAGCGAGATGCTCTTTAACAATTGATCAGGTAATTCATGTGGGCGCTTGCCGATATGTTAGTGACAAGTCACTGAATATCAAGGCAAGCGACTCGTCAAACGAGACGTTTGAACCTTGAGCCAAGTTTGGTCCACTTAATGGACTATCAAGCTTTTAACTGAAGAGTTTGATCATGGCTCAGATTGAACGCTGGCGGCAGGCCTAACACATGCAAGTCGAGCGGAAACGATGGAAGCTTGCTTCCAGGCGTCGAGCGGCGGACGGGTGAGTAATGCATAGGAATCTGCCCGATAGTGGGGGATAACCTGGGGAAACCCAGGCTAATACCGCATACGCCCTACGGGGGAAAGCAGGGGATCTTCGGACCTTGCGCTATCGGATGAGCCTATGTCGGATTAGCTAGTTGGTGGGGTAAAGGCCCACCAAGGCGACGATCCGTAGCTGGTCTGAGAGGATGATCAGCCACATCGGGACTGAGACACGGCCCGAACTCCTACGGAGGCAGCAGTGGGAATATTGGACAATGGGCGAAAGCCTGATCCAGCCATGCCGCGTGTGTGAAGAAGGCCTTCGGGTTGTAAAGCACTTTCAGTGAGGAAGAAGGCCTTCGGGTTAATACCCTGGAGGAAGGACATCACTCACAGAAGAAGCACCGGCTAACTCCGTGCCAGCAGCCGCGGTAATACGGAGGTGCGAGCGTTAATCGGAATTACTGGGCGTAAAGCGCGCGTAGGTGGCTTGATAAGCCGGTTGTGAAAGCCCAGGCTCAACCTGGGAACGGCATCCGGAACTGTCAGGCTAGAGTGCAGGAGAGGAAGGTAGAATTCCCGGTGTAGCGGTGAAATGCGTAGAGATCGGGAGGAATACCAGTGGCGAAGGCGGCCTTCTGGACTGACACTGACACTGAGGTGCGAAAGCGTGGGTAGCAAACAGGATTAGATACCCTGGTAGTCCACGCCGTAAACGATGTCGACTAGCCGTTGGGCTCCTTGAGAGCTTTGTGGCGCAGTTAACGCGATAAGTCGACCGCCTGGGGAGTACGGCCGCAAGGTTAAAACTCAAATGAATTGACGGGGGCCCGCACAAGCGGTGGAGCATGTGGTTTAATTCGATGCAACGCGAAGAACCTTACCTACCCTTGACATCGAGAGAACTTTCCAGAGATGGATTGGTGCCTTCAGGGAACTCTCAGACAGGTGCTGCATGGCTGTCGTCAGCTCGTGTTGTGAAATGTTGGGTTAAGTCCCGTAACGAGCGCAACCCTTGTCCCTATTTGCCAGCGATTCGGTCAGGGAACTCTAGGGAGACTGCCGGTGACAAACCGGAGGAAGGTGGGGACGACGTCAAGTCATCATGGCCCTTACGGGTAGGGCTACACACGTGCTACAATGGCCGGTACAAAGGGTTGCGAAGCCGCGAGGTGGAGCTAATCCCGAAAAGCCGGTCTCAGTCCGGATCGGAGTCTGCAACTCGACTCCGTGAAGTCGGAATCGCTAGTAATCGTGAATCAGAATGTCACGGTGAATACGTTCCCGGGCCTTGTACACACCGCCCGTCACACCATGGGAGTGGACTGCACCAGAAGTGGTTAGCTTAACCTTCGGGGGAGCGATCACCACGGTGTGGTTCATGACTGGGGTGAAGTCGTAACAAGGTAGCCGTAGGGGAACCTGCGGCTGGATCACCTCCTTAATCGACAAGTCACTGACTGTCGGTAAGTGCTCACAATGAATTACCTGATCAAGATAGAGCAATGACTGTTTGGGTCTGTAGCTCAGTTGGTTAGAGCGCACCCCTGATAAGGGTGAGGTCGGCAGTTCAAATCTGCCCAGACCCACCAAGTTCAAGCTGGAAGCCATCAGTTTGAAGCTGTAAGTAACCCTGGCATGGAAGAGCTATTCAGTGCGAGGTTTTCTTTCAGCTTGAGGCTTGTTGCTTAAAGCTCAGAATGGGGCCATAGCTCAGCTGGGAGAGCGCCTGCCTTGCACGCAGGAGGTCAGCGGTTCGATCCCGCTTGGCTCCACCATCTTGCCGCAATAAGCCTTAAGCTTTAGCGGTAAGAAAAGACGCTACCATACAGTCTGATAATAAGTCCTAAGCTATAGGCTTGAGGTGACACTGAACAAAGCTGTCCCCTTGGAGCTTACAGCTTAGAGCTTATGGCTCTAAACGCTCTTTAACAATGTATATCATGCTGACAAAGTCTCTTTCTCTTCCCGGAGAAAGAGCAACGATACGTTTCAAGCGTATCCGGCAATTGTCGTGATCGTCATCGATTGACAGACCCCTTGGGGTTATATGGTCAAGCGATGAAGCGCATACGGTGGATGCCTTGGCAGTCAGAGGCGATGAAAGACGTGGCAGCCTGCGATAAGGTTCGGCGAGGTGGCAAACAACCTGTGACCCGGACATTTCTGAATGGGGAAACCCACCCAGCACAAGCTGGGTATCTTGTACTGAATACATAGGTACAAGAGGCGAACCGGGGGAACTGAAACATCTAAGTACCCCGAGGAAAAGAAATCAACCGAGATTCCCCTAGTAGCGGCGAGCGAACGGGGACCAGCCCTTAAGCAACACAACTGGTAGGCGAACAGACTGGGAAGTCTGGCCATAGTGGGTGATAGCCCCGTAGCCGAAACCTGAGTGTTGTGAAATCGAGTAGGTCGAGGCACGTGAAACCTTGACTGAAGACGGGGGGACCATCCTCCAAGGCTAAATACTCCTGACTGACCGATAGTGAACCAGTACCGTGAGGAAAGGCGAAAAGAACCCCGGAGAGGGAGTGAAATAGATCCTGAAACCGTATGCGTACAAGCAGTGGGAGCAGACTCGTTCTGTGACCGCGTACCTTTTGTATAATGGGTCAGCGACTTATTTTCAGTGGCGAGCTTAACCGTATAGGGGAGGCGTAGGGAAACCGAGTCTTAACTGGGCGACCAGTCGCTGGAAATAGACCCGAAACCGGGCGATCTATCCATGAGCAGGTTGAAGGTTGAGTAACATCAACTGGAGGACCGAACCAGGATCTGTTGAAAAAGATTTGGATGACTTGTGGATCGGAGTGAAAGGCTAATCAAGCCCGGAGATAGCTGGTTCTCCTCGAAAGCTATTTAGGTAGCGCCTCACGTATCACCGCCGGGGGTAGAGCACTGTTTCGGCTAGGGGGTCATCCCGACTTACCAACCCGAGGCAAACTCCGAATACCGGTGAGTGCAAGCGTGGGAGACACACGGCGGGTGCTAACGTCCGTCGTGAAAAGGGAAACAACCCAGACCGTCAGCTAAGGTCCCGAAATCCTGGTTAAGTGGGAAACGATGTGGGAAGGCTTAGACAGCTAGGAGGTTGGCTTAGAAGCAGCCATCCTTTAAAGAAAGCGTAATAGCTCACTAGTCGAGTCGGCCTGCGCGGAAGATGTAACGGGGCTAAACCAGGTACCGAAGCTACGGGTTCGTCGAATGACGAGCGGTAGAGGAGCGTCGTGTAAGCCGATGAAGGTGGATTGAGAAGTCTGCTGGAGGTATCACGAGTGCGAATGCTGACATGAGTAACGACAAGGGGAGTGAAAAACTCCCCCGCCGGAAGACCAAGGGTTTCTGTTCGACGCTAATCGGAGCAGAGTGAGTCGGCCCCTAAGGCGAGGCCGAAAGGCGTAGTCGATGGGAAACGGGTTAATATTCCCGTACCTCACTGTATTGCGATGGGGGGACGGAGAAGGCTAGGTGAGCCAGGCGTTGGTTGTCCTGGTGAAAGTCAGTAGGCTGGGGATTTTGGCAAATCCGGATCCCTAAGGCCGAGAGACGAGACGAACTGACTACGGTCAGGAAGTCATCGATGCCACGCTTCCAGGAAAAGCCTCTAAGCTTCAGATACAGTGGGACCGTACCCCAAACCGACACAGGTGGTCAGGTAGAGAATACCAAGGCGCTTGAGAGAACTCGGGTGAAGGAACTAGGCAAAATGGTGCCGTAACTTCGGGAGAAGGCACGCCGCATCAGGGTGACAGGACTTGCTCCTCGAGCCCGAAGCGGTCGAAGATACCAGGTGGCTGCAACTGTTTATTAAAACACAGCACTCTGCAAACTCGTAAGAGGACGTATAGGGTGTGACGCCTGCCCGGTGCCGGAAGGTTAAATGATGGTGTTAGCTCACGCGAAGCTCCTGATTGAAGCCCCGGTAAACGGCGGCCGTAACTATAACGGTCCTAAGGTAGCGAAATTCCTTGTCGGGTAAGTTCCGACCTGCACGAATGGCGTAATGATGGCCACGCTGTCTCCACCCGAGACTCAGTGAAATTGAAATCGCAGTGAAGATGCTGTGTACCCGCGGCTAGACGGAAAGACCCGTGAACCTTTACTACAGCTTCACACTGGACGCTGATGTTGCTTGTGTAGGATAGCTGGGAGGCTTTGAAACTCGGTCGCCAGATCGAGTGGAGCCAACCTGAAATACCAGCCTGGCATCATTGGCGTTCTAACTCAGGACCGTTATCCGGTTCGAGGACCGTGTGTGGTGGGTAGTTTGACTGGGGCGGTCTCCTCCCAAAGAGTAACGGAGGAGCACGAAGGTACCCTCAGCACGGTTGGAAATCGTGCATTGAGTGCAAGAGCATAAGGGTGCTTAACTGCGAGACAGACACGTCGAGCAGGTACGAAAGTAGGTTCTAGTGATCCGGTGGTTCTGTATGGAAGGGCCATCGCTCAACGGATAAAAGGTACTCCGGGGATAACAGGCTGATACCGCCCAAGAGTTCACATCGACGGCGGTGTTTGGCACCTCGATGTCGGCTCATCACATCCTGGGGCTGAAGTCGGTCCCAAGGGTATGGCTGTTCGCCATTTAAAGTGGTACGCGAGCTGGGTTTAGAACGTCGTGAGACAGTTCGGTCCCTATCTGCCGTGGGCGTTGGAGATTTGAGAAGTGCTGCTCCTAGTACGAGAGGACCGGAGTGGACGTACCTCTGGTGTTCCGGTTGTCACGCCAGTGGCATCGCCGGGTAGCTATGTACGGACGGGATAACCGCTGAAAGCATCTAAGCGGGAAGCCCCCTTCAAGATGAGATCTCCCTGAGGCCTTGAGCCTCCTAAAGGACCCAGCAAGACCAGCTGGTTGATAGGCCGGGTGTGGAAGCGCTGCGAGGCGTTGAGCTAACCGGTACTAATGGTCCGTGAGGCTTGACCATATAACACCCAAGGGGTTTTTGGTCGATGACATCACGACGAACAATTGACGGATACGTTGGAACGTGTCGATCAGCATGATATGCATTGCCTTTTTCGCCTGACGACCATAGCGAGTGGGAACCACCTGATCCCTTGCCGAACTCAGCAGTGAAACCGCTCAGCGCCGATGGTAGTGTGGGGTCTCCCCATGTGAGAGTAGGTCATCGTCAGGCATTTATTCGAGAAGCCCCGATCATCAAAAGATGGTCGGGGTTTTTCACATTCTGAGGCAGGCGACGAGCGACGAGCACGCTGCGCTCGGGCAGCGAGCCGTGCTGTGGCACCAGGCCGCTCAAGCCCGCAATATTCAGAGCAACCCCAGTCATCAGCGGTGGCTGGGGTTGTTGCGTTTCTGGAGGTTGGCACTGTACTCAGTGGTGTCACCATGCTGCTCGAAGCTCGAAGCTCGAAGCTCGAAGCTCGAAGCTCGTAGCTCACATCTTCCCCTGCTTTCGACAGGCGCTAGGGGTCATGCCGTAGGCCTTGCGAAAGGCGGTGGCAAAGTTTGCAGCGCTGTTATAGCCGGCAATGGCGGCGGCGCTTTCGATACTGATGGACTCGTGGGTGAGGGCGTCATAGGCACGTCGGAGCCTTCTTTGTCGCAGATGCTCTCCCAGTGGAGCGCCGAATTCTCGATGATATCGGCGCTGTAGCTGACGCAAGCTCATGCCGAGGCGCTGGGCGAGTTGTGATTGGCTCAACTGGCCGGCTTCTCCACTGTTGATCAAGACTTCCAGTCTCTGTGTCCAGTCTTGTGAGGGGAAACTGGTGTGGGTGACAGGGGAGTCGATGGCGGCGAGTGATTCACTGATCAGGTTGAGCGCCACAGCCTCGAGATCAAGCAGTCGCAGAGAAGTGGCTGTGGATGAGATATCCAGGGACTCGAGTTTATGGACAAGGTTCTGAGAGGGCTGCCAGTACTCTATCCTGATCGGCAGATCAGGAAATTGCTGGCCTAGCGGAGCACCGAAGAGCCCGAGTGCCGAGCTGTGGCCGAGGCGGCGCAATAGCCAGGCTGGAGTTGCGGTCAGTACCACGCTGTATTCGATGCCACCCTTGATGCCCTGGCGCTGAAAGACTGCAGGATGATCCAGGGCTGCAACCATGGCCTTGAAGCGGCTGTTCTGGCCAAGCATCAAGGACTGCCCCGCCAGGCTGATGCGAGCCTCTCCCTTCCATACCATCGCTACTTTCAGGCCTGGTGACAGCAGGGCTTCGCTATGTAGGCCGACACGATCACGTATGCGATTGATGCGCAGGAAAAGCCCCGGTTGTACCTCATGCTGGTACATGTGACCCAATAGTGGAGCCTGGCCGAGAGGCTGCATGGTGGTGGAGCATCGATGATTCTGGGTAAGTACACTGGCCAGTGAACGAATGTCACTGAGGCCCACCAGAGGCGAGCTGTTGAAGACTCCCACTTTTGCATGTCCTGATTGAGCAGGATCGGCATTTCTGCCGTGTCCGCAAATATGACTGGTAGCCGGGCAAAGGTAATGCCGGTTGCAGGATGTAACAATGCCCATCATGAATAAGAAATGCAACTCGTTATCATTAAGCTTATTGGCGGGCAAAGGGAATCATGAAGCAGAACAAGGGGCGGGTACTTCAATCGCTGTGCGCTGGAAGTGTACTGACGCTGTCGACAGGAGTGTCGGCTCAGGATGGTGTGACAGCCGAGGTGGATCTTGGTACCGAGCGCGTCGTCGGAGTGCGGCTTTATGACATGCTGTCTAGCGAGGCGACGGGGGGCTATTCCGTCGATGCGGTGACGGTAGGTACCAAGGTGCCGGCGGCGCTGCGGGATATTCCGCAGTCGGTCAGTGTGGTGACTCATGAGGCCATCAAGGACCAGAATTTCAGCACTCTTGATCAGTTGGCTCGCCATACGCCAGGTGTGCGCACGCTTAGCAACGACAGTGGACGTTCATCTATTTTCGCTCGCGGCTACGAGTACGATGCCTACAGCATTGATGGCTTGCCAGCACCGATGGCCAGTATCAATGGCACCTTGCCCTCGCTGGCGGCCTTTGATCGAGTCGAGATCATGCGTGGCCCTTCGGGGCTGTTCAACAGCACCAGTGAGATGGGTGGTATCGTCAACTTAGTCCGCAAGCGTCCCACGGACAGTTTTCAGGGTGAGTTGACCGGTAGTGTTGGTACTGAACATGATTATCGCGCAGGGATCGATGTTTCCGGTCCTCTCGATAGCCAGGGACGTATACGCGGCCGACTGGTCGCCGAGCAGACCCAGCAGCCGGAGTGGGTCGATGACAACGAAAATGAACAGACCGACCTCTATGCGGCACTGGACATCGACCTCACCGACGCTACCGAGCTGTCGCTCGGGTTCATCCATAATGCCCGGGATATTGTCGTCAACAATGGGCAGCCGCTCGACAGTAACGGCAATCTGCTCTACGGCCATCGTGAGGATTTCTATGGTGCTGACTGGAACAACTTCGACAGCGAGTCGTATGACGTCATTACCGAGCTGACGCATCGCTTCACCAATGGTGGCTATGGGCGCCTTGCAGCACGCTACAGTGACCGTGATGCTGATATGAACTATGCCTTCGGTGGCAGTGCCCTGGATGAGGAAGGTCGGCTTGGTGTTGCCGGATTCGGTAGTGTCGTCGATGATCAGGCGTTGTCACTGGATGCCAGTTATACCCAGGCCTTTGATGCTTTCGGCAACGCCAACGAGTTTGTCGTGGGGGTCGATTACAAAGACTATGACACCGATAGCCAGCAAGGACGTGCGCGCGGATTGACCTCCAGCT